>DLGQ01000112.1:26592-27378 GCA_002482775.1 Flavobacteriales bacterium UBA7690 | reverse complement strand
GCCGCAGACCCGTTTCGTATTGGGTAAAGCCATTGCGCTGGGCTTGAAGCCGATCGTGGTGATCAACAAAGTGGACAAGCCGAACTGCACGCCGGAAGAGGTGCACGAGCAGGTCTTCGATCTGATGTTCACCTTGGAAGCCAACGAGAACCAGCTGGATTTCCCCGTGGTGTACGGCAGCAGCAAACACGGCTGGATGGGTCCGGATTGGAAGACCCCGACAGAAGATGTGAGCTACCTGCTGGACATGATCCTAGAGCATATTCCCGCGCCGAAGAAGGAGGATGGCAGCTTGCAGATGCGCATCACCAGCTTGGACTACAGCAGCTTCCAAGGCCGTATCGCCGTAGGGCGCGTGCGTCGTGGTTCCATCAAGCCCGGCCAGAACGTGAGTCTCGTGAAGAACGATGGCCGCATCACCAAGGGCAAAGTGGCCGAGCTCATGGTCTTCGAAGGCCTAGGCAAGGAAAAAGTGAAGGACCGCGAACTATACAGCGGCGAGCTCTGCGCCATCATGGGTCTGGAAGGCTTCGACATCGGCGATACCGTCGCGGATTTCGAAACACCCGAAGGCTTGCCCGGCTTCAAGGTGGACGAGCCTACGATGAGCATGCTCTTCACCATCAACACCTCGCCGTTCTTCGGTAGGGAAGGGGAGTATGTCACCAGCCGCCACCTGCGCGATCGCTTGTTCAAAGAGATCGAGAAGAACCTGGCGATGAAGGTGGAAGAGACCAACAGCCCGGATAAATTGTTGGTGTACGGTCGTGGTATCCTGCACATCGG
>DLGQ01000112.1:0-26585 GCA_002482775.1 Flavobacteriales bacterium UBA7690 | reverse complement strand
GAGACCATGCGCCGCGAGGGCTACGAGTTCCAATTGGGGCAGCCACAGGTGATCTACAAAGAGATCGATGGCGAACGTTGCGAGCCGGTGGAAGTGCTCACCGTACAAGTGCCGGAGGAGTTCAGCAGCAAGGTGATCGACCTCGTGAGCCGTCGCAAAGGCGAATTGCTCAGCGTGGAACTGAAAGGCGATCGCGTACACATCGAGTTCAACATCCCTGCCCGTGGCATCATCGGCCTGCGCAATCCCTTGCTCACCGCCACGGAGGGTGAAGCCATCATCGCGCACCGTTTCAAAGGCTACGAGCCTTACAAAGGAGAGCTCGGCGTGCGTCGTGCGGCCAGCATCATCAGCCAAGGCACGGGAACCGCGGTGGCGTTCTCCATCAACAAACTGCAGGATCGCGGACGTTTCTTCGTGGATCCAGGAGAGGAGGTCTACGGCGGCCAGGTGATCGGCGAGAACCCGAAGACCGACGACCTGGTGGTGAACGTGCTGAAAGGCAAACAGCTCACCAACATGCGCGCCAGCGGCACGGACAACAAGGAGAACATCGCCCCTGCGGTGAAGTTCAGTTTGGAGGAGTGTATGGAATACATCACCAACGACGAATACTTGGAGGTGACACCGAAGAGCCTGCGCATCCGCAAGATCCTGTTGGATGAGAACGATCGTAAGAAGGCCGGTAAGTCCATCGAGGCTTACAGCAGCTAGATCAATCCTTTAGAATAGCGGAACGCCGACCTGCGAGGGTCGGCGTTCTGCGTTCGGGCTATGTCTTACTTCCGTGGTTCGTTCAGACTACCGAACGATCATCAGCGGTGCTCGTGTACCATCACCTAGAACAACGGTGTAGGAACCTGGTTGAAGTTTGGTGGTGGAGATCGTGAAGCGCTGCGTGGTCATGCGTTCGCGAAGCAGGGTGCGCCCACTGGCATCGATCACGGATAGAACGCTGTTCGGCCCGATGGGACCCACGTGTAGTTGAAGCTGATCGCTTGTCGGGTTGGGGAACAGGAACGTTCGAGTCGCATCTCCTTCACCGATGCCGGTCGCGCCTTCCAGCAACCACGCCAGCGCATCCCGCACGTGGGCGCGGAAGATCGCATCATCGATGTAATTGGAAGCGGTGTGGCCCAGCGCGGTATAGACCACGCGCGAGCTACCCGGTGTGCGGTACCAGCTCATGGTGCGCGGTGCGTCGTAGCTGTTCACCAGTCCGTTGGGGCCTACGGTCTCCTCCACGATCAGCATGGGTGTGTTCAGTTCCGCGAAGTAGCCGTTCTCCCAGTAGTAGTATTCCTCGGCCTTCTCCCACTGGTCGGGCACGTTGTACGTGGCGGGGTGTGCGCCCACGCGCTGCATGGTGTAGGTGGGTGTGCCATCCACATGGTTCGGGTCCTCCTGCACGCTGGCACCGATCAGTTCCGGGAAGAAGTCCCACGTGCCGGTGTTGTTGCCGTTGGCGGTGCTGTGCCGATAGGTATCGCTGGCGGCGTGGATGCCGAGCACGTTACCGCCGTCGTTCACCCATTGCTCGAAGTTGGCGCGTTGCGTGGCATCCAGGATATTGTTGCCGCTGGTATTGCTGAAGATGATGGCATCGAATTCGGCCAACGTGCTTGCATCGGAGAAGGTGGTGCCTGTGGGGTCGTTCACCACTTCCGCTCCGATCTCATTCCCGATGGAAGTGAACATAGCGAAGGAGACATCGCGTGTACCGTGGTCGTAGCCGGAGGTGGCGGTGAAGTGGAGCACGCGTTGGGCGTTCACCGAAAGGGTGGCAGCAACGGAAACGAGGAAGAGCGTATTGCGCATGGCGCGGATGAAATTAGTTCAACGGGGATCGAACCTGTTGCGGACCGGTGTGTACCGGATCATGTAAACGGCCACAATGAAGCATCCTTCTTACGGCCACAACACACCCAACGACCATGAGAAAGTCCCTGTTCATCCCGTTCGCTCTCTTTGCTGCGACCAGTGCCGTAGTGGTGCTGGTATCTTTCCGCCAGGCCGGTGCCTCGGTGGATGCTCCCCGCTGCCATGTCCCCGCAGGTGATCCAACGTTGACGGCGAATGTGAAGGAACCGGCCAAGGGCTGTGTGTTCAAAACGGTGTACGAAGGCGAAGGGCTGGATCCCTCCTTCGTATTGCAAACCCCGGAGAACGTGGTGAAGTCCGAGCAGCGTGGCTTGGAGTGGTTGATCAAGGCACAAGCCAATGACGGCGGCTTCGGCTGCGGCAGTCACGCCCGGCAAGACATCGTGGATCCGCATGCGGTAAGCACCGATCCGGCTACCACGGCCATGGTGGGCATGGCGCTGCTGCGCATGGGCAATTCACCGGACAAGGGCCAGCAAGCGCAACAGTTGAAACGCGCCACCGAGTACCTCTTGGCCCAAGTGGAGAACGCCCCGAAAGGCGCCGTGAATGTCACGCAACTCACAGGCACGCAGATCCAATCGAAGCTGGGCGCGAACATCGATGTCGCGTTGACCGCTCAGTTCCTCAGCAACCTGATCGCGAAGATCGGTGAGGACCATGCGTTGTTCCTACGTTCCAAACGCGCACTGAACACGTGCGTGAGCATGATCCAACGGTCGCAGAACGCCGACGGCAGTGTGCAAGGCGATGGTTGGGCCGGTGTGCTGCAATCCTCTTTCGCCGCCAGTGCCTTGGAAAGCGCGAAGAGCGTGGGCGCTGAAGTGAACGACGAGTCGCTTGATCTGGCGCGCGATTACCAAAAAGCCAACTTCGATGCGAACACGGGCAGTATGGCTACTGATCGCGCAGCGGGCGTAACCCTCTACGCCGTTAGCAGCAGCACACGCAACAGTGCAGCTCAAGCGCGTGAGGTGAACGAACGTGTGGAGCGTGCGAAGAAGGAAGGCAAAGTGGCGAAGGATGCCGAAGTGGATAGCAAGACCTTGGAAGAAGTGGGCTACACCCCTGCCGAGGCCGAGAAGATGAACACCGCCTGGAACGTCTATAACGCCGCGAAGACCCAAGCGCAAGCGGACAATGTCGTTTCGGGTTTCGGCAACAACGGCGGCGAGGAATTCCTCAGCTTCTTGCAGACGGGCGAATCGTTGGTGATCGCCAAGGATAACAGTTGGAAGAACTGGTACGGCCAGACCACCGGTCGCCTAGTGGAGATCCAGAACCAGGACGGTAGTTGGAACGGTCACCATTGCATCACCAGTCCGGTGTTCTGCACGGCGACATCGCTCTTGATCCTCAGCGTGAACAACGACATCGAGCATTTGCTCGCACAAGGCGCGGTGAAGTACCGCAACTGATCATCGTTCCGTCGGCGTAAGTGGTGCGCTGGCGTTGCGAAGGCCGCATGGACGTTCCGTAGACCCGAATTCGTGGGGGTGCGGAAGTAGTCCGTGCGGTCGTTCGCTTTTGTGCCGATCACGGTAACTGTTCGAGGCGCACGTTCGTGGGGACGATACCGCCGATGGTGGAAAGTACCCGGTCCCGGTCATTGCCGCCGCCGCTGTACATGGTCACACCGTCCAATCCGATGTCGGTGGTCTGGTAGCCGTTCCATGTCTGCGTGGGAACCAGGCCACCGATCGCTTGCAGGATCGGATCGCGGTCATTGGCCTGGCCATTGTACCGCACTGTTCCATCGCGGATCACATCGCCACCCCAAAGCATCAGGATGCCATTGCTGTTACGCTGTGCTTCGGTGCCCCAGGTCGTGGTGGCCGGTAGCGTAAGATCGACCGTCGCCACGCTGTTGTTGAAGCGGACCGGTGCGTTGGGCATTGCGCCCAAATGGTTGCGGTGACGCACGGCGATGTGATAATCGCCTACCGGCATACGGAAGGGAACAGGGGAAACACCGTCCAGGTCCACCACATGTCCATCGCGTCGCAGTAGGGCTGATCGTGAATACACCACCTGCGAAGGGATATCCTTCGAGCGCAGTTCCAAGAAGACCCAATCAACGATGGCTGTTGGTCCGGCGGTCTGGAGTACGGCAGGCGCTACGGTTTCTCCGCCGCCGCCGAGGGAGGTGAACATGGCCACGTGCGGTTGAGCGGATGGAATGAGGCCGGCCAGGCGGAGGTCATCCCGCATCATTCCCGTGCTGCTGTCAAAGGGGCCTTCCAGGATCACCTTCATATCCAACTGGATCATGGTAGGCGGTTTCACCACATCGAACTGATCGATCACGGCCCCGGCGCTATTGATGAATTGGGCATGCAGCGAATCGCCCGTTACATCGATCACCATGGACCCCAAGTGCGCATAGCTGCTGAGGTACATCACCGGGTGGTTGAGCGCACCGGATGCATCTTTCTTTCCGCTCACACCACACACCGTGAAAACCGTACCGGCATGCGCACCGGGTTCGGATGGCTTGTTGTAAGCGCCGGAGCCGTTGCCCCGGCCACTCGTCATGTCCACACCCATGGTGGCTGCATTGAAGGTGGATGAGACGCCATAGTGCCCGTCAATGAGGAACGAGCGTTCATAGGAATGACTGTGCCCTGCGAGCACGAGATCCACACCATGCGACTCAAGTATGGGAACGATGTTCTCGCGCATATCGCGCATCAGGCCACCACTATCCCCCACGTTGTCCGAGTCATGCGAGCCCTTGGTGTACGGCGGATGATGCCAGTAGGCGATGATCCACTTCGCGTTGGCTTCCGCGTAGGCCAGGTCCGCCAACAGCCAGGTGGCCATGGCACCAGAGGTTGCGCGCGACACTCCATAACTGTCCAACGAGACGAAGTGGATGTTGCCCAGGTCGAAGGAATAGTAAGCTTCGGTGTTGGAGGGCACACCTCCCGCCTGCGCAAGTTTCGGCAACGTGAACAGATCGTAGTACGGACCGATATTCGAGCTGCCGTTCGCACCGCTGCCGTAATCGTGGTTACCCGGTGCGGGCCAAAGGGTCGTGTTGCGCAGGATGCCCTCGTACATGTTGTGGAAGATGCCCAACTGGTATTCCGTTTCACGGCCGTGGTTGTAAGCATTGTCGCCCAGCATGATCCACGCATCGGCCTTGTGCGAACCGCTGATGAAATTGATGTACGAGTCGCGAACGCTCGCTTGTGCCGCGTATGCCGTACCAGCATCACCGACGACCCAGATCCGCGCCGGTCGTTCATTCCCTTGTGCGGGATGAGTTGTGAAGAATGTCGTCGGGTCTTCGGTTGTCAGGTCCTGGGTGCTGCTTCCAATGGTATAGTAGTAGGTGGTGTTGGGCTGTAGGCCGGATAGCACCACTTCATGGTGCAATGTCGTGGCGGGCACATCCACCTGTGAGGTAAGTTGCCCTAGGGCCAGGCCGAATTTCACGCGTGCATTGGAAGGTGCATCGGTGGTCCAAGCGATGGTGGTCCCGGTCGGTGTAGTGACCTGCAGGTACGGACCACGGTGGATGGATACGTTCGCGTCCAGCCCCATCAGTTCCATGTCGAAGCTGATGTCACTGCTGTTGGCTGCGCTCTGGTGGATCTCTACGGCCAGTGTATTGTTCCCATTGGCGAATTGGATCGGCTTCAACAAGGCTTCCAGAAGTTGTCCCTCCTCGGGATCGCTCACCGCCGCGTAAGCCAGGGTGCCGAAGGCAATGGTCCCTTCGTTCATGTTCTGCCGTAGGATCTCAGTGCCGTTCAAATAGACCACGATACCGTCGTCGCGTTTGATGCGCAGTTTATAGCCGGGGTAGGCGTTCACATCCGCGATGGTGATCGTTCTCCGGAAGTAGGTGGTGATGTACTTGGCGGTCGAACTCGGTCCGAAACCGACCACCGTGGCTTCATCGCTATCGCCGTAGCCGAGTTCCGCAGGTCCGCTGGCCCACGTGCCGTCGTTGAAACCGCTCGCTCGCCAAGCCGTGCCTTGGTTGGTGCCGTTGTCCAGGTATTTCCACGTTGATCCGAAGGGGATCAGTGGGACATCCACGGCCAGTGCGGTTGTGCAGTTGAAGAAGGTGGACGCGATGGCGAACAAGAGGGTGGAAGAACGCATGGTGGTGGAAAGCAGGGAAATTACTTCGCGTGAAAGGGGCGGTCAATGACCCTTGAGGGCATGGGTGTGATGGATGGTCAATGGCGACCATTCCATGAGTGGCACGCTGGGCTGATGATGGGCCATTGATGGGCGCATGGGGATCGGAACTTTGCCTCCCGTTCCACGAACATGAAACGACTCCGGATGGTCCTTCTCTGGCTATTGGGCACGCTCGTCGTGCTTCTTCTTGCGCTCTTCGCCTACTTCGCATTCGCGCCGCGCATCGGTAGCAATCCGGCCGGTGAGCGGCTCGCGCGCATCCAAGCATCGCCCAACTACCGCGACGGCAAGTTCCAGAACCTCACAGAAACGAACATGGACATGCCGGTAGGGCAGTTGGCCGGAGTGATGTGGGAGTTCCTCAAGGGTGGTGAAGGGCGCGAGGCGAAGGACACCATCCCCACGGTGGATCTGGACCTCGCTGCATGGAAAGCAGTTCCAGACAGTTCATTCGCCGTAGCGTGGTTCGGGCATTCATCGTTGCTGATCAAGATGGGTGGTGTTACGTTCCTTACCGATCCTGTTTTCGGCGAGCGCGCATCCACCTTCTCGTTCGCGGGCCCCAAGCGGTTCAACTTCCGCCAGCACATGCGTGTGGATCTGTTGCCCGCCGTGGATGTGGTGCTGCTCTCGCATGATCACTACGATCACCTGGACCGCGCCACGGTGGAGCAGTTGAAGGACAAACGTTTCATCACGCCGCTGGGCGTCGGTGCCCACTTGGAATACTGGGGCATACCAGCTGCTTCCATCACCGAGAAGGATTGGTGGGAGAGTGTGGATGCTGGGCCGGTGAAACTCACGTTGGCACCTTCGCGTCACTTCTCCGGTCGCGGCATGTTCAACCGCGCAAGTACGTTGTGGGGGGCGTGGGTCTTGGAGAGCAACGGCAAAAAGGTCTACTTCGGCGCGGATTCGGGATACTCGCCAACATTCAAAGAAGTAGGTGAACGGTTCGGTCCGTTCGATCTGGCGCTGCTGGAATGCGGTGCGTACAACGTGCTGTGGTCAAATATCCACATGATGCCCGAAGAGACCGCACAAGCCGGGGTGGATGTGAAAGCCCGCGTGGTGATGCCGATCCACTGGGGAAAATTCAGCCTCGCCATGCACGTGTGGAAAGAGCCCGTGGAGCGGCTCACGGTGAAAGCCAAGGAACTCGGCGTACCACTGCTGACGCCACGGATCGGGGCCATTGTAACGAATGCAGATCTGTCGAAGTCGGAAAGGTGGTGGGATGGGTTGAAGTGACGCAGCCAGACTGGTGTTCTCGCGCACTATGCGTAGCTTACGGTGGGTGACCATTACATAAGGGTGTGCCAGTAGATCCGCAGCGAGGAGTAAGGGGGCGCTTCCGTGGAGCGGCCAGCTTCTTTAAATATCTTCGAGGCAGCCAGGGATCGATAACCCTGTCTTTACCAAAAGCGATGCTATGAGAGTATTCGTTGTATTACTACTACTTGTAAGCGGAATTCTACGCGTACAGGCTCAGGTGACTTCTTCAGGGACGGAATTCTGGCTAACCTATATGGAGAACCTTATGCTGCCAGCCAATGGACAGCCTTCGTTCGATGTTGTGGTGAGTTCGGAGATCGGAACACAAGGTGAATTGCAGATACCGGCTGCGGGATATAGTGTTCCATTCACTATTGTTCCGGATGAACCTACTGTGATCACGTTACCGGCGAACATATACTATCCACAAGGCGATGAGGCGTTCTTCAACTATGGCATCCGTATCATAGGTGATGATGAAATAGATGTGCAGGCTTATCATCACAGGCTCTTTTTCTCCGAAGCAACGCTTGTGCATCCGGTCGAACGACTGGGTGTCGATTATATGGTATTGGCCCATGCTGACGACGGTGGTGGGAGCCCTTCGGAGTTCGTGGTACTTGCAACGCAAGATGGTACCGTTGTTCGGATCATTCCGTCAGTTTTGACAAGCAGTTTCCGTCCGCCTGGTATACCGTTCGAGATCACATTGAACGCTGGTCAGGTCTTTCAGATCCAAGCTCTTGGTGATCTGAGCGGGAGCCGTGTTCTTTCCTTGGATACGACCAAGCCCGTAGCTGTATTCTCAGGTGCAAGACAAGCTTTTGTGAATTGTCAGCTCGCGGATGACCATCTTTTTCAACAGATTGATCCGATAGGGTCGTGGGGTGATTCTTACTACGTCGTTCCATTCGCAGAGCGAGGCGGCGATCAAGTACGACTATTGGGGCTTCATGATGGGTCTGATGTATATATCACAGGGGTCGGCGATTTTGAGCTTGATGAAGGCGAGGTGATCGACTTGCACATCATGAATGCAGTTCACATCACGGGAGATAAGGCATTTGCTGTAGGGCAGTTCAATGAGAGTCAGGAATGCAATATCGGGACCATGGGAGACCCGGCTTTTCTATGGTTGCAACCAACGTCTCGTTCGGATGATCGTGCTCAATGGTCCGCCCTCACCGGCGCTGGTACTCCGGAACATTACGTGAACATCGTAGCAGTTAGCGAGGTTGGACAACCCGATGTGCTGCTTGATGATATTTCTGTGGCGGACCAGTTCCTCCCCATGCCTGATGTGCCGGGCGTTTATTGGGCGCAGATCGAATTAACGGAGGGCGGTCATACACTTACAGGCAATCGAGGCTATCAGGCCACCGCATATGGTTTCGGCGACTATAATAGCTACACGTTCCATTTGGGTTATGACAGGCAGCAGACGGTATCGATCGATGAGCGTGCGCTGCCGACCTCACGCCTATCTGCTTTTGTCGTTGCGTCTGGTGGTGAGTGGCCGAGAGTTGCTGCTAAAGCGAATGTGGATTGGTTTGTTCTGGATAGTGGTGGCCGTTTGGTTGCTACTTTTCATCAAGGGCATGAACCGAGAGTGGATATAGCCCCTGGGCATTATGTGGTCACTTCGTCGGCTAGTGCTAAGGCATATCGACTTGTCGTACTTAGCCCCTGATATGGTCGACACGAGGAAAGCCAAGGAACTCGGCGTACCACTGCTGACGCCACGGATTGGGGCCATTGTCACAGATGCAGATCTGTCGAAGTCGGAAAGGTGGTGGGATGGGTTGAAGTAGGCCGTTCCATGTGCTAGATTATTGGGCCGAAGATCGACGGGTAATGCGTCGATCCGGTCCCGATGTTCCTAAACGCACACAGCTGGTTCAGTTTCAAGTACGGGGTTATGAAGCCCGATGCGCTGCTGGAAGAAGCAGCGAAGGTCGGCGTGCGCACGCTTGCGCTCACCGACATCCACAGCAGCGCGGGCATTCCCGACTTCGTGCGCGATGCGAAGCGGTTCGATATCCGGCCGGTCGCGGGCATTGAATTCCGTCAGGGAACGCGGTTGCTCTATATCGGCATCGCCAAGAACAACGATGGGTTCCAGCAGTTGAACGAATTGCTGAGCCCGCACTTGTTGGATGGCGAAGAGATCCAGGAACGCGCGCCAGAGCTGTCCGATGTGTTCTTCGTTTATCCGTTCACCAGTGCGCCGCACCAGCTTCGCCCCAACGAACGTGTGGGTATCAAGCCCGGTGATCTCACGCGGTTGCCCTTCAGCCCATGGTCGAAACGGTTGAACGATCTCGTGGCCTTGTTGCCGGTCACCTTCCGCCACAAGCGCGATCACAACGTGCATCGGTTGTTGCGCACGGTAGCGAAGAACACGGTGATCAGCATGTTGCCGCCGGAAGAGCTGGCCTCGCCGGACGAGTGTTTCCGCGCCGAAAAAGAGTTGAAGCGGATCTACCAGGACTTCCCGCAGTTGTTGGTCAATACCGAGCGGTTGCTGGAGCAATGCAGCATCGCCTTCGATGGCAGCGACAAGACGCGCGAGGTCTTCGGGGCAAGCCGAACGGTGGATCGTGAACGCCTGCATGCGGACACGCGCGAAGGCTTGAAATACCGCTACCCGAATGCGAGCGAGAAAGTGCTGAAACGCATGCACCATGAGTTGGATGTGATCGAAGGAATGGGCTTCATCAGCTACTTCCTCATCAACCAGGACATCGTTCGTTATGCGCGCAGCCGCGATTTCTTCCATGTGGGGCGTGGCAGTGGTGCCAACAGCTTGGTAGCGTACTGTTTGGGCATCACCGATGTGGACCCGATGGAACTCGATCTTTACTTCGAGCGCTTCATCAGCACTGCGCGCAAGAAACCGCCCGACTTCGACATCGACTTCAGTTGGAAGGACCGCGACGAGATCTTCCAGTACGTTTTCGACAAGTACAATGGAGCGGCGGTCGGGACTATCCACGCTGCACAGATCGCCACGTACACCACGTTCCAATGGCGCGGCGCGATCCGTGAGTTGGGCAAAGCGATGGGGTTACCACCGGAGGAGATCGACATCCTTGGTGAGGGTGGCACGCGTTCCTACCGTGACCACCGAAAGCTTCCGGATGGCGCACAAGGCAACCAGTTGGACAACGTGGCACAAGCCGTGATACGCTACGGGCAACACCTGCTGGGCATGCCGCACCAGTTCGGTATCCATGCTGGAGGTGTGGTGATCACGGAGAAGCCGGTGACGCATTACAGCGCGCTGCATCGTCCGCCGAAAGGTTTCCCCGTTACACGGATCAGTATGCTGGAATGCGAGGATCTGGGGCTGCACAAGTTCGATCTGCTGAGCCAGCGCGGGCTGGGGCATATCCGGGATGCGGTGGAACTGGTGAATGCGGGGCGATTAGCTGATGTGGCAATTAGCGGATTAGCTGATGTGAATGCGCACACGACCAGTTTGTGCGATGACATCGTGGATGGCACCCGTAGCGTCGACCCACCGGGTCGACCTACTGCCGTCGACATCCACGACATCGCCCGTTTCAAGGAGGATCCCGCCATCAAGGAATTGATCCGCACGGGGAATACCATTGGTTGTTTCTATGTGGAAAGCCCGGCCATGCGCATGTTGCTGAAGAAGCTGCGCGTGGACGATTATTTGGGATTGGTCGCGGCCAGCAGCATCATCCGTCCGGGTGTGGCCGAAAGCGGCATGATGCGCGAATACCTGTTACGCCACAATGATCCTGAACGGCGTAAGCAAGCGCCGAAGGAGTTGATGGCCATCATGCCCGAGACCTATGGCGTGATGGTGTACCAGGAAGACGTGCTGAGGGTGGCCAGCCAGTATGGAGGCCTTGATCTGGAGGATGCTGACCAAGTCCGGCGTGGCATGAACATCCGCTACCGCGATCGTCCGGAATTCAAAGTGGTGGAGCAGAAGTTCTTCGACAATTGCAAGGCGCGCAATTACCCCGAAGGCCAGGCGGAAGAGGTGTGGCGGCAGATCGAGAGCTTCGCGAGCTTCAGTTTTTCCAAGGGTCACAGTGCGAGCTACGCGGTGGAGAGCTACCAGAGCCTGTACCTGAAAGCGCACCATCCGTTGGAATTCCTGGTGGGCGTGGCCAACAACTTCGGTGGGTTCTACAACACGGAATTCTACCTCCACGAAGCCAAGCGCGCGGGAGCGGTGATCGAAGCCCCGTGTGTGAACGCGAGCGAGGAGTTGTGTTCGTTGAGGAAAGCCAAAGCACAAAGAGCCTTGAGCTCCGAGCCACGAGCCTTAAGCTTTACTGAGCGTATGCTCGTGGCTCGTGGCTCAGCGCTCGAAGCTCATCTTCCTCGCATTTACTTAGGCCTCCACAACATCAAGAGCCTCACCAACGAGTCGGCGCAACTGATCTTGTCGGAACGCCGTCGCCATGGCCCGTTCGTTGATCTACAAGACCTTTTGAAACGCGTGCCTTTGCCATTGGAACAGGCGCGGATCCTGGTGCGCGTAGGTGCGTTGCGGTTCACCGGAAGGAGCAAACCGGAGCTCTTGTGGGACCTCGCACTGATGCACAACGGCAAGGTGGATGCGGCACCGGTGGGTGATCTCTTCATCACGAAGGTGGATGCGCCGAAGTTGCCGGAACTCCAGCATTTTCCACTGGCCGATGCCTACGATGAACTGGACCTGCTGGGGTTCCCGTTGTGTGATCCTTTTGCGTTGGTGGAAAGAGCATTAGCTGATGAGCCAATTAGTGGTCCCGCATCCCAGAATGGACTGCGGGAAGCTGATGTTGGCGTTGCGGACGCTCTGAGCGGTCAGCGGCCAACACGTAGCGCGCAACATGCGGATACGTCAACACGTCACGCTTCCGAGCCCATCATCCTGAAACGGGAGATGCACCTGTACATCGGCAAGCGCGTACGCATGTTCGGTTACCTGATCCACGTGAAAGCCACCGATACACACAGCGGCCAGCGCATGACCTTCGGTTCGTTCATTGATCCGGCCGGCGATTTTTGGGACAGCACGCAGTTCCCCGATGTGGCCATGCGTTATCCGTTCCAGGGGCGCGGCGTGTACCACTTCACCGGTGTGGTGGAGGAGGAGTTCGGACATGTGAGCCTTCGCACACAACGGTTCGAGAAACTGCCGTGGAAGCCCGATCCGCGGTACGGGGAGAAATGACCGGTCAGCGCCCGAAGTAGCGATTCACCGCTTCGGTGCGGTTGTTCACATGCATCTTGCCGTAGATGCGATGGATGTGCTGTTTTACCGCTCCTTCGGTGATGGTCATGCGACCGGCGATCTCCTTGTAGAGCAGCCCTTGTGCCAGCGATTCGAGCACGCCGAATTCACGATCGGTGAGGGAGATACCCAGCTCTGACCGCGCAAGGCTTGTCGACGGTCTGAAATGCTTCACCACCCGGCGCGCCACGCTCATGCTCATCGGTGAGCCTCCTTCGTTCACTTCACGCACGGCTTGCACGATCTGCTCCGGCGTGGAGTTCTTCAAGAGGTAGCCGTTGGCTCCGGCTTTCAACGCTTCGAAGACCTTGTCGTCCGTATCGTTCACCGTATACATCAGGAACTGGGCGTTGATCCAGTGTTGGCTGAATTCCCGCACGCCATCAATGCCATCCCTGCCGGGCAGGTTGATGTCCATCAGCACCACATCGGGTACGTGCTTATCCATCCGTCCGAGCGCTTCTTCCACGGAACCGTGGGCATCCAGCACGTGCATACCGGGTGTAGCGATGAAGACAGCGCGAAGCATCTCCCGGATGCGTTCATCATCTTCAACGATGCGTAGGGTGATGGTCTTTTCCACGGCTCGAAGGTGGGATGGAGCGGTCGCCAGTACAAGCTAACTTTTGTTCGGACCGAAGGGTACACCGAGCACGATACGGGTTCCTTTGTCGTGTGAAGCCGTTCCGATGTGAAGGGTGGCATGGACCTCCATGGCGCGTTTCCTCATGTTCACCAGCCCATGCCCAGTTCGTGTTTCCGGCGGATGCATGCCCACACCGTCGTCCTCGATGTGGATGGTAAGTCCTTCGCTCCAATGAAGTGCGAGCGCCACATGGCCGGCCCGGGCGTGCTTCACCACGTTGTGCAGTGCTTCTTTCACGATAAGGAAGATGTTCCTGCGTTGGTGCGTGGTCAACTCCAGGGCTGGCCATCGTGCGTCGGCATCCACGGTAAGTGTCGTTCCATGTGCATCCAAGTAGGTGCGCGCATAAGAGGAGATGTAGGCGACCAGGTCTTCCAAGCTGCCTTGGTCGTCTTGCAGGGCCCATATGATATGGCGCATGCTGATGATCAGGTCCTCGGCGGTGCTGGCTTGTTCGCGTAGCAATGGTGCCGTTGAAGCCTGTGGATCTTGGATCAGGCTCATTTCACTTCGGAGTTTGAGCGCGCTCAGCCCCACGCCGAGGTCGTCATGCAGGTCGCGGCTCACCTGTTCACGCACCCGGAGTTCAACAATGGTGCGCTCTTGCAATGCGCGTTCGGTCTCCAATTCGGCTAGGCGACGCTTATGGCGTTGGCGGGCGCTATTCACGAGGTAGATGGTTGAAATGGCTGCTATCGCGAGCAAGCTGGCAAGGATCACCCAGTTGCGCGCGCGCTGTTCATTGGTGATCTGCTCTGCCATACGATCCCGTTCCACACGTTCCAACTGAAGGTCATTGTCGGCCTCTAGTAGAAGTGCTTGGGTGGTGAGCGCGGAGCGGATGTTGTTGGCGGTGATGGTACTGTCTATCGCGTGCCACGTGCTAAGCGATCGCATGGCGTTGGAAAGATCTCCGAGATGTTCGTAGGCACGCGCCGCTTGCCGTGCGAAATTCCGTTGGGTCACCAGTCCGATCCGTTGCTGGTGTGTGATCAGGTATGCCGATGCTTGCCCAAGTGCGATGCGTGCTTCGCTCGGTTGGTCCGCGAAGGCCAGTGCCAAGCTCCGCCCTACCAGGGCATCAACGCCGATGTCATGGTCTTGGGCGCTGTCGGCGATGGCATAGCTACGATCATACTGATGAAGGGCGGATTCGTGTTCACCGCGTATCAAGGCGATGTTGCCTAGCGCCCAGTACGCTACAGCTGTTGCACGTGGTGCACCGCTTCGTGCTGCGAGTGCCAGGGATGTTCGCACATGGTACTGCGCACTGTCCAGCCTGCCCAGTGTGGTGAGGTAGCTACCCAGGTTCCCATGTATGTGATGCAGCTCCGTGACCGGATACCGCGCTGCTGGCCGCTGCGGGAACCAAGCCAAGGCCAGGCGCATATAGGGCAATGCCTCCTGGCTGTTCTGGATGTTCTCGTGCAGCAGGCCTTTCAGGTTGTAGGCATTGGCCACGAGCGTGCTGTCCTTTAGTAGGTGGGCCGATCGTTCTGCTTCATCGAGGTCGCGCATGGCTTCGTTGAAGAGCCCTTCGTAGTAGAGCACTTCGGCGCGGTAGGCGAGAAGGTAGTGGGTCTCTTCTGGATCGTTGTACGGGTCGATCCGGTCCAGTGCAAGATTGATCAGCTTCATGGCGCTATCGCCGTGGAAGCCATCCATCTGTTGCAGCGCCCGCTGAACGAGGTGGTGCAATGCGGTGTCCGCGAAGGGTGTGAGTTCCTGCGTGGTCCGCACCTCTTGAGCGCGGGTCCCATGAGGCTGGGGCAACAGCGTTAGGAAGAGGAAGAGCAGGAATGATCGAAGCAGGCACATCCGAAGGAGAGCAGTGGTGTCGTGCAGGCGATGCTTCATTGCCAGCGCTCGCACTACACCACACGCGAATATCGCAGGATCGGCCGATCCTGCGATATTCAGAAGGACGGCCTACTCCAGTTCTACCTTCTTGATGTTGTCCTGCATCACCCGGTCGAAGAACAGGTTATCCCTGTCGATCACGGCTTGCATGGGTTTTTCCGCTACGATGAAGGTGAGCTTGGTCGCGCCGGTCTTCAAGCGCAGTCGCTTATGCAGCAAGGGTACTTCGTTCAAGGTCTTGTCCACGTTCTTCCCGAATTTCGGATAGCGTAGGATGTCGACGTCCATCCAGTCGTTCATGGCCGTTGGTGTTTCGCGTCCCATGCTATCAGCGTAGTTCTTCTCTCCGAAGAGTTCGAGCGTTACCTCGTACGTGCTATCGGGCAGCATTCGGGCCGTGGCCTTGTCCACACGGTTGTTGTAAAGGGTGATCTTCTTGAATCCGTCCACGAGCAGATACTGCAAACTGTCCGGCACCACCTTCTCCAATTCGCGGTACATGTCCAGGGCTGTAGGGTAGGGCGGTGGCGCGTAAGCGAAGGTGTCCACCAGCGCTTTGAAGGCTTTGTTCAGGCTGTCTTCACCTACGAAATCCCGAAGGCCGTAGAGCACCACGCTGCCTTTGTTGTAGTGGATATAGCCTTGGTTCTCCACCTCGAGCAAGGGTACTTCCTTCAACTCTTCCGAGCCACGTGAACGTTGGTACCGATCACTTTCGAGTTTCAGGAATTTGCGCATCTGGGCGCGACCGTACTCATCCTCCATCACCATCAATGCGCTGTACTGCGACATGCTTTCGCTGAGCAATGTGCCGCCTTGCATGTCCGCACCGATCACTTGGTGGGCCCACCACTGGTGTCCCATTTCGTGTGCCACCACGTAGAACACCATGTCGATGTCGGTGGTATCGGTGAGGTCTGCGATGAATCCGATGCCCTCGCTGTACGGCATGGTGCCGGGGAAGGCTTGCGCGAAACTCTGGTAGCGGGGGAATTCGATGATGCGCGCTTGCTTGTGGCGATAGGGGCCGAAATTGTCGTTGTAGTACTGAAGCGACTTCTTGATGCTGTTCGCCATACGCGGCACGTTCACGGCATGCGTGGGATGGTAGTAGACCTCCACATCCACATCGCGCCATTTCTCCCGGTGAACTTCATAAGCGGCGCTCATGAACGAGTAGAAGTTCATGCTCATGTGATCCACCACGTATTCGAAGTATCGTTTGCCATTTTCCTGCCACTCACGCTTCAGTGTGCCGGGTGCGATGGCGATCTGGTCCGGTGTGGTACTGATCACGGTACGTACGTTCACCCAGTCGCTGTTGGGCATCAGGTAGGTCTGCATGCGCTGTGCGGGATCGTCGGTCAAGCGTGCCATACGTTCCTTCGGTGGCAGGCCATGGTCCTTGCGGTCGTTCTTGTCCTGTAGTTCACCACCGGATGAGTATCCGATCACGGGCAACAGGTCCATGTTGTTGAAGAAGGTGCCGTTGTGGTTCAGTTGCATCGCCGAAACGTTGTTCTCGAACCCCTTCTCCTCATGGGTGGCGATCACGTTGAAGCGTAGTTCTGCACCGGGTTCGAGTGGCGTGTCGAGCTTGTAGATGCGGTAATTCACGCGATCGTCGTTCACCACCAATTGTGCGCCGGATATCTCCACTTCTTGCTCGATACCACCGCCACCCATGTTCAGGTGTAGGGAATCAATGGGGGTGTTACCTGTGTTGCGCACGGTTACCTCCGCAACGCTTTTCAGGCTTCGGGTCGCAGGCACCAGATCGATGGTGAAGTTGATGGCCGTAAAGTGTGGTTGAGGGATGCCTTCGTACTTCTTGTAGGTCGTTTCGTAGTAGACGGCATCTTCCTCCTGCTCATCGCTACTGGTGATCTCGTTCAGCACCATGGTGTTGTAGTAGTTCCAGGCGCCGAGCCCGATCCAGGCCGCCAGCGCAGGTAGGATCAACCATTTGTTGCGTTGAAAGCGGATACCTGCCAGCTTGGTGCGCCAGCCAATGGAGGTCTCCTTCCCGCGGATCCAGAAGAACAGTGCGATGGCCATGAGCACCACGCCGAAAGCCCACCAATAGGCTTTGAACCAGAACCATGCGCGCAGGGCCGTTCCGTATGCGTTCATATCGGAATAAGGCGCGCTGGGTGCGGAGTTGAAATTCGCCAATCGCGTGCTTACATCCAGTGCGCTCAACAGGATCCCGTTGCCGATGACGAACACGATGAACACCGCGTATCCTACGTACTTGTTGTTCACCAGTACATGGATCAAGAACGCCAGCGCAACCATCACAGCCATACCCACCAGGTTGGGCAGGATGTAGTTGCCGAGGTACACGCCAGGTTCAAGATGCGTGTATCCGTTGATGAGTTGGAAGAGCATGCCACCGATACTTGCCACCACCAGTACGGTCGCTAGCAGCAGCAGCATGGCCGTGTATTTGCCGAATAGCCCGATGCCTAGTGGAATGGGTGTCGCGTCGTGGATCTCGTCCAATTTCGGTTCGCGTTCCTTCCAGATCAGCAAGCCACTGTAGAATGTGATCAGGATCATGATGAACAACGAGAAACCTCCTTCCGTCACGTCGTTCACGTGGTAGGTCACCGGATAGATGGTGTTCTCATAGAGCGAGGTGGAGAAGGAAAGATTGAGGAACATGTTCAATAGCCCGATCCCTGTGACAAGGAGGAACGCCGTGCCTTTGAGCATACCGGTGTAGTCGTTCCAAACGATGCGGCGCCATTGGCGGAAGCGCGCGTTGGTGCCGTGTTCGCGCTTCACAGAAGGGACGGGAAGGCTTGCAGCTTGCATGGCGGCCACATCGGAAACAGGAGTGATGGCTTGTACCCGTGTTGCCCGATCGGTGAAACTGAAACGCCAGTAGCCGAAAATGAACACCCCTGTCGCGATCAGCACCCACAGGATGCGGTTCCACAGGAATACGCCATGCATGGGTAACAGCATGGAGTTCTTGTCGTCCACCGTCCAATAGCGCGAGATCAGTTCGAACGCCGTGCCAGCAAAGGGGTCGAGCATGGCAGCAAGGGTCTGGTTCTCCATTTCGCCCATGAAGGTGCCTGCCACACCATTGCCCACCATGATCAGGATGGCCGTGATGAACGCGGCCGCCGTGCTGCGCACAAGGATGGCCACCGCGAAGATCACCGCAGCGGAGAACAGGATATTGGGCAGGCTCAGGTACAGATACGCTTGCGCATGTGCGAGGAGGTCGTTCGGTCCAAGGCGTTCAGCATCCACCCAAGGCATCGCACTTCCCAGCAGCATACCTAACGAAATGCCCAGCATGGGAAGCGTGGCCACGAAGGTGCTTCCCAAGAAACGGCTGAGCAGGTACTGACCTTTCTTCAGCGGTGTGCTGAACATGATCTGTTGGGTGTTGTTCACGAAATCGCGGATGGCACTGGCGTTCACGAAAGCCGTTACCATCAACAAGCCCAGGAAGCCGAGCACCGCGTAGTACTGGAACACCATGAAGGGTGCGTTCAATTTCACATTGGCCAGCGCGCCACCCACCACCAGGTCATCCCACGTCACCAAGCCGAAGCCGATAAGTGCGAACAGGAAGAAGAAGATGTACACCATCGGCTGCTTGGACCAATGGCGCAGTTCGATCAGGAAGAGGCGCCAGGTCATGCCGATACGGTGTTGGTGGTCCCGTTGATGTGGCTGAAGAACACATCCTCCAGCGAAGGTTCGATGGCCGCGAAACCATCTTGCGGATGCACGGCGCTGAACACATGGATGGATGGTCGGCCGCTGATGAGCTTGTTGCTGATGACCTGGTACTTCGTGTTGTGCCCTTCCAACTCAGCTTTGGAGATGCTCTTTTCCCAGATCCTCCCTTTCACGGCATCCAGTGCATCGTTGGGTGCACCGGCGAACAGGAGCTTCCCTTTGTTGATGATCGCCATGTTGCGGCACAACTCCTGCACGTCCTGTACGATGTGGGTGCTCAAGATCACCACCACGTTCTCGCCGATCTCCGTCAGCAGATTGTAGAAGCGGTTGCGTTCACCCGGATCGAGGCCTGCGGTGGGTTCATCCACGATGATCAATTTGGGTTCTCCGATCAACGACTGGGCGATGCCGAACCGCTGTTTCATGCCACCGCTGAAACCAGCGATCCGTCTGTTGCGGTGTTCCCACAAGTTCACTTTTTGAAGCAGTGCTTCCACTACGGCTTTGCGTTCGCCATTCGCCACTACCCCTTTCAGCAGTGCGATGTGGTCCAGCATGTGGTAGGCACTCACACGCGGGTAGACGCCGAATTCCTGGGGTAGATAGCCCAGCACCTTGCGCACCTCTTGCTTGTCCTTCAATACATCGATGGTGCCGAGCATCGCACTACCACTATCCGCTTCTTGCAACGTGGCCAGGATCCGCATCAGGGAACTTTTTCCGGCACCGTTGGGTCCCAGAAGTCCGAACATGCCTTTCGGGATGGTGAGGCTGACGTTGTCCAGCGCTTTCACGCCATTGCCGTAGGTCTTGCTTAGTCCGTTGATGACGAGTTCCATGCAGGAGGGGTGTAGGATGAACGATTTGAGCGATCGAAGATGCACAATGCCGCCCTATGTGATCGTAGCGGATACACGAACGGTTGCATCCGGGTGCCGGTGGAATGCGGTTGGATGACGGTGAGGACCGTTGGATGGTTACAGGGCGGATCGGTCATTTTGGATGAACCAGATCGGCGCCCACAGGAACGGACCACTACCGACATTTGCAGCATGCGATCACTTTTATACTTGCTGCCGATCATCCTAGCGACCACGCTTCACGCCCAACAATGGAACTGGGCCGTTAGTGCCGGCGACGGCAGCAATGTGGATCAGTGCTACGGCATCGCCACGGATAGCCAGGGAAATGTGTATTGGGCCGGGAGTGTCAGGGGAACATCTGAGTTCGGTTGCGGCACCATCACCACGGGTAGCAATACCGCTGGGGTATTGGCGAAGTATGATGCTGCAGGCAACTGTCTATGGGTGCGCAGCGTGCTGGTCACCTTCGATGATGCCTTGGCCTATGACATCGCCATCGATGCGGAGGATCGGATCTACATCACTGGTAGTTACAACGGCAGTGCGGTGTTCAGTGATGGCATCACCTTGGATTCATACACCGGCGATGACATCTTCCTGGCCCGCTACGATGTGGATGGCACTTGCTTGTGGGCGCGCCGTGCAGGTAGCAGTTCCAACGATGAAGCACGCGGCATTGCGGTTTCCCCGGAAGGTGAAGTTTTCATCACGGGATTCGTTGGCGGGTTCACTGTGCGCTTCGATCCGCTCCAGATCACCAACAATGGTCAACGTCAAATTTTCGTGGCGAGCTACGACAGCGCAGGTACCCTCAATTGGGCCAAGCTCAGCACGGGCCTCGGCCAGAGCAAGTCGGCGCGTTCCATCAGCATAGCGAATGACCGCCTGTTCATTACCGGGCAGTTCAGCTTTGCCGCCGGTGAATTCGATGGGCTGCCGATCTCCACCACGTCCAATTCAGGAAAGGCCTATGTGCTTGGTTGCGACCTCGACGGCAATGCGCTTTGGGCGAACAGCTATGGTTCCGGCGACCACGAAGGCATGGGCATCTCAGCGGATACGCTCGGCAACTTGTTCATGGTGGGCAGGCTGTGGGGAAGCATGTTCCTGCCGGATGATACCCTCGTTTCGGTGAGCAGCAATGATGACTTCATGATCCTGAAGTTCGATGCGGACGGGAACTACCAATGGGGCAAGAGCACAGGTTCCGCGCAACGGGATCTGAGTTGGAGCGCTGCTGCGGATGGACAAGGCAATGCGTATGTCGCCGTGCAGTTCCTGAACACCGTCGATTTCTTTGGCACTACGCTTTCCAGCACCGGGGGCGAGGAGATAGCGATCCTGAAGATGGATGGCGATGGTGATGTGGTCTGGGCGCAGCGGGCCGGTGGCAACCAACGTGATGTACCACTTTGCATCCACCGGCAAGCTGCAGAGCCGCACCAATTGTACTTTGGCGGATACTACTGGGGCTTGGTCACATACGGTAGCAGCACCATCGATGATGTTTCGAACGGTGATGCCATGATGGTCTCCGCCACGGACACCACGTTCGATGTGAGCACCTACGGTACTGGTACGTGTTCGGGTCTCTGTATCGGTGAAGCGATCGCATTCGTCAACGGCGAAGGGCCGTTCACCTTTGAATGGAGCGATGGTGCCATTTCACAAGAAGTGGGTGCACTCTGCCCGGGAGACTATTCCGTGATCGTTACCGATGCCAATGGGAATACCACCACGGGTTCGATCAGCATCTCGAGCAGTGTGGATCCCGAATTGGTGATCAACGTGGATGGCGATTCGTTGTGGGTGGAAGGCGGCGTGGAATGGTCGTGGTACTTCGGCGGGCTTCCTGTTTCGGCCGACGCGCCGTTCCACATTGCTGAAAGTTCAGGCACCTATCACCTGGAGTATACCGATGTAGCTGGCTGCCTTTGGACCACCGAGCCCGTCATCGTCGTCCTTAACGTGGGCGTGGAAGAAGTGGGTCAGGAGTCACTTCATCTCTTCCCGAACCCCGCGAACGAACTTGTCTTCTTCACAGGCTCGACCGCTCCTAGGCGCAATGCCGTTGCGGTGGATGTCTTAGGCCGCCGCGCCGAAGTGGACGTTGTGGGAACGAATGGCATCGAGGTCCGCCACCTCGCTCCTGGAACATGGACGCTGCTGATAGAGACCGCTTCAGGTATCCACTTTGCCCGGTTCGTCAAGGAATAGTGTCCTTCAGGCAACGGGTTGTCCCAAGCACTGGTCTTCTCCCTGAACCATCTCCCATGCGCCGATTCCTTACGCTTTCCCTGGTCGCTATCACATCGCTCACCAGCGCGCAACAGTGCGATTGGCTTACAAGCGCCTCCATCGATTACGATTCCAACCCTTCCATGCCGAGCGAGGTAATGGCATCGGCTCCCGGGCGTATCGTGATCGGTCGCAACACCACGGGCGATTTCGTTTACGGCCAAACCCTTTACGGTAACGCCATGATCGAGGCGCTGGACATGGATGGACTTCCTGTCTGGTCCTGTGGGCTTCACGATTCCGTGAATGTGAGGAGCGCCGTAGTATCGGAGGATGGCCACGCATACTTCGCCGGAAGTTTCATGGGTGCGCTGCAACTGTGCGATGGATCGGTATTGGGCGGTGAGACCGGCCAAGGGCTATGGAACGAGAACCTGTTCCTGTTGGCCGTTGATCTGAACACCGGCCTTGTGCAATGGACTCGCAACCTATCCTTCGTACACGACCAAGCCTTGAGCATTCCATCGTTGGCGTTGGATCCGCAAGGGCGCTTATGGTATGCGGTTGCCGAGTGGGGCGTGGGCAAAGCGGTGCGTGTTGACGAGAATGGAGGGGATGTGGAAACACGCATCGTGGATGGTGTGCGCACGATGGGCACCATCAGCTTCGATCCCTGGGGAGGGCTTTACATGAGCGGCGGTTGTGAGAACAACGGCTTTGCTTTTGGCGGCCAGGCCTTCGCCAATGCGGGAACCACCGGTTACTCCATGTTCGTGCTGCGTTACAAGCCCGATGGCACGGCCGGTTTCGCCGAGTTCGCGGATGATATCACCTTCCAGGACCCTGCCGTGGTGGCAACATCCGATGGTCATGCGTACCTCGCTGGTAGCATTTTCGACCCCACGCAATGGGGCGATCTGCAGCTACACGGTCCCAACTGGTCGCAAGAGATCTTCTTGATGCGGTTGGATAGCTTGGGCGAATTCATTTGGGCCGTGGAAAGCGCACCGCCCGCGCCAACACCGATCGCCGGGAATTTCGCGCGCAGCGCAGGACCGTGCATAGCGCTGGATCCCGAAGACAACCTCTACCTGATCGGTGATGCGCGTGGCACCACGGATTGGGGTAACGGTGTTGTTACCGGAAGTTCGGTCCTCACCGATCACGTGCTGGCCGTGGTCGCTTTCGCAGCGGATGGCAGTGCACTGTGGTCTGCGGATAGCGAAGTGAATGCAGGCTGGGGCGAAGCACGCACCATCACCGCGAATGCTGAACCCGGCGCTGTGCATTTCGCCGCACACATCCGTGATCCGTTCGCGTTCGGACCACACACCACCAACGTTGCGGACCAACAAGCTGCCGTGTTCGGTGAGCTGTCCGGGCTCACCACCTCGGTGCGCGAACGCCGATCCACAAGCGATATGCAAGCTTGGCCCGTTCCGGCACAAGACATCGTGCATGTGGAGCGCACGAGCGCGATCACCACCACTGCGGACCTGGTCAACAGCGCCGGTCAACTGGTGCGTTCCATTCCGTTACAACCCGGCCGCAACAGCATCGCGATCGGCGATCTACACAGCGGCCTTTACCTCTTGCGCACAGCGGAAGGGGAGGCGTTGCGGGTGGTGAAGGAGTGATCTTCGGGTGCATTTTTCCGCTTCGATCACTTCGTACCATCCAAGGGTCGCACCGGATCCGACCGGTCGTATCCCAGCTACTGCACTGTCGACCTATGTATATCGCCGGTCACGGGCCGTCATTATTGCTTCACTATACGATGGCTCGCGGTGCCGGTCATCAACAGGTAGATGCCCTCGGAGAGTCCATCGAGATCGACGGTATTGATCCCGGTGGTGAGCCGCCACGTTCGCACATCGCGGCCTAGGTTATCCAACAGACGGGCGAGGGAAGGGTGATCAGCCTGCACCATCAACTCGGATGTGGCCGGGTTCGGATAGGGTGCGGTACGCATGGCCGATCCTTCCTCGACGGAATTCATGAGCGGAGCGTCAAGGACATAGAATTCCGATCCTATATCCGTCAGGTATTGGGCCGAGAAATAGAAGACCCCGTTGCAACTGCACATCGAGTTGCCCGACTGGAAATGGTTTAGCGGCTCACTCTGCGGATGAAGGATCGCCTGTGTTCCCTCCATGGTACCATCAGAGCGCCATATTTCCCGGATCGTGCCAACGTACGCCGTGAAGTAGAGGTATCCGTTATGGTTGATCATACCATGATCGGGGCGATCGAGCCCGAGATCGGGCCATACGGTGGTCCCCTCGTAGGTCCCATCGGTCTGATAGATCTGTTTCAGATTCGGGGTCGAGGTGGTGTGTGCGTAGAAGTGCAACTGGCCATTGAACTCGGCGTAGCCCTGAGGGATCGAACTGTTCGGCCCTGGCCGGAGATCACGGACGAGGTGGGTTCCCTCTAAAGTACCGTCCGTCAGTAGAGCTCAGTGCCTTGGAGATCCGTGGAGAAACGGAAGTAGACCAGATCCCCAACGCCGAAGAAATTGGGCGGGTCGAATCCACCTAAAGACGGCATGTCCGTAAGCATTTGGGTCCCTTCAACCGTCCCGTCCGTCACCCAGTGCTTTTCTCCGCCAGCATCGAGCGAGGCCGTGAAGTAGAGTTTATTCATGTATGACTTCAAGCCTTCCGGCGAACTTCCCAAAGATCCTGTACGGAGGTCCATGAAAAGTTCTGTGCCTGCCGCAGTGCCATCTGTTGACCAGAGCTCGCGACCATGTTCCGCTGTACCCCCGGCAAAGAAGATACGGTCTCCTAACACTTCGAAATAATTCCAGTTGGTCAACCCGGAGTCCTCCAGATCGTCCATGCGCAGCATTTCTTGGGTGCCCTCCTCGGTGCCATCCGTCCTCCAAAGGAATCGACTAAGACCTTCGGAGTGGATGAAGTAGAGGTGGTCACCCATCACCATGGGATAGGAGAGGTTCGCGTTCGCGCTCCCCGGGAAGAGGTCTTTCACCAAGTACGTGCCCGCCTCCGTGCCGTCGGTTCGCCAGAGTTCGCGTCCGTTTTCGGTGGTGGTGGCAGTGAAGTAGTGTACTCCGTTGTGGCAAGCCAACGATCTGGGATCGCTGCTGCCCTCCGGATAGATGTCCTTGAGCAGCACAGGAACTTGGCCGCTGGTCGAGGTTTGGAACGCGATGGTAAGGAAGAGGATGGGTAGTGGTTTGGATAGCATCGGGTCGGATGTTCGTTCGCTTGTATATCGATGTCCCCTATCCGATGTGAACGATCGATCCGGAACGGTACGTCCGTGCCAGGTTCCCAGGCATTCCCACTTTCTGCTCATCTGATCCCCTACGTCCTCCTATTCGCCAACAAAACCGGCGCCTGCCCATCGAACGGGTTGTCCATCCGGCCGATGCTCTTCGCATCCATGCCTGCCGCGCGCATCACGGTGCGGTCGCCGAAACGCTTGCGGATCCTATCCATCGCTTGGTACAGGTCCATGGCCTCCTGCGTATCGGTGAAGGCATCCATCTGGTGCCCGCCGCCCACCAGGTGGCTGAAACGTACGCCGATCAAGCGGATCCGTTGCCTGCGGTCGTACAGCGTGCGGAACAGGTCGTGTACCGCCGGTAGTATGATGTGGTCACAGGCCGTGTAGCCTACGCGTATCTGTTTGGTGTGCGTGTTGAAATCGGCGTAGCGGATCTTCACCGCGATGCAACTGGTGAGCTTGTCGCCCTTGCGCAGTTGGAAGGCGAGGCTCTCGGCCATGGCGGTGAGCATGCCTTTCAGTTTCACCACATCGATCGTGTCGCGCTCGAAGGTGCGCTCCGTGCTGATGCTCTTGCGCTCGTGCCAGGCGATCACCGGACTGTCATCGATGCCGTTCGCCTTGCGCCACAGCACAGGCCCGTGCTCGCCCAACAAGCGGTGCATCAGATCCACGCGCAGCTCTTGCAGCGTGTGGATCTTTGCCACGCCCATGCTGCGCAACAGGTGCGCGGTCTTGTCGCCCACACCGGGGATCCGCTCGATGGGCATCGGCGCCAGGAAGGGTTTCTCCGTGCCGCGTTCCACATACCACTCGCCCGCGCCGTTCTTGGCCTCGCCGGTGGCCACCTTGCTCACCGTCTTGTTGATGCTCAGCCCGAACGAATTCGGCAGCCCGCTATCCTTGATGATCTTCTGCCGCAGCTCCACCGCCAGCTTCCTGCTGCCGTGGAACTTGTCGGTTCCGCTCAGGTCCACGTAGAACTCGTCCACGCTGCTCTTCTCGAACAGCGGCACCTGCGCACGGATGATCTCCGTCACCTCATCGCTCTTCTTCAGGTAAGCCCCGCTGTCGCCGCGCAGGATGATCGCCTCCGGGCACAGCTGTTTCGCCATCTTCATCGGCATCGCGCTGCGCACCCCGAAGGCCCGCGCCTCGTAGCTGCAACTGGCCACCACGCCGCGGTCGCTGTCGGCGCCGATCAGCACGGGCCTGCCCACCAGCTTGGGGTTCTCCAGCCGTTCCACGCTCACGAAGAAGGTGTTCAGGTCGAGGTGGAGGATCGTTCGTTCGCCGTTGGTCATTCTACATTCTTCATTCTGCATTTTTCATTTCCTCCCGCTGCCCTGTTGCCAATACTGGTCAAGTCGACCCAGTCGGTCGACTACGGGTGCTTCGATCAACGCTGGCATTTCTCCCCTCTCCTTGGGAGAGGGGC
>DLGQ01000055.1:17401-27442 GCA_002482775.1 Flavobacteriales bacterium UBA7690 | reverse complement strand
GTGATCGCCGTGGATGCCATGGTGAAGGGTGCCACCTTCATCGATTGCCACCGGATGTTGATGAAGGACCTGGACTACAGCGGGCGCAAAGCCTTCATGATCGCCACACGCGTATTCCGTGGCAAGGGGTTGGCAAAGGATGCCGCATACCTACGCGGCCTGGACATGCTGATCGATCATCTGCGCAGAACCCCTTCGCACCTGGACCTGCTCTACACGGGCAAGTTCGCCGTGCGCCATATCAAGCTGATGGAGGATCTGCAATTACGCGGTGTGTTGCGTACCCCGGTGCTGCCACGTTTCCTCGATGTGAAAGCGCGCGAACGCATCGCTGCCTTCAAGAACACCAAGGGTTTGGAGCCCATCCTCCAACCACGAAACTGAACCACCATGGTCATCGCGTTCATCATCAACGAACTCGCCAAAGAGGCCGACTCCTACACCACCGTGCACATGGCTTACCATGCGCACCGCTTGGGCCACGAACCGCTGTTGGTGGAAGTGGGCAGGCTCTCGTATGACCCCGACGGCGAGATGGGCGGCACGGCCTACAGCCCGCCGAAACGTACCTTCAAGACGGTGGCCACCTTCATGGAGGCGCTGCGCAAGAACGAGCCGCGCCACATCACCTCCAAGGACATCGACGTGCTGATGTTGCGCAATGATCCGTCCGATGATCTCGTGACCCGTCCATGGGCAGTAGGAGCGGGGATCATCTTCGGCCAGCTCGCGGCGCGCAACGGTGTATTGGTGCTCAACGATCCGTTCGGTCTCGCCGGTGCCACCAGCAAGCTCTACTTCCAGCACTTCCCATCCATCGTTCGTCCGCGCACCTTGATCACACGCGAGCTGGACCAGATCAAGACCTTCTTCGAAGAGCAGGATCAGCAGATCATCCTTAAGCCGCTACAAGGTTCCGGTGGCCGCAACGTCTTCAAGGTGAACGACCAGAACCTGGGCAACCTGCGCCAGATCGTGGATGCCATCAGCCGCGACGGTTATGTGATCGCACAAGAATACCTGCCCGATGCCGCACAAGGTGACATCCGCCTCTTCGTGATGAACGGCAGTCCGCTACAACGAGATGGTCACTACGCCGCCTTCCGCCGCGTGACCGCCAAGGGCGACGTGCGCAGCAACATCAAGGCCGGGGCAGCACCCGCCGCCGTGAAGGTGACGCAGACCATGCTGGACCTGGTGGAAGCCGTGCGCCCCAAACTGATCACCGATGGCATGTTCCTCGCCGGCTTGGACATCGTGGGCGACAAGCTGATGGAGATCAACGTCTTCAGCCCCGGCGGCCTGCACAACATCTCCAAGCTAGAAGGCGTGGACTTCTTCGAACCGGTGATCCAAGCCATCGAACGCAAGCTGGGATACAAAAAGCTGTACGGTGATCGGGTGCCGAACGAGGAGTTGGCGGTGCATTGAGGGGGTGCGAAGCCCTCTTGGTGAACTGCGGAGAGTTATAGGCCTTCTGCGTGGCATCCTAGGAACACGTTGCCTAGCGCTACCACTTCCACGCACTTCCAACGAACTATGCGACCTACTCCTTCGGTAGAACCAGTTGGTAGCGCCGCTCTTCCGTGGGGCGATCACTGGGCACCAAGGTTGCGCCGTTCCATACGCGGAACTCACGCCGCACGATACGCGTGAGCGTCGCCGATTCGCCTTCAGCCGGTTCGAGCGTCGCTTCGTCGTCATAGGTGCTCGTCTCTTGGATGATGGTTCCGGGCATACCTTCCATATCCGTTGGATAGATGAAGCGTGTGTTTTCGCTGTAGTTGCCGTCCGGCGAGCCCATCAGATCACCCACGTGGTGGAATACGCCGCCACTCCAGAACACCACCACTTCCCCCATGGTGCAACCGCAGCCACCGACACATGGCACACCGATGGTGATGATGTCGTCAACGTTCGATAAGCCGCGACCGCCGAGGCTGTTGATGTTCTCCACACCGCAGCCGAACGACCGGATGGAATAGGTGGCAATGGACTTGCCCTTGCGCAGCGCAACGATGCGGTAGATGCAAGGCATCATGGTCGTATCCATCAGGTGCACGCGTTCAAGCCCGGCCACGAACTTCACCGTAGGATCCGACGCGCTTCCGAAAGCATACCGTGCGATGTGGCCACCCCAGACCCATCCTTCGTGGATGCCCACTTTCGAGCGGTACCACGGACTGCGTAACCCATCACCCCATGTGGTATCCGGTGCTACTTCTTCCAACCATAAACTGGTCCCAGCTGGCAAGCGCACGAGCACGTCGGCTTCGATGTCCGGTGAAACATGAAGCGTGGCTTGGTCGGTCAGGATGTATGATGCGTCCGCCTCTTCCGGAAAGAGATGATCCGTGCGCGGCGTATGGAGAATGAGGTTCGGTTGCGCCGAAGCACCGAGGGAGGCCAGAAGCGTGAAGATCTGTAAGAACCGGTTCATGGGAGGTGTGTCCAAGGGCAAAGGTCGTGCCCGATCCAACGGATCACCGGACCACCGATCATTGTTCTAAGGTGCAGTCCCGCCCTCAATCCCCCTTAGCCCGCTCCTCCAACTTATCCGCGATCGCATTGAACTCGGCTACCATGGCGGCATGCCCTTGCATGAATTCGTCGTAGCGCGCGGTCATCGCTTGTTGGTCTTCCGGAGTTCCTTCGCCGCTGAGCGCTGCTTTGCGCTCGGCCATGAAGCGGACATCCGATTCCAAGATGGACTGCAGATCGCCCAGCCAGATGAAGGGGCGTTCCAGCTCGTGTGGCGCGGGGTCATCGGGTTTCGCTCGCTTCACGCGTTCTGCGAAGACCGCGAAATGCACGGTGGCGGAATCAAGCCGTTGCCGCATTTCGGCATGGGTCTTTTCCAGGAGCGCATCATCCGCCGCATACTTCGGGTCCGCGTTGGTGGCAGGAGAGGAGCAAGCGCCGATGAACAGCGCTGCGGCGAGCAACAGTATGGAGTGTTTCATCATTCGATTGATCATGCGTGGCTGGCTATCCCTTCGGCGGTAAGGGTCGTGTCAGGATCAACCACTTCGGTGCCACGTTGCGCCAAGCGAGGTCCATGGCATAGCGGAACAGCCGTTCGTTCACATGCGCGAGGTAAACGCTGGTCCACCCGTACTTACCCAGCTTCTGTGGCACGGGGGCGAAGGCATCCGGGTGTTCATCCATGAAGGCGGCCTGTTGTGCGGGCGAAAGTTTCATCACCGCACGTTGTTCCGCGTCCCACACGGTGAGGTAGTTCTTCTTCTTCACGCTGTAGCTGGGCCGTCCGAAATGCTCCTTCACCGCCGTTCCCGGCATGTCCAAAGCCATTGCGCGCACGTGCTGGGGATCCATGTGGGCAAGTTAGGGGCTGGGGTGAGAATGCCCTTCAGGACGTTGCACTACTGTTGAGAACAGATGTTCTACCCTGCTTCGCTTTCTTTGATGGATCTGAACGGCGGTATGTCCTTCCAACACCCTTTGGTTCGTTATGCGATCGCAGCTGTCTGGCTGGCCAATGGCTTGTTCTGCAAAGTGCTGGAGCTTGTGCCGCGCCACGAACAGATCGTTGCGCGGGTGTTGGGTAGTGACCTCTACGCTCCGCTTTTTACAAAGCTGATCGGTGTGGGCGAGATCGGCATCGCGGTCTGGGTGCTTGTCGGCTGGCGGTATGCATGGTGTGCAGTGGTGCAGATCGCCCTTATCCTCTCCATGAACATCATCGAGTTCTTCCTGGTGCCCGACCTGTTGTTGTGGGGTCGCGCCAACATGCTCTTCGCGCTCGTGTTGGCAGCCGTCATACATATGAACGCATTCCAGCTGCCGCACCGTTGACCCATGTTCAGCGCGTTGAAGGACCATCCTTTCGCTGTCTCCGCTGAATTGGAACGCACCGTCGTGCTTTCGTATGCGGTGCCGTGCGAAGAGCTGCGCCCGTTGGTCCCTTCTTTCCTTGAGCTGGATGTGTTCCAAGAGCACTTCGGTTTCGTGGCTGTGGCGTTGGTGCGAACGGAACACTTGCGGCCTGCCGGTTTTCCGCGCTGGCTAGGCAACGACTTCTGGCTGGTGGGCTATCGCGTCTTCGTGAGGTACCGGTCCACTAGTGGCAAACGCTTGCGCGGCCTGTACATCCTGGGGTCCGAGACGGACAGCGCACGCATGGTCACGTTGGGTAACTTGTTCACGCGGTACAAGTACACGAAGCGGCCCATCGAGATGCGCACGGAAGCAATGCGGACCACCATCCGTTCGTCCTCGGATGGTATGGAATTGCGCTACGTGGATGATCCTGCTGTTTCCGCGCAACTGCCCCACATGTCCATCTTCGCGGACTGGAGCGAGGCACGCCGTTTCATTGGACCCCTGCCGTTCACCTTCAGCCACGATGCGGAAAAGCGACGTGTGCTCATCGTGGAAGGACAACGCTCGGACTGGGTGCCGCGACCGATCACCGTGGAACACCATCACTTTCCCCTCTTGGACAGGCTTCCCTTCACTGCGCCGCGCCTTTCCAATGCTTTCATCATCGACCATGTTCCCTACGGATGGAAGCGTGGTGTTCATGAACCACTGCAACGATGAGGGGGCGTTATGAAGGTCTGCTGAACGTTGTGCGGTTCAATTGGCCGAAGTATGGCTTGGGCGTTATTGTGTTGGTCGTGATGGTGGTGGGTGCATGTCTGTTGGATGGGGAATTCGCCAGTGCGTTCAAGGTGATCGCAACCCTTTCTGGTATCGCGCTACTGCTGCCGCTGCTTGTCTCCCATTGGATCTACGATCGTTCTGCGCTCTACGAACTTCCCGGCTTGTCGCACCTTCCAGCGGATTGGACCGGGACATTGCTCAACCTGAACGCGGGCTTCGATGAGAGCAGTGCCATCATCAGCGAACATTGGCCGTTGTGCAGGTTGATCGCCTCTGATTTCTACCGCGCTGATCGCCACACCGAGCACTCCATCGAACGCGCGCGGGCGCGGTATCCTCCTTTTCCAGGGACCATGGCCGTTACTGCTGATCTGGATGTATTGGAAACTGGTTCGATGGATGTGGTACACGCCTTTCTTTCGTTACACGAGGTGCGGGATGTCGCTGAACGAGAACGGTGGTTCGCTTCGATCCGTCGCGTACTTCGTCCAGAAGGCCGATGCATCATCACCGAACATCAGCGGGATCTACCGAATTTCATCGCGTTCAATTTCGGTTTCCTACACTTCCACTCGCGATCCAGTTGGCTCCAAGCATTCCGTGATGCTGGTTTCCGCGTAGAACGAACGACCATGACCACGCCCTTCATCACCACCTACACTCTTCAACTGCGGTGACCGTTCACGTGCACATACTGGGCATCGTGTTCGTCATGCTCGCATTGGTCCATGTCATCTTCCCGCGCTTTTTCCGGTGGAAAGAGGAGTTCGCGACGGTGAGCCTGATCAACCGGCAGATGATGTACGTCCATGCCGCGTTCATCGCGGTGGTCGTGCTCGGGATCGGTACGTTGTGCCTGAGGAAGGCGGACGAGCTCATCCAGACCTCACTTGGTCGGTACCTTTGCCTCTTGTTGTCGATCTTCTGGACGTTGCGGCTATTCGTTCAGTTCTTCGGCTACTCTTCCATACTGTGGCGTGGCAAGGTGTTCGAGACCACGGTACACGTGGTTTTCGCGGCGTTCTGGGCGTATGCGGCCGTGGTGTTCGGGGTTATCGCGCTTGGTTAGCGATGCTCCTTTGAATTCACTCCACCGCCTCCTTCCGCAACATGTAGTGGCTCACGCTGCTGCCATCATCCTTACGTAGTCCGCGGAAGATGAGGCTGGAGATGATGGTGAGGGCACCCAGCACCAGGAAGGTGTGGTGCAGCCCGTTGATGTAGGCTGTGTGATCCGCTTGGTCAATGCCCGTGAGGAACAGCGCGGCCACCAGCGATGCCGAAGCCACGCCGAAGCTGAGGGCTAACTGTTGCGCGGTGCTGGCGATGCTGCTGGCTTCGCTGGCGCGGTCGTCGTCCACATCGGCGTAGGTGAGCGAGTTCATGCACGTGAACTGCAGCGAAGAGAACAAGCCCTGTGCAAGGCTGAGCAGCACGATAAGGAGCACCGGCGTATGGCCGTCCACGAAGGTGTAGAGCATGATGTTGGCACCCAAAAGCCACGTGTTCCATAACAGCACTTTCCGGTGACCGAAGTGCGCGAGCAGGCGACGGCTCATGATCTTCATACCGATGGCTGCGGCGGCGAGCGGGGTGGTGAGGAGGCCTGCTTCCAGCGGCGAATAGCCCAGACCGATCTGGTAGAGTAACGGCAAAAGGAAAGGCATGCCACCCACGCCCAAACGGGTGATGAAACCACCGATCACGGGGATGCGGAACGTGCGTACGGCGAAGAGCCGCATGTAGAGCAACGGATGGGGCGTGCGTCGCGCGTGGAGCCGATAGCCGATGAGCAGCACGATCGATGTAGCGAACATCAGCGCGATCTCCTTCAGTGGCCAGGTGTGCTCGCCGAACACCTCCAGCACGTAAGAGAGCAAAGCGATGCCGGCACCGAAGAGCAGCATGCCCAGCGTGTCCAGCGGGGTGGGATCGGAGTCGCGAAAGTCGGGCATGTAGCGGCGGATCAGCCACCAGCCCACGATGCCGATGGGGATGTTGACCAGGAAGATGCTGCGCCACGGGAAGAGGTGTACGAGGGCACCACCGATGAAGGGGCCAACGAGCGGTGCCACCAACGCGGGGATCACCACGTAATTCATCATGGCCAGCATCTGCGAGCGTGGGTATGCTCGGATCAGCGCGATGCGACCCACGGGCACCATCATGCTGCCGCCCACGCCTTGTAGGAAACGCGATGCGATGAGCATGGGGAGATCGGTTGAAAGGCCGCACAGCAGTGAGCCGATGGTGAACAGCGCTACTGCCATGCGGAACACCCGGCGTGTGCCGTAGCGATCGGCCACCCAACCGCTCACCGGTATGAATATCGCCAGCGCCAACGTGTAGCTGGTGAGCACCGCTTTCAAGCTGAGCGCGCTGGTGCCCAGGTCTTCGGCGATCACCGGCACCGCCGTGTTGAGGATGCTGATGTCCAAGTGCTCCATGAAGAGCCCTACCGCCACCAGCCACGGCAGCACACGAAGGGTCTTGGCATCGAGCTCCTGACGGGACTGCATGGTGCGAAGGTCGTAGGGAATGATCCTATCCAGGTGGACATGCTTGATCCAAGACCAGAAGTGCAAACGCCAATGGTAACTTACTTTCTTCATGGATACCGACCGTGCTGGCGCATTCGCCTCCCAGCCGTCGGAACTTCGTGCCCCATGATCCCTTTCTCCATCCTCGATCTCGCACCTGTAGCCAAAGGCAGCACAGCAACTGATGCCTTCCGCAATTCGGTGGAATTGGCACAAGAAGCGGAGCGGCTCGGGTTCCAACGCGTATGGTTGGCGGAACACCACGGCATGCAAGGAATCGCTAGTGCGGCCACGGCTGTGGTGATCGGTCACATCGCCAGTGCTACCAAGCGCATCCGTGTGGGTTCCGGAGGCATCATGCTGCCGAACCACGCGCCGTTCATCATCGCGGAGCAGTTCGGTACGTTGAACGCACTGTTTCCGGGTCGCATCGATCTGGGTTTGGGGCGTGCACCGGGCACCGATCAGGCTACGGCACAAGCCCTCCGCCGCGACCTCAACGCCAGTGCTGACCGCTTCCCGGCCGATGTGCAGGAGCTGCAACATTGGTTCACCACACCAGAGCCGGGACAGAAGATCATCGCATTTCCAGGTGCCGGTGAGCAGGTGCCGATCTGGTTGTTGGGCAGCAGCCTGTTCAGCGCGCAGCTCGCGGCACACCTCGGTCTGCCGTTCGCGTTCGCATCGCACTTCGCGCCGGAGCACATGGCCCAAGCGATCACGCTCTACCGCAGCCGCTTCCAGCCAAGCGAGCAATTGGAAAAGCCCTACGCCATGCTTACCGTGAACATCTTCGGTGCCGATAGCGATGCCGAAGCGCGTCGCCTCTTCACCAGCATGCAAGTGCAGTTCGTGAACCTGGTGCGTGGCATGCCCGGTCAAGTGCAGCCACCGGTGGACAACATCGATACGTACTGGTCACCGCAGGAGAAAGCCTGGGTGGAGAAGTCGCTCGCACGCTCGTTCGTTGGCAGTGCGGATACCGTGGAGCTTGGATTGCGCGCCTTCCTAGACGAGTTCAAGCCCGATGAACTGATGATCAGCGGGCACTTCTTCGATCCGGCGGCACGGCTGAAGTCGTTGCGGATAGCGGCGAAGGTGCGGGAGAAGATCTGACGTTCGCTATCGTTCAGCTTAACGGAACCTCCTCGAACCGATCAGTGGAGCTTCGGACCGAAACGATCGAACGTCGCTTTATCAAGGGTTTCCCGATGATCCGGATGCGCAATGGCGGTGAGCGCTTCGGCGCGTTGGCGCAAGTTCCGGCCATAGAGGTAAGCCACGCCATGTTCAGTGATCACGTAATGGACATGTGCACGTGTGGTCACCACACCTGCGCCAGGTGCCAATAGCGGCACGATCTTGCTGCGGCCTTTTGCTGTTGCTGAGGAGAGGGCGATGATCGGTTTGCCTCCCTCGGAAAGAGCAGCACCGCGCATGAAATCCATTTGCCCACCCACGCCAGAGTATTGATAAGTGCCGATGCTGTCCGCGCACACCTGTCCGGTCAGGTCGATCTCGATCGCGCTGTTCACGGCCACCACCTTAGGGTTCTGTCGGATCACGTGGCCCGCGTTCACGTAGTGTGCATCCATGAAGGCGAACTGCGGATCATCGTCCAAGCGATCATAGAGGCGTCGTGTACCGATGGAGAAACTGGTCACCGTGCGCCCGGTCTGTTTGCGTTTGAAGCGGTTGGTGATCACGCCACGGTCCAGGAGATCGATGATGCCATCCGAGCACATTTCAGTGTGGACGCCGAGATCCTTGTGATCATGCAGGCCACGCAATACGGCATCGGGAATGGCACCGATACCGAGTTGCAATGTTGAACCGTTCTCGATCAACCCGGCACAATGGGCACCGATGCTGCGCTCCGCATCGCCCACGCGACTGGAATAATCCACTTCCGGTAATGCTTCATCCACTTCCACATAGGCTGCGAGCTTGCTGATGTGGATATGCCCTTCGCCATGTGTGCGCGGCATCCGTGGGTTGATCTGGCCGATGACGATACGTGCGTTGCGCACGGCGGACCGCGCCACATCGACCGACACGCCGAGCGAGCAATAGCCGTGACGGTCAGGAGGTGAAAGGTGGACCAATGCCACATCCAATGGAAGGATGCCTCGGTCGAACAGCAAGGGGATCTCGCTAAGGAACACCGGTACATAATCGCCGCTCGGCCCGTTCACCAATTCGCGCACGTTGTCCGAAACGAATAGCGAGTTGAAGAAGAAAGCGCGCTCGATCTCCGGCTGATCGATGTCCAGTGTGCCCAGCGTGCTGATGCTGACCAGTTCAACATTGCTTAGTTCGCTTGCACGATCGAATAGTGCGCGGAGCAGGGCATGAGGTGTGGCTGCACTTCCGTGGACGAAAACGCGGTCCCCACTTTTTACCAGTTCAACGGCGCGTGCGGCTGTCATCGATCCGAACATGGGACGAAGGTCGGCACGGAAAGTAGAACGGGGAGGTGATGCTGATCAGGCATGCCACGCTATTCCGCGTGAGGGATCGCAGCGGTTACCCCGCAGCGGGCCTCGGTGTGAACCGGGGCCAGCGAGGAGTAAAAGGCCCGGGTCAAGCCTGGACTAAACTCTGAGCCTGCCTACCGGACAGGCAGGCGCGACCCCTGGTGCTCTTGAGCCGGGCACGCCCCCAAACGCATTAAGAAGTTTCGTTAAGCCGTAGTCCTCACACCCTTCTTCTCCGCTTCCATGCTCTTCTCCACATCCGCGATCGCGCGTTTCGTCTTCAGCAGACTGTCCGGCGTAACGCTGATGGAATCGATGCCGAGTTCCACCAGGAACTGCGCGAAGTCCGGGAAGTCCGAAGGGCCTTGGCCGCAGATGCCCACCTTGGTCTTGGTCTC
>DLGQ01000055.1:0-17394 GCA_002482775.1 Flavobacteriales bacterium UBA7690 | reverse complement strand
GCGCTGGTGATCAGCATCCGCAACATGCCTTTCACGGCTTCGTTGCGTTCGTCGTAGATGTGTGCAACGAGGGCACTGTCGCGGTCCAGGCCGAGTGTGAGCTGGGTGAGATCGTTGCTGCCGATGGAGAAGCCATCGATGTACTTGGCGAACTCTTCGGCGAGGATGATGTTGCTGGGCACTTCGGCCATGAGGTACAATTCGAGACCCTCTTTGCCGCGCACCAGACCGTATTCGTCCATCACGCCTTTCACTTTCTTCAACTCTTCCACGGTGCGGCAGAAGGGCACCATCACGACCACGTTCTTCAGGCCCATCTTCTCGCGCACACGGCGGATCGCCTTGCACTCCAGGCCGAACGCTTCTTTATACGCCTCGCTGTAGTAGCGACTTGCACCGCGCCAGCCGATCATCGGGTTTTCCTCATCGGGTTCGAAATGCTCGCCGCCCAAGAGGTTCTTGTATTCGTTGCTCTTGAAATCGCTGAAACGCACGATCACCTTGTTGGGGTAGAAGGCCGCAGCGATCTTGGCGATGCCGTAGCTGAGGCGTTTCACGAAGAAGGTCTCCTCGTCCTCGTAGCCGTTGATCAAGTAGCTGATCTTGCCGCTGAGGGTGTGGTCGCCAAGTTCTTTGTGTTGCAACAGCGCGAGCGGATGCGCCTGGATGTAGTTGTTGATGATGAACTCCTCGCGGGCCAGGCCCACACCAGCGTTCGGCAGGTGGGCGAATTTGAAAGCGAGATCCGGTGATGCCACGTTGAGCATGATCGGCGTTTTCGTCTCCGGCATATCGGCGAGCATCGTTTCCTCTTTGTGGAAGGGGATGATGCCGCTATACACGATGCCGGTGTCGCCTTCGCAGCAGCTGGCGGTGATCTCCATGCCGGTATCGAGCAGGTCGGTGGCATTGCCGCAACCCACGATTGCGGGCACACCCATCTCACGTGCAACGATGGCGGCGTGGCAGGTACGTCCGCCCTTGTTGGTGATGATGGCGCTGGCCTTCTTCATGATCGGCTCCCAATCGGGATCGGTCATGTCGGTGACGAGTACATCGCCCTGTTGGAAGTCCTTGCCGTCGGTATCGCCGCCACGGCCATCGAGGCTGAAGAGGATACGCACCTTGCCGCTGCCGATGCGGTCGCCGATGGCGATGCCCTTGGTGATGATCTTGGGTTCGCCAACACCGACCGCACCCGAGTGGTCGATCTTGTATTCCACCACGCGGTCCGTGGCTTTGCGGCTGTGGATGGTCTCCGGCCGCGCTTGCACGATGAAGAGCTGCTTGGTCAACCCATCCACGGCCCACTCCACATCCATGGGGCACCAATGGCCTTTCTTGTCGCTGTAATATTTCTCGATGGCCGCCACACTGCGCGAGATCTCCAACGCTTGATCGTCGCTGATGCAGAACCGGTTGCGTTGCGCGCGTTCGATGGGGATGATAGAGGTGGGTTTCCCTGGCTCACCGCCGTACACCATCTTGCGGTCCTTGTTCCCCAGTTTCTTCTCGATGATGCTGCTGAACCCCTCGGCCAGCGTGGGTTTGAACACCAGGAATTCGTCCGGGCTCACGGCGCCTTGCACCACCATTTCACCCAGGCCGTAGCTACCGTTGATCAGCACCACGTCCTTGAAACCGCTTTCGGTATCGAGGCTGAAGGCCACACCGCTGCTGCCCACATCGGAGCGCACCATCTTCTGGATGCCTACGCTGAGGCCCACTTGGAAGTGGTCGTAGCCAAGGCTTTCACGGTACACGATGGCACGGTCGGTGAACAATGAAGCAAAGCAGTTCCGCACGGCGCTGATCAGGTCCTGATGCCCGCGGATGTTGAGAAAGGTCTCTTGTTGACCTGCGAACGATGCATCCGGAAGATCTTCTGCCGTAGCGCTGGAACGCACGGCCACGTCCGTGGCTTCCTGGCCGTACTGCAAACTCATCTCATCATAGCGCTGGAGTATCCCTTTCCAGATCTCCTCGGGGAACTTGCCGTTCTTGATCAGCGTGCGCACGGCGAGGCCGGTGCGCCGGATGTTCTCCACGTCGTCCACATCCAATCCTGCCACGATGTCGCGGATCTTCTGGTCCAGCACGTTGTGTGCGATGAACGCCTCGTAGCTCGCCACTGTCACCACGAAGCCACCGGGCACTTTCACCCCGAGCTTACCCAGATTCTGGATCATCTCCCCGAGGCTGGCGTTCTTGCCGCCCACGGTGGGGATGTCACTGAGTTCAACTTCGTGGAGCCACTTGAGGTAGGGTGCCTTCGACATGATGGAGCTGGAGTGGGGGTACGCTTTGTAGACGAAGCCTTGAACGAAAGGTCATCACAAAGGTTGGTTTCTTACGCGTAGTTCGATCCAGTGGTGGATCAGGAGGGGAATGTGACCGCCGACAGGGCTTCATGCAAGTATCCACGGGCAACGTGATCCGCAGGAAGTCCGTCAGCACTTCAACCACCCACCGCATGCATCAACGCTACATTGTTCTTCCGCTCGGTCTTGCATTCTCTTTTCCGCTCGCAGCGCAGCAAACGTGTTCCACGGCGCTGCCGGTGCAAGCCGGGATACATGCCGTAGACGTTTTCGATGGGGAATTGCCCAACGCGCCACGGTGCGCAGCGAACGATCAAGGGCCTGCGACATTCGCGGTCTGGTATGCCTATACCGCTTCTGCTGATACGATCGTTCAGCTTACAACCGATGTGCAAGGCTTCCCCCAGGTGGACACTCGGTTCCACGTGTATACCGGCGCTTGCAGTGCCCTCACCTGTATCGTCGGCAACGACAACGGTGGCTTCAATGGCACTTCGCGTGCATCGTTCGAGGCCATGACGGGATCCTCCTACTACATCGTTTTCGACGATCGCTGGAGCAGTGCCCCGTTCTCGTTCCAGATAGAAGAGACGTTCTATCCGATCTCGAACGGCGAGAACTATTGTCAGTTCACACCGAGTTTCCTCAACCTGCAAGGCAACCCACTGGCCATCGTGGACATGGACAATGATGGGCTGGATGATGCCGTGGCCGTGACACAGACCTTGGTGAACATCCACTACCAACAAGCGGAAGGTGGGTTCGCGCCCGTAGCCATCCCAACGGACTATGCCGACTACCCAGCTTCGTGGAGCCTCTGCGCCGGCGACCTGGATGGCAATGGGTTCAAGGACCTTATGTATGGTGGCGGTTATGGTGTGTCGTTCATGTTCGCGACCGATGATGGAGCAGGATTCTTGGAGCGTTCCGGCCCCGAGTATGTCTTCAGCCAACGCTCCAACATGGTGGACATCAACAACGATGGGCACTTGGATGCATTCGTTTGCCATGATGTGGCCCCGAACGTGTTCTACCTGAACAATGGCGATGGGTTCTTCACGTTCAACCAAGGCTCGTTGGGCAATTCCTGTGGCAACTACGGCTCCATTTGGGTGGACTATGACAATGATGGCGACATGGACCTGTACGTGGCCAAATGTGGTTGCGACCCGAACGATATCCTGATGCGGAACGATGGCAACAGCCAGTTCGCGCAGGTCACCGGGCCGTTGGGTCCGTTCGACTACCACCAGAGTTGGAGCAGTGCGTGGGGCGACTTCGATAACGATGGCGACATGGATGCCCTTGTTGGTGGAAGTGATTTCCCCGACCACAGGTTGATGCGCAACGATGGGGCAGGGGTGTTCACCAACGTCACGGAGGATTCCGGCCTGGACCGTTTCCTGATGCAGAGCATTGAATGGGTAACACACGACTTCAACAATGATGGGCTGTTGGATATCGTGGGTGGCGGGACCATCATGATCAACCTCGGCGAGATGCGTTTTGCACTCAATACGTATTCGCCCGGGATCGGTGGTGTGGGTGATCTGAACGGTGATGGATCCTTGGACGTGTTGGGGCAATACGGACTGCAGTTCGGCGTACCCAACGGCAACCATTGGCTTCGTGTGGCCCTGCATGGCACGCTGAGCAATTCCGAAGGCATCGGCGCCCGCATCACGGTGGAGCACGGCACCGGCCAGCAGATCCGCGAGGTGCGCAGCGGCGATGGGTTCCGCTACATGAGCAGCATCATGCCGCATTTCGGCCTAGGCGAACACGAACTGATCGACCGTATCACCGTGCGTTGGCCTTCTGGGATCATTCAAATATTGGAAGATGTGGCCGCTGATCAGGTGCTGCACATCACCGAACCCATCAGCACTTCAGTGGCCAACGTGATCACGCGCCCCTCCTTGGTAGCCTTCCCGAACCCTGCCGCCGATCGCCTGTGGATCAAAGGCGCGACCATCGATGCCTCAACAGCTGTGCGCCTCACCGACCTTGCTGGACGCGTTATCTCCTCGGTTCCGTTCCTCGATGGATCACTACCGGTCGCCTCCTTACAGCCCGGACTTTACACCGCCCGCGTCGTTGTGAACGGCATACCGGAAGAGCTTCGCTTCCGCAAGGAGTGAGGCTTTTTTGGTGTGTGAAGCCGGGCCATCTCCCCATGGCCCGGCTTTTTTCGCTCCAGGAATAGGGGTGAAGTGAAGGGTCGTTGTCATAGGGGCATGAACAAGATCCCCACCCTTCTGCGCGGCGCGTCCTTGGCGCTTGTGATCGCCGCCTGCACTTCGGCCACCCACGGCCAGGACACCGACCGCACCCCACGCACCCTCTTCGGAAAAGACCAAGAGATGGACCATAGCGGCTGGGGCGGCCCTAGCACGCACTTCACCACCATCATGGGCCGCGAAGGCTTGCTCGTCGGTGGGCGTGGCGGCTGGCTCATCGATCATGGCATCACCATCGGCCTCGCTGGTCATGGCTTGGTCACCGATCTGCCCAACAAGAACTACGATGCATACCGGATCGCGTTCGGCGACAGCCTGCGGCGTGGCAGCCAGTTCCGAATGGGCTACGGCGGCCTGCTCATCGAACCCATCATCGCGCCGATGAGCCCCGTACACATCAGCCTGCCCATCATCATCGGTGCGGGCGGCTGTGGCTACCAGACCTATGCCCGCACCTACGGCCACGACGACTACGATCACTTCCAGTACCGGGACGACTACCAAGCGTTCTTCGTGGTGGAGCCCGGCATCGAACTGGAGGTCAACATCATCAAGCTCGTGCGGCTGGGCGTGGGAGCATCGTACCGTTACACCACGGACATCGATCTGCCGGAAACGCCGAAAGATGCATTGCGTGGTTTCAACGCTGGCGTAACGGTGAAGGTGGGGCGCTTCTGACCTTCCTCGGCTGGCCCCTCGGTGGGCAATGGAAAGCGCGACGGAAGGCTTAGTTTCGGCCTGTACCTATCGGTCAGAACATGGATCACTTCCGTACTACGCTTGCCCTACTTGCTGCTTCCCTCTGCATTGCAGCCCACGCACAACCGCATGCATTCGGGTGCCACTACTTCCGAAACTTACCCGGCCCGTTGCAGTACGGTTCCGGCGCGCGTGAGCAGATCGACGAGACCATCGCCCGCAGCGACACTTTCGACATCCTGCACTACGACATCTCACTAGATCTCACCACGTACCAAGCCAGTGCGTTCAAGGCGGTCACCGAAGTGAGATTCGCGCCGCGCCTCGCCGATCAGACCCATATCCGGTTCGACCTCTACCAGCTCACGGTTGATTCGGTGAACGATGCCAACGGACCGCTCGCCTTCACGCACGACGGCGCCTTCTTGGATGTTCAACTGGGAGCGGCCGGTGCTGTTGGCGAAGAACGCGCGCTCACCGTGTACTATCATGGCACACCGCACCGCGATCCGGAGTGGGGCGGCTTCTATTACGAAGTTGGTTACATGTACAACCTGGGCATCGGTCTCAGCACCATTCCGCCCAACTTCGGCAAGGTGTGGTACCCATGCTTCGATAGTTTCGTGGAGCGCGCCACCTACACGTACCATGTGAAGAGCAAGGGGCTCAACCGCTTGCGTGGACAGGGCGAATTCCTTGGCGAGATCCAATTGGGTGGCGATACCGTGCTGCGGTCGTTCAACCTACCTCAGGAGATCCCCACGCACATCAGTGCCGTTGCGGTATCGGCCTACGTGGATAGCGAATACGTGCATACCGGCATCAATGGCGACATTCCGGTTCGGCTTAGCGCGAAGGCCTCCGAACTGGAAGACATGGTGGACAAGTTCGGCCAGCTCGGCGCGGCGATCGATGTATGCGAACACTGGTTCGGGCCCTACCCGTACGATCGCGTGGGCTACGTGCTCACCACCGATGGTGCTCTGGAGATCGCGACCAACATCGCCTATCCGGAGTTCATGACCAGCCAGGCCGTCCCGGAGAACCGGCAGTTGTTCACCCACGAGCTGGGCCACCATTGGTGGGGCGATCATGTAACACCGCACATCCACAACGACATGTGGTTGAAAGAGGGACCAGCTGAATACAGTGGCCACCTGGTGGATGAATGGATCTACGGGCGCGAAGAATTCATCAGGACGGTGAAGGACAATCACCTGCTGGTCTTACGCACAGCGCACCGGGACGATGATGGTTTCCAACCGATGTCGCCCATGCCCGATCCCGTGATCTACGGCACGCACACCTACAAAAAGGGTGCTTCGGTGATGCACAACCTGCGCGGATACATGGGCGATGAGCTCTTCAAACAAGCCATGACCGGTGTGCAACAGACCTTGGGCAATGGGAACATGACCTCCGCTGGTTTCCGGGATGCGCTGGAACAACATTCGGGGCTTGATCTGGATCCCTTCTTCGATGCATGGGTCTTCGCGCCCGGGTTCGCAGTGTTCGAAGTGCGCGGCATGGATGCCCAGAACAACGGTGCTCAGTGGGATGTGATCGTTGAAGTTGGGCAGAAGCTACGTGGTGCCACGGTACTGCACGAAGAGGTTCCATTGGACATCACCTTCGTCGCTGCTGACGGAACAACGGATCAGCACCTGGTCTCGGCGAGCGGCCTCAGCACTACGCTGGAGTTCCAAGTACCCTTTCGGCCGGTGATGACGGTGATCGATCGCGGCAACCGGTTGAACCAAGCGCGGATGGACTACGAGATCGAAGTCTATCCGGGCAGTACCATCCCCAGCGTATTGCCGTGGGTGGACTTCAGGCTTTACGCCAACACCGTGGTGGATACCGCCTTGGTCCGCATCGAACACATCTGGTCCGGTGCCGATCAAGCGCCCCTTTCTGCCGATGTGGGATCCATCAGCAACACGCACTACTGGAACGTGGATGGTCTCTGGCCCGAAGGAACACAGCTGAACGCCCGCATCTACTACAACGGCGAAACGGAGAATGATTTCGACTACGACCAGGTGGATGGTGTTGAACAAGGGCTCGTGGTACTCTACCGCGCAACAGCGCAAGATGAATGGACCGTCCACCCGGACCAGACCATCTCCATGGGCAACTCCACCAACGGCAGCGGTTCCATCGCGATCGATGTTCTGTTGAAGGGACAATATGCCTTCGGCCGTTCCAATGAATTCATAGGCATCGGAGAGCATGCGGAACTGCCGTTGCAGATCGGCCTAGCACCTGTGCCGGCAAACGACCAATTGGTGGCCAGTGGCGAGTTCGATGGTGCGGCCAAGTTGGTCTGGGACATCATCGGGGCTGATGGTCGCATCGTGCAACGCGACATCGCCATGGCAGCGGGCACGTTCCGCCAAGTGCTCGATGTTTCGCGTCTTGCCCCAGGATCATACGTTCTGCGTGTGAGCGAGGCGCACGGCACCTTGGTAGTGGATCGTCGCTTCGAAGTGGTCCGCTGATCATGGACTTCGGACCCTTGGAAGAAGGCCCGCTCAACGAGATGGGTTTACGAAAGCCGTTCTATCCGGTGGGTGGTCCGTTGCGCGAATACCTCTCCGCTCATGGGAGGCAGGTGCGCCTTCCCTTGTCCTATCAAGACCTGCGGCGTTACGAGGGCCTGATGCCGGTGATGGATGCCAAAGGCTCCCACACGCTCTGGAACACGGCCTTGTACAGGCACGGCGAGATCGAGGCGTTGCACGAACAACTCGTGGAGACCTACCAGCTCCTGATCGCCGATGGCAAGCACATCGAGCACCTCCGCGTGGCCAGCATCGATTTCTGTGCCTACGGTAACTCGCAGCCGTTCCGCATCAAGATCCTCAACCAGATCAACGACAACCACGACTACTACTACATCAAGCGCGCCGATGCCAGCCGTGTGTACGGGTTGGAACTGGAGCACCTGCTATCGCCCAACCGGATCAATTACAGCTACCATGCGGGAACCCTCGTGGAAGAGCACATCATCGGCGTCCCCGGCGATACGTTCATCGCCGACCCGGCGCGCTACGGTGGTGATAGCCATGCGGTGCGGCTCAGCAAGGAATTCGTCAAATTCAACGAACGCTGTTTCGTGCGCCTGCTCGGCGATATGCGGGCCTACAACTTCGTGGTGGATGTGATCCACGACCTGGACCAAGTGCAGTACCGGTTGCGCAGTATCGATTTCGACCAGCAGTCGTACGAGGGTCGTGCGCGCATCTACCTGCCCCAGTTCTACAAGGAGAACCTACCGTACGTCCGTTTCGCCCAGCAGGTCATCTCCATGGAAACCGCCGAGCAATACCGTACCGAAGAGCGGGCCTTGTTGCGCAAACGCCAGAAACTGGCCAAGGATCAGCTGGACCTGTTGTTGAAGGTGATGCGCCACGATCCGATCTCCTCCCCGGAGCACACCGCCGAGCTCGCCCGGGAACTCAGCCACCATCACCACGACCCAGCCTTGGCGCTCTGCTCCTCCATGGGCGAATTGTTGGAGCGGCACATGGAGGCTTTGTTACATCGACACTAGGTTAGAGGCGATGGACCTGAACCTTTCGTCGACGAGCCGCGTATCAGCGCCACGAACGGGCAACTGCGCTCGGTCAACCAAGCTGAATGCTACGCTCTCAAATCATCTCTCCGATCATCGTGTTGGCGCTGTTCATAAGCTCTCCTTCAAAGGCTCAAACGCTGGACTACCAGTGGTTGAACATCCCTTGTATGGATAACCTGAACTGTTCCAACGGATGTTCGGCGTGCAACCTGCCGGGTGATGTCCCCGCCAATTTCTTCGGCACCAGCGTGCTCTGGGTAGGGATGGATGTGTGCCCACACCCCATCACCACGGCCAACAACGCGGTCTACACCACGTCGTGGCCCATCGATGTGGATCCCAACATCTATGTCGGCGTTTCTACCGCCACGTTGGAAGATGTGAAGATCGATAGCATCATCATCCGTCACCGCCGCAGTGCGGATGGCCCCCAACGGTTGCGGGTGCAATACAGCAACGACGCCACGCAAGTGCCAACCGTCATCGGCGACCTTGACGTGACACAGACCTACGAAGAAGCCGTGTTCACCGATCTAGGGTGTTTGGAGACCACGCAAGGCACGAATTTCCGCGGCTTCATACTCCGCATGCAAGCCTACCAAGGAAGTGATGAGGGCAACTGGCAGCTTGATGCCATGCGCATAGTCACCAGTCCATGCAATACGCAAGTCGGCATCCCCGAGAATTTCCAACGTTCGCTGGAGGAGTCCGGGACCTACGTGGATGTGCTGGGGCGCCCAGTGAAAGGCCAACCCGCACCCGGCATGTACATCGGCGGCCGCAAGCGCATCCAAGTGCTCTAGGACTTTAGAACATGTTCCATCCGGACCGGAAGTGACCGTTAAGCGGCGCTCCCGGTCTTTTTCTGTGTCCGCGGGTGGAACTGCAGGATATTGCTGCGCAGGTATTCGCGATCCAAATGCGTGTAGATCTCCGTGGTGGTGATGCTGGCATGGCCGAGCATCTCCTGCACCGCACGCAGATCGGCACCACCTTCCACCAGGTGCGTGGCGAACGAATGCCGGAAGGTGTGCGGGCTGATGGTCTTGCGGATGCCCGCTGCCACAGCGAGTTTCTTCACCAGGTTGAAGACGGACATGCGGCTCAACGGCCCCCCGCGGGCGTTCAAGAAAACGATATCATCGGCTTTCGCTTGGCGGGGAAGATGCACGCGCTCTTCGTCCATGTAGATACCGATCAAGCGCATGGCTTCGGGGCCGATGGGCACCAGCCGTTCCTTGTCGCCTTTGCCCACCACGCGGATGAACCCTTCGCCGAAATGCAACCACGAGCGTCGCAGACCGCAGAGCTCGCTCACACGCAGTCCACAGCTGTACAGCGCTTCGATCATGGCCACATCGCGGTGGGCCAGCTTGCGGCTCCTGTCTATGGCGGCCACCATGGCATTGATCTCCTCGAAGGTGAGGAACACCGGAAGTTTACGCGCCAGACGCGGACTTTTGATCATCTCGGTGGGATCGTTCTCCACCACCTTCTCGCGGCGCAGACTGCGGTAGAAACCGCGAACGGCGCTCAACAGCCGTGCCTGGCTCGTAGCGCTCAGCCCTTGTTTCGCCACCGAGGTGATGAACGCTTGAAGGTCATCCAAGGTGATGTCCTCGGGCTTCAGCGGCGGTGTGTGGGATCCCGCGAACACCCTCAGCTTTCCCACGTCGCGGAGGTAGGCTTCCACCGTGCGGTCGCTCAACGAACGCTCCAGCTTCAGGTGCATCCGCAGGTCGGTCAAGGCATTGTCCCAGGTCACTCTGCGAAGTTGGGCAGTCCCGAAAGGCAATGGTCGAATTCGTTCGTTGAAGTGCGAACCGTGCGATGTTCACGCGGACTCACCAACTTCGCGCCATGCGCATCCTCATCATCAACGGTCCTAACTTGGACCTATTGGGCACCCGCGAGCCGCACATCTACGGCAGCCGCACTTTTGAGGACTACCTCACCGAGCTGCGCGATGCGTTCCCCGATGTGGAGATCGACTTCAAGCAGAGCAACGTGGAAGGGGAGATCGTGGCCCTCCTTCGCACCCATGCACCGCGCGTGGATGCCTTCGTGCTGAACGCAGCGGGCTACTCGCACACCAGCGTGGCCATCCGCGATACCATCGTGGTGCTAGGCAAGCCCGTGGTGGAAGTCCACATCAGCAACATCCATGGGCGCGAGGAGTTCCGCCGACACACGGTAACGGGTGGTGTTTGCGCTGGTGTGATCACCGGTTTCGGCCTCGCCGGTTACGGCATGGCAGTGCGCTATTTGCTGGATCGCCGCTGAAGGAAGGCTTTCGTATCCAATTGATCGAACCGCTTCCAGCCAAGGATGAAGCGGTCGTAGGCGATGCTGCGTTGGTACATGCCGGTGAGGTCCGGGTCACGTTCGTGGGCCATCAGCGCACGGCGTTGGCGCAGCACCTTGGGGAGCCGGGCGAAGTAATGCCAATGTGCGCGCGCCACTTGCCAGGTATGCGCGCCGTGCCCTTCGAACAGGAATTTCCACGCTGCGAAACCGTCCAACACCAACCGCCGGAACAACCACCACCACGACCACCCGTTGTGCAAATTCTTGGTGAGCACGATCAGGCTATTGCGGAAGTTGAGGTAGGTCTTCTGTGGCGATCCGTACCCGAGTGAACCACCGCCGACATGGTACACCGTGGAAGCGCTGGTATAGCCGATGCGCCAGCCCATGCGCCGCAGCCGCCAGCACAGGTCGATCTCTTCCATGTGCGCGAACAGGTCGGCATCGAAACCATCGGCCGCATGGAACGCATCCGCACGGATCAGCAAGCAGGCACCGGTGGCCCAGAACACCTCTTGCTCATCGTTGTACTGGCCCTTGTCCTGTTCGGTGATCTCGAAGATGCGGCCGCGACAGAACGGATAGCCGTTGCGGTCCATGTAACCACCGGCTGCACCCGCATGCTCGAAGTGATCGCGCTGCCGTTGGGCGAGCACCTTCGGCTGGCACGCGGCCATACGCGGATCACGATCCATGTAAGCGTTCAGGCTGCTGATCCATCCCGCTGTCACCTCCACGTCGGAGTTGAGCAGCAAGTAACGATCCGCATCCACCTTGGTGAGTACGGCGTTGTAGCCTCCAGCGAAGCCCAGGTTCTGCTCCAACCTGATCACACGCACCTGCGGATGGGCGCGTGCAAGCCAGGTCAACGAATCATCCGTGGAAGCGTTGTCCGCCACGATCACTTCCGCACCAGAACTGTGCAGCAGAACACCGGGCAGGAATTTCTCCAGCCACGACCTGCCGTTCCAGTTGAGGATGACGATGGCTGTGTGCATGCGGACCAAGCGCGGCAAATATGCGGCTTCGTCCGTGAGGCCCTACCGTGGATCGTTGTACAATTCGCGCACCCGGTCACTTTCCAAGGTTCCGGGGTCGGTGGTCTGCACGCCGGGGAAGGCGTTGTTGCGCGCGTGGAGCATGTTGATCCACTGCGGATTGTTCGGCTCCCCGGGTACTTCACTGTGCAGCAATTGCAAACACATGTTGGCCATGTTCGGCTGGTAGAACACGAAGCGTCGGTTGGTGAAACGCCCCGCTTGGTAATAGTGCCAGATGGTGTAAGGCAGGGTTCCCATTTCGTTGAACCGGTCCATCATGGTGTTCGGTGGTCCGTACTTCAGGTACACGCGCCCACGGTCCGTTTCGTAGCCCTTCAGCAAGCGGCACCCGAACTGTTGGTTCACCTTGATCACCTCTTGCCGGTAGGCCAACCATGCTTTTTCCGGTTCCGGACCGCGGTTGGCCCAGAAGGTGTAGAAGAACCGTTTCATCAGGTCCAGGTCGCGGTCCTTCCACCGGTCGTCAATGATCTTGCGCTCCAACGGATCGGCGATGGGGCCCAGGCTGGCGATGTGCTCGGCCAGCGTATCCACATTGGAGAAGGCGTCCGTGAATTTGCCTTCGAGGTCCAACCGGTCCAAGGCCTGTAGGTCGTAGTTGTACGTGACCGGGTTGTTCCGTTGGAAGAACTGTTCGCCACGCGACAAGAGCATGCCCGCACGGTCACGCACCTCCACCGATGCCACGTAGTTGCCCGTCGGGAGCTGCTTGATATCGAATTCGGCCATCACCGGTTCCACGGGTTTCGCCTTGGCGCGGATGCTGCGTTTGTATGGACCGAACACCCGCTTCTTCTCGAACTCCTCGATCTGGTAAGAGAGCAGGTAGAGGCTGTCCTTCCCGAACTGCGTGTCGCTGTTGTACACCTCTGCGTAGAGGCTCAGTTTCTCCACGCTCTTCGGCAAGTAATCGGTCAGCAACGGCACAACGGTATAGCCGTACTTGGAGCGTTCACCTTCCACCGAAGGCAGAATGCGTTCTGCCAGCAGCAGGTTGGAGACCGCCAGCCCGGGCGGTGTTGTACCCACCGCTAGCGGCGCATGGTAACGCGTCACCGTGGTATCGCCCGCTACCAGATCGCGCACCTCGATGCTGAGGTCGTAGGTGCCCGGATCCAGCGCGAAGAATTCCTGGTGTACCAGGTCCTGCTCCACACTGTCCATCCGTTCCGGTCCCAGCACTTCGGTCTTCGCAAAAGCCTTTACCGCACCGCTTTGTTCGATCAACGTTAGCGCCTCCACCTTCGCCTGCATGAAACCACGGTCGTTGGCTTTCGCCGCCATGGTGCCCGCGAGGAAGGCCATGTTCACCTCGGTCTGCGGCTTGCCTTCGGCGGTGTAGAACGTGCGGCTTTCCACCACCAATTGCACCTGCGCCTTCACAGGGCGGTACGGCCACGCGGTTAACACCAACGGAAGAAGCAGGGCGAATGCTCTCATGCCTACAAAGCTACACCCTCCGGTGGGGTGGTAGCGACCGTTGGTCGTGTGGGAGGGACCGCGGCTTGCGCGGGGCCGTGGATACGATCTACGTTGATCGGGGCGAATGGAGATAAGAGCTTGTCGGTTTCAGGATACACGGCATCCAAATGACACGGGTGGTTTCGCGAATGATCGCCGCAGTGAACCTCACATTAAATCTTCCACAACGGTATGGATCCCGCATTCCGCGAACTACATTCGTTTCGACCAAGGAATGGATGCTCCACATCCCGTTGGTACGGTCTGGATCCTTTTCTCTCGAATGGAGCACACCCCACACAACCTATTCTCCACCGCAGGCAAGGTCTGTGTTGTGGTACAAAAAGAAGCCCCCGGTGCTTGTAACACCAGAGGCCTCGGTTACTCATGTCCCACCTAACCCTCGCTAAAAGGTAAACGAAACGGAGCACCACAAAGATAGAGCCCCCTCCTCGGCAGCGCCGGGCAGCGTTCGCCGCTCTTGGGCGGTCTATACCCAAGCAGGCACGTGGAAGACGCTATAGCCACGTATACCCTGTATCTTTAGAAAGCGGACCGGGCTTGCTATCCCGGTCAACACGAACTTGAAGGAACGATGAAGCCCACAAGGATGCCGAAAAGGCGCTCTAGCGCAAGCTTTGGCTGGGTACTGGGCTGTTTGACGGTCATTGTTCCCTTTTGCTGCGAAGCACAGGTTAATCTCATTCCGAATCACTCTTTCGAAGAGCGCGATACCTGCCGTGAGATGAACGATGTATACTACCCGGACAACGGCCCCGTCGGCTGGTTCTCTGCGGCAGGTACACCCGACCATTTCATAAGTTGTCTGCAGTCGGGCTCTTTCAACGGGGTGCCGCTTAATGCTTGGTCGTTCCAGTACCCGCAGGAAGGGGAATGCTACGGCGGTGTATTGACCTACCGAGAGATCCCTGCGGATGTGCGCGAGTACTTCATGATCCAGTTACTGGAACCGTTGATGGTGGGCCAGCGCTACTACGCGAGCTTCTATGCCAGTGGGGGATGGGGCGGGAATGTTCCCAATCCGACCTTGTACTTGGCCACCAACGGGATCGGCGTGGTGTTCACCATGGAACCTCGGCAGTGGGAGTTGAATGATCCGTATCCCACCCCGCTGAACTATGCGCATGTGTCCTCCGAAGCGATCATCACGGATACGGTGGGTTGGACCTTGGTGAGCGGAAGTTTCGTGGCGGATAGTGCCTACCGGTACGCAATGTTGGGTAACCATTTCGATAACGCGAATACGGATACCCTGCACTTTGCCACGTTCCCATGGATGCCTGCGGGGTATGTGCTGATCGACAATGTCTGTGTGTCCATGGACCCTGACGGTTGTCCATTGGTGGCGGGAATACGTACACCTGGTGACGAAGAGTTGCGGCTATACCCGAATCCGGCCCAGCAATGGATCATGATCGATGGGATCCAACCCAGTGCAAAGCTCGAAGTGTGCGATGTGCTAGGGCGCAACGTTTGGCAGGGAAAAGCCCCTGAAAAGGGATTCAGGCTCGACGTAAGCACTTGGGCGCGGGGCACCTACATGTTGCACACCGAATTACTGATGAAACGACAGTCGTTCAAGTTCGTGTTGACCGAGTAGCAACGGTCCGGTCTTTCTGTGGAAAAGCAACACACAAAAGACCATGATAACAAAGCAGATTTTGCGGTCAGCAGTGCTGGCCATGGGCCTGTACCTATTCCAAAGTGGATACGGCCAGGTGAGCACACCGAACAACGTTCCCTTTAACGTCGGAACGGATTACGTCGGGTGGAATGGCGGGACCACTGTTCCGTTGATGGTGCGCCACAACGGCAACCAGTCCATTGATTTCTACACTGACAGCATCCAGCGTATGCAGCTCTGGCATTCCCCATCGCCAGTAACCATCGGCAGTTTCGCAGGCATCCGGCAAAACGGGTTCCTGGGTATCAGCCAGCAGCCGTTGTTCTTCAGTACCGCACCGGGCCCATTCAGTCGCATCCACCTAGTAGATAGCACGAGCAACACCATCAACGACTATGCCCAATCCTTCGGCTACCGTCCTTGGCAACGTAATGGGGTTAACATGACTGGCAATGGCGACCAGATGTACATCGGTCAGAAGTACACGTTCGTTAATCCGCAGGACCATACCACGGGCGAACGGTACGACCGTAGTGATGCTGTGGTGCAATGGAGCGATAACGCCAACGACGCCGGATTTGGCACGGATCGGTTCCGTCTCATATTCACGGCAGGGTTGAACACGGGGAATCCTGCACAACGAGGCTCGCGAAGTATGGAAGGCTTGGAGAGCTTTCGGATTTTCGTGCCCAATGATTCTATGGCGAATGTTGGAGTCGGCGACTTTTTCCGTGCATCAATGATAAATGGCGCTCCGGCGGACCCCACCGAGCGCTTGCATGTCAACGATGGCACCATCCGGATCGACAGCCTAGTGCCCGACTACCGCAGCGATACTTTGTCGCGCGTGTTGGTGACCGACAGCATCGGCCGTATACATTGGCGGCCCATTGCCACTTGGCCACAGAACCCCATTGGCGGCGCTGGTTGCGAGTGGGAGCGTGACGTTCCGGGGAACTACCTTCGTACCGCATGGCGCGGTGTAGGTACGAACCTCTCCTGTCCCGAAGCCGATTGGAGGTCGATCATCGGCACCTTTCCGACCTACGGAGGATTCAAAACCAATGTAGGTGTTGATATGGCGGCTTGCTCAGGTTGTGGTATTTCGGGTGGTACCCTTGTTGAGGTGGTGAACAATTCGGTTTTGAATAGCAGTACGGGTTCAAGTGTTCGTGTATTGGCTGCACCCGGAGTGGCAGCACATAGCCAGTATGGCGTACAGAGCTATACTGAGAATGCGGCCAATCGGAATCACGCGATAACAGCAACGGCGACCAATGCAGGAGTAGATGGGGTGGAAGTGTATGGCGCACGGTTGTTCGCCACAGCCGGTAGCGCAACAACGGTAAGCCAATTATACGGCATACGGGCAGAGGCGGATGCTAATGCTTCATCTACTACAGCCCAATCCATGGGGATATATGCGAGGGGGTTCAGGGGTGTTACCACCCGCGGTGTGTTCGGTCAGTCGGTAGGCTTGAGTGTATCGGGTGCCACTTCTACGGGTGCATTTGGGTATGCTAGCGGGTCGCCGGTCAATTATGGCGTTATGGGAGAGGCGAACTACTCAGGCACCGGTGTCACGAACTACGGTGTGTGGGGACGCGCTTTGGGGACCAGCGCTATGAATTGGGCTGCCTATTTCGTAGGACCTTCATTCACCACAGCCACTGCTTGGACACCATCGGATGAAAATTTGAAGTTGAACATCGAGCCGATCGGGTCCGCTGTGGAACGATTGATGATGTTGGATCCGAAAACATACGTCTTCGACAGGGCTTCATATCCGCAATTGGCCTTGCCAAGCGAGCAGCAATATGGCTTCCTTGCTCAACAACTGGGCGAGGTGTTCCCAGAGTTCGTTACAGACGTTATGCACCCAGCAGAAGTAGACTCTGCTGGTCAAGTCCTGCATGCAGCGGTTGAATTCAAGGCTGTGAACCAAGCGGGTCTGACCCCACTATTGGTTGCAGCATTAAAAGAACAGCAGCTGGTGATCGATGATCTTCGCGCGGCGGTAGAGCAACTGCGGCAAGATGTGGCCGCCTGTTGCGCCAACCCCGACCGCGCCCTGCCACAA
>DLGQ01000067.1:2804-41298 GCA_002482775.1 Flavobacteriales bacterium UBA7690 | reverse complement strand
AGAACGAGAACCTCTTCTATCGCGCTGCGTGGCGGGGTGATCCGCGTGCGGCGGGCTACTTCGAGTCACTCTACCTAGAGCGCGCGAACGATCTGGTGGCACGGCTCCAATAATCGCTGCCCATCGGTAAACTGAAGTTCCAGCCGGGCATTCTTGCCATCTATCATCTTGGACTTGATAGCCGGTTCGAGGAAGAACTCGTCTCCGCACCCTTCAACACAGGTGCCTTGATCCGCCGGGACATTGAGGGATCCGATGGGCTCACGCTGAACATCACCGCCGATGCCCGCTACCCACTGAACGATGCGTGGTCGCTGGAAGCCGCCTTTGGTTCGCCGGTGATCGTACGTGAAGTGCGGCCCGATGGCTTGACACGCCATTTCGTGACCAGCGTGGGGCTCCGGTATTCCTTCTAGCGGAGGATAACAGTTCGTTCAAAGTTCAATAATGATCGCTGGTACACACGGTACCGCTTCCACACCACCGCGCCCAAGCGTTCCACCTCGGCACGCATGCGGGTGTTGCGCTCCATGATGAGGTGACTGTCCAAGTGCGTGAAGCCGCGTTGGTGGGCGGCTTGGAACAGGGAAATGCCCAACGCGGCAGTGAGTCCCTTGCCTTGTAGATCGGGCCGCACGGCGCCAAGAAGAAGGTCCAGTTGCTTGGACCGTTCCATGGCGCGGATGATGTGCAGGAAGCCAAAGGGGAACAGCTTGCCGTTCGCGCGTTGCAGGCCTTCGCTCATATCCGGGCTGGCGATCACGAAGGCCACGGGGTCGTTGTTGCTATCGGCGATCAACTGGACGAGTTCTGGGTCCAGGATGAACATGTACTTGGCTGCCAGCGCCTTCATTTCCGAGGCGGTCATGGGCGCGAAACCGAGCAGGTCGCCGTAGGTGGCGTTCACCAAACGCAGCACCGGGATCACCCACGGCTTCAGGTCGCGCTTGGAGCGAAGAGCTACACGATGAAGTCCCAAATTCCGGAGGCACCGATCCGCCACGGCATGATAACTCTGCGGCAATTGAGCGGGAATGTCCATGCGGTAGCTCATCATATCCTCGAACGGCGCGTAACCACAGGCTTCCACCATCGGCGGCAACCACGCGGGGTTGGTGGGCGTAGCGATCACGGGCAGGTGCTCGAAACCTTCGATCTGTAACCCTTGCGGATCCTTGTCACTGAAGCCGAACGGCCCCATGATGCGGTCCATGCCCCGCTCACGCGCCCACTGCTCCACAGTTTTGATCAGCGCCTGCACCACAACGGCATCGCGCACGGCATCCAGCTGGTAGAAGCGGGCCGTGCGCTCGGCTTTGGCGGCGTTGTACTCGCGGTGGATGATGCCCATGATGCGGCCCACCGGCTTCTTTCCGCGCCAAGCGATCCAACGTTCCACATCGCAGTGCGCTAGTTGTGGGTTCTTGGCGGGATCGTGCAGCTCACGTTCGTCCATGAGCAAGGGCGGCACGCGGTTCGGGCGTTGGTCCGGCAACGCGAACGGCAAGCGGATGAAATGCCGCAACGCATCCTTGCCGTTCAGCCGTTGTATGTGCAGGCCATCATCCATGGATGTGCAAGATGCGATGTTGTTGCGATCTTGGTACCGATGAAGAAGCGTCCACCCAGCGGCATGGGCGGCTTGGTCTACAGCACCAACCGCAGCACATCCACAGCGAGCAACCCTTCCACGCTGCCGCCGCAGCAGCAGGATCTGCGCATCCACTTGGACCGGTTGAAGGGCAACAAGGAGGTAACGCGCATCATCGGTTTCGTAGGAAAGGACGAAGACCTGGAAGACCTCGGTCGCGTGCTGAAGAGCAAATGCGGCGTGGGCGGCAACACCAAGGAAGGCGTGATCCTGCTACAAGGTGACCACCGAGACAAGGTGCTGGCCTACTTAACAGAGAAAGGCTACAAAGCGAAAAAAGCCGGGGGCTGACCTCGCACATCACATGGAAACACCGAAATGTCCGTCCTGCAAGGAACCGATGGCAACAGGTTTCTCGCTGGACCATACCTACGGCACCAACCTGCAAGGCATGTGGGTGGAAGGGCGACCGGAGAGTTCGTTCTGGACCGGCTTGAAACTGAAAGGGCGTAAGGTGCTTCCCGTTACCACGTACCGATGTCCGGCGTGCGGTCTGCTCCAGTCGTACGCCGCAGAACAACGTGGCTGATCACCGAACGTGAACGTGGGCGGCATACCGGCTACGCGGGAGAGGATGGTCGTGATCGGCGCGTGGGTCGCGTGTGTCGCGCTCATCGTATTCAACCTACTGAACCACGGGCTGTGGTTGGATGAGACACATGCCTGGTGCATCGTACGGGATAGTACTTCCTTCAGCGACTTCCGCTGGAACATGCGCAACGAAGGGCACCCTTGGCTGTGGCATGCCCTGTTGTGGCCGTTGGCGAAAAGTGGTGCGCCGGTGTGGTCCATGCAATTGCTTCATGGCCTCATCGCCGTAGCGGTATGCACGGTGGTGCTCCTGCGTTCGCCGTTCAGCCTATCGGTGCGTGTGCTGCTTGTCTTCGGCTATTTCCTGGTGTTCGAGTACGCTGCTCTTTCGCGCAACTATGCAGTCGGCATTCTCTTGGTACTGCTGATCGCGGACCGGATCCGTTCACTGCGGGAAGGAACGGCGTTCATCCTGCTCCTCATCCTTCCACAAGTACACCTGTGGGCAGCCTGCTTGGTGGCCTCGTGGGCGATCCTGGACATGCTGAAGCCACAGCTATTTCACCGGTGGAAGAACATGCTCCTGGTGCTTTCGAGCGCGCTCGCGTTGTGGTGCGTGCTGCCAACAGATCCACTACCGTACAGCGCCGATCCAACGCGCTTGTTGAACATCGAGACGTACCGAAGCACCGCCATTCAACTCACCAAGGCGTTCGTGCCGATACCGGACGCGGACGCTGTGCATGTTTGGAACAGCTCCGTCCTCGCTGATGGCGACCATGCGTTGGCTATCTGGGCAGGCCCACTGCTGCTGTTCGCGCTGATCGTTCTTCTTCCCCTGGACGGTTGGGGACGGACGCGGTTCATCACCGGGTCGCTCGCAGTGTTGGTATTGCCGTTGCTCGCGCCCTTCCTTTCGCAGCGTTACATGGGGCCTTTGCTGGCCATTGCTGTGGCTTGTCTTTGGGCGTGGCCATCCACCGGAAAACCCACATCTTGGCCGGTGCGAGCTTTGGTGGCCGTGGTGCTCGTCCTGCAAGTTGCTGGTGGCCTCGCCATGTCCTACATCACGTGGCAACGGCCGTTCTCGCTTTCGCGTGAAGCAGCAAGGGTGATCGAGCCAGAAGCCGGGCCAATTCTGTTGATGCGCTACGATGCCGCACCCTCGATCAGTGCCTACCTCGGCGCGCCGGTGTACCTCGTGTTCCGCCACGATATGGGCAGCTACTGCCGGTGGAACGACCCACGAAGTATCGCCACGATGGACGACCTTTCGATCGCCCTTCGGGATCTTGCTCCGGTGAATGCGCAGGTCGTTTCGGAAGGTGAATTGGATCCGCGGATCTTGAACGAAGCTGGATACCAGATCCGGGCTTTAAAACCCTTCACCGGAAGCTTGTTACGACACGAAGACCACGTGGTGACCACACTTGTGCGCTTGAACGAACTTCGCAGTCCACCCTGAAGACAGATGGCCAAAAAGCCGAAAGAGGTCTACCGCTTCACTGCTCCGCTGGAACGCATGAGCGGGAAGTTCGCGTGGAGCTACGTGGAGTTCCCGCACGATGTGAAGGCGTTGTTCGGCAAGCGGGGCGATGTGCGTGTGCAATGCTTGATCAATGGTGTAACCGTGGACCGTGCGTTGATGCCCACGAAGAGCGGCTTTCACATCATTGTCCTGGGCGGTGAATTACGGAAGAAGGCAGGCCTCAAGAAGCCCGGTGATCCAGTGCAGGTGGAGTTGTGGCTCGATCCTGATCCGGACCGCATCAACGTGCCAGAAGAGTTGGCCGAGACCTTGGACTTCATGCCCGAAATGAAACGCGCATGGGACAAGCTCACACCCGGTCTGAAAAGGGGCATGTGCCACTGGGTCGACAGTGGAAAGACACTTCCCACCCGTGCGAAACGCGTTACCGAAGTGATCCGCAGGTTGGAGACCGGCACCTTGCGTTGGCAGCCGGGAAAAGACTGAAGTGGTGAGCGGTCAGGCGCTCAAGGCAGACCGCACCAGTAGGATGCGTTGTCCGGATCCAAGCGGTTGAAGAGCGGCAGCTCCATACCGGGATTCACCAGCAGGAGGTCATACGCGTCCAGCGGCGTCAGGAACTCAAAGCCTTCCTTGGTCACTTCCACGCTGAGCAATTGGTCGTTGGCGCGTTCGGCACGTGGTTTCACCAGTCCTTCGCGGAGCAGACCACCGTCGCCTACGCCCGTCCGTTTGGTGAATGAGCGGATATCCATGTACCCCATCATCACATGCTGCCGCAACAGGTCGGCGCGTTTGATCCGCCAGGTATCGCGACCGGCATTGGCACGCATTTCTTCCAAGGCCATGATCTGGGCCTGAGTGGGTTCCGCGTACGTCTCTTTGAACGGTGCGTTGGGGGCCGGATCGTTCTTCAGTTCCAAGAAGAGCGGCGCGCTCTTTCCGGGTCGCACCAGCACCAGTTCCTTGTCTGGGATGTACAAGAGGTACTGCTCCCCCTTTTCGGTGGGGATGTATCCGTAGTAGCGCTGGAACTCGCTCCACTCCTCTCGTTTCCGGAGCAAGCCGCACCGGACCAGTGGCCCGAGCGAGGCATAGCGCCCAATGAAATCTTGCAACTCCTCATACCCCTGTTCCCGGGACCGCTGTATGCGGTGCCAACGGGCTTCGAACACCAGTGCGGACATGGTGCCAAGGTCCGGCGAGTTGTTCGCGGTCTTCAGCCCGTGCTTTCGGGGTTACGAACAAGGGCGTGTTCCGAGGCGTAGAGAACACGGCAGAAGCCTTGATGGACAAGGGTTTTCAGGAACCGAATGGGGCTGGTCCACGGCTCGGGAAACTATCAACATATCCCTTGTGGGATCTGATCGCGCAACGGCCTCACGGCATCACTACGCGGCGTGTCAGCACCTCGCTACCGGCCTGAACGCGTACCAGGAACAACTGGGCTGTTGCACCTGTCGGTATCATCCATTGTGCGTTGGCCGTGGTACCGAAGTCGCGTGTGGCCATTAGGGCGCCATTGGCCGCAAAAACTGATACCGTAACAGGCACCGCCTTCCCCTGCTGGAAGCGGAAGGCGATCGCTTCGTTCTGTGCGTCGGGGATCACCGAGAACACGTCGGCAGCATTGCGCTGGGCCAGCCCTGTTGTGATGGCGCACTCCACAGGATCCAACTCGTTGGCCGTACCGGGTGTGGGGCAGCCAACAACGAAGTCCGCATCGTTGTCATCCGTATCAGCGCCATCCGGCCAGCGCGAAAGGCTGAGGCCATCCTGCTCGTTGCTATCGGCTGCCGTGGTGCCGGTGCCTTCGGTGTAGCCAGGCACGCTGCCATTGTAGCTCAGCATGTCATAGATGGTCTCACTGGTGGTAGAAGCAAGGATGATGGCATCCGTTGGCCCGTTCTGGATCAAGTTCGTGGTGGGTGTGGCCGCATGATCGCAGTTGAGCGTAAGGCTTTGGTTGGCACAGATCACGAAGTACGCCCCGGGATCCAAGGCCGGCCAAGACTCGTTCTCAATGGTGCGATACTCCAGAGCACCTCCATTGTTGCCGTTGATGAACACAACGCGTAGGTACTGCAAAGGGAACGCGAACTCGCCGATGTTCTTGATCTCCAGGTATTCCGCGTTGTCGGTCCCGATCTGGTCGTAGTCCACTTCGTTGATCACGACTTGGGCGTGAAGTGAGGTGGTGAACAGCACTGCAACAAGGTGTAATGGTGTACGCATAGGAGCTCTTTTGTTCCGGAAAAGTACGCCTTCCGGAAAAGAAAGTGAGGCTGCTCGATCCGATCGCCGGGGCGCCCTCGTACATGACCATGACAATTCACCCGGACCATGAACACGTTGAAACGAACCCTATTGATCATCGGCGGCAGCCTCGCCTTGCTTTCCGCCGTGTTGGTGATCCACATCCGCATGGTGACCAAGGATGGGCCGAAAGGGCATCTGGCGAACATGCAACTGGCGCGCATCGATTTCCAAGATGTGCTGAACACGGAGGCAGCGGCACATGTGCGCAACACCGTGAATGCCATGCCCGGCGTGATGCACGCGCGTGTGAACGCGGAGCGAACGAACCTGGTGTACGCCTACGAGCGTGGAAAGCAAGACCAAGATGCTGTGCTGGCCGTGGTGGATGGCCTCACGGAAACACCCAGCCAGAAACTGGTGGTGAGCGCAGCGGAGGCCGCTTCGGGCTGCCCAGCCATGGAGAAAGATGGCGTCCAGGACCGCTTGGGGCGCTGGATAGCCGGAATAGTGCATTGAACAACGATAACCGACCAAACGAACGACCATGAACACGCTACTCAAAGGAACCCTCTATCTCGCTGTGGCAACAGCAGTACTCACGGGCTGCAAGAAGGATGATGACGACCCCGTTACGCCAACGCCTCCGGCGCCTACACCAACGCTCTACCAACGCCTTGGAGGCACCACCATGGTGAACGACCCCGCCAACCCCGGAACGATGATCGAGACCGGTTACCTGGGTCTTCGCTCGGTGGTGGACAGCACCATCTTCGTGATCGCCGGTGATGCACAGCTGCAGCCCTACTTCGCTGTCCTCCTTGCCGAGGTAGGCAGTGGCGATCTTACCGGTTTCGCTGCCCTGAGCGAGAGCCTCACGGAGTTCTTCGCAGTAGCCTGTGGTGCACAGAACTTCACCTATTCCGGGATGAACATGGTGGATGCCCACAACAGCAACAACCCGCGAATGACCGGACTGGTGAATGATGCCGACTTCAACCGGTTCGTCGCGGACCTGGTGGAAGGTGCTGCCCAGAACGATGTTCCGGCGGATATCGTGACGGACATCGGTGAACTCGTGGAAACACTGCGCGAACCCATCGTTCAGCAATAGTCCAGCTCCGGACGACCAACAAGAAGCCTCCGCAGGTCGGGGGCTTCTTGCGTTGGTCCCATGGCGGCCCGTTACATTCGTGGCATGTTGAACAAGCGCACGAAATACGCCTTGCATGCGCTATTGGCCTTGGCAGAAGCAGGTCCGCTTTCTGCGGAACGCATCGCCGCAGAAGCCCACGTGCCGCGGAAATTCCTGGAGGCCATCCTCACGGACCTGGCCAAAGCGGGCATCATCGTTTCGCGCAAAGGACGCGGCGGCGGACATCAGTTGGCGCATAAGCCCAAAGACATCCGCATGACCGAGGTTATCCGGCTGTTCAATGGAGCCATCGCCCTTGTGCCCTGCGTCTCGCTGAACTTCTATGAACCCTGTGCGGAATGCCCGGACGAGGCCACCTGTGCGGTGCATGATGTGTTCTTGGAAGTGCGTGTGGCCACGGTGCGCATGTTGGAAAAGGCCACCCTTGCGGACATGCTACGGCGAAAGGAGAAGAAGGTAACGAAGATTTAATCCTACCGTGTCAATAGGATTTATTTACTTCGCGGCCTCAACCACGGAACCATGGCAACTCTACGGCTCGGCGACATCGCACCAGACTTCAACGCGGACACCACAGAAGGCCGCATCAACTTCCATCAATGGCTGGGCAACGGCTGGGGTGTGCTCTTCTCCCACCCTGCTGATTTCACCCCTGTTTGCACCACTGAACTGGGTGCAACAGCACGGTTGGCCCCGGAATTCGCGCAGCGCGGCGTGAAGGTGGCCGCGTTGAGCGTGGACCCGTTGCCCTCGCACCACGAATGGGTGAAGGACATCGAAGAAACACAAAGTGTGAAGGTGGAATTCCCCATCATCGCGGATCCGGACAGGTCCGTGGCACTGGCCTACGATATGATCCACCCGAACGCCAGCGAGAAGGCCACAGTGCGTTCGTTGTTCGTGATCGGACCGGACAAGAAGGTGAAACTCATCATCACTTACCCGGCCAGCACGGGGCGCAACTTCCAAGAGATCCTGCGCGTGATCGACAGCCTGCAACTGACGGCGACACACAGCGTGGCCACGCCAGCAGATTGGAAACGCGGCGAAGATGTGGTGATCACGCCGGCGGTTAGCGACGCGGATGCCGAAGTGAAATTCAACGGCGCTATTCGCCGCGTGAAGCCTTACCTGCGCTACACGCCAGAGCCTGCATGAGTTCGCGCGAGACCGCCGTGGCGGACCTGTCCGACCTACCGGTACTGAAAGAAGTGGTGCAACGCAGTGCCATGGTGCCCATCGCCAAGAAGATCGTGATGACGCGCGACCTGGGCGTCCACGGCAACCTGTTCGGAGGCACGTTGATGGCATGGATCGATGAAGCCGCTGCCGCGTTCGCCACGGAATACTGTTTCACCCCGAACATGGTGACGGTTCGGGTGGGTGAGTTCCTCTTCCGCAAACCATTGAAAGCTGGCAACCATGTGCGCATCTACGCCGCTGTGGCACGGTTAGGTACCACATCCATCACGCTGAACGTGGAAGCGCGGCGATACAGCTTGTACAGCGGAGAGGAAACGTTGGTCTGCACCACGTCGATCACCTTCGTTCGGATCGACGACGACGGAACGCCCACCCCGATCGGTGAAACGGTGCGGCACCGTCACGCTCTGAACGCAGCCTAGCTCAAGCCCGCGCCCCTGCGGTAGCCTGCGTGATGAAACGGAGGTCGCGAAGGTCCTCTTCCACCTCGCGGATCAGTTCGGTGAGGATCATGCGCGTGCGATCGCGAACACCTGGCTGGAACTGCAGATCGCGGAATTCGGTGAGCAGATACATCTCTTCAGCGCGGCATGCGCCGAGCAACGTCCCTTCCAGCGGTTGCACAGGCCTCCCGTTAGCCGCGATATAGGCGTTGAAATGCTCACCCGCTGTTGGCGTGGGGTCTACACGCACAGCCATGGTCCCCAATTCGCGGTCCAGCAAATTCATCATGATCAGTCTGCGACAGGCTAGAATGAAGAACATATCCTTCATCGCCCGGTCGCGCATCTGCTCACTTGCGCGTTCCAGCGCCACGCGGCTATCCAGCAAAAGCCGGTACAACTGCCGCATCCGTTTCCTCACCGCCCAGCGTTCCATGGTCGTTTCGTTTGTACATGGGTCGCCATCCATGGGCCACGGCAACATGGATCCACGCAACTGGCGCTGGCCTAGCAACATAGCGCGTTCCAAGTACTGGGGCGGTACGGCTAGATGTGGTACGGCTTCCACACATTTCCACGATCCGCGGACAATACCCGCCCACCGCCCGTTCATCACAAAACCGGACCATGAGGCAGCTTTCCACCGCTGAACCACGTCGAACGGTCATGGCACTAGTCCGCCCTTTCGTGTTGATGGCCCCCCTTCTTCTTGCAGGGCTTTCAAGCGCGCAGAATTTGGTGCCCAATCCCGGTTTCGAGGCGATCACCTCCTGCCCCACCTTCGCCAGCATGCTGGGCAACGCAGCCCCTTGGACCAACCCTACAGCAGGTACACCGGAGCTTTTCCATGCCTGCGCCCCGAGCGGCGACTATGCAGGGGTGCCGCGCAACTACAGCAACGGTTTCCAATGGCCCCGAACGGGTGATGGTTATGCCGGGATCTTCGTGTACCGCACCGGGATCTCCGAGATGCGCGAGTACATCATGGCACCCTTGCTAGAACCATTGGAAGCCGGTGTCTGCTATTCGTTCAGCATGTACGTGAACGCCGCGAACGACCACGAACTGGTGTGCGACGGTGTGGGCGCGCATTTTTCCGTGGGTCCTGTGGTCAGTGGGTCAGCTTCGGCACTTCCGCTGGAGCCGCACATCGATCATCCACAAGGCACGTTGATCAACGACACGCTGGGTTGGACGTTGGTCTCGGGATCTTACGTGGCCACGGGTGGAGAAGACCACGTGGTGATCGGCAATTTCCGCAACGACGCCAACACCCTGTCGACGATGTACAACCCCGGCTCCTGGTACGCTCAGACCGCCTACCTGCTGATCGACGATGTATCACTGGTGCGCAGCGAACTGGCGGAGCTTGATCTAGGACCTGACACGGTGCTGTGCGAGGGTGCTTCGTTGGAACTCGATGCCACCATCCCCGGTGCAACTTCCACGCTCTGGTCGGATGGGATCACCACGCCCATTCGTGGGGTGACCACCACGGGCATTTACAGCGTTACGGTGCAGGTAGGTGCATGTAGCGCGAGCGACGAGATCCTGATCCAGGCTGCGCCGTTGCCCACCGTGGACCTGGGTGTGGACCGTACGATCTGTGCTGGTCTTCATGAAGTGATCCTTGCCCAAGGTGTAGGGTATGATGAACTGGTCTGGGACGATGGTAGTACCTCCATTGAACGCACGGTCGACGCCGCCGGGGTCTACGCTGTTACTGCGAGCAATACCTGTGGGTCGGTAACGGATCAGGTCCGTGTGGAGTTGGAAGATTGTCCCGAAGGCATCTACCTGCCCACCGCCTTCACCCCGGATGGTGATGGGTTGAACGATGCCTTCGCGCCGGTGTTCGATGCGCGGTTGTGGGCGGTGAGCTTCAGCATCTACGACCGTTGGGGACGCATGATCCACAACAGTCCTGTAGGACAAGCGTGGAAGGCCGAGGAGGTACCGCTTGGTGTATACATCACACATCTGAAAGCCCAGCACATGGTGGACGGATCAGCGCACCATGAACGCCACGGGCAAGTGTCCGTCTTGCGTTGAGGGTCTGTTCCGGATCAACTGGCCGTACATGCACGCGGAAAGACCACGGATCGCAGATCCGCGGGAGCGGGGGGTCATCCCGGGTTAGGATTTTACATTCAGAACCCCGACATTCGGTGGGGTAGCGAGTTTTCTAGCTACTTGAGAGAGATTCAACTCGCTCGGCAGATTGGTGACCGAAAAGCTGCTGAAATGCTACTTCAAAACGCTCGCACGGAACGATTCAAACTTCTACGCCGATGAAAACCCAAGTAGAGGAGACCATTGCGGCCATACGAGCAGGATTACCGAACAGCAATCTTCTCAGTTTGATTAAGCACCCGAATCAGAGCATAAGGGGTTGTGCACTTCAGGCTTTGGTAGAAACGCAAAGTCAAGACATAATACCGGTAATAGAGGACTTCATTAACGCCCCAGAGAACAGGAAGCACTTCATGGGAACTGTTAGCTTGAGCCATTTTGCACTGAAGCTTCTTCATAGCATTGATTCGGTAGAGGCACGAGAGTCGATTGAAGGACTCTTGAAGGTGTGGCCCGAGAGCGATCGTGAGGATATGGAGTGGTTCCTAGCGCACGGCTAGGGAGGGTAGTGTATCAGAACATCACTTGCTCAGCTTCGAGGCGTTCAACCCCTTGGCTTCCAGCATCCGCACAACGTAACCGGTACGAACTAGGGGTGGTAGTGTAGGTGGTCAGGTGTGTCGTTGGCGCATTCCAGGGGCATTGCGGCGCATAAGTGCCCACTACGTGTAACAGAACATGACCTCGAACGCGAGACCATTCACGGTTTGCGTTCCAGATGCATGTACACTTCTCTTCCATTCCAATGTCGCCACTGTACCGGGGCCTGCACCCGCAAAGGCGCCTACGATGAAGTTCAACTATACAAGTGTGGTGCTTGCGGCAAGTACCAGCGCAGCACGTACCGCAACAAGGCTTGCACACCGGGTGTTGATGCGCGTATCACGACCTATGTGCGTGAAGGTTGCGGCATCCGCAGCATCGCTCGTATCGTCGGTATTTCGGCTACCACGGTGATAGCGCGCATCAAACGCATCGCAGCACGGCTTGGTCCGGGTCCTATCGCTAAGGGGCGCACGTATGAAGTGGATGAGCTTTCCACTTTCGTCGGTAACAAGAAGAACCGCGTGTGGGTGGCCTATGCGTTGGACCGCAGCACGAAAGATGTGGTGGGCATGCGGGTGGGTAAACGCAGCAAACGCATGCTACGGCCCTTGGTGGATACCCTGCTGCTTGCGGAGGCGAAGCGTATCCATACCGACGGCTGCGATAGTTACCCCGCGCTGATCCCCGCGAAGATCCACCGCGTGAAACGTTTCGCGACCAATGGCATCGAGCGCATGAACCTCACCCTGCGGACACGGCTGAAGCGGCTGGGCCGAAGGACCATTTGCTACTCGAAAAGTATAGCCATGTTAGCGGCGTGCGTGGCGGTGGTGTGTTGGGGATGAGTATGGGAGTATTCAACCGCACCCTGTTCACCATTGTTGGTATGGCCGCTCTGATGCATGCGCATGCCGTTGCATCTTCGGCAGGCAGTAGGAACCGGACGTCCTCTCCCCGGCCGTGTGCGTTGGATGTGCAACACCAACACCACGAGGAACATGGATGGTAGCAAGGTCCGTTATTTCAGGAAGCTGAAGCGCTGGTCGCAGGCGGTACTGGCCCGCAGGGCGGGCATTTCCCAAAGCATGGTCAGCAAGATGGAGCGCAGGGGATTTCAGCCCAAGGTACATATCGCCGAGCGCATCGCCCGTCTGTTGGGCGTTAAGCTGGAGCAGTTGGGTGATGCCGGTCTTGTGTATGCGACTTGAGCTGCTAGCGGCTGATCTTAAGGGCGTCTTACGCCTCGTGTGAGGTGTGCATAGGGGTGCATGCGGTTCCGTATGCACCGTGTACGAGGTGTACATACGCCCATAAGTTCCCCTGCATACACGACGCGGTAGGTGTGCTCGTGAGCTATGCCTGTTGCGCATGCATGTTCCAGCGGGTCTGCGAAAGGCGGGGTTTTGCCCGGCATGCACCCTGGTGATGGTGCGCCTATGCGGTGTAGTTGCACCGCATGCACCCTGGTGCTGGTGTGCTACAGGGTATTCGTTGCGCGGCGTGCACCCGATAGCGGAAGTGACTACGACCGGATACGGATCCGCAACCATGCTGTTGCTGGTATACGGGTATCCGTTCCTTGGCCTGCATATGCCCGCTAGCGGTCCATAGGATCGTGTGGTACGGACCATGGTCGTGCGTGAAGGAGGTGCTTCCGGTGTGCTGGATGCTCCACGGCTGTGGATAACATGCGGGTCGTGTGCGCCGCTTGCTGGCATGATGCATCCACCAGCATGGGTCTATCGACCTGAAAACCGTCTTTTAACAGTATTCCAGAAAAATAAATTTCGCCTGTCCATCATGCCCTGTATGCCGGAACTATTCTGGGGAGGAATATTCCAACTGCCCTGGAACGTAGCCTTTTCGTGGGCACCTACGCTATGAATGGCGTGTTGCAACCATGCACACACCAAACAAAATGGCCACGAAAGCCAATATCCGACTTGCTCTGTTCGCCTTGAGAGCACCTGCCTTGTTGATCCTGCTGCGCAACGTGATCGCGAAACTCACGGGCAATATCTTCTTCCCCGCACCGCCACATACGCTGGCTGCCATGGGAACACTTGCTGACGATCTGGAGAGCGCCACCAAGAACGCCCTGCAAGGCGGCCTGGCTGACCGTGAACTGCGCAACGCCTTGGTGGAGCAGACCAAGGAGGTGCTTACCCAAACGGCGAACTATGTACGCGCTGCTGCGAATGGCGATCGCCAGAAGTTGAGCACCTGTGGGTTCGACCTGGCCCGTACACCGGACCCCATCGGCGTGCCCGGTGTGCCACACATCAAAAGCGGTACGCCCACGGGCCGCAGTGGAGAGGTGGACATCCGTTGGACCGTGGAACGCGGCGCACACGTGTACAATGTGCTGATGTGTACCACGGACCCCGCGATCCTCGCCAACTGGGAACCGGTGACCACCACCACCCGCACCCGGTACTACGCCGAAGGCCTTGAGCCTTACAAGGCCTACTGGTTCGCCGTGTCGGCCATCGGTGCCGCTGGCGAGAGCGCACTGAGCGAGCCCGTACTGGTCCGCGCCGCGTAAAGTGCAAAGGCCGCGTTGCAGCGCGGCGATGGAATAGCGCCCCGGGTCCACCACAAGGTGGATGCCGGGGCGCTTCGTTGTTGGATGTATCGATGGCGCATTCTAGGGCCTTTCATGCATGTCGGTGCCCGTTACGTGTATCAGGATATCGGGTTTGAACCACGGAAGAGATCACTGGTTCAGATACAGCAGCGCATTCCGCATCCGTGTTCATCCGCGTCCATCCGTGGTTCACGACCAAACCCGCTTTCAGAAATAACTACTGATCCCGAACTGCAACCCACCCGTTACGCTCGGCGGGTTGCCCAACACATCCACCGCGCGTTCGTGGCGGTAGTTGAGGCGCAGAACCGTGCCGGGCACAGGCCGGAAGCTGATCGCTGGCGCGATGGCCCACACCTCATCGCCGATGCGGGTGTTGGTCTCGCGGAAGGTGCCTACGTTCCAGTCCACGTACTCGCCGCGCACGGCCAGGTTGAGCACCGCATCGGCGAAGCCGAGGATGGTGCCTTTGTAGAGCGGTTGAACGATGTCCAGGAAACCACCGCGCTGCGCCGAGCCGTACTGCTGCGTGTAGGTGGCGGGCACATCCACCATCACCCAGGCCCATTCGCCGATCAGGCTGGTGCCCCACGGCTTGATGCCGGTGTTCACATCGATGGCGATCACATCCACACGGCGCCGCTTGTCCAGCACGAGGCCATCCACCTGGAACTGGTTGTACACGCCACCCATGGTGCTTATACCGATCTCGCCGAAGCGTTGGTGACGAACGGCCACCTTCGCGGTGGTGAGCGGCATGCCGTTGCTACTTTCCGTGAAGCGCTCCGCGTTCCTTTTCGCCGCGGGGAGCGAGGTGCGGTCCTCGCTGTTGCCGATGATGGACGCATCGAACCCGTTGGTGAGGTAGGCTTCGTAGCCGAAGGTCCACGGCCCACTGCTGCGTTTGCCGAAGACACCGAAACCGACGTTGCTCCATGTGGCGGGCAACATGCGCACCGCCATCAAAGGCCTGTCGTTGAACTCCCATTTGGGTCCGTCGTGGTTCTGGTTGAAGGCCCCGATCGGGTTCATCACGATGCCGCCGCGCAAGTTCAACAGCGGATGGAACTCGAGATCCAGCGCCGCGAATTCGATGGCGATCTCCTTGCCCCCTTCTTCCAGCTCGATCTCGCTGAGGAATTTGATGCGCCGGTGGATGGAAGAAGCCACGAACAAGGTCATGCGTTGCAGCGCGAAAGAGGTGCCGTCGTTGACGCCGTCCGTGCCGAGGTGTTGCACCTTGGCTTCCACGTAACCACCGAGGCTCACCGGGATCTTGTCGAACGTGAGGAAGGGCCTGTTGTACACCGCGTCCATGTTCAAGGCCGGTGTGCGTGTGCTGTCAGGTGCAGGCGGAGATACCAGAAGCGTGCTGTCGATCTGCGCGGCGGCCGCACCAACACACAGCGCGAACAGAAGGGCCAGTGCGTGTTTCATGCCTTCAACGAAATGCGGATGACACCATCGCGTTCGTGTACGGGGAAGCTCCGCAGCGGATCGCTCGCGGGACCTTCCAGCACGGCACCGGTGTTGTCGAACGTGCTGCCGTGCGCGCTGCATTCCAGCCGATCGCCGGTGATGCGCAGTTCCACGCCTTTGTGGGTACACCGCATCAACACAGCGTGGTAGCCGCCCGTGCTGTTGGCGAACACGGCGATGGGTTGTTTCAGCTGCGGATGCGAAGCCACCACGTAGCGCTTGGGCTTACCATCTGGTGTGCTGAAGGCGTCTGGTGGCAGCACGAGCTCTTCTCCTTCCAACGTACCCGCGATGGGTTGGATCCCCGCGCAGGAGGAAAGCAGTGCCGGCATGGAGAGCGCTGCGCAGGCGAGGCAGGTGGTGCGGAAGAAGGTGCGGCGGTGCATGGTCACAGGCTTTGGAGGAATCGGAGGAGCTTGTCGCGGTCGGAGGCGGGCAACGCTTGGTACGCATCGCGTGCGGCCTGTCCTTCGCCACCGTGCAGGTCGATGGCTTCGGCGATACTGTGCGCACGACCGTCGTGCAACAGGAAGTATGTTCCGCCCTGGCTATCGGGGAAGAGCCCCAAACCCCACAGCGCCGGTGTGCGCCACTCCGCACTGCTGGCGCTGCCTTCGGTGTAGCCATCGTCCAAGCCCGGACCCATGTCGTGCAACAACAGATCGGTGAACGGGCGGAAGTCGCGGTGCGCCAAGGCAGCGATCGGACTTGGGCCGGTGCGCAGTTCGGCGCGGTGGCAGTTGCCGCAACCGATGGTGTGGAACACGGCCTCACCGGCTATCACGTCCGGATTGTCCTTATCGCGCTGGATGGGTGCTTTCAAGGTGCGCAGGTAGAACACCACATCATGTACGGTCGCCGCTGCGATCTCCGGGTCCTGTTCTTCGTGCGTGTACGGATCGATGGGCTCGAACTGGCTCACCACACCGATGTCCTGATTGTAGGCGTTCGCGGTCTGTTGCAGCAGATCATACACGGCGCCCTTGCGTCCGAATCGCCCGATGACCTGTCCTGCTTGTTCCACCGCGTCGGCGCGCAGCGGGCTATACGTCTTACGCTCCACCCAGTTCGGCCGACCGCTGATGCCGTCACCATCCGCGTCGTGCTCATCGGCCCAGGCAAGCAGGTCGGCATCGCTCACCGCATCCAAGAAGCCAAGGCCCGTGTTCAACGGCGGAAGGAAGCGCGCGGATGGTGCGTTGTCCGGTAACACTTCCGGCGCCACACCTGGCACGGCCCGGTGCTGCACCTGTGGACCTCCCTGATCCAAGTAGGTGTTGCCGTTCGCATCGGATTGCCCGAAACGGGTGAGCGTGGTGGACGGATGTCCGGGTCCATCTCCGGCATGGCAACTGCCGCAGCGCGTGGCCACGAACACCGGACCCAGGCCATTGTCCGCATGGAACACCTCGTCGTTGAAAGCGACATCCCCCCGCAGGAAACGCAGGTGCTCTTCGTTGGAAAGGCCTTCCACCGGCCCGTCCAGCAAGGAATCTTCGGCTGGTGCAGCGGGTTCCAGTTTGGAACAAGCCACTGCGAAGAGCGTGATGAACACGGCATGATACCCTCGGAACATGAGGGCAAAGTAATCGAATATTTAGACAGGTCTAAACTATGATGCATGTTCGGCGAGCTTGTCCGTGCCCTCATGCGCAGGTGGTCCGCACCGTGGAGCAGGGGCGAGCGCCGCCACCTATATGTGTGGACGGAAGCGGGACAGCGGGAGGATGCGGAAGGTCGGCTGATCAGCCGAGCAGGAGCATTCCGTTGCTCCACTGCGCTTGTTGCACGGATACATCCACCATGCCCAACCGCAGCATCATGCGTGCGAAACCATCCGGGTCGCCGCTGGTGTAGCAGAGCAATTCACGCTGTTGGTCCGCCGGTGCGGCGATGCCGTCACGGTGCAACACGCGCTGCAGTTGCCGCGCGATCGCCGGTGCCGGGTCTATCACGCGGACCTCCGGACCAACGATACGTTCGATCAGTGGGCGTACGATGGGGTAGTGCGTGCAGCCGAGCACGAGGGCATCGATGTTACGTGCCAGGAGCGGTTCCAGCCAGCCGCGCAGCATGGCCTCGGTGGCTGGTGTATCGAACTCGCCGGCTTCGATCTGCTTCACCAATCCCGGGCATGGCTGGTGCAACACTTCCACGCCGTGCGCGAAGCGTTCCACGATGGTGGCGTACAGTTCACTTTGGAAGGTGGCCACCGTGGCGATCACGCCCACCACGCCGGTGCGTGTATGCTCCACCGCTGGTTTCACCGCAGGCTCCATGCCTACGAAGGGCACATCCGGGTAGGCTTCGCGCAAAGCGCGCAATGCTGCGGCACTGGCGGTGTTGCAGGCGATCACGATCACTTTGGCACCGCGCTCCAGCAACGCTTCGGTGATCGCGAAGCTGAAGCCGCGCACCTCTTCCAACGACCGCGGACCGTAGGGCACGTGCGCGCCATCCCCGAAATAGAGCAGGCGCTCCGTGGGGAGCGCCTGCATGATCGTTGCCGTTACCGTGAGCCCGCCGATGCCGGAGTCGAAAATGCCGATCGGGCGTTCGCTGGTCACGTGCTGCTGTTGATCTACTGGATGCCGAGCTTGGCCTTCACCAAGGGTAGGATGTCCTCGCCCTTCTGGTAGTAGAGCACGCTGCCGGTGCTCACATCGAACACGTAGGCGAAATTGTTCGCAGCAGCTACATCGGCGATGGCCGCGTTGGTGCGGTCCACCATGGGCTTCAACAGTTCTTCCTCCTGTTTGGCGAGGTCTTGTTGTGCCTTCTCCTGTGCAGCTTGGATGCGTTGCTCCAACTCACCGATCTCGCGCACGGCGATCTCCTTCTCGGTCTGCGTCATGGACTCCGCGCGCGATTGGGCGTCGGCCACTTTCGCTTCATATTCGGCACCCATGGCCTTCAGGCGCTCGTCCAAGGTTTTGGCGAAGGCTTGCATCTTGGCTTCGGCATCCTTGCGCTCGGGGAGCAGCAACATCAGCTGTTGGCGGTCGATGTGGCCGAGTTTGGTGGTTTGTGCCAGCGCGGCGGGCGTGGTGGTAAGGGCCAGCGCCAGGGCGAGTACGAGGTTCTTCATCGTCATTTGGTTTTCATCGGATCACTTCCACCATCCCGCTTTTCAACGGGTGGTTGCATGCCCCCATCTTGTTTGTTGGGGGTTTCTTCAACGGGGTCCTCGCCGAACTCATCGTCCTGCGTGGCACCACTGTTCTTGTCTTTACCGGGACGGATGCCCAGTTTGCGCAATACGCTATCGCTCTTGTCGTACTTCTCGCTGGCGAAAAGCAGGTTGCTGCTTTGGCCGCCGAGGTCGAACACCGCCACGTAGCTCTGGCCGGCCACTTCCTTCACCGCGTTGTACACCCGGTCCTGGATGGGCTGCACCAGTTCCACACGTTTCTTGAAGAGGTCGCCGTCCGGACCGAAACGTTTCTTCTGCAGCTCACGTGCTTCGCGTTCGCGGCGGTCGATCTCGTCCTGCCGTGTGCGTTTCATCTCTTCGGTCAACAGGATCGCTTCCGCGTTGTAGGCATCGCGCATCCGCTTGATCTGCAGGTAGCGCTCGTCCACCTCCTCTTGCCACTGTTTGGAGAAGCGGTCCAGTTCCTTCTGCGCCGACTCGTATTCGGGCATCTGGTCCAGGATGTACTTGGTGTTCACGAAAGCGATGCGCTGGGCCTGTACTGCGGAACCGAAGTACATGGCACAGGCCAGCGTGAAGGTCAGTAGCGTCGTGCGTTTCATGCGGTTGCCGTCGAAAAGTAGGCGATCGCCACAAGTGTGGAGTCCCCTAAGTTGCTTTGCCACAGAGTGCGAGGGTTCTTGGCTTCCGGTGAGGCGGAACCCGCACGGCGCTGTAAGAACAGCGACGAAGGGTGACAACGAAACCGGAGGCCGAAAGACCCGCACGAATGGTGAATGAACTTAGGGGATACCACGCTCATAGCTCGCCAAGATCTATGCCGATCGTGAAGTGGAACTGACTGCGGGCCATGTTGGGATAGTTGGGCACATCGTCCAAGCGCCAGCCGTAATCCAAGCCCATGGGACCGAACATCGGCAGGTTCAAGCGAAGCCCAAGACCTGCGGAACGGTAGAGGCTGAAGGGCTCGAACTCATCGAAATCGTTCCACGTGTTACCCGCTTGCGCGAAGGCGAGCGCATAGATCGTGGCCGACGGGTTGAGCGATACCGGGAAGCGTAGTTCGGCGGTGTATTTCGCCACGATGAAGTTACCCGTGTTGGGTGCCAACGAGAAGTCGTCGTAGCCGCGCAGACCCACGATCTCGCGACCATCCAACTGGAAGCCGGTCAATGCTGCGCCACCCATGTAGAACCGCTCGAACGGCGAATTGCCCACGGCATTGTTGTAGCGGCCCAGGAACCCGAAGCCCGTGCGCGCCATGAAGACCAGGTCGTGCTTGCTCTTGCTATTGGTGAGCCGGTTGAACCATTGCGTGGTGAACTTCCATTTGTGGAACTCCGCCCAGCGATAGCGTTCCGTAGGCGGTGCGGCCGCATAGTCTTCCGGACCCACACCGAAACGCGGCAGCAACTTGCTCCACGGTGGTGTGGCCTTAACGCTGAAGGTGATGTCCGATCCGGAACGTGGGAAGAAGAAGTCCGGCCCCACCGAGTTACGCGAAAGCTGCCATTGGTAGGCCAGTACGTTGCTGGTACCGTTGGTGAAGGCGAACACCACGGCGCCACTGCTGTAGTTGCGCAGCTCGTAGTTCTGGTAGCTCAGCGTTTGGCGCAGGATGAAGTAATCATCGGGCCACGGCAGGCGTTTGCCAAGACCGAGCGTAGCGCCCAGGATGTTGATGGACTGCCGGTTCGGGTTGCTCACACGGCCGTCGCTGGTGTTGATGAAACGGCCTTCGCCATTGGTCTGCACCGAGTAGTAAGCGGAGAAGCTGAGCGAGTTGGGCTTGCGGCCTCCCAACCACGGCTCCACGAAACTGAGGCTGTAGCTTTGGAAGAAGCGGCCGTTGGTCTGCGCGCGCACGTTCAACGTTTGTCCATCACCGGCGGGAAGTGGTGTCCACGCTCCTTTCTTGAAGGTGTTGCGCACCGAGAAGTTGGTGAACGAAACACCCAACGAAAGCACGGCGCGTCCTGCTCCCCAACCACCGCTCAGCTCCAACCGATCGCTAGGTTTCTCTTCCACGGTGTACTCCAGGTCCACCGTTCCCGTGCGGGGGTCCTGGATCGGGTTCACCCCCATGGATTCCGGGTTGAAGTAGCCCAAGGTGCTCAACTCGCGCTGCGTACGCATCACATCGCTGCGGTTGAACAACTGGCCCGGCTTGGTGCGGATCTCGCGCCGGATCACGTGTTCGTTGGTCTTGGTGTTGCCTTTGATGATGACGTTGCGGATCCGGTACTGCTTCCCTTCACGCAACCGCAGGTCCAGGTCTATGCTGTCGCCTTCCACCAACAACTCCACCGGGTCGGGGTAGAAGGAGAGGTAACCATCATCCATGTACAACGAGCTGATGTCGCGACCGCTCGGGTTCATGTACAGGCGGCTGTCCAGCTGCTTCTTGTTGTACACATCGCCCTTCTTGATGTTGAGGATGTTCTTGAGCTCCTCCGTGGTGTGCTTGGTGTTGCCCGCGATGTTCACGTTGCGGTAGTGGAACTTGCCACCTTCGTCCACGGTGATGTCAATGCGCAGGCGGTCCGGCGAAACGTAGTACATCGTGTCCTTCACGATGGCCGCGTTGCGGAAGCCTTTCTCGTTGTAGACATCCACCACGTTGGCCTTGTCGGTCTTGTATTCGCTGAGGATGAATTTGCTGCTGCCGAAGATGTTCCACCACCGTTTGCGCCGCGTCTTCTTCATCGCTTTGCGCAGGCGTTTGTCCGGCAGCTCGTTGTTGCCTTCGAAGGTGACATCCTTGATCTTCACCTTCGGCCCTTTGTCCACGAGCAATTTCAACGTCACGAAATTCTCGGTGGCGCCTTTCGTGGTGTCGGCCACTTCCACGATCCGTACATCGGCTTTCAGATAGCCCTTGTCCACGAAGTACTGGCGGATGTAAGAACGCGTGCTGGCCTTGAGCGCGTCGTTCACTTGCAGCCCCGGTGTAAGGTCCCACTCGTCGCTGATCTTGTCGCCTTCATTGCGCGTTACCGTACCGGCGAAGGTGGAGTTGCGCAGGCGCGGGTTCTCCACCACCACGATGTTGAGGAAGACCGTGCGGCCGCGCACTTCAGCAGCTTCGAAGCTGATGTCGCTGAAGAGCTTCTGGTCCCACAGGTTCTGCAAGGCTTTGGTGATGCGCTCGCCCGGGATGGTGACCTTGTCGCCCACCTGCAGGCCGGTGAAGAGCTTCACGGCGTTGGGGTCGGTGGTCCGGGTGCCGCTCACGGTGATGCCACCGATCTCGTATTCCACCGGCACGGCACCATCGAAGGTGGAGCGCGGGGTCTGTGCCCAGGAAGTACAGGAGATCAGTGCAGCGAGAAGGAAGTGCAGGTGGCGTGGGCTCATGCGGGTGCTACCTGTTCGCTGATGAGGCCGAAGCGGCGTTCGCGGTTCTGGAAATCGAGCACGGCTTCGAAGAGGTGTTGCTTGCGGAAATCGGGCCACAGGACATCGGTGAACCACAGCTCCGCGTAAGCGATCTGCCACAGCAGGAAGTTGCTGATACGCTGTTCGCCGCTGGTGCGGATCAACAGTTCGGGGTCGGGCATGCCGGCCGTGGTGAGGTGTGCGGCGATGGTGTCGTCGGTGATCGCTCCAGGACTGAGACGGCCATCGCGGGCTTCCGCTGCGATGCGTTGGGCCATGCGCACCAGTTCCCAGCGTGCGCTGTAGCTCAGGGCCAAGGTGATGGTGATGGTGTCGTTCTTCGCCGTGGCCGCGATGGCGTCCTGCAACGTGGTGCGGCATCCGTCGGGCAACGAGGCGATGTCGCCGATGGCGTTGAGCCGCACCCCATTGGCGTTGAGCTCTTCCATCTCGCCCACCACGGTCTTCACCAACAGGTCCATCAAGGCCTCTACTTCGGCTTTGGGGCGGTTCCAGTTCTCGGTGCTGAAGGCGTATAGCGTCAAGTACTTCACGCCGATCTCGCGGCAGCCCACCAAGGCTTCGCGCACCGAACGCACACCATTGGCATGGCCTACCACGCGATGCTCGCCCTGGCGTTCGGCCCAGCGCCCATTGCCGTCCATGATGATGGCGATGTGCTGCGGTACCCGGGCAGGGTCGATGCGGGACTTGCGTTCCTCGGTTATGTCCTGGGCCTTTTCCAAACGGGGTGCGAAGATCGCCAAAAGGCTGGATCAGCGCCTCTTGCGCATCCAGTTGTACTGTTCGTCACAATCGGAGAACTTGCTGATGATGTAGGTGACGGACAAACCCGTGTACTGGTACCAATCCCGGGTGTTCTCGTCGCCCCGGGCACGCCCCTCGTTGGGGTAGTCCGGCAACTGGCCCAAGGGTGTGGGGTCGGCCAGTGCCGCTGCCAATGGACCGTTCTCGAAGGCCAGCAGGTCGCGGTCCACGTAGGTGGTGCTCACATCATCGATATAATCCGTGTAGGTGCGGCGCAGGCCCCATTCCAGTTGGAAGTCGATCCGGCCCACGTTCACCTTGAACCCGGCACCGAAGGGGATACAGATGTTGTCCACGGAATAGGCCTCTTTGCCCGGATAGGCCGTGGTGCCTTGGCCTTCGGTGCCCAAGGGGGCTAGTTCGTACCACGTATCGTCGAACAGGGCTTCGGGCGCAGCGCGGAAATAGGCCAACCCACCGAAGATGAACGGCGTCCACCGTTTGCTGTCCTTGTCCTTGGAGCGGTATTTCCTGAAATTGATCTCCAACAGACCGGAGAATTCCAGCAGCCGGGAGCGGAAGTGCAGGCCACGCAGTAGCTGAAGCGAGTCGGAGGAGTGATCGTCGTAGGACTGGAGGGTCCCGTTCAGTGCTTGGAAACGGATCGCATACCGGTCGCTGAAGTTGTAGCGGTAGAGCACCCCGAAGGCCAGTTTGGTATCCACCGGGTAGTGGCGCGTGGGGTTGAGGTCGCCGATGTAATAGTTGACCCCGCCGGTGATGCCCAATTCGCTCACCTGGGCGGACACGAAGTGGCCCAAACCCAGACAGGCGGAGAGGATCAGGGGGCGAAGCATCGGTCCGTTAACGCGGTTCGGCGGCCGTTGGTACGTGGCCTTGTGCGGCGGCGAAGGTAATCAGGCCTTCGGTGGGCCGGAACGCACATCCAAACCCCAGCTCAGCTTGGTGCGCAGGGTCTCCAGGAAGTCGCTGCTTTCCAGCTGCACCATCTTCACAGAAAAGCGCGCCCGGCGTATGGTGATCTGGCTCTGCCCGTCGATGGCCACGCTGCGCGAATCCAAGTTCATCAGGCACCGGTCCGAACGGGCTTCCAGCTTCAGGGTGATGGTGTAATGGTCCGGCACCACGAAGGGGCGCACGTTGAGGTTGTGCGGACAGATGGGGTTGATGACGAACGCGTCGCTGGTGGGGTAGAGCACCGGGCCGCCGCAACTGAGCGAATAGGCCGTGGACCCGGTGGGCGTGGCGATGATGAGGCCATCGGCCCAGTAGGTGTTGAGGTAATCGGCCCCCAAATGCACATGCACAGCGATCATGCTGGCGCTGTCGCGCTTGTGGATGCTCACCTCGTTCAAGGCGAAGTTGTTGTCGCCCAACAGTTCCTGGTGGTCCGTTACTTCCACCAACGAACGGTCCTGCAACATGTATCGCCCGTTCTTGATGGCGGCGAGGGCCACATCCACGGTGTCCAACTTCACATTGGAGAGGAAGCCGAGCCGCCCCAGGTTGATGCCCAGCACGGGGATCTCCGATCGGCCCACGAGCGCTACGGTATCGAGCAAGGTGCCATCGCCGCCTAGGCTGATGCAGAGCTCCAGATCATGTTTTGCAAGATCCGCATCCGGCAGGACAGTGCAGGGCATGGGGTGTCCCAGCTCCTGTAACCACGCGGCAAGGCTGGTGGTAAGCACCGGCTCCAAGCCATTGGCCTTCATACGCTCTATAGTATGGAGCACCAGCGGGGCATTGCCCGCTTCCATCGCACGACCGTTCACACCGATGCGCATCGCCATCAAAAGGGTTGAGTGAAATGTAGGAAGAATCCATGCTCGCCCAAGGCGTTGATGGAGTATTCGCCCCGCAGCACCTGATCGTAGCTCGTTACCAGATCGATGCCGAGGCCGTTGCCATTGATCCAGCGGTTGTCCAAGAAGTTGCTGGCCGCGTACCGGCTGTCCCACACGTAGCCGAGGTCGCTGTAGAGGTCCAAGTAGACGGCGATGTACAGGGTGCGGAAGGCTTCCAGCGGAACACCTTCCATGCGGTAGGTGCGCGGCTTCACCAGTTGGAAGATGAGGTTGGCTTTGCCCAGTGCGAAGTGTTCACCGTCGATGACGTAATACTCGTAGCCGCGGACGTAGTGGGTGTAACCAAGGCCTTCTTGAATGTAGTACGGCGGCGCACCCACCGTGTATTTGCCGCGTGCGGAAAGGCCGAGCGTCCATTTCGGCTTCAACTCGAACCAATGTTTGGTGGTGGCATACGCCGTGGTGATGTCCGGTGCCGCGCGATCCAACAACCCGAGGCCGTACCGGTCGATCCTCAACTCTTGATACTGGCCATGGCGGGTGAAGGCGCGCGAATCGCGTCGGTCGCGCACGAAGCTGTACCCGAGGGAGAGGAAGCGCGTGTGGGTATTGGGCCCGTCGAAGTAGTCGATCGCGGTGCGGGCGATGGTGTCGCGCACGTCGGCCTGGGTGAAGCTGAGCCGCCAACTGTGGCGTATGTCGTGCGTGCGGCGCAGGGTGACTTCCGTATCCGCCTTCCAACGGTCGCGGTTGCTGCCCTCGCGGTCGCGCAGGAGTATGCGCACGTTGTCCGCTGTGCCCGCCGTCACTTCGGCCTGCTCTTCGAAGCTGCCACCCACACTAACGCCCCACCGTTGACGTACATCCAGGTTGGGCACTTTGTAGCGCACGGCGAACTGCTTGGTGTACCCGAACTGCGCCTTGATGTAGCCCGTTTCGTTGCGGCCACGCATGTTGTACTTGTAGAGGTACAGCCCGTAGTTCACCCGGTCGAAGTCCTTGGTGAGCCACCATGTGTTGAAGTTCGGATCGGCCAGGTCGAAGATGATGGACGGCCAGATGTACCACCGTTCGTTCACCGTTACCTCCACCATCACCGACCGTTGGTCGAGGTAGAGCGGCAGCACCGTTACCGTGTTGAAGAGCCCGGTGTTCATCAGGTTCTGCCGGCTGCGTTCCATGCGTTCGTACAGCGCCGCGTTCGCCATGGTGTCGCCTTCCTGGATCACCAGCTCGCGCATGATGATGCGGTCCTTGGTGGTGGTGTTGCCGCTGAGCGTGATGCCGAAGACCTTCACCGCCGGTGCTTCGTTGGCACTGGTTTGCGCCTGTGCTTCACCCTGCGGGACCAGGATGCATGCGGCAACAAGTGTTAGTACTGCGCGGAACATGCCGCGGATCACAGATCGATGAAGCGCATCAATTCGTCATAACGCCCACGCAGGTCATCGTGGAAACGCGATCCCTGGTACGTCGTCTTCACCTGGATCTCGTACCGGTCGAAGCTCTGCAGGATATCGCTGATGTCCGGCCGGTTGATCTTCAAGGTCACCTCCAACCGGTTGCTCTCGGGCAAGGTGTGGCTGTAGACGCTGAGGACTTTCGCATCGTTGCTCTCCACGATCCGCGCGATCTGGTGCAGGCTGTAATCCACCTGGTTCATCTCCAACACCACGATGCTGCCCGGCTCGTTGATGTTCACCACTTCGGAGAGGCGTTTCAACGCTTCGTGTTCGGTGATGGAGCCGAGGTACACGCCCATCTCATCCAACACCGGCACCACGGTGAGGCCGCGTTCGCTGAAGAGCTTCATCACCTCGTAAATGTGCTGGTTGCCCCGGATGAAGGGCACTTCCACCTGTTCCATCACGCCGCTTACCGTCCCACGTGGGTCGCCCCGGTCGATCAGGTCCTGGTCGCGCACGATGCCTACGAGGCGGCCTTCGCTCACCACGGGAAGGTGGCTCACCTTGAATTCTTCCAGCCAATCCAGCGCACGGCTAACATCATCCTGCGGCCGTAGCGGCGGTATGTCCTGCGTGATCAGGTCGATGGCGTGCATGTGCGTGGCGATGGCCCGCTCCGGTGGCCCTTACTTTTGGGCGCCCTTCGTGGGGTGGAACAAAGTAAGTGAACGGGATGACGCGACTCAGTGTCAACATCAATAAGCTCGCCACATTGCGCAACGCGCGCGGTGGCAACAACCCCGATGTGGTGCGTATGGCGCTGGACATCGAACGGTTCGGCGCCCAAGGCATCACCGTGCATCCACGGCCCGATGAACGCCATATCCGCCGGAGCGACGTGCGTGCGCTGAAACCTGCGCTCTCCACGGAATTCAACATTGAAGGGTATCCCAACGAGGACTTCATCGCCCTGGTGCTGGAGGTGAGGCCGGGGCAGGTGACCCTCGTGCCCGATCCGCCGGGAGTGCTCACCAGCAACGCCGGTTGGGATGCGCGGGACCAGAAGCCGTTCTTGAAGGCGGTGATCGCCCAGTTCAAGGCCGAGGGGATCCGGACCTCGCTCTTCATGGGCACCGACGCTGATCTGATCAGCCATGCCGCCGATACCGGAACGGACCGCATCGAGTTGTACACCGAACCGTACGCCGCGAACTACCACACGGATCGTGCTGCGGCCGTGGCCCCGTTCACCGCGGCTGCGGAACATGCAGGAACACTTGGTATGGGGTTGAACGCTGGACATGATCTGGATCGCGCGAACCTCGCCTTCTTCAAAGCGAACGTGCCGGGGCTTCTGGAAGTATCCATCGGCCATGCACTGATCTGCGATGCGCTCACCTTCGGACTGGAGAACACCGTTCAACTCTACCTCCGCGAACTACGATGAGCACCGTTGATCTCTTCTACCGCCGCATCGGTACGGAAGGCGCTACGCCGGTGGTGATCCTGCACGGCCTCTTCGGCACAAGCGACAATTGGGGAAGCGTAGGCAAGGAGCTCAGCGAGCCCACAACGGCTGGTGCACCCGCGTTGGATGTTTTGCTGGTGGACCTGCGTGATCACGGTCGTTCGCCGCATACGGATGCGATCTCCTATCCGCTGATGGCGGCCGATGTGCATGCCTTGCTAACGAAGCTCGGGCTGAAGGACATTGTCCTCGTTGGCCATTCCATGGGCGGGAAGACCGCCATGTCCTTCGCGCAGCAATGGCCCGAACTGCTGAAGAAGTTGATCGTGATCGACATCAGCCCGCGTGAGCACGTGAACAACCAGGCCCACATCGTGGAGGCGTTGCGCACCGCTGACCTTTCCCTAGGCCGCACCCGCAAACAAGTGGAAGCCGATGTGGCCAAATTCGTGAAGGAGCCCGGTGTGGTACAGTTCCTGATGAAGAACGTGTATTGGAAGACCGAGGAAGAACTGGCTTGGCGCGTGAACGTGGCGCTGCTGGATCGCGAGCTGCCTTCGATCCTGGCGGCGATCGGTCCTGGTACCGTGCGTGTGCCCACGATCTTCGTGCGTGGAGGCCAGAGCGATTACATCGTGCGCGAGGATATCCCAGCGATCAAGGAGCAGTTCCCGAACAGCCGCATCGAGACCGTGCCGTACGCCGGCCATTGGGTGCATGTACAAGCCCCGGACGAGGTGATCGCGTTGATCCGCGAAAGCGCATGAGTGTGATGAGAACGTTGGCCGTGTTGCTTCTGCTCGTGTCTGGCACAGCGCTCCATGCGCAAACGGACTATTTCGGTGGCATGGACCTGCGCGATGGTATCTACACCGACTTCTTCGCGTTCAAGAACAACCAGCCATCCGTGCCGCTGGAAAAGTTGCGCGATGCACAAGGCCTTCCCGTGAACGATGTACGCCGCGTTTCTGGAAAGCTCAACTGGCAACCCGACAGTGGTGCCTCGCAGACGGTGGACCTCAACAGCATCTGGGGTTTTTGCCAGAACGATGTGGTCTACATCGGCACCAGCAATGGCTTCTACCGCATCGGGCTCATGGGCAGCCTGTGCCACCTGGTGGTGGAAGAGACCTACCGCGACTGGAACCCCTACATGTACGGCTACCCCATGGGAACGGTAACGCGAACCGTGCTCGTGCAGCAACTGCTGGACATGGAGACCGGTGCTTACCTGCCCTTCAACGCCAGTGGCATGGACCAAGCGTTGTTGCACGATGCCGTGCTCTCCGAAGAGTTCCGCAACCTGCCGAAGAAACAGCGCAACAGCGTGGAGGTCCTGTTCCGGTTCCTCCGGCTCTACAACGACCGGCATCCGCTGGTGTTCCCGGAGTAGGCCAGGGTGCAGTGCGCAGTTGACAGTAGGCAGTCCGCTTCCATCAAGCACTGCCAACTGCGAACTGACAACTGACAAGTACGAACTGCCAACTACAGGATCCATCCCCCAACAACGGCACAAGAATTGGCAATACCCTTGCGATAACCTTCTAGCAACCTGAGCCGCGCCCGCCTATCGGACGGACAGGTTACTTTCGGCTCCCTTTCCGGAAAACGACCCCGCACCATGTTCCGTTCCATCCGTTCCGTGTCTTTCGTCCTGGCCGCTTGCGTAGCACATGGCCTTTGCGCCCAAGAAGCGAAGAAGCAGTACGTGCCCGCGCTCGTCGGTTTCTACAACATCGAGAACCTGTACGATACCATTGATTCGCCCAATACGGACGATGCGGAGTTCTTGCCCAGCGGGAAGAAACAATGGACCGGCCCACGCTACATGCGCAAGCTGGACCAGAACGCACGGGTGATCGCGGAGATGGGGAAGGACCTGCATCCGCACGGCATGGCGATCCTCGGCCTGTGCGAAGTGGAGAACCGGAAGGTGGTGGAGGATCTGGTGGCCACCGCCGCATTGCGCGATCGCAACTACCAGGTCGTTCACGAGGATTCACCAGACCGGCGTGGTGTGGACGTGGCCTTGGTGTATGATCCGGAGATGTACAAGGTCTATGCGCACAAGTCGTACAAGCTCGCCATGGTGGACACCTCGTTCCGCACGCGTAACCAATTGCTCGTGAGCGGTGTGCTCGATGGCGATACCACGCACGTGATCGTGTGCCACTGGCCTTCACGTCGCGGTGGTGAGAAACGATCGGAGCCCAACCGCAAAGCCGCCGCCGAGCTCGGTCGCCACATCATCGATTCGTTGCTGGTGATCAATAGCAACGCGCGCATCATGCTGATGGGTGACCTGAACGATGATCCCGTGAATGTGAGCGTCGCGCGGTTCGTGAATGCTACAGCGGACAAGACGAAAGCGGTGAACGGTGTGTTCTACAATGCGATGTACGACCCCTACCAGAAAGGCATCGGCACATTGGCTTGGCGCGATTCGTGGAACCTGTTCGACCAGATCCTGCTATCGCCCGCGCTGGTCACCGGCGAAGGCGGCGACTACAAGTACTACGGTGTGCGGATCTTCAACGAAGGCTACCTGCGCCAGACCGACGGCAATTTCGCGGGTTATCCGTTCCGCACCTACGTGGGCGACAGCTACCAGGACGGCTTCAGCGATCACTTCCCGGTCTTCGTGATCCTGGTGAAGGAGGTGAAGTAGCACCTCAGTGCGCCACCACCACGCGCACGTTCCACTGCTGGCCGCCGCTGTGGCACGTGAACAGGTACGCGCCATCAGGAACGGCCGATACATCCAGCGCGTACCGCACGCCTGACCAGCGGCCTTGCAGCACCGTTCTGCCCGTGGCATCAACAAGGGTATAGGTGATGTTGCCAGAAGTTCGAGGTAGCTCGATGGTGACCAGATCCTGCGCAGGGATCGGATAAGCGCTCAGGCGGTTCGCGACATTTTCTGCCATGCCCACTCCAGCACCGAGATCCGCTGGGCCCGTGGGTAGGAGCTGCGGTTCTCCTGCATACTGAATGATGCCCGTGATGGAATAGAAGTCGCCTACGGTGGGCCATGTAGCATAGAGCAGATCGTCCACCACGATGGTGCCGAGCCAGTTCGCGGCGGTCCATTCGCCCACGAGCGGTTCGGGGATGTTCATGCATTCGAGGTCGGCGATGTCAACGCGCACGCCTTCCCACTCTTCGCGTCGCGCTTCGGTGGCCGTGATCCCGATGGCTTCCGGTAGCGGCCTTCCTGTGGCATGGATCTGTAAGAGCTCCACACCGATGAGCTGTGTCATCGTGCGGTCCCAGAACTCGTCGATGCCGCCCGCTTCGGACACGGTGGCCAGTACCGTGATGGAGTCGCCTACGGCCAAGTTCTCCGGTGGGGCGGCGCGCACCTGAATGCCGTTCCAAGCTCCCGGCGCATCCTGGATGAAATAGGAAAATTCACCGAGGCCCGTGACGATGCCTTGTGTGCGCACGAAGGTGAATTCCAACGGCGAGTACCCGAGCAACCCTCCGGTTTCTTGGATGTCCGCGATGGTTGCTGCCAAGGGGGTGTTCAACGAACTTCCGGTCACGTGCAGGTCATCGATCATGAGCAGATCCTCGCTCATCGTTCCTTCCACGGCGATCACGAATTCGGCTTGCGCTGTGGTGTTCATCGCTAACACGCGCTTTAGGAAGGATTGGTATGCATTGGGTGAATTGATCTCTACCACCTCGCTAAACGGCGCATAGCCGTCGTTCTCCGGCCTGCCATCGTACACCGTTACGCGGATGCGTCCAGTGCCTCGCACCCAGAACCGGAAGTCGTAGAGTTCCCCGGCCTCAACGGGAAGTGCAAGCGTGGTGATGCGCGTTTCGGGATGGGTGCCGAGTTCCAAGCCCAGTGCTTTCGCGCCTGTTCGCGGCGTGAAGATGATCTCCTGGATCCGGTCCTCGGTCATGTCCGTGTGCGGCCCCACGAAGTTCTCGGGTAAGCCGTTGTTCCAGTCCTCGAACCCGTTCGAAAGCAGCAACTGTGCATTCAAGGGCGCAGCGCATATGACAAGGAGTCCGATGGATAGCGCGTGGCGTACGGTCTTCAGCATGCCCAAATCTACTCGGCAAGGCAAGTGTTCGCCCAACACGCCGCTCGACCAGGATTGAAAGCGAACGCCCCGCGATGGCACAAGGCCGTCGCGGGGCGTTCAACAGAAGTCGCTCTTAGTGTTGTACCGCGATGCGGGTGCTGGTGGTGGCGCCGTTGTTGCGGAGGGTCATCACATACACGCCGCTGGTGAGCGCGCTAACATCGATGCTGCTGCGATCAGTGGTAGCGACATCCGCCAGCACGATGCGGCCGGAAGCGTCCAACAAGCTGTATTCCGTGCGGCCGCTCAAACCACCGAGGTCGAGGGTGAGCACGTGGGCAGCAGGGTTGGGGAACATCGTTACCGTGGCACCACCGAACTCGGCGATGCTGGTGGAGAGGGCTACGTCAGATGCCGTGCGCGGCTGGATGCGGTACTCCTCGAACCCGTAGGATACGATGCCGGTAACATCGAACACTTGGCCGACCAGTGGATCGGGATCCGTGGTGTACATCTCCTTACCGATACCAACGGCACCGGATCCATCATCCACGCTCCACACACCGAAGTTCGCACCGTCCGGCGCCTCCGTGCAAGGAACGTTCAAAACTTGAACGAGCACGCTTTCCAATGCCTCAGCGGCTACTTCGCCAGTGCCCACAGCGATAGGGGCAGGCAGGGTTTGTCCGCTAGCGAGGATGGTGAGGCTCTGGATGTTCTTCAGCTCGGTGAGGTTGAAATACTCATCCACCTCGGCGATCAGTTGGATCTGGTCACCAACAGCAACGATGTTGCCGTTATCAATGTAGTCGAACACGTAAACGCCGTTCCATGCACCACTGCCATCCTGGAGGTAGTAAACGAGTTGTGGATCGCCGTTGTTGGCGACCTCGTCCAACGCGGTAACGATACCGGTGGTGCTAACCACTTGGCCAAGCAGTGGCGAATCTCCGTTCGGAGCCGTGGTGAATTGGATATCGTAGATGGATACTTCGCTGATGGCTCCAGCGGCCTCGATCACCACATCGTCGATAACGAGATGCTCAGGTGCCAAGGTGCTTTTCACGCTGAGGATGAACTGTGCGTTCGCAGCATCCATCACCACGTTGGTGGTGAAGGAATATTCGGTCCACTCGGCATCGTTGGCCACGGTCACGTATGCCGTGTACGGAGAGTATCCGTTGCCACTGCGTCCATCGTAAACACCGAAACGGACATCGCCTTTGCCACGGGCCCAGAAGGTGATGGTGTAGGCCGTGCCCGTGGTCACCGTCAAGTTCTGCGTGGTGAAACGCTTGTGATCCGCCGTGGCGTTCTCCAAACGCACAGCCGAGGTGCCGCCATGGGTGTTGTCCGTTACCTGGGTCACCGCGGTGGCCAAGATGCTGGAACGTTCGCCGAACCAGCCGTCAGGGAGTGCGCTGGTCCATGATTCGAAGCCGCTGTCGAGCAGCTGGGCTTGTGCCATTCCCGTGACGAGGGTGAGGGCTATGAGTAATGTCTTTTTCATGTCGAAAGGGTTTGGGTTCTCTAGGGTATTGGGGTCATTGGATCACGACGTCGTCGATCCGGAAAGGAGTGCTTGCTGTGGGTCCCGGGCTGCCGGTGTATTTGAATCCGATCACGAAGTTATCGCCTGCCGTCAGGTAACTGTCCAACGCCAAGGAGCCGGATGGTACCCAAATTCCGGTGCCACTGCTACTCCCAGCGAAGGTCGCACCGGTCACTTCCACCCAGGGCGCGGCGGCGACATCGGCACCGGTGAGCAGGTTGATGTCGGTGCTGATCCACACGGAAAGACCATCGTGCTGCCAAGTGGAGCCGAGCGCGGAACGGAAGGCCAGGTCCATGCCTGCAGCGTACTGCAGCGGGGCGCTTACCAGCCACATGGTGGACGTAGCATCGAACGAAGCGGGCCGCGCCTCCGCGAAGTTCTCACCACCGGCAACGATGCCTTTCCACCTGCGGCTGCCTGCGGTGAAGGTGTTCAACCAACACTCCACGTTCACATCGGCGTTGTTGCTGGTTTCGGTGAAGTCCTGTTGCACGGAAGCAGCTGGCAAGCACTCGTTCTGCCCGCAGCGTGCTTCGTTCAGTCGAACCTCGCCGAGGTCGCGGATGAACAGCTGGATCGTGCTTCCGAACACGCCTACCACACCCACGAAACTCCCCTTGCCGTTGGGCACGGGAAGGCCCGCGAAATTGGAGTAACCGCTGTTGCGCACGATCACTTGGTCGCCACCGCAGTTCTCCAGGGTGCGGTTCTCGGTGGCTTGGGTGATGGCGTTGGAGTATGTGCGGGAAGTATCACCGCTGATGAACTGCACGTTGTTCAGTTGCACCAACTTGCCCTGCATGGAAGAGGTGATCTGTAGGGCATCGTTCAACTGACCGATGGTGACCACTTGGGGCGCGATGTTCACGCCGGTGGATTGTTTCACAACGTTCTCGTCAACATCCACGGAATCCAGCTGCAACATGCTTTGGTAGCTGCTTAGCGTGGTGCCGGGCAAGAAGATCCGCAGGCTGTCCCCTTGATAGAGCCCACCAGGGTTCTTCAGGCGCAATACCAAACCACCGGTATGGTCCTGCACATAGATGTTCTTGTACAAGTTGCCGTTCTGCTCGTCGGCGGTGACCACGGCATAGAGGCTCTTGTCCGCGCTGTCGCGCCATTGGATGGCCACACCTCCGTTGTTCGCGAACATGGTGCGCAGGTCGGCGATGGTGACCACGCTACCGGTGGGCAAGGTCCTGGTCGGTGGCGTATCGAACTCCTTTTTGCAAGCCACGGCCACTACGGCGATGGCCAAGGTGAGAACGATGGTGCGGAAATTCATGAGGTTGAAGGATGACATGGGTATCAGAAGCTGAAGGTCAACATGGCGAAGTAGTTCCGCCCGAAGAGGTAACTGTATTTGGGTGGGAAACGGTCCACATCCATGCGGTCGTAGCGCAGTTGTTCGAAGCCACCCACTTTGAAGTCCTGGTTGTTGAGCACGTTGCTCACCGAGATGTTGAACGCTACGCGGTATTTCTTCTTCACCATCCACGACTTACCAGCGAACATGTCCACGGTGAAATTGTCGTCCAGTTTCTCCTGGGTCAGGAGCGCATCCCATTGTGGATCATCCGTTACGAGGTTGACCACAGCGGCTTCGGTGCGGCGATCCGGGTTGGGGTCCAAGTAGATGTCGCCGAACCAGTTGCCGCTGATGCCCGCGAACCAGAACTTCGGCGAGTTGTATCGGAAGCCCAAGGATGCTGCGGTCTGCGGCATGCCTCCCACTTTATAATCCTTCCAATAGACCGTGCGTTCCCCCGCGAAGATCTCCGGACTGTTGTTGCGCGTGATGGTGGCCGTGGGGCGTGAGGCGTACCGGTAGTCCCCGCCAGCGAAGACCGCCGTGAGCTGCCAAGTGCTGGTGAGGTTCGCCTCCATACCCAGTTCAACGCCTCTGTTGATCTGGTCCACGTTGGTCATGTTGTAGTTCACCAAGGTGAGGTACTCGTCGTGGTAGAAGCTGCGCGACCACACCTGATCCATGATCTTGCTGTAGTACAACGTTGCACGCCCTTTCACCTTAGGGAAGCGCACCACGTAGCCGATGTCACCCGTGTACACGGATTCGCTCTCCAAGCCGTTCACAACGGCATCGTTGATCCGAGGTGCCAGGTAGGAGATGTTAGTGGACGGTGGCCGGTTCAGGTACGCAGCGTTCACAGCGATGAAGTGGCGACCCGTCAGCTTGTAGAGCCCTCCCGCTTTCACCCCGAAGTTGAAGAAGCTGTTCACCGCGCCTTTGCCTTCGGAAGCATCGGGGAAACGGCCGTTGCGCACATTACCCACGCGCCAGAAGGAGCTGCTGGAGAGCGAGGCACCCACATAGGCCTCCACGTTCTTCCAGGTCTTCTCGTATTGTCCGAAGGCGTTCACCAAACGGGTGTTGATGTAGTAGTCCCAACCGAACACGTCACCTTCTTCCACCACCTTGTTCGGGCGGTCCAGGTCGTTGAGCGAGATCAGCGTGTCATTGAAGTCACGGTCTGCGAACTGGTCGATGTCCACCCAGAAGTCGCCACCCAACAAGTCTTCAACCGTTTTAAAGTAGTGTGTGCGCTGGTGGTTGATGCTGCCGCCCACGGTGAGGTGGCGCGAATCATCGATCTGTTTGTTCCAGACACTGTTGATGCCTACGCGCACAGGATCCGCGCGCATCTCTTCCAGGATGTATTTGCTGCGGTTGCCGGTGATCGACTCGCCCGTACCGTTCGCGTTCTGCACGGTGTACAGGTTCTTGCCGTTGGCGAAGTACATCTGGTCCCAATCGATCTGGCGAGCGGTGGGGTCGTTGCGCCATACTTCTTGCCGGCTGCTGAACAAGCCCGGATCGGTCTCTTGGTAGTAGCTGGGCAGGTAGCGGTAATAATCCGCACGGGGATCTTTCGCATCGAACCAGTTGAGGCCCGAGGATCCGTCGCGACCGAAGGTGTAGAACAGGCTGGTGGTCCAGTCCACCTTCCCGCTTTTGTAGAAGTGGCTGAACATGAACATCGGCTTGTGGTCGAAGGTCATGCGTGCATTGCGCTTCTTGCCATCCTGGTAGCCCCAGTTCGGGTTGTAGTAGTTCGTTCCGCTCAGGTCGAAGGCTTCTTGTACAGCCACGCCCGCACGGCCTTGCACGATGGGGGCGCCGAAGCCCGAGAAGCTCACGCTGTGCCGCTCATTGATCTTGTGCTCGGCGGCCAGGAAGTATGCATAGGCATCGAAGGAGGTGCCTTCCACATACCCTTCTTCCGCCCACCGGCGCGAACCGCTGAAGCTGAACGACCAGCCGTTCTTGAGAAGTCCCGTGGAGCCTGTAACCATCACCCGGTTGCGGTAAGCCCTGTTGGCTGATGCATAGGAGACGCGGATACCTTTCCGAAGGCTGCTTGCACGAACGTTCATATCGGAACTGCCACCGATGCTGCCGAAGTTGAAACGTGTAGGACCCACGCCGGTGCGCACTTGCATGTTGCGTGTCACATCGTTCAATCCCGCCCAACTGCTCCATTGTGCCCAGCCCGTTTCCAGATCGTTCACCAATACCCCATTGATGGTGACCAGCGTGTTCTCCGAATCGTAGCCCCGGATGCGGAAGCGTGCGGATCCGAAGTTGAACCCCGCCACCGCCGTGAACACATCGCGCGAGGATTGCAGGATCCCGGAGATGTCTTGCGAGCCCAGTTCCGAATCGAGGTCGTCGGAGGTGATCGTGAACACCGGTGTCTGCGGCCTGCGGGCCGCCGAGGTGTCCGGAGCAACAGGTGCGATGGTGGTGTCCGACTGCGCCCATGCTGTGGAAACCAGCAGCATTAAGGCAAAGGGTAGCGATCTCTTCATTCGACCAGGGGAAGCGTTCAGCCTTGGATGTGCTCCGTCGCTTGCGGTCGCTGAAGCAGCTACAGGGCCGCCGATCAGTGACCCGGCGGCGGTAGGCCTCTCCAGAGCCCGGCAAAAGTAATCGGAGATACCCTATGAACTATGTTCCGGGAACGTTAATTGAACGGGTCCGTACAAGGGGTCCGAAGGGCGTGTGTGTAAACTCGTCGAACACCTCGCTAACCCTTGCGTTTCAGGGGGTTCGGCGGTTATCTTCGCACGCTTTTTCGCTGGACCACGGTACTTCCCGTGGTGAACGGTCGATGGAACTCTCCCGCAACTCCCTCTTCGCGGCCTTGATCGCCACGGTGGCTTTGTGTTGGGTGAATACCGCCCGAGCGGACCACTATTCGGGCGGCAACATCACCTACCGATGCCTCGGCGGGAATTTCTTCGAGGTCACCTTGGATGTGTACCTGGACTGTTCCGGGGCCCCGCTCACCTCCCAGAACCTACAGCTTTCCAATGACTGCGGCGTCGCTTTCACGGTGAACGGTCTGCCGCTGACACTGACGGAAGAGGTATCACAACTCTGTGGCGCTTCGGTGCCCAATAGCACGTGCAATGGTGGAACACTGCCGGGCATCATGCACTACCAATTCGTGACCACCCTGTTCCTTTCCCCGTGCAACGATTGGACCATCGCATGGGATATCTGCTGCCGTACCGGGTTGCAGAACACCTCGGGCACCCCCGGTATGTACCTGGAAGCGACGGTGAACAACGCTGGTGGGTTGTGTGATTCTTCGCCCGTCTTGGCCGATAACTCCATCCCGTTCGTCTGCGTGAACCAGCCTGTTTTCTACAATACCGGCTTCAGCGACCCGGATGGTAATTCCATGTCGTTCGAGTTGATCGCTGCTCGTTTCGCCTCACCTGCCCCTACCAATATCAACTACTCCGGGGGCTTTACCGGGATCGCGCCCATTCCTGGCATCACCATCGACCCGAACACGGGGCAATTGGCCTTTACACCAACGGCCACAGGAAGCTATGTGGTGGTGGTGGAGGTTACCACCTACGATACCAACGGTGTGCCCATCGGCACGGTGATGCGCGATTTCCTCTTCGTGGTCTCCAACTGCGCCGGAACACCACCGACCACGACAGGGCTTACCAATGGCACGGCGGGTTTCATCACCGGGACGGGTAGCGTCGAAGTGTGTGATGGGGTGCCGTTCTGTGTGGATATCCCGTTCAGCGATGCCGACCCAGGAGCGATCACCCTCACCTCCAATGTCGCTGCCTTGTTGCCCGGCGCCACATTCGTGGTCACAGGTACCAATCCAGCAGTGGGTCGCCTTTGTTGGACACCTGATCCAGCCTTTTCACCAGCGAACATTCTGATCACGGCCCGGGACAATGCCTGTCCCATACCCAATGAAGCCTCAACCTCTGTGCTCATCACCGTGGTGGATCCGCCTGCCGTGCCACCCGATGCCGGATCCAACGGTAGCGTGAACAGTTGTACCGCTGGGCCTTCCATCTCCCTCTTCCCGCTGCTAGGTGGTACTCCGGATGCCGCTGGTGTATGGACGGATCCGAACGGGGT
>DLGQ01000067.1:0-2792 GCA_002482775.1 Flavobacteriales bacterium UBA7690 | reverse complement strand
GTCAACAATGGCATCTTCGTTCCATCCAATGATCCGTTCGGCTCCTATACCTATACGGTTGGCAACGGTTGCCAGACCGATGTGGCCATTGTTGCCGTGAACGCGAACGGCGGTGCCGATCCGGGAACCAACGGAACATTGAACATCTGTGGGAACGCCGCTTCGGTTCCCTTGATCAATAGCCTTGGCGGCTCTCCGCAAGCCGGTGGGGCATGGACAGGACCGAGCGTCGTTACCGGAGGCGATTACGCACCTGCGACGATGGCGCCGGGCGTTTACACCTACACCGTGCCGGGTGTGGCCCCTTGCCCCAGTGCATCGGCCACGGTAACGGTAAGCGAATCGAGCCCCCCGAACGCTGGAACGAATGGGACCCTCGCAATCTGTTCCAATGGTGCTGGTGTTGCATTGGTCTCACGCTTGGGAGGGACCCCTGCCGCAGGCGAAACCTGGAGCGGTCCAAGTGTCACGACGGGGAACTACGATCCCGCCACCATGGCACCGGGCGTGTATACCTATACCGTTGCAGGTTCGGGATCATGCGCAGATGCTACGGCCACTGTGACGGTAACGGAGAACGCGTTGCCCAGCGCAGGTTCCAACGGCACATTGGCTCTATGCAGCAGTGGAGCAAGTGTTGCATTGAACGCCTCGTTGGGCGGATCACCACAAGCTGGTGGAACGTGGAGCGGACCAAGCGCTGTCGTTGGCGGCAACTACGATCCAGCTACGATGGTCGCTGGTGTGTACACCTACACGGTGAACGGCACAGCACCCTGCACGAATGCCACGGCCACAGTGACCGTAACGGAGAACGCAGCGCCGAACGCAGGCTCCAACGGCACATTGGCTGTATGCAGTAATGGAGCAAGTGTTGCGTTGAACGCATCGTTGGGCGGATCACCTCAAGCTGGTGGAACGTGGAGCGGACCGAGCCCTGTTGTTGGCGGCAACTACGATCCAGCTACGATGGTCGCTGGTATTTATACCTACACGGTCACCGGCACTGCGCCTTGTGCGAATTCAACAGCAACCCTAACCGTAACGGAGAACACAGCGCCGAACGCAGGTTCCAACGGCACCTTGGATGTATGCAGCAATGGAGCAAGCATGGCGTTGAACGCATCGTTGGGCGGATCACCACAAGGTGGTGGAACATGGAGCGGACCGAGCGCGGTCGTTGGCGGCAACTACGATCCAGCTACGATGGTCGCTGGTGTGTACACGTACACGGTCAGCGGCACTGCGCCTTGTGCGAATGCCACAGCAACCGTATCCGTAACAGAGAACGTAGCGCCGAACGCAGGTTCCAACGGCACATTGGCTGTATGCAGCACTGGAGCAAGTGTCGCGTTGAACGCCTCGTTGGGCGGATCACCACAAGCTGGTGGAACGTGGAGCGGACCGAGCCCTGTTGTTGGCGGCAACTACGATCCAGCTACCATGGTCGCTGGTATATACACCTACACGGTCACCGGCACTGCGCCTTGTGCGAATTCAACAGCAACCGTAACCGTAACGGAGAACACAGCACCTAACGCGGGCACGAATGGCGGGCTTTCGATCTGTAGCGATGGCGCTCCGGTGCAACTGAGCGGAGCATTGGGCGGATCACCACAAGTAGGCGGTACGTGGAGCGGACCCAGCGGAGTGGTTGGCGGCAACTACGATCCAGCTACTATGGACGACGGGGTCTATACCTACACGATCCTCGGTGTTGCACCCTGCGCGAATTCCACAGCCTCCGTTACGGTGACCGAAAGCACTGTCCCGAACGCTGGTACGAACGGTATCCTATCCGTTTGCAGCGATGGTGTTAGCGTTGCATTGGCTGCATCGCTTGGCGGCTCACCCCAACCGGGCGGCACCTGGAGCGGCCCTAGCGCCGTGGTCGGCGGCATCTACGATCCGGGATCCATGGCACCGGGGATCTACACCTACCTTATTCTTGGCGCTGTTCCGTGCGTGGATGCATCCGCTTCGGTGATGGTGGTGGAAAGCATGGCGCCAGAAGCTGGTTCAGATGGATCGTTGACCAGTTGTAGTGATGGTGTGCCACAGGTATTGTTCACTTCACTGGGAGGCACGCCCCAGATGGGTGGGACATGGGCCGGGCCTAGTGTTGTTGTTGGTGGGAACTATGATCCGCTTTCGATGGATCCCGGTATCTACACCTACACCGTTGCTGGGTCAGCGCCGTGTTCCAATTCCTCGGCCGCAGTCACTGTTGTCGAGAACGTTGCGCCCAACGCAGGCAGCAACGGATCGCTCACAGTGTGTGATGCCGGTGGACCTGTTGCGTTGTTGAACAGCCTCGGTGGCACACCACAACCCGGCGGCACATGGAGCGGACCAAGCGCTGTTGTCGGCGGCAACTACGATCCTGCAACGATGGTCGCTGGTGTTTACACCTACACGGTGGTCGGAACGGCGCCGTGTGCGAACGCCACAGCTACCGTTGCCGTGAATGAAACAGGCTCGCCCGACGCAGGCACCGACGGCACCATCAACCTCTGTAGCAACGGCGCTTCAACAGATATTTTCGCGCAACTCGGCGGGTCACCGGATGCTGGTGGAACGTGGAGCGGACCAAGCGCACTGAACGGATCGAACTACGATCCCGCGACGATGGCACCGGGCGTTTACACCTACACACTTACGGCCACAGCTCCGTGTGTTGGTGATGCTTCAACGGTAACAGTTACAGAGAACGTTGCGCCCAATGCAGGCAGCAGCGGATCGCTCACCGTGTGTGATGCCGGTGGACCTGTCGCGTTGTTGAACAGCCTCGG
>DLGQ01000044.1 GCA_002482775.1 Flavobacteriales bacterium UBA7690 | reverse complement strand
TTGCATAGGTGTTGGGATCAAGGGTCGAAAGTAGGGTTGTGCAGGTCAAGGCTGCTCCTTGAACCAGCCGGCGTACTTCAGGTAGTTGTTCGCGATGCGTTCGATCTCTCCTTCGCTGAGGTCTTTGCTTACCGCGCCGATGCGTTTGGCGGGGACGCCGGCCATGAGGCTGCCCGGTTCCACCGTGGTGTTCTGCAAGACCACGGCGCCCGCTGCGATCACGCTGCCTGTGCCGATCACCGCTTGGTCCATGACGATGGCGCCCATGCCGATGAGCACCTTGTCTTGGATGGTGCAGCCGTGAACGATGGCGTTGTGGCCGATGCTGACATCGTTCCCGATGGTAAGGCCGCACTTCTCGAACGTGGCGTGCAGCACGGCGCCGTCCTGGATGTTCACGCGGTCGCCGATGCGGATGCAATGCACATCGCCGCGCACCACAGCATTGTACCACACGCTGCACTGCGCGCCCATCACCACATCACCGATCACCACGGCGGTCTCGGCGAGGAAGATGCCGGGGCCGAACTGTGGTGTGAAGCCGCGGACGGTGCGGATCAACGCGGCCCTCACGGCTTCATCGCAGGTTTTCCGCACCCTTCTTTCTGGCAACAGAGCGGCAGCTTCTTGAACGCTGCTTCATCGCCGGGGATCTCGTCGGCCATGTAGCCCAATTTGCTCACGGCTTTGCGCAACGCATCGGGGTTGTTCTTCTTGGGATCGTACTCCACATGGATCTCGCTCTTGGCCAGGTCCACATTCACTTTCTTCACGCCCTTCTCGTAGATCAGGTTCTCTTCGATGGTCTTCTCGCACATGTCGCACACGGTGCTGGTGTGGATGTCCAGGTGGGCGAGCTTCTTGTCGGCCGGTTGTTCCGGATGCTTCTCTTGGGCCACCAACGAAGTGGTAGCGATCAGGAACGAAAGGAGGATGAGCTTCTTCATGGTTTTCAAGGTCGGGTCGCGAAATTTCGCGCCCTTACATCTTTTGTTTCTTGTTCAAGGCAAAACGCAGGCCACCGTAGAACATGGCCTTGTTGGTGGGTCCCCAGATCATGGAGGCGTCAAAATACGGGCCGAAGGGATCTTCGGGCGCGATGATCTGCTGGCGTTGGATGGTGCTGGTCAGGTTCTCCACACCGAGGTACACTTCCCAAGTGCCGATGATGCGCGTGAGCTGCGCATGCACCGTGCTGTAGGTCGGTGAGCGCTCCGGCAGGCGATAGGCTTCGGGGTTGGCTGCTGTGGCCGGGATGCGGCCTTGTCCGAAAAGGCTCCAGGTAAGATCCGCGCGCCAGTGCTCCTTCATGTCGGAGAAGGCGAGCGACACCATTCCGCGGTGCTGGGGCGTGAATGGTCGTTCGCGTAAGGCCCCATCGTAGGTGGTGCGCACATCGTACCAGCGGTGCGAGAGCTTCAGATCGATGACGTGGTTCAGTTCTACCTGCACATCGGTGAGTACGCTGTTGGCATAGGAGCGGCCATCGAGCATGTAGAACGCCACGGTGCGTGGATGCCGGTCCAGATCCGTCACGATCTGCGACAGGAATTCCGTGCGGTACACATCCACACCGAAGGCCCATTTCCGATCGAGCCACTTGAACTTGTGAAGGATCGAAGCGCCGAAGTTCCACGAGCGTTCCATGCCGAGCGGACCTTCCACCACTACGCGGCGGCTACTGGCCAATACACTGGCGTTCTCCACCAAGGGGTTCGCCGTGCGGAAGCCATGTCCGGCGGAAAGGCGCACGTTGGTGAGCGGAGCCAGGTCGTACTTCAGGTGGATCCGCGGGCTCGCGGTATTGCCGTAGAAGGAGTTGGCATCGGCGCGCAGTCCGGTAACGATGGTGAGGTCCTTGCGCTGGACGGTGTATTCGGCGAACACACCGGGCATACGCTCCACCCGTGCGAAACTGCTGTCGCGGAAGGCTTCCTGGTAGTCATCGAACTGGTAGCTGAGGCCCGCCTTCAGTTGATCGCTCCCCTTCCCTACCAGCATCTGGTACACCGCGCTCGCGTAGAGGCTCTCCTGCACGCCGGTGTAGTTGCGGCGGCCGAAGCGTGAAGCGGCATCGTGCCTGCGTGCTGCGAACATGATGCCGACGCTCTTGCTCGGATCCCGCTTGAAGATGATGCCTTGTTTACCGAAGACATCCACGAGCTCGTTGCGGATATCCACCACGTACGGATCACCGGCGTGGATGGCATGCTCGGGATCGTTCATGCTCATGGCCGTTTGGCCACCACGGCGTTCATCGTTCACATACCGCACGCCGAACTGTGTCATCCCGCGATCGGTGCGGCGCATCCAGCGGTCCATCACGTTGAAACGGCGCGTGCGTGGCGAATCCATGAAGCCATCGCTGTTCTGGTCCATGTCCTGTTGGAAGATATTGCCGTGCAACAACAACAGGTTGCCACTGTTGGCGCCTGTCTTCTGCGCCAGGTGGATGTTGGCTTCCGTTCGCCCTTGGGAATTGCCGTAGAGGTTCACGAAGAGCGGCGGTTCGGTGAGCGGGTCCAGCAGGCAGAGGTCGATCTGGCCAGTCATCGCGTTCGGTCCATTAACCGCGGTGCCGATACCCTTGCTCAGGTTGATGTCCTTGATCCAGGTGCCAGGGATCAGCGTGAGGCCGTACGAGGTGGAGAGGCCACGGATGAACGGCAGGTTCTCCAAACTGATCTGCGCGTACTTGCCATCGAGCCCCAGCATGCGGATGGTCTTGGTGCCACTGATGGCATCGCTGTAATTCACGTCCACCGTGGCGTTGGTCTCGAAGCTTTCGCTGAGGTCGCAACACGCGGCGCGTTTCAGTTCCTTCTGCCCGATGATCTCGGTGGCATTGATGCTGCGCGAATCGAGCTTGGTGCCGCTCACGCGTTCCACCACCTGTGCTTCGCCGAGTTCGATGGTGGCGTTCAGTTTGAAGGACACCGGTGTTGCTGGTGCGGTGTTGAAGCGCAACGTGTCCGCGCGATACCCCACGAACGAAGCGATGAGCGAGGCCGGCCATTGCGCTGGGTTCTCTAATGTGAAACGCCCTTCGCCGTCGGTAGCTGTACCGATGGTGGTACCCGCCCAGAAGACGTTGGCACCGGGCAGCGCGCCGCCACCCGTTCCACCATCGGACACCCGTCCGCTGATGGTTTGCGCATCCGCCACCAGCCATGCTGACGAAACGAGCGCGAGTAAGAATTTCCGTTGGTTGAAATACATCCTGTTCGAATTCCTGTGAGTGTGGAAGACACTGGATCGCCTGCACGATCCCTTCGCCGTTCCGCAGTGATCCGGAAGGCGGAGACAGGAATGAACTAGACGCGCTGAACGCTGAGGACCACTAACCGGTCGGGTGCCGAAAGCGGCGGAGGTCGCGAGCCCAACCAGCTGATCTCAGCAACGGGGTCGGGCAACGAAATATCGATGACGAAATGCTCCAACACCAATTCATCCACCGTGAGGTCGTAGGTGGGATTGGGCAGGTAGTTGTCGCGCTCGGCTTGCACCAAGGCGAGTTCGCAGCAGGCGGGTTTCACCTCGGGTGTTGGGCCATGCGCCTCTTCCTCGGGGCAGCAATCGGTGGCCGTACCGAGGCTCACCACGCTGTGGCCTCCGTCCATGCATGTCATGCGGCTGATGGTGGTACCGCTCGTGGCCAACAAGAACAGGCCCACCACGAGGTAGGTGATCCAGGTATGGCGGTGGAGGAAAACGCGCATCGGTTGCAAAAGTAGGGCTGATACGGCCAACGGAACCAAAGGGTTGGGCGCAGGCTTGGGAACCCAACAGCCGGATGTGAGGGTGGCGTACGACCGTCTGCAAGCTAAACCTCCCCTAGCGCCATCCGCCACCCAGCGCCTTGTACACATCCACCGTCGCGCTCATCCGCTGCTTCTGCGTCTCCACCAGTTCGAAGCGTGACTCCAAGGCGTCTCGTTGGGTGAGCAGCACTTCCATGTAGTCGGCGCGTGCGCTGCGGAAGAGGTTGTTGGAAATGGTTATGGAGCTGGTCAATGCGTCCACTTGCTGGCGGCGCAGTTCGTAGCTGTTGCGCAGGTTAGTGATGTTCGAGAGCTGGTTCACCACTTCCACATAGGCATTGAGCACGGTGCGTTCGTAATCGTACACGGCTTGCAGTTGGCGCGCGTTGGCGTTGGCGTAGGCCGCTTTGATCGCGTTACGGTTGATCAGCGGCGCCACCAGATCGCCCGCCACGTTGTAGAGCAGCGATGCGGGCGTTTCTGTGAGCAGGGATGCATCGAAGGCGTTCAACCCCACGCCGGCCGTAAGGCGCACCGACGGATAGAAGTTCGCTTTCGCGGCTTTCACATCCAGCTTCGCCGCACTCAGTTCCAGTTCGGCTTGGCGGATGTCCGGCCGATGCGACAACAACTGCGATGGCACTCCGGCGAAGACACTGTCGGGCATCAACGTGGAGAAGGCTGAAGAGCTGCGGGCGATGCGCTGCGGATAACGCCCCACCAGGAAGTTGATCCGGTTCTCCGTCTCCGTGATACGCTGCTGGATCTCGTATTGCAGACTGCGGTTCTTGAGCACTTCAGCTTCGAATCGACGCACGGCAAGTTCCGTGACCTTGGCGGCCAGCTTCTCCAAACGCACGATCTCCAGCGCATCCTGCTGTATGGCGATATTGCTCCGCAGGATCTCCAACTGATTGTCCAGCGCCATCAACTCGTAGTAGCTGTCCGCGATCTCGGCCACGAGGTTGGTCACCATGAAGTTCTTGCCTTCCACAGTGCCCAGATAGCGCATCATCGCGGCCCTCTTCGCGTTGCGCAGTTTCTTCCAGATGTCAAGTTCCCACGAGGCCCCGGCGCCGATCATGAAGTCGGGCAAGGGCTCGGGGAACTTCGTGTCCTTGCCCGACTTCATGATCGGCG
>DLGQ01000043.1:48581-53561 GCA_002482775.1 Flavobacteriales bacterium UBA7690 | reverse complement strand
GACAGCATCCCCTACGGCGGGTTCTACACGCAAGACGAGATCCGCGAAGTGGTGGCGTATGCAGCAGCGCGACACATCAACGTGGTGCCGGAGATCGAGATGCCCGGGCATGCGCTGGCGGCGTTGGCGGCCTATCCGCATTTGGGTTGCACAGGTGGGCCTTATGAAGTGAACAAAGGCTGGGGTGTCTTTGAGGATGTGTTCTGCGCGGGCAACGACAGCACCTTCGCCATGCTCGAGGATGTGCTCACCGAAGTGATGGAACTGTTCCCGAGCGAGATCATCCACATCGGTGGCGACGAATGCCCTAAGGAAGCCTGGAAGGCATGTGCGAAATGCCAGGCACGGAAGAAGGCGTACGGCTTGAAGGACGAACACGAACTACAGAGCTACTTCATCCAACGCATCGAAAAGTTCGTGAATGCGAAGGACCGAAAGATCATCGGTTGGGACGAGATCCTGGAAGGAGGCTTGGCACCGAACGCGGCGGTTATGAGCTGGCAGGGCATCGAAGGTGGCATCGCCGCGGCGCGCAGCGGGCACTACGCCGTGATGAGCCCCGGCAGCCATTGCTATTTCGACCACTACCAAGGCGATCCAGCGAACGAGCCGTTGGCGATCGGTGGATTTACCACTTTGCAGAAAGTGTACAGCTACGAGCCTATTCCGAAGGAATTGACCGCTGAAGAAGGGAAGTTCATCCTCGGCGCGCAAGGCAACGTGTGGACGGAGTACATCCTAACCCCCGAACATGTGGAATACATGGCTGTGCCGCGCATGTTGGCCTTGGCGGAAGTGTTGTGGACACCGAAGGAGAAGCGGAATGAGGCGGATTTCATCGCCCGGCTGGAGCGGGAGTTCCAGAAACTTGATGCAATGAACGTGAATGCGAGCAGGAGTTTGTACAACGTTCAGATCATACCGAAAGCAGCAGAAAGACCGGGGGAGATCAACGTGGAACTAGTGAGCCCACTTGCAGATTCAATCGTATTCAAATTGATGCCTCACGTTGTCGAGGCTTTCTATGGAACACCTCGTCAAGACACCATCCCGATGAATCGCAGCTTGACATATGGGTCACCGATCCGACTTTCGACCAGCCGCACGCTGATGGCTTCCACCATGAAGAACAATACTCCCGCAGGAAGCGCAGCCATTCGCGTGTTTAGTTTTGATAAAGCCACCGCCCAGAAGATCACTTTGAGCGAACAGCCCAACGAACGCTACAACGAAGGCGGCGCCTTCACCCTCGTGGATGGCATTACCGCGCAGGAGAAACGCGTGAACACCGAATGGCTCGGCTGGCGTAAGAGCGTGACCATCACCATGGATCTCGGAAGCGAACAGGACATCAGTTCCTTGGCAATCGGTGCGCGCAACGAAACGTACAGTTGGATCCACATGCCGAAGAAGGTGGCGTTCAGTGTGAGCAGCGATGGCAAGAGCTACACTTCCATCGGTAGTGCTAGCCCACCCACGGGCAACGAGACCTGGCGCGATGAAGGTGGGCGCGAACAGCTACGTCCGGTGGTGGCACAAGGGAGGCAACTACTGCGCGTGGAGCAAGGTGGCCGTGGACGCTACGTGCGCATCACGGTGGAACATCCCGGGGTGATACCCGAAGGCTATCCGGGTGCTGGCAGTCCGGCGTGGATGTTCTTGGACGAGGTGGAGGTGCGCTAGGTATGATCTTTGTCTAGCCCATATGCCCCATGAAAGCGATACTCACCACCACCCTTCTACTGATCGCCTGTTCACTCAACGCCCAGAAGCAGATCTGGAGCCACGCGATCGGCAATTGGCGCAATGGGCCGATCGTCTACATCACTGAACTGATCGAGACGACGGAGGCCGAAACGACCGCGTACCTATTGACCGTTTACAAGCGCGACTTCTTCCCCAAAGACGTGAACGACATCGACATCCTGCGCTTCGCCACCAAAGAGGAAGGTGAAGAGAGCATCCGGACGCTACAAGCGAAATATGCCGTCCGCAAATTGGACGTGGAGATCCTGGAGATCCCCGCCATTGACGGTCCTTAGGATCAGCCCCCCATCGCTTTGCGGAGGTTGGCTGCTGCGATGCCTTGCACTTTGTTCCGCACCAAGGGCGACCATCCGAGCAAAAGGCCGCTTGTACCCAGCGCTTGGCGGCTCCACCGCCAGAAGTCGAAGTGGTCTTTTTGCACAAGGATGCGATCATCCTTCAGCACGAACGTGGAGGTGATGATGTTGTGTACGGGGCGCTTGGTCTTGCTGAACGTATACCACGCCTCCCATCGTACCTCACCGCTATTCGCGTCATCCTTCAGCACCGTGTAACTGATCCGCAGATCGGTGCCGCTGGTCAATAACATGCGCCACATGGCCCTGACCTGTGCTTCATCCAAGGCAGGGAACACGGGATCACTGAAGCGCGCACCGGCGTGGTAACAAGCGCCCATGGTAGCCCAGTCGCGCTGCGCGAAAGCCGAGTAGAAACGTTCCAACACATGCATCGGTGTGAAAGTACGAATGCCGTGTCCCGTTCCTAGTTTCGGAGCATGAAAGGCATCACCTCCACCTTGCTCCTTGCGATCCTGTTCTTTTCAGCGAACGGCCAGGATCAAGCCCGATACACGGAGCTCGTTGATAAGGCCTTCACTCTTTACGAGCAGAAGGACTACAATGCTAGCGGCGCGATGTACTCGGCAGCGTTCGAGGCACTCGGTTGGAAAGGAACATCGCACGACCGGTACAACGCAGCGTGCTCATGGGCGTTAGCTGGGGAGCCTGATTCGGCGTTCTTTCAATTGAATAGGATCGCCGAACAGATGGACTATGCGAACCTCCGGCACATTTCCAACGATACGGACCTGAACAGCCTGCACACCGACAAGCGCTGGGATGAAGTGATAACACTGGTGAAGGCCAACAAGGAGCGGCTCGAAGTGAACTACGACAAACCCTTAGTAGCGAAGCTCGATTCGATCTACGAAGAGGATCAGGGCCTGCGGAACCAGATCGCTTCAGTGGAAGCGGAATACGGCCGCGATTCCAAAGAGATGAAAGCGCACTGGCAGCGCATCTGGGTGGCTGATTCGTTGAATCAGATCAAGGTGTTGCGCATCCTTGATGAACGCGGATGGCTGGGTCCGGATGTGGTGGGGCCTACGGGTAGTTCGGCTCTATTCCTGGTGATCCAGCATGCCGACCTGGCCACGCAGGAAAAATACCTGCCCATGATGCGCGAAGCCGTGAAAGATGGCCGCGCCCAAGGCAACAACTTGGCGCTATTGGAAGACCGGATCCTGATGCGCAACGGCGAGCACCAGCGTTACGGGAGCCAGATCGGTCGCGACCCGGAGACCGGGGAGCATTACTTAAGCCCGTTGGAAGACCCCGATAATGTGGACGCGCGCCGGGCTTCGGTGGGCCTTGGTCCCCTAGCTGACTACTTGCGCAATTGGGACTTGACGTGGGATGTGGAAGCCTACAAGCAACAGCTACCAGAACTGGAGAAGAAGTTGAAAGAGATGAACACGAAATAGCCCATGTCGCACACCCATAACTACGCGCTCACCTTGGAATGGACCGGCGACCAAGGCACCGGTACCGATCACTACCGCAGCTACAAGCGCGACCATGTGATCCGCATCGAAGGCAAGCCGGACCTATTGGGATCATCCGACCCCACTTTTCGTGGCGATCCTTCGCGTCACAACCCGGAAGACCTGTTGGTAGCGGCCTTGAGCGCTTGCCATATGATGAGCTACCTGCATGTGTGCGTGATGAACGGCGTAGTAGTGACGGCCTATGTGGACCATGCGACAGGTAGCATGGAAACGCTACCGGACGGAAGTGGTCGTTTCCTAGAGGTGACACTGCACCCTGAAGTCACCGTGAAGGATCCGGGGATGATCGCCAAAGCGGACGAGCTTCACCACAAGGCACACGAACTCTGCTTCATTGCGAACTCGGTGAATTTCCCGGTGCGGTGCGAGGCGCAGGCGACAGCGGCTGGCTGATCGATCGGAGATCCGGAGCTGGCGTGTCCGTGGTCGGCAATAGCTCCTTGAAGAAAAGAGCGCAGCTGAGGATCCACCACAGGATGCTCCCTTCTGTCAACCGCTGTGCGAGTCCTCGATATTCGGTATCGGAAAGTTCGATGAACAGGATGAACCCGAACATGGCCACGATGCCGCATACCAATGCCTTTTGCCCCAGCTTTTGCGTGCCCATGCGTTTGCGCAACCGCGCTCCTATCATAACCAGCGAAGCAGGCACCACCAGGTAGGTGAGCAAGCCCATGGAGTTGTGGATGATCTGGGTGATGCTGATCTCGCCCTGCGTTTGGCAACCAGCCTCGCATGGGAAGAAAGCGCTCACCACCGTACCAAGTCCATAGAAGATGCCGATGCCCGCAAAACCGATGGCCGTGTAGGTACGAGCGCTCAAGGAACGCGCTGCGGTCCAAGCGAAAACCGCGATGAGGATACCGCTGGGCAGATAACCCAGGAAGCGCAACCACGTGCCGTACCTCGTACCAAGCGCATAACTCTCGCTGATGAACTGTTCCACGTGACTATACCCCGGGAACAACGCACCACCGATAATGGCACTGAACACGAATAGCGCAACGCCGAGCGTACCGGAAAGGAAGGCGAGCCTGCGCTGCATGTGATATCGGGCGGCAAGCTAACGGGTGGCACTGAACGGAGGTGGCCATCTGCAAGGCATGTTCCACAGGAGCATTGTTCAAAGGTGATGGCCGGTCAGGGATAGGTATCACGAAAAAGACCACCATGATCCGAATAAGAGGATGCACCGAGGGCTTCAAGGCCTGTGAATAACTGATCCCCTCCCCACCCCTTCCATCAGGTAATTTCGCGATCCCTGCACTAGTTCTCTCACCTCCACAGCCTGTCCCGCTAAATGCGGGATCCACACCTACCGATGTCGTTCAGTCACCTTCACGTTCACACCCAGTTCTCGCTCCTCG
>DLGQ01000043.1:10134-48557 GCA_002482775.1 Flavobacteriales bacterium UBA7690 | reverse complement strand
GCCAGCCCGCGCTGGCCATCACCGACCACGGCAATATGTTCGGGGCGTTCAAGTTCGTGGCCGAAGCCGGCAAGCACAAGAACGACGACGGCGGCCTGAAGGTGAAGCCCATCGTGGGCTGCGAGTTCTACGTGGTGGCCGACCGCACCCGGAAACAGTTCACGCGGGAAGAGAAGGACAAGCGCTTCCACCAGCTGATGCTGGCAAAGGACCCCACCGGCTACAAGAACCTGAGCAAGCTGTGTTCACTGGGCTTCATTGATGGCTTCTACAGCAAGTACCCGCGCATCGACAAGCAATTGATCGAGCAGTACCACGAAGGGTTGATCGCCACCACGTGTTGCTTGGGGGCAAGCGTGCCGCAAGCCATCATGCGCGGTGGAACGGACCTTTCCAAAGCGGAGGAAGAATTCCGTTGGTGGCTGGACCTGTTCGGCGAGGACTACTACATCGAGCTGCAACGCCATGGCATTCCCGAGCAGGAGAAGGTTAACGCTGTGCTGGTGCAGTGGGCGCGCAAGTACAACGTGCCAATCATCGCCAGCAACGACAGCCACTACACCGACCAGGAGGATAGCAACGCGCACGACATCCTGCTGTGCGTGAACACCGGCGAGAAGCAAAGCACGCCCATCGCCACGGATGAAGATGCGTCCACGAAGGACAAGCGCTTCGGCTTCCCCAACGACCAGTTCTTCTTCAAGACGCAGGCGCAGATGGCAAAGACCTTCAGCGACCTGCCCGAAGCCTTGGACAACACGAACCTGATCGTGGACAAGGTGCAGACCTTGAAGCTGAAGCAGGATATCATGCTGCCCAACTTCCAGATACCGGAAGGTTTTAGCAACCAGGACGAATACCTGCAGCACCTCACCTACGAAGGTGCCATCCGCAGGTATATCAATGATGGCGTTTCGGGTATTGATTCGTTGGAGTTGAAGATCAAGGAGCGCCTGGACTTCGAGCTCTTCGTGATCCGCACCATGGGATTCGCGGGCTACTTCCTCATCGTGCAGGACTTCATCAACCACGGTCGCGAGATCGGTGTGTTGATCGGTCCGGGACGTGGTAGCGCCGCGGGCAGCGCGGTGGCCTATTGCATCGGCATCACCAACATCGACCCCATCAAGTACGATCTGCTGTTCGAGCGATTCTTGAACCCGGACCGCAAGAGCATGCCCGATGTGGATACGGACTTCGACGATGAAGGGCGCCAGAAGGTGATCGACTACGTGGTGGAGAAGTACGGCCGTAACCAGGTGGCGCAGATCGTCACCTACGGCAGTATGGCGGCCAAGAGCAGCATCCGTGATGTGAGCCGTGTGTTGGACCTTCCGTTGCAAGAAGCGGATCGTCTGGCGAAGCTGATCCCGGAACGTCCGGGCATCGAACTAGGCCGGATCCTGCGCGCGCCACTGGAAGGCGAAGGCAGTTTGAAACAGAAGGAGAACTTCAGCAGTGAAGAGATCGCAGCGACCAAACAACTGCGCGAGATCCTGGAAAGCGGCGAACTCACCGCCGATGTGCTTCGCGAAGCCGAGAAATTGGAAGGGAGCGTCCGGGGCGTTGGCATCCACGCAGCAGGGCTGATCATCGCGCCAAGCGATCTAACCGAGTACATCCCGGTGTGCACCAGCAAGGATTCGCCCATGCTGATCACCCAGTATGACGGCAAGGTGATCGAGGATGCGGGGGTGATCAAGATGGACTTCCTGGGCCTGAAGACCCTCACCATCATCCGCGATGCGTTGCGCATGATCGATGCGAACCACGGTATCCGGATCGACATCGACGGCATACCACTGGACGATCCGAAGACCTACGCGCTCTACCAACGCGCCGAGACCAACGGCACGTTCCAGTTCGAAAGCGCGGGCATGCAGAAGTACCTGCGCGAACTGAAGGCGGATCAATTCGGCGACCTCATCGCCATGAACGCGCTGTACCGTCCGGGTCCACTGGAATACATCCCCACCTTCATCAAACGCAAACACGGCCTGGAGAAGATCGTGTACGACCTCCCCGAAATGGAGGACCTGCTGAAGGAGACCTACGGCGTAACGGTCTACCAGGAACAGGTGATGTTGCTGAGCCAGAAGCTCGCCGGTTTCACCAAGGGTGATGCGGATGTACTGCGCAAAGCGATGGGCAAGAAGGACCGCGCCACGCTGGACAAGATGAAGGGCAAGTTCCTGGAAGGCACCAAGGAACGCGGCTTCGATGCGAAAGTGTGCGACAAGGTGTGGACCGATTGGGAGGCCTTTGCGCAGTACGCCTTCAACAAATCGCACTCGACGTGTTACGCGTTCGTGGCGTACCAGACCGCGTGGCTGAAGGCGAACTACCCAAGTGAGTATATGGCCAGCGTGCTCACCCATTCCGGTGGGCAGATCGACAAGATCACCTTCTTCATGGAAGAGTGCAGGCGCATGGGCATCTCGGTGCTCGGGCCCGATGTGAACGAGAGCCAACTCCAGTTCAGCGTGAACAAGGCCGGGCAGATCCGGTTCGGTCTTGGTGCCGTGAAGGGTGTTGGTGAAGCTGCTGTGGAAGGCCTCGTTTCGGAGCGGACGACCAACGGCCCGTACAAGGACATCTATGACCTGATGCGCCGCGTGAACTTGCGCGCCGCCAACCGCAAAGCGCTGGAAAGCCTGGCCTACGCCGGAGCCTTCGATGGGTTCGCGAAAAGCCACCGCGCACACTTCTTCCACAGCGCGGGCGAAGGCAAACCCACCTTCCTGGAAACGCTGGTGCGTTACGGACAGCAGAGCCAGGATGGTGCGGACAGCGCGCAGGTGAACATGTTCGGCGAGGCCGATGATGCTGCCGGGATCCCCGAGCCCACCCTACCGGTCATAGACCCTTGGAGCGCGCTGGAACAGTTGCACCACGAAAAGGAAGTGATCGGCTTCTACCTCAGCGGCCACCCGTTGGACGACCATCGGTTGGAGATCAAGTACCTGTGCAACACCACCCTTCCCGACCTGAAGGAACTGGACAAGCTCGCAGGGCGCGACCTCACCTTCAGCGGCATCGTCACCAAGGCGGAGCACCGCATCGCCAAGAGCGGCAAACCCTTCGGCAGCCTTTCGCTGGAAGACCACCACGGCACGCACGAATTCATGTTCTTCAGTGAGGACTACATGAAATTCAAGCTGTACATGCAAATGGGCGCCTTGTTGCTGGTGAAGGGCCGTGCCGCTGCCCGCACTTGGGGGCGCGATGAAGGGCAGATGGAACTGAAGATCAACAACATCGACCTGCTCGGCGATGCGCGCGACAAGTACATCACCAAGTTGAACCTGAAGGTGGATGCCGACCGGGTGGACGACGCGTTGACCCGCGAACTTGGACAGCTACTGAAGGCCTCGCCCGGCAAATGCAAGGTGACCGTACAACTCGTGAGCGCCCAAGAGAACATGGCGTTGGAAGCGGCCAGCAAGGGCTTCAGCGTAGGCCTCACGGAAGACCTGATCCGCTCACTGGATGGCCTTACCGATGTTTCCTACACGCTGAACTGACAGCCCGTCAGGATACTTTCCATGGCAAGGAAGTTGCTCAATGGGGGTACCTTTGTGCGCGTAACGCGTGGAAAACTGATCGGGAACACCGAACAGGCGAACGTCAGGGTTCCACAACTTGCGCGACCAACGAACCGTAACAAACGAGGCATTGTAAAATGCCCACCCAAGAACATGGCACTCGAATTCACCGATAGCAACTTTGAGGAACTCGCGCTGAAGAGCGACAAACCCGTGATGGTAGACTTCTGGGCGGAATGGTGTGGCCCTTGCCGCATGGTTGGCCCCGTGGTGGAGGAACTCGCGAAGGAGTACGACGGCAAGGCCGTGATCGGCAAAGTGAACGTGGACAACAACCCTCAGACAGCCATGAAGTATGGCATCCGCAGCATCCCTACCATCCTTTTCCTGAAGAACGGCGAAGTGGTGGACCGCAGCGTGGGCGCGGTGCCCAAGAGTCAACTGGCCGGAAAGCTGGACGGACAGCTCGTCTAAGCACCCTATCGCATACATTGAACGAAGCCCGGTACACGCCGGGCTTCATTCTTTACCGAACTTCGCACGATGCCGATCGAGCAGAAAGCACTCCAGGTTCTCAGCCAGCTAGAGTTCCACTCCAAACAAGTGGTGGAAGGATTCCTTGCGGGCCTGCACAAGAGCCCGTTCCATGGCTTCAGCGTGGAGTTCGCCGAGCACCGCGCGTACAACCAAGGCGAAAGCACGCGCCACATAGACTGGAAGCTCTACGCGCGAACGGACAAGCTCTTCGTGAAACGGTACGAGGAAGAAACGAACCTGCGCTGCCACCTGATCGTGGATGCGTCGAGTTCGATGTACTACCCTGCCGAAGTGCCAAAGGGCAGCTTCAACAAGGTCCAATTCGCTACGCATGCCGCCGCTGCGTTCATTCAACTCCTGCGCAAACAGCGCGATGCGGTGGGCCTCACCACCTTCAGCGATCGTGTGTTGGTGAAGGAAGAAGCACGCAGCAATGCTGTCCACCTACGGCATCTGATGCAGCATTTGGAGAACTTGCTCAGCACCCAAGCCGCAACGCGCGGCCAGAACACCTCAGTGGTCGAGGCCTTGCACGACATCGCCCAACGGGCGCACCGCCGCAGCCTGGTGGTGATCCTCAGCGACATGCTGGACGGCGCCGACCGCGAAGCCGAAGTGTTCGATGCCTTGCAACACCTACGCTTCAACAAGCACGACATCATCCTCTTCCACGTGGTGGACCGCAAGCATGAGTTGGACCTCGACCTCGCCGACCGCCCCTACACCTTCGTGGATGTGGAGACCGGCGAACAGGTGAAAGCCCACCCCGCCGAAGTGCGTGACGCCTACAAAGCCGCAATGGCCGAGCGCTGGCACCGGTTGAAATTGAAGTGCGGCCAGTACCGCATAGACCTTGTGGAAGCCGACATCAACGCCGGATTCGAGCCGATCCTACTCGAATTCCTCACGAAGCGCGCGCGTTTGTACTGAGCTTATTGGCCGCGCAGCCATTGCACCGCACGTTCCAAAGGCGCATCGCCTTCCGCGCTGGTCGGTATCAATTCGTCCGGCGGAATTGCATCACCATAGGGGTTCTTCGCACGGTCCACATAGACCGAAGTGGCAAGGAAGAGCATGGCCCCATCGCTGAGGTCGAAGTTGGTGTTGGTGGTGGAGTATCCAGCAGTTGGTGTTCCAAAGCTTCGCGCACCGGGTCTTCCGCGAAAAGCGACGGTCACCACTTCTCCGGAACTGGCGGTACCAGGGCCAGTGATCACCGCTACGCGCGGATCGGTAGCGAGCAGGACATAGGGCGAACGGGATACGGAGCACTGCAACGTGTCGTCCGTAAGGCTGCTTCCTTCCATGTAGGACCAATAGAACCGGTCATCATCCAGGCCGAAATACCCACATACGCCATTACCAAGCACAGGGCCGATACCCGCCAACATCGGCCAGCAGTTGCCACCGTGGTTCCCCCGAAGGTCCAACACCCAACCTTTCAGTCCTGGGCGGTCCAAGGCGCGGATCAGCCCGTGCAATGTGTCGGCGAAGTAGGTGTCCCAAGCTGGATTCCCGGAGTTGAATTGAGGCATGTTCAGGTAAGCCACATCTTCACCGATCAGGTTTCCGGTGGTGATGGGAAAGTCGAATGCCACCGCTGCGGCCGGTGCTTCTGGACCTTCCGGATCGGCTCCGCGCCAGGCCTCCACTTCGGCCTTGCTCCAGTAGAAACTGTGCTTGTCCACCGACTTCAAGAAGAAGTTGGCCACCGCTTGGAAGTCGGCCATCGTACGCCCATCCGTGAGTAACTGCGACAATTGGTCACGGAGCGCTATGGTGTCAAGGGTACTCCGGTACAGGGAATGTTCCTTGATCAACGTGAGCACTTCCTCCGCATAGCGTTCGAGTTCAGGTGCAACAGGTGTGTCCTTTCGTGGCAGTTCCTGTACGCTGAAGTCATCTACAAGAAGGTCTACCGTGCTCTTCAATTGGAGCCCGATCCGGAGGTTGCGCACCTCATCATTCACCCAAAAAGTCAAGACCAGTTCTTCCCATTCGCTCTGCCGCGAATCACCTTCCGGCCTGACGACCTGGTAATTCAACGTTCCCCCCTCTTCCGTGGTGGAATAGGCGAACAGTTCAACTCCCTCTGCCCCGCTATTGACCTTGACCTTGGCCGCGATGCGCAGCTTGTGGAGGCCCGAGTAGCGGCTCGTGTCATTCTGAAGGAGGTGCCCAGGAGCGTTCGGGGTGGCTTCCGCGTGGATGTGCAGGGCTCGAAGGCCTTCAGCCGGTCGTTCAGTGGAGGGTTGCACGTGAAGACCATCGCTGACCCACCAAAACCGAGGTTTAATGGTGCCTGTATCCGCCACCATTTCGAAACCGCCATTCTGCAGGTGCTGCGCATGGACCGTGACCGGCAACAAGGCAAGAACGAAAGCCCACGTGTGCATCGGGTAAATGTAGGCCCCTCTCCTTTGGGGAGGCCTGAAGAGTGGCAAAGGCCTCATCGCTGCAACCCGAAATTTTTCAGCCCGCATTTGCAGGTTCCCGACATAGCCCTACATTTGCACCCGCTGCGGCTGAAAAGCTTCAGTGAACGGACTGGTAGTTCAGCTGGTTAGAATGCCGCCCTGTCACGGCGGAGGTCGCGGGTTCGAGTCCCGTCCGGTCCGCAGATCGAAGCCCACCATTTGGTGGGTTTCTTGTTTAGTTACCGCGGGACGAGAAGTTCATCCCGTGCAACGCGAAGCGGCGACACGGGAAGTCCCGTCTTATCCGCACAGGTCGAAAGCGGTCCATAAGTACAATGGAAAAGAGGCGCGTACCAAATTGGTTCGCGCCTCTAAAGCCGTCGAAAAGGAAGATCAGTGTTTCACGATCCGCAGTTGATGCACCGATCCATCGTCCAGGCGGACGGACAGGAACAAGATACCGGTCGGCACGTTCGCTAGATCGATGTGGTCATTCCCTTCAGCAGTGCCGGAATTCTGATCGACCAACAGCCGCCCAGCTGCGTCATGCACTTGTACCGATATAGCGGTTCTTCCATCAACGAGGGTGAAGTTGACCATACCCACCACCGGATTGGGCCAGATGTGCAACACTGTGTTCATGTTGTCACGCACCACCGGAACCACCTGGCTGTATGTTGCAGTGCCGTCGAAGTCCACTTGTTTCAAGCGGTAGTAGCTCGTCCCGGACAGCGGCGTTCCATCCACATGCGCATAGTTCAACAGCCCTTGGCTGAAGCCAGCCCCTTCCACGGTGCCTATCGGTTCGAAGGAATTCCCGTCCGAGGATCGCTCCACCTCGAAGTAGTCGTTGTCCATCTCAGCAGCAGTGCTCCATGTACTAAGCACGGTATTGCCTTCTGCTGCGGCATCGAATTGGACCAGTTCGATGGGCAACGGGTTCAAGCTGGTCCGTGAGGCTAAGGTGAAGGGCGAGAACGCGGTAACAGGGCCGGCTGTCATGATCGTTCCGGCAGCAAGCGTTCCTGTGGTGCCTCCATTGCCATGGTCTTTCCAGGTGGTCCCGTTCCAACGCGCTACCACCAGATCGCTAAGGTCCGTCACACCGCAACTGTTCACCGAGTCGTAGCTCAACGTAACCACCACATTGGTCGTGCTATTTGTACGATCCAGGATCCAGTATTCACAGCGGCTTAAATGATGCAGCGTGATATCGTGCATCGTGTGCGTGTGGATGGGATGCGAATCATCGTGTACATATTTCGCCGTGAAATGGTGCGTGGCTGTTGTTGGTGCGCTGATGGCAATGGGTGCCAACACCCCGGCATTGCCCACCGGGAAGCTGAACGCACTATTCCCCACTTTCCGCACGAAGCCGTCCACGTAGCTTGCATTGTCCGCCGGATCGCTGAAGGTGATACCGTTGGCAAGTATCAACAACCCATTGCTGGTGCTGATCGGCGCCATCGGCTTGATGACACCGCTGGCGAAGGCCATGTCCAATTGCACGTTCACGCTGCCGAGCAATCGCAGTTCGCCGGCGCCGGTCATGGCCAGTGTGAGGTTCCTTACGTTCGGTATGGCCGTGGCATCACTGCTGAAGGTCTGCACCGTGGTGCCATCGAAGATCGTGCGGCCCGTGCCAGCGCCGAACTGTACAGGACCACCAGTGGAACCCACCGTGCTCACGTTCTTGCTGAAGGTCGTGCTGAAGGTGTTGTTCACCGTGAAGGTGCCGGCGGCCAGTCTGCGGAATGTGGCGTTGCCGTTGAAATCATCCGCAGCTGACCCTGCCATGGTGATGGTGCCTCCTGCGTTGATCTCCACATCGCCGTTGAACGTGTTGCCGCCTGTGCTAGCGTTGTTCGCCGTGGCGGTCTTGGTGAACACGCCATAGCCATTGAAGGTGGTACCGTTGAACAGCAGGTTGCCCGAGGTGGTGGTGATATCACCGTTGAATATGTTGTTCGCCAGGAAATGCAAGGCGCTACTGACACTGCCGGACAGGGTGGTGGCATTCGAGCTGAGCTTGGTGAAGTTGCGGAAGCTGATGGTACCCGCGGTCCAACCAAGCGAGCCGATACCGAGCGTACCGATCAGGGTGGCCGAGCCCGTGGAGTTCCCGAAGTTGATGCCGCCAACGCCGGTGCTGTTCAGCAAAAGATCCGCATTGAAAGCGTCCGGTTGCGTGTTGTCATGGTACCAAACGGCCGGGCTGATGTTCACCAGTTCCGTTACACCATTGTAGGTGTTCCCACCTGTACACGCATTGCTCCCGTTGCCGGCCTTGCGGAACCAGCCTGTTCCATTGAACGTGCTTCCGTTGAGGTATAGGTTGCCAGCACTGGCTGCGATATTACCGTTGAAGGTATTGCCCGTATTGAAGAACAATTGCGCGGCGTTCCCGAGCATCAAACTCTGGGTTGTGACGCCCAACTGAGTGAAGTTGCGGATGGAGAGCGTACCCGTGTTGAACCCGAGTGTTCCCACGCCGATGGTACGCCCGGCTGCCATGATGCCTGAACCCGTTGATGCACCGAAGGTGATCATGCCCGTACTCGTACTATTCACCCGGATATCACCATTGAACGCATCCACCAAGGTCTGGTGAATGCTCAGATTACCTGTGCCGGTGACGGTGAACTCGGTGTTCGCGTTGAACGTATTGCCACCGTTGCTGCCGTCGCCGCTCGCACCGGTCTTGGTGAATCTGCTGGTTCCATTGAACGTGCTTCCGTTGATGAACAGGGTGGCTGAGGTGGTGGTCAGATCCCCATTGAAGGTGTTGCCGTTCTGGATGGAAAGCGTAGCTGATGTGCCCAAGAGGAGGCTCTGAGGAGTACCACCCAACTGAGTGAAGCTCCGCATGGTCAATGAACCGGCATTGTAACCCAATGAGCCAACAGCTATCGTTCGGCCAACAGCCAACACGGCCGATCCAGTGTTCTGGCCGAAATTGATGCCACCGGAGCCCGTGTTGTTCAGCAGGATGTCCCCGTTGAATTGATCGAAGCCATTGTAGTTCAAACTCAGGTTACCGGTATTGGCATTGATGAACTCCGCTGTTCCATTGAACGCGTTGTTGCCCGGGCTTGCATCGCCGCTCGGACCGGTCTTGGTCATCTTCACCGTTCCATTGAAGGTGGTTCCGCCGATCAACAAGGCACCGGAACTGGTCACCATGTTCCCGTTGAACACGTTGTCCGTTACGAAATTCAACGTGGTCACCGTACCCATCGGCAAATACACGGGCGATGTTCCCGCGTGGATGAACTTTCGGAACCAGAGCTGACCCGTGTTGTATCCAAGGCTGCCGATGGTGAATGTCCGCCCTGCCGCCAAGGTGGATGTGGACACCGCACTATTCCCGAAGCGGATCTGGCCTGAAGAGGTGCTGTTCACGATCAGGTCCGCGTTATAAGCATCACCGTTCACGTCCGCCATGTACAACACGCCACTGGAGGTGTTGATCAGCTCCGTGTTGCCGTTGAAAACGTTGCCACCGATACACTGATCGCTGCTGGTGCCCGTCTTGGTGAACTTGCCCGTGCCGTTGAAGGTGGACTGATAGAACACAACACCGCCGGAAGTGGTCACCACGTTCCCGTTGAACACCGTACCCGGATAGAAGTACAGTGTCGCCAATGATCCCAGGTTGAGGGTTTGAGCGGTGGGGCCAGTTTGCATGAAGTTGCGGAACAGGAGAACACCTGCATTGAAACCAGAACCTCCCACGGAGACCGTACGGCCAGCAGCCAGCGTTGAAGAGGCTATGCCACTGCTACCGAAACGGATCTGCCCACTGTTGTTATTGTTGAGGACGAGATCACCGTTGTACGCATCACCCAAGTTCTCCGCCATGTAGATGGACCCGGAATTCAGGTTGTTCAGCTCGGTATATCCGTTGAAGAAATTACCTCCGTAGGAACCATCACCTCCGGTGCCGCTCTTGGTGAACCGACCTGTGCCATTGAACGTGGCGGAATAGAAGTACAGGGTGCCGGATGTGGACGTGACATCCCCGTTGAAGACGCTACCCGCATAGTAGTACAGGCCCGCCGATGTGCCCAAGGTCAGGTTCTGTGGCGTATTGCCCAACTGGATGAAGCCCCGAAGCAACAGTAAACCCGAAGTGAAACCACCACTGCCCACGGTGATCGTGCGACCTGCAGCCAATGTTGAAGTTGTTACACCACTGTCACCGAACCGGATGGAACCAGTTGAGCCATTGTTCACCACTAGATCGCCGTTGTAGTGGTCAGGCTGCGCTTGGGCCATGTAGATATGGCCCGCCACAGCGTTCACCAGTTCAACACGGTCGTTGAACAGGTTGCCGCCCGGCGATCCGTCTGCACCTGTACCTGATTTGGTGAAGACGCAAGGGCTGTGATACGTGCCCCCAGAGAGGTACAACTGGCCGGATGAAGTGGTCAGCGGTGCATGAAAAGTGCTGCCTGGATAGATGTACAACGCGGCATTGATGCCGACCGTGATGGACTGCGGCGTAGTTCCCACCTGCGTGAAATTCCTGAACAGCAGAAGACCTCCGTTGAATCCTCCCACACCCACACTGATGGTCCTTCCGCTTGCCAATGTGGCACCGCCGCCACCATTCCCGAAGCGGATCTGCCCGGTGGAAGGATTAGTGAGCTTTACGTTACCATTGTACAGGTCAGTGGCGCTCTCCGCCATGTAGATCCCGCCGGTGTTCAGGTTGATGAGCTCTAGATCGGCTTGGAACGTGTTGCCGCCAGGGCAAGCATCGGTACCCGCACCGGATTTGGTGATGGAGCACGTGCCGTTGAAGGTGGTTGAAGCGACGTAAATGGAACCGGAGGTGGTGGCAACGTTCCCGTTGAACACGTTGTTCGCATAGAAGTACAGCGTGGCTCCCGTTCCCAGGACCAGGTTCTGCGGTGTGGTCCCGAGCTGCGTGAAATTCCGGAAGAGCAGGATACCATTGTTGAAGCCGCCCGAACCTACCGTCACCGTTCGGCCTGCGGCCAGCGTTGAACTTCCGCCACCCCAACCGAAGCGCACCCCGCCCGTTCCCAGGCAGTTCACCTCGATGTCGCCATTGAACGTGTTCGTGCCCGATTCGCCCATGTAAATGCCCCCGGACATGGCCGTGAACCGCGTAAGCGCGTGGAAGATGTTCCCACCCGCCGATCCATCATTCCCGCTACCGGTCTTGGTGAAGTGGGCCGTACCTAGGAACTGACTTCCGGAAACTTCGATGTTCCCTGAAGTAGTGCTGATATCCCCGTTGAAGGTGCTGTTGTTGAGCCAGAGGATGCCATTGGTCCCCAGGAAGATGTTCTGTGGCGTGGCACCCAACTGCGTGAAATTGCGGAAGATCAGATAGCCGTTCGCGTATCCACCACTGCCCACGGTTACGGTCTTGCCCGCGGCCAAGGTGCCTGTTCCACCGGACCATCCGAAGCGGACCGACCCCGTTGAGGTGTTGTTCACCACGATGTTCCCGTTGAACACGTCCGAACCCGAGTTGTGCATGCCGAAAACGTCGATCCCCGTATTGGTCAGTTCAACGTCGCCGTTGAACGTGCAGCCGCCAACGCTCCAATCATTGCCGGGACCGGTCTTGGTGAAGCGCGCATTACCCTGAACGGTGAGGCCGCCTACCAGCATGGTGGCAGCTGTCGCTGACAAATTACCACCGAAGGTCGTGCCCGTCGCGAATTGCATCGATGCCGTTCCTGTAAGAGCCAAGGTCTGGGCGACCGTTCCTGGTGAGGAAAAACCGCGTAGCTCCAGAATACCATTCGAGAAACCACTGCTACCCACGCTCATGGTTCGCCCTGCAGCCAGTACCGAGGTGCCGCCGCTAGCCCCGAACCGGATGCCGCCCGTGCTGGTGTTGCTCAGTAGAAGATCCCCGTTGAACTGATCGTTCCCCGTGTTGTTCAGGAACAAGTTACCCGGACCGGTGACCCGGAATTCTGCCATACCGTTGAACGTGTTGTTGCCGCTGCTGTACTCGTTGGACGCGCCTGTCTTGGTGAATGTGGCCGTGCCGTTGAAGGTGGCACCGTTCAAATACAAGCCGGGCGAACTGCTGGTAACATCGCCGTTGAAGGTGCTGCCGCTCTGGAAGTACAGCGTTCCGCCCAAGGAGAGCAGAAGTACTTGTGGTGTGCTACCCACCTGCGTGAAATTCCGGAACAACAATGATCCAGCACTGTAAGTACCCGTTGAAATCGTGCGGCCGTTCGCCAAGCTGGCGCTCCCACTGGACTGCCCCAACCATACCCCGTTACTTGCTCCGGTACTGTTCAGCACCACGTTGCCGTTAAAGGTGTCGATGCCGGTATTGTTCAAGTACAACCGTCCGTTGGTGACGGTGAACGTTGCAGTTCCGTTGAAGGTGTTGTTGCCGGTGGAGTAATCATTGGCACCGCCCGTTTTGGTCATCGTTACCGGTGCGTTGAAGACCGATCCGTTGAACAGCAGGATAGCACTTGTACCAGAGACCGCAGCACCGAACGTGGTTCCTGAGAAGGTTGTGGAACCTGCGGCGGTGTTTGGGGATAATGTGCCATTGTTCACCGCACCACCGCTGAAGGAACCGTTCCCGGTATGGGTGAGGGTGAACCCTGCGAGATCCAGCGATCCGGAACTCACGGTCAGGTTCGTCACGCTGCGCGCCATGTCCAGTATCGGCATGGTACCTGCCGCCACGATGGTGGCATGATCGGCTGCGAGCGGAAAACCCGTGCTCGGTGTCCAGTTGGCCGCGTTGTTCCATGCGCCGTTCAAGCTGCCGTTCCAGGTGTAGCTGGTCTGTGCCATCGCAAAGAGCGGGACCAGCAACAGTAATAACGCACGGGAGCGCTTGCTGAAGGAAGAACAGAAAGGATGAACATTCCCGGACGTACCGGTTGGACGGTAAAAACGCATAGCTCCGCTGGTGTTTAGCGTTCACGACCAGCGGGAGAGCTTCCGTCGATGAACAGACGCTTTAACTCGACGAAGACCAAAATGGTTTCAAGTGGCCACATTCTTCGCGGCCCGCAGCTCCCATCCGGGAAGAGGCCTATTTGATGGGGCTCTGCCCGCTGGAGTACAGGGCAATGGCTTGTTGCAGAAAGTTGGAGATGGCCTGCACGGGAAACTTCCTGGCAGGATCCAACAACAGGATCTTCATGCGTGCTCTGCCCTCTTGGATCAGTTCCGGGTGGAACAAGCGGTTGCCCTCCACCACCCCGAAATACGGTTGCCCGCTCCCTTTCCGGGTCCAGAAATAGCAGAACATCTTCTTGCGGTAAAGGAAGAACGGCATACCATACTTCAAGCCTTCGGTGATGAAAGGGTCGTGCGCGAGGATGAGCTCGCGGAGTTCTTGTACAAAGCTCCGGGCAGGCTCTTGCAGACCGGAATAGAAGTGTTCCACGTCCCCGGCCATGGTCAGCGTGCCCCGAACTCGGCGATGGCTTCCAAGAACGCTATCCCGAACTGGCTGGCTTTGTGGTCGCCCACCCCGTTCACCAACCGGAACTCGTAGATGTTCTTCGGCTTCTTCTCGGCCATGTCCAATAGGGTGGCATCGCTGAAGACGATGTAGGCCGGCTTCTTCATGTCCGCAGCGATTGTGCGGCGCAATGTCTTCAATGCGGCCAATAGATCCACGGAAGCCGGCGAGGGCTCGGCCACCAACTGGTCTTTACGTTGCTTGGGCCGCTCTTGGCGTTCCTTGATGGTTTCGGGGGTGACCAGTAGAACCCTGCGTTCACTGGCGAGAACCGCACGGCCCGCTGCGGTGATCTTCAAGTGATGATGATCGCGATAGTCCACCTCCAACAAACCGTATTGCATGAATTGTTGAATGAACTGCACCCACGCGAACGCGCTGGTATCGCCTCCCGCGCCGAAAGTCTTGATCTGTTGCAACTGCCGCTCTTTCACCTCCGGGCTATAGGTACCCTTCAACACATCCACCAGCAGGCTCAGCGACAATTGTTGTTTGCTGCGCACCACGGCGCTCAAGGCTTTTTGCGCCAACACGGTGCCCTCGAAGTACTTCGGCGGATCCTTGCACACATCGCAGTTCCCACAGGGTGCGCTGGTCTCTTCGCTGAAGTAGCTCAATAATATCGTGCGCCGACAGACCTGTGCTTCGGCATACTCCTTCATGCGGTCCAGCTTGGCGATCACCACGTCCTTGTAGCGCTGCTCATCGATCTCTTCAGCGAAGTGCATGTGCGTTTGCACGTCGGCGTAGCTGTAGAAGAGGATCGTTTCCGCGGGTTTCCCGTCGCGACCGGCCCGGCCGATCTCCTGGTAGTAGCCTTCCACCGTACCGGGCAGGTTGTAGTGGATCACGAAACGCACATCGCTCTTGTCGATGCCCATGCCGAAGGCGATGGTGGCACAGATCACATGCAACTTGCCTTGGATGAAATCGTCCTGCACACGACTGCGTTCCTCTGGATCCAGTTTCGCGTGGTAGTAGGCTGCCTTCACGCCGATGCCTTGCAACTTGGCTGCGAGCTTCTCCGCTCCTGCCCTGCTGTTGCAGTAAATGATGCCACACTTGCCTGCGTGGCGCCCCATGATGCGCTCGATCGCCTTCCAACGGTCCAGTCCAGGCAACACGGCCAACGAGAGATTCGGCCGATCGAAACTGCTGATGAAGGTGCGTGGCGCCGGTAACGCAAGGCTGTGTGCGATATCACCGCGTACGGCACGATCCGCCGTGGCGGTAAGGGCGATCACCGGAACCTGTGGAAAGCGCTCCTTGAGCACCCGTAGCTGCTTGTACTCCGGCCGGAAGGAATGGCCCCAGGTGCTGATGCAGTGCGCCTCGTCTATCGCGAAGAGGCGCACATTCCGTTCACCCAACTGATCGATGAAGCCTTGTTGGAACAAGCGCTCAGGCGAAACATAGAGCAACTTCAACTCACCGTTGCGCAATTGCTGGTGGATCAAGCGCTCTTCATCGTACAGCAAAGAACTGTTCAGGAATGCTGCAGGGATGCCGTTCCCTTGCAAAGCCTGCACCTGATCCTTCATCAAAGCGATCAGTGGCGAGATCACCACCGTGAGCCCATCCAGCGCCAACGCTGGCACTTGGAAACAAAGGCTCTTACCGCCCCCGGTCGGCATCAGCACCACGGCATCATTGCCAGCGAGGACGTGTTCGATCACCTCCTGTTGTAGCGGGCGGAAGGACTTGTACCCGAAGTGGCGTTCGAGCAATTCCAATACAGGCGCGTGCGAACGGCCGTAAGTCGAAGCAGGTTCTGCGAGGGTGACGGATATCATGGCGATCGAAGAAGGACAAAGTAGGACAGCCCGAGCCACAGAAGAGCAGGTCGACCTCCCGAACCATCAACGATCGGAACGTGGTATTGCCGACCAAGGGCAAGCGTGGAAGAAACTGACGAATATCAGTCCGGTGGAAGGGAGTCCTCCTACCTTCACCGCGTGAAAGCGCGCATCTGGTTCCTGCTACCGATCCTCTGGGTACAGGGGTTCTTGGTAAGCCCGGACCTGATGAAGCTGCCCCTGCTCTTCGCGCATTTCTTGGAGCATCAAGCCTCCGGCGAGGAATTGGACCTGTCGACTTTCATCGCGCTGCACTACGCCGATGATGTTCACCAGGACCAAGATCACCGGAGCCACGAGAACCTGCCTTTCCACCACCACCATGGCACTGCTGTTGATCAGCATCTGGCCAAGGTGATCGCTTCCGATCCAATACGACCGGTAAGCTTCCCATCGCTTGGCGCTCGCAAAGCCATCGCGCTTCCAGTAGACAAGGACCTGCTCGCCGGACATCATCCCGAGCTTCTGCGTCCCCCTCGAACCCAGGCCTGATCCCAGGCCGGTCACAGCACATTTCCTGTTCCGGTCGAGCCGTTGATCCGCGTTGCGCGGTACGCGGTGCTTTCAACCATTCCATCGGAACAATCCCATGCTGGACCGCATCATCGCATTCTCCATCAAGCAGAAGCTCATCGTAGGGCTTCTCGTACTCGGCCTCATCGGCTTCGGTGCCTACAATGTCACCCAGCTGCCGATCGACGCCGTACCGGACATAACCAACAACCAGGTGCAGGTGATCACCGTGAGCCCCGCGTTGGGCGCCGGCGATATCGAGCGCCTGATCACCTTCCCCATCGAACAGTCCACACGCAACGTGCCGGGCATCATCGAGCAGCGCAGCTTCAGCCGCTTCGGGCTCTCGCTCGTCACCATCGTGTTCGACGACGCCACGGATGTGTACTGGGCGCGTCAACAAGTCACTGAGCGCCTTGCACAGATCACCATCCCGGAGAGTCTTGGCAAGCCGGAATTAGGGCCTGTTTCCAGCGGCCTTGGCGAGATCTTCCAATACGTGGTGAAGCCCAAGCCCGGCTACGAAGGCAAGTACGATGCTACGGAGCTGCGCACCATTCAGGACTGGATCGTGCGGCGGCAACTGATCGGCACGGAAGGCGTGGCCGACGTCAGCAGCTTCGGTGGCGAACTGAAGCAGTATGAGATCGCTGTGGACCCAGAACGATTGGGTGCCATGGGCATCACCATCGCGGACGTGTTCACCGCAGTGGCACGCAACAACAGCAATACCGGCGGGGCATACATCGAGAAGGGCCCTGCCTTGCTCTTCATCCGCACTGAAGGATTGATCACTGACATGGAGGCCATACGCACCATCCAAGTGAAGGTGTTGCCCGACCACACACCCGTGCTCTTGCATGACGTCGCGGAAGTGCGCTTGGGCACAGCCACGCGCTACGGTGCCATGACCTACAACGATGAAGGTGAAGCGGCCGGTGCGGTGGTGATGATGCTGAAGGGCGCCAACTCCAGCGAGGTGATCAAGAACGTGAAGCAGCGGATCGCAATGATCGAAAAGACGCTGCCCGAGGGCGTGACGATCGAACCTTTCCTGGATCGCACCAAGATGGTGAACAACGCCATCGCCACGGTGCAGACTAACCTGATGGAAGGTGCGCTGATCGTGGTGTTGATCCTCGTGTTCTTTCTCGCCAACCTGCGCGCGGGACTGGTCGTGGCCTCGGTGATCCCGCTGGCCATGCTCTTCGCGGTGATCATGATGAACCTCTTCGGCGTGAGCGGCAACCTGATGAGCCTCGGCGCGCTGGACTTCGGCTTGATCGTGGATGGCGCGGTGATCATCGTGGAGGCCGTGCTGCATCGTTTGCATGGAACCGGCCATGGTCTCGGTACCGGCAAGCTCGATCAACAACGCATGGATGAGACGGTGCGCGGTTCTGCCAGCCGCATGATGAACTCCGCCATGTTCGGTCAGGTGATCATCCTCATCGTGTACCTGCCGATCCTGTCCTTGTCGGGCATCGAGGGCAAGATGTTCAAGCCCATGGCGCAGACCGTGGCCTTCGCCGTGCTGGGTGCCGCGATCCTCTCGTTGACCTATGTGCCGATGATGAGCGCGCTCTTCCTGAGCAAGAAGCTGAATCCACCCGCCACGTGGACCGACCGCATGATGGATCGCCTCGGCAACTTCTACCGCAGGTGGTTGGACAAGGCCATCCTGAAGCCCATGCGGCTGGTGGTGGCTGCGGTGGCGCTTCTCGTTGTGGCCGGCGGCATCATGGCGGCCATGGGTGGTGAATTCATCCCCGAATTGGAGGAGGGCGATTTCGCGATCGATACACGCCTGCTCACCGGATCCTCGCTCACCAACACCGTGGAGACCTGCTTGAAAGCGGGCGGCATGCTGAAGGCGCAGTACCCCGAAGTGGAGAAGGTGGTGGCCAAGATCGGTAGCGGCGAGATCCCCACCGACCCCATGCCCATCGAGGCCGCGGACATGATGGTGATCCTGAAACCCAAGAAGGACTGGACCAGCGCGAAGAGCTTCGATGAGCTCGCCGAGAAGATGGGCAGCACCTTGAGCGTATTGCCCGGTGTCACCTTCGGATTCCAATACCCTGTTCAAATGCGTTTCAACGAACTGATGACCGGCGCACGCCAGGATGTGGTCTGCAAGATCTACGGCGAGGACCTTGACTCGCTCGCCAAGTACGCCCACAGGTTGGGTGAATTGGCAAGCACCGTGGAAGGCGCGAAAGACCTCTACGTGGAGAGCGTCGGCGGACTTCCACAGATCGTTGTGACGCACGATCGGGGTGCCCTCGCACGCTACGGCCTGGATGTGGAAGCGGTGAACGATGTGGTGCGCACGGCCTTTGCGGGAAGCGTAGCCGGACAAGTGTTCGAAGGCGAACGTCGTTTCGATCTGGTGGTGCGCGCGCGCGACCAAAGCCGTACCGACCTGAGCGATGTGCAACGCCTGCTGGTGCCCACGCCGATGGGCAGGCCCGTGCCGCTTTCGCTGCTCGCCAACGTGCGGATCGAGGACGGTCCCAACCAGGTACAGCGCGAGGATGCCAAGCGACGCATCACCGTCGGCTTCAACGTGCGCGGGCGCGATGTGCAGACGATCGTGGAAGAGCTGCAGGGCAAAGTGGATGCGCAGTTGCAGTTGCCCGTTGGATACTACACCACCTACGGCGGAGCCTTCGAGAACCTGGTGGAGGCCAAGAAGCGCCTGAGCGTGGTGGTGCCCCTGGCACTGCTGCTTATCCTGTTGCTGTTGTACTTCGCATTCGGTTCGTTGAAGCTGAGCCTGCTCGTCTTCAGCGCGGTGCCGCTTTCCGCGATCGGTGGCGTGTTCGCCCTATCGGCACGGGGCATGCCCTTCAGCATCTCGGCGGGTGTGGGCTTCATCGCATTGTTCGGCGTGGCGGTGCTCAACGGCATCGTGCTGATCAGCGAGTTCGAACACTTGGCGAAGAGCGGAATGAAGGATGTGGCCGAACGCATCCGGCTGGGCACCGCGAACCGTTTACGTCCCGTGCTGATGACCGCCAGCGTGGCCTCGCTCGGCTTCCTGCCCATGGCGCTCAGCAACGGCGCGGGAGCGGAAGTACAACGCCCGTTGGCCACGGTCGTCATCGGTGGACTCATCACCGCCACCTTCCTCACGCTCTTCGTATTGCCTGCGCTGTACATGCTGGTACTCGGCAAGCGGAAACAAACGGGTGGAACGAAGGGAAGTGCGGTCACCACTGCATTGCTGGTGCTCCTCATGGCCTCACCGATCGGTACCAGCGCACAAGGACCGGCATCGCCCATCACCCTTCAGCAAGCCGTGGACAGCGCGATGCAAAACAACCTCTACCTGAAGAGCGCCGCACTGCGCAGTGAAGCGGAGGAAGCGCTGATCGGCAGCGCCTGGGACCTGCCCCGCACCAACATCGACTTCGAGTACGGGCAAGTGAACACCAACGTCAACGACGATCGCATCAGCATCACCCAGAGCCTTGCTTTTCCTGCGGTCTACATGCAGCGGCGGAAGATGTTGCAGCATGGTGCGGCCGGGGTACGCTGGGAACAGGCCCTGCGCCAGCGCGAAGTGCGGATGCAGGTGCAACAGACCTATCACGACGTGTCGGTCCTGGGCGAACAACTGCGACTGCTGCAAGAAGCCGACAGTGTCTTCACCTCTGCCGTCACAGGTGAAGAGCAGCGTTTCGATCTGGGATCCAGCAACGTGCTGCAACGCGCCACCGCGCGTACACAAGCCATGCTGATGCGCGCCCGGGTGCAACAGGTGAGTGCGGAGTTGGAACAAGCTCGCAGCCGACTCGCACAGCTGATAAACAGCACCGGCGACTGGTCGATCGCACCCATTCCGCTGAAGCAGATCGTGGCCATGCTACCCGGTGAAAGCGCGGTGCTGGAACATCCCATCGTGCGTTCGGCCAACGAACAGGAAGCCGCCGCCGATGCGCGCTGGCGCATGGAACGCTCCACGTTGCTTCCCGAATTCACGCTCGGCGTTTCGTCCATGACACTCTACCAGTCGCCATCCGTGCCGGATGGATCCGTGATCTACGGTCGCGATGATCGGTTCACCATGGTGCGCGCTGGGATCGGTGTGCCGCTGTTCTTCGGCGCGCAGAACGCCAGGAACAAGTCAGCACGGCTCGGTACGGAACGCGCCAGCAACGAAACCGCTGCCCTCACACAGGAGATCCGCACGCAACTGCAACAGGCACAGCAACGCTACACCGCGCAATTGGCACGTGTGGAAGCCTTTGAACAAGGGGCCACACAAGAGGCTGAACAGCTCCGCCGGTCGGCTGAAGAAGCCTACCTCAACGGACAGATCGACCGCTTGGAATGGAGCCTGCTCACCGGGCAGTCCATCACCCTTTCCATGGAATACCTCGATGCGCTGCGTGCCTTGGGCCGCGCGGCTTTTGAACTGAATGCCTTCAACGAAAAATAACCTTCCGCAGATCATGCGTCCTTCCCATTCTAACCACATCGGTCGACCCTCCCGGCTCAAGGCCGGGATGACAGGGTCGATGCTACGAATGCGTTCTATCGGCGTCATTGCGATCCTGGTCGCATTGTATTCCTGTACGACGACCGAGACACCTACCGACACCATTGCTGGACCGGCTTCCGCAACAACGGTCACCCTGTCCCCGGAACAACTGAAGAACTCGGGCATCGTGACAGGTAAGGCCGAACGCCGCTCTCTGGGCGTGCTGATGCCGGTACAAGGGGTAGTGGACGTGCCACCGCAGAACCTCGTGAGCATCAGCGCTCCGCTCGGTGGCTACCTACGATCCACGGACCTGCTGCCCGGCATGGAGGTGCAGAAAGGCCAGACGCTGGCCATCATGGAAGACCCGCGCTTCATCCAGTTGCAGCAGGATTACCTGATCGCCGAAGGAAAAGTGGCCATGTTAACGCAAGACTTCGATCGCCAAAAAGCTTTGAACGCTTCGAAGACCAGCAGCGACAAGGTGTTGCAGGAGGTCACGGCGGAACTGAACACCCAACGCGTCACTATGCGTTCCTTGGCGGAACAACTGCGCTTGATCGGCGTGGACCCTACCTCCTTGAAGGCTGAAACGATCTCGCGCAGCGTGGCCCTGCGTTCGCCGATCCACGGTTGGGTGTCGAAGGTGAACGTGAACATCGGACGTTATGTGCAACCCACGGACATCCTGTTCGAACTGGTGGATCCGAAGGACATCCACTTGGCACTTACCGTCTTCGAGAAGGACCTGCCCAGTGTACGTGTGGGCCAAGAGGTTCACGCCCGCCCAACGGCGCATCCGGATGATGAATACGAAGCCGAAGTGATCCTTGTGGGCCGAAGCCTCGACGCCGATCGGAGCGCCATCGTCCACTGCCACTTCACCAAAACGCCGAAGGACCTCGTGCCCGGCATGGCCATGAGCGCCACACTGGAAAGTCGCACCGATACCGTGTGGTGTGTTCCCGAGGAAGCCGTGGTACGCAGTGGTGAAGGCCAGGCCGTATTCACCGCCAATACGGATGGCAGCTACACCATGATCACCGTGACCACCGGCGCCAACGAGTACGGCTACTTCGAGCTGGTGGATCCCAGCGCGGAATTGCGCGAACGGCCGTTGGTGGTCAAAGGCGCCTATAGCCTGCTCGCAACGCTTAAGAACAGCGGTGAAGAGTAGGTCGAACGAAAACATCAATTTACCTTCCATACGCCCCCCAACACTATGAAAAAGCGCATCCTGCTCGTCCTGCTCGCCATCGCCGTGGTGGCGCAATTCTTCCAACCCGATCGCAGCGCACCACCGATCGTTCCGGCCAACGATATGCTCGTGATGACCGGCGCACCCGACGACATCAAGGCCATGGTACATGCCGCGTGCTACGACTGCCACAGCGATCAGTCCACCTATCCGTGGTATGCCTCATTTACTCCTATCAATTTCTGGCTGCAGGACCACATCAACGAAGGGCGGGAGAAGATGAACTTCTCGCGGTGGAACGATCCGGCTTCACAAGAGCATGCGCACGAATGCGGCGAAGAGATCCAAGAAGGAGAAATGCCGCTGGAAAGTTACACCTGGGTACACGGCGAGGCACGGTTGGATGCGGTGCAACGAGCTTCGTTGGTGAGGTGGTTCTCTGCGGTCATTCCGAAGGAAAGTGGGGAAGACCACCACTGAAGGAGCCCGAATGATCAGGAGCCAACATGAAATATGTTATACTTTCAGTATATTTTGGAAGTTCAACCTTCAGTACTTTACATTTGTCCAATTCAACACCGAGCACCATGGAACTCCACGAAGCCAAGGACAAGTTCATCCAAGCTTGGGGCGCATTCGGTAGCCAATGGGGCATCAACCGCAGCATGGCGCAGGTGCATGCGTTGTTGCTGGTGAGCCCGGAGCCACTGAGCACCGAGGATGTGATGGAGCAGTTGAACATCAGCCGGGGCAATGCGAACATGAACCTGCGCGCGTTGATCGACTGGCACTTGGTGGACCGCATCCTTAAGGCCGGTGAGCGACGCGAATTCTTCCAAGCGGAAAAGGACGTTTGGAAAGTGGCCACGCACATCACCCGCGAACGGAAGAAGCGGGAGCTGGAGCCGATGGTACGTTTCCTTGGCGAGTTGAAACAGACAAGTGGGACCAACGCCGAAACGAAAGCATTCAAACAGATGGCGGCGGACCTGCACGATCTAACTGGCCGTATCGATGCGGTGTTGGAGCGGAGCACACGTAGCGATGTACAATGGTTCTTGAAAGCGGCCTCCACCCTGCTCCGGTAGGGCTTTGCTTTTGTCGAAATGTTTCATTATTTCCTGAAACTTCAACACAGATGCGAACGATAGCCGCACCTACACCTTCAACAAAGAGGAACGTGGACCTAGCGCAAGGTCCTGTGATCGCGCACTTCCATGCGAGCGCGGCGTTGTATAAGGTGTGGAGTGAAGAAGGGCACCTGCATTTCGGCTATTGCGGTGGGTTGCAGCGGATCTTCCAGCGCCGAATGATGTTGGAGGCCATGACGCACCGTGTGGTACGCGAACTGGCACCACTTCCCGGAGAACGTTTCGCGGATCTGGGTTGTGGATATGGCAGCTCGGCACGGTTGGTGGCTGGCACCTATGGTGTGGGCGTGGATGCCTTCACGGTAGTGCCACAGCAAGTGCGGGAAGGCCAAGCGACCGCTGATCGCGAGCACGTGGACGTGACCATGCACCTGCGCGATTTCCGCCACACCGGGCTCGCCGATGGAAGCATGGATGGGGTGTACGCCCTCGAAAGCCTGTGCTACGATGATGGCCCCGGCAAACAGCAGGTGCTGGCCGAAGCCGCGCGTATCCTGAAACCCGGTGGCCGCCTCGCGCTCACCGACGGGTTCATCCTGAAAGAACCGAAAGGCTGGCGGGCACGCATGACGAAGACCACCGAACGCGGATGGGCCGTGCCGTGTTTCCCCCGCCAACGCGCCTTCTTGAGCGCCTTAACCCGCGCCGGTTTCGGAGATGTGAAGATCTTCGACCTCAGCTGGCGGGTAGCACCTAGCGCCTTGCACGGCCTGCCCTTGCTGGCCTTGACCTGGCTACGTGAATTCTTCTCGCGGACCGAACTGGATCCACTGGAACGTGCGCACCTGAGAAGTTGCTTCAACGGTATCCTGTTGGGCACGCAGCGCGATCTGTTCCGCTATCTACTTGTCACTGCCACGAAACGTTGACCTACCCGCAAGATCATGAGCACGCTTTCACATCTACTGCATTGCGATGGCACCACGGACGGCCTCACCTTCCAACGTAACATCGCGCTCCTCGCCTTCTCCAAAGCTGCGTTGGACCTGTTCACCCTTGCCTATTTCCCTGGGCTGGAGATCATCACCATACTACACGCGTGGCTCAACCCGTTCCTGCTGATAGCACCCTGGCTGGAAGGCTCCATGCCGTGGACGATCTGCGTCAGTACATTGGTTTTCTTCATTGTATTGGTGTGGAACGGTGTACACCGCGCACGTCACGCTGGTTGGCCGAAGTGGACGGCTTTGATCACCTGCATCCCTTATGTGGGTGCCTTGATGACCGTTGTGCTTGCTTTCCTTCCCGCGCGGAAACACACCGTCTGGGACCTGATCTGAAACGCGGCGCAATTGTCCACGACCCGATAGGGGTACAAGACCAGTTCGTTGTCCTACAGGTATACCACCTGACACATGGCCTCGCACTCCCGTATCTTCGGAGCAACGCAAAACATGCTCTCCCCGCTCAGACAACTCCCTCTCTTGCTTCGGCCCGCATTCGTGGCACTGCTTCTCACGTGCATTTGTGGTTCTGAAGTTCGTGCGCAGAAGACCAGCTTCGACGTCCTGAAAGGGGACGATGTCGTGGGCAAGATCCTGGCTTCACGTTCAGTCGCTGGGGATCGAACGACGTATCTGATGACCTCCTTTTCGGAGTTCGACATCATCTGGAAACAGACCGTGAAAAGTGTGGCCGCCACGGAATACGTGGATGGTTCGCTACGTTCGTGCCATACGAACATGTCGGTGAACGGCACCTTGCGCGATTCCAGCCGCATGCATGCTGTTGATGATGAGACCCATTGTTTCGTCCACCCCGATCAGCGGTTCCTGTGCGACGGAACGGTGGAATGGACCACGGCGCGGATGTACTTCGAAGAGCCCGTGGACCAGAAGACCATCTTCGTGGAAAGCGTGCTGAAACATTGCCCGTTGGTACGTGTGGCGCCCGGCCTATACCGGCTGACGATGCCCGGCGACAAGGTGAACAGCTACGCGTACAAGAACGGTGTATTGCAGGAGATCCACGTGGATCGGAGCTTCTTCGACCTGGTGTTCCGGCGGGTTTGACCAACGGTCCTGTTGCCAACGGCCGCCCCGGCCATTCCTACTTCGGGTCCACCGTTCATGTAAGTCGGACCGATCTTGCTCGACAGCCCGGTACTTTCGTACCCGTCCGCACCTGCCCATGATCGACCTTACCGGGATCCGCAAAGCCTACCGAACAGGCAACAACGTGTTACAAGTGCTCAAAGGCATCGACCTGCACATCGCCAAAGGTGAGCTGGTCAGCATCATGGGGTCATCGGGATCAGGCAAGAGCACCTTGCTCAACATCATCGGCATCCTGGACAACTACGACAGCGGAGAGTACAAGCTGGATGGCATGGTGATCCGCGGGCAGAACGAGACGGAAAGCGCCCTGCTCCGAAGCAAGTACATCGGCTTCGTATTCCAGAGCTTCAACCTGATCACCTTCAAGAACGCCTTGGAGAACGTGGCCTTGCCGCTCTATTACCAAGGGGTGAACAAGGCGAAACGCAACGCCACGGCGCTTGAGTTGTTGGACAAGGTGGGCCTGAAGGATTGGGCGCACCACATGCCCAACGAGATGAGCGGTGGCCAGAAACAGCGTGTGGCCATCGCCCGTGCGTTGATCGCCGACCCGAAGATCATCCTGGCCGATGAGCCCACCGGAGCCTTGGACAGCACCACCAGCAACGAAGTGATGGAACTTCTGAAACAGGTGAACAGGGACCTGGGCCTCACCGTGGTGATCGTGACGCACGAGAACGATGTGGCCGCACAGACGCAGCGCGTGATCCGCCTGCGCGATGGCCTGATCGAGAGCACCAACGCCGAAGTGGTCGCCGACGGCCACAGCGACCTACCCCGCGGACATGTTCGATAGCGAGCAGTGGCGCGAGGTTTTCGACAACATCGCCAAGAACAAGCTTCGGGCGATCTTGACGGGTGTGAGCGTGTTCACCGGGATCTTCATGCTCATTATCCTGTTGGGCGCGGGCCGTGGTTTGCGCAACGGGTTCGAACATGGCTTCAAAGGCAACGCGATCAATGCCATCCACATCTGGGGCGGCGTTACCAGCATGCCCTACAAAGGCCTGTTGGCGAACCGCGAAGTAGACCTCACCAACGAGGATCTAACGGCCTTGCGCCAAGGGCTTTCGGACCTGGATAAGAGCACGGGCAAATACCGGTTGTGGCGTGGCGAGAGCTTGTTGAACTACAAGGAGAAATACGGCAACTACGGCATCCACGGCATCGAGCCGGAGTTCATCCACCTGCAGGACCAGACCATCCAGATGGGCCGCTGGATCAATGACCAGGACATGTACGAGGGCCGCAAAGTGCTTGTGATAGCGACAGATTCACGGGAGAAACTCTTCGGCACGGATGATCCGTTGCAGCAATGGGTGCAAGTGAACGGCATTCCCTTCCAAGTGGTGGGTGTGTACAAGTTCGAATCCGGTCGCAGGCAGAACGACCGCAGCCAGGTCTTCATCCCATTGACAACGGCCCAGCGCGTGTTCGGTGCGAACGGCAAACTGGACCAGATCAGCTTCACCCTGCATTCCAGCACGTTGGAAGGCTCATTGCGCGCAGCCCAACGCGCGCGTTCCATATTGGCCAGTCGTCATCAATTCGATGTGAACGATCCGCGTGCCATATGGATCGAGAACAGTTTGGAGAACTACATCCAGTTCACGGGTGTCTTCACCGCGATCAACACCTTCATCTGGATCATGGGCATAGGCACCATCATCGCGGGGATCATGGGTGTGAGCAACATCATGCTCATCGTGGTGAAGGACCGCACCAAGGAGATCGGGATCCGTAAAGCCTTGGGCGCAACACCAGGCAACGTGATCACGCAGGTGATGTTGGAGGCGTTGGTCGTAACAGCACTCGCCGGATACGGTGGATTGTTGCTCGGGATCGCCACGTTGGAAAGCATTTCGCGGATACTGCCGGGAGGCCCCATGTTCCGCGAACCGGAAGTCAGCATCAGCATCGCCGTACAAGCCTTGGTCCTGTTGATCATCACGGGAACGTTGGCCGGCTTGATCCCCGCCCGCCGCGCCGCACGTATCCGTCCCATTGAAGCCTTACGCGACGAATAGCCATGTTCGATAGCGATCGTTGGAGCGAGATCTGGCAGACGCTGAGCCGCAACAAGCTGCGCAGCACGCTCACCGCGTTCGGCGTGGGCTGGGGCATTTTCATGCTCATCCTCATGCTGGGTGCGGGCAACGGCTTGGCCAACGGCGTGAACCGTGCGTTCAGTGGCTGGGCCAGCAACAGTTGCTTCATGTGGACCCAGGTCACGTCCATTCCGTACGCTGGTTTCCCGCGCGGACGCGGATTCAGTTTCAACAACAGCGATGTGGAAGCCATCCGCCAACGTGTCCCTGGCGTTGATGCGCTTGCACCACGCTTGCAACTGGGCGGTTGGAGCGGCAGCAACAACGTGGTGTACGATGGCAAGACCGGTGCTTTCAATGTGAACGGTGATGTACCGGACATCATGCGCATCCAAGGCACGGGCATCACCGGAGGACGCTTCCTGAACGAGAAAGACGTGGCCGATTCGCGGAAGGTCTGTGTGATCGGTCAACGCGTGGTGGATGTGCTGTACAAGGTGGACGAGGACCCCTTAGGCACCTTCATCCGGATCAATGGCGTGTACTTCAAGGTGGTGGGTACGCACAAGACCAAAGCCACGGCGGAAATGGATGAGAACCAGGACGCCACGATCTACGTGCCGTTCAGCACCTTCCAACGTGCGTTCAATGCCATGAACGAAGTGCATTGGTTCGCCATCACCGCGAAGAAGGGTACCAAAGCCGGTGATCTGGAAAAGGACATCAAGAAGTTGATGGCCGAGCGGCACCACGTCCATCCCGATGATGAAATGGCGTTCGGCAGCTTCAACGTGGAAGAGATGTTCGACATGACCAACAACCTCTTCCTCGCCATCACGGGATTGGGTTGGTTCGTCGGCATACTCACGCTCATCTCCGGTGTTGTCGGTGTAAGCAACATCATGCTCGTCATCGTCCGCGAGCGCACACAGGAGATCGGTATCCGGCGCAGCCTTGGTGCCACACCCGGCAACATCACCATGCAGATCCTGTTGGAAGCGCTCACGCTCACCTTCATTGCAGGATACGTAGGCCTCGTGAGCGGTGTTTTCCTGTTGGAAGGCATCAGCGCCATGGGCATCGATAGCGACTTCTTCGCGCAGCCCGAGGTGGACCTCACCGTAGCTATCGTAGCACTCGTCGTACTCGTTGTCTGCGGACTCTTCGCGGGTCTTGTCCCCGCACGTCGCGCCCTTTCCATCCGTGCTGTTGAAGCCTTGCGCAGCGGCACCTGATCCCAAGAACCACCATCGCTCATGAAACGTTTCCGTCGCATCCTGTTGATCAGCCTGGGCATCCTGCTCTTCCTGTGGACCTTGTGGTTCCTCTACCAGAAGAGCGTGGAAGTACCCGCGGAGTTCAAGATCGAGAAACCACGCAAGCAGGAACTCGTGCGGAAGACCGTCGCCAACGGCAGCATCGTGCCACGCAAAGAGATCCTGATCAAGCCGGTGGTGAGCGGGATCATCCGCGAACTGTACGTGGAAGCGGGTCAACAGGTGAAGAAAGGCGACCAGCTCGCCAAGATCCAGATCGTGCCCGACATGCTTTCGTTGAGCCAAGGTGAGCAACGCGTGCGCAGTGCCGAGATCAGCGTGCAGAACGCGAAGATGACCTTCGACCGCAACGATCCGCTTGCCAAGAAAGGCGTGATCAGTGCGAGCGAAATGCAGGGTTATGACATCGCGCTGCGCAGTGCCCAACAAGACCTGGACGCCGCGAAGGAATCCTTGCAAGTGATCCGCGATGGCATCAGCCGCAGCAGCGCCGGCAACACCGTGGTGCGCTCCACCATCGACGGCATGGTGCTGGACGTGCCCGTGAAAGAAGGCAACAGCGTGATCGAGCGCAACAACTTCAACGAGGGCACCACGATCGCCACCATCGCCGACATGGCCGACCTGATCTTCCAAGGCAAGGTGGACGAAAGCGAAGTGGGCAAGGTGAAATTGGGCATGCCCGTGGTCCTTACCGTCGGTGCTGTCGCCGGCGCGAAATGGGATGCGGAATTGGAATACATCGCACCGAAAGGCGTGGAAGACCAAGGTGCTATCCAGTTCGAGATCCGCGCAGCGGTGAAACTGAACGAAGGACAAACACTGCGCTCGGGCTACAGCGCGAATGCGGACATCGTGCTGGAGCGGAAAGACAGCGCGATGGTGGTCCCCGAAGGCATCGTCACCTTCAACCTGAAAGGCGACAGTGCGTTCGTGGATGTGAAGGAAGGTGAAGGTTGGAAGAAGACCTTCATCAAGACCGGCCTCAGCGATGGCCTGGATATCGAAGTGTTGGAAGGTGTGACGATGGACACCGAGCTGAAAGGCCTGAAGAAGGAGGAGGAAGAAGAGGGACCGCCTATGGAATAATACTCGTGGGGGAATCTTCTGAGCGGGATGTTCCATCTTCGCAGCATGGTAACGCGTACCCTGCTCAGCAGCATCATCGGGCTCTTGGTCATTCCATCCGCCCAAGCCCAGAAACAACCCGACTTCAAGAAGCTCGATGCCTACGTCGCCGATGCGGTGGTGAAGCTGGACCAGCCCGGTCTGGCCGTGGGGATCGTGAAGGACGGCAAGCTCGTGTGGAGCAAAGGGTACGGCAAGTTGGATCTCGCGAAGCCGGAACCTGTCACCGCGAACTCGTTGTTCTATTGCGCGAGCATAAGCAAAGCGTTCACCGCGTGTGCCGTGGGGTTGCTGGTGGACGATGGCAAACTCGACTGGAACGATCCGGTGAAACAGCACATGCCGGAATTCGCAACGCCGGACGGGTATGTGTCCGATCACTTCCTGGTGAAGGACCTGTTGTGCCACCGCAGCGGATGGATCACCTTCGATGGCGACCTTTTGTGGTACGGCACCGATTACGACCAGAAGGAGATCCTCGCGCGGCACAGCAACGAGCCGATGACCCTACCCTTCCGCGATGAGTTCGGGTACAGCAACCTGATGTTCATCGCGGCAGCACAATTGGTGGAACGCGTGAGCGGCATGACGTGGGATCAGTTCATCACCACACGCATCTTCACGCCGCTGGGCATGGACCGCAGCCGTGTGGAGACCGCCGATCTGGCGAGCATGACGGACGTTGCCCTTCCACACGTCCGCAAGGGACAGGATCCTGCTGCGCCGCAGAAAAGCATGCCGTACCAACCGCTGCCCGGCGCGGATGGAGCATGCGGCGTGATCAGTACCGTGGTGGACCTGGCGAAGTGGGATGCCATGTGGGCGAACGAAGGTGTAGCGAACGGCGAACCCTTCATCACGCCGGAAACTTTTGCGATGATCACCACCACACACCTACCGATGGGCGGCGAAGGCGCAGGCCTTGGTTGGTTCATCGAGGACAACAACGGCGCGAAGGTGATCACGCACAGCGGTGGCATGCCGGGCTTCATCCTCAACCATGCCGTGGTACCCGAGAAAGACCTGGCGGTGATCGCGCTCGGCAATGGCGAGAGCTACAGCGTCTTCGCTATCACGAACGAGATCCTCGACCTCTACCTGGGCGATGGCAAAGCAGACCCGGTGGCCGAGATCATCCCGCGCTTGGCCAAACGGAAAGAACGCGAGGCTGCACGCGTAGCAGCGCGTGTTGATGCACAGGTGAAAGGCACCACGCCATCTGTTGATGCAGCGAAATTGCAAGGCACCTACGCCGACAAGATCTATGGCGAAGCGACCATCCAAGAGGTCTACGGGCAGCCTCTTCTCACCTTCTCACCAGCGAAGGAGCTCTTCACCGGAAAGCTGGTGCATTGGCACTACGACACGTGGAAATGGGAACACGCCGATCCGTTCCTGGAGCCCGGCTACATCACCTTCCAATTCGATACGGACCACAACGTGAGCGGCTTCAAGGTGGATCTGCACAGCCCGGACTTCCATTTCTACAAGCTGGACTTCCGCAAGAGCAAGTGAGGAAGAGCGACCGAACGTTCGCTGTCGCGCTGTTCGCGATCACGCTGATCCTGTGCAGTTGGTTCTTGGATCAGGCCCAGAACGACAACACGGTAAGCCGCGGTGCCACCGTGGCAGCGATCGTGGAACAGGGTACCGTACACATCGATGCCTTCGCCCACCTCACCGGCGACAAAGCCGAAGTGGATGGGCGCTACCTCTCCGAGAAAGCCCCTTTGCCTGCGACGATCGTGGTACCCTTCCACGCAGCATTCCTCCGTCTCGGTCTCATCGGTCCAAGCCCGACGGACCACATCAACGTGGATCTCTTGCGGCTGGGAGGTTTCCTGTGCGGCAGCCTACCCTTCGCGCTGATCGTGCTCCTCTGCTGGCAACGCCTGCAACACGAACAACTTCGAACTCCCGTGGCGGCGTTGGTACTGGTCACCTTCTTCGGGTCGTTCCTGTTCATCTACAGCGGTAGTTTCTACGGTCATCTGCCCGCTGCGTGCTTCCTGCTTGCCGCGTTGGTGGCCTTGGAACGGGACCGGGCATTGCTCGCCGGAGCCATGGCCGGTTGCGCGGTATTGTGCGACTACCCCACCGCCATCTTCGTGCTGTGCTGGGCTGTTGATCTGGTGCTCAACGCGTGGAAGAATTCCACCGAACGGCGTTGGCAAGCCCCGATGCGGTTCCTTGTCGGCGGTCTTCCCTTGGGTATCGCCCTGTTGATCTGGAACACGGCGTTGTTCAACGACCCCTTCTCCGTGGGATATGACCACGTGGTGGGTTACCGACCGGAAGGGGGATCGATCCTGGAAAAGTTCAAGCCGGAAGCGCTATGGGGGCTCACAGGAAGTAGCTACCGCGGGCTGCTCTTCCACATGCCGGTGCTTATCGTGGCCCTTGTGGTCTGGCTCCGATCACGTCCTACGCTGCGTACCTTCTTGGATCTGCGTATGACGATCCCCACCTTGCTCACCTTCTATTTCGTTTGCAGCATCGGTATGTGGTGGGGCGGATGGGCTTTCGGTCCGCGCCACCTGACGTGCATCGCGGTGCTGCTCGCCTACCGAGGTCTTCCGCTGATCGCACGCATCCCGTGGAGCCGAACTGCCGCGTACGCGGTGGGTGCGCTTGGCCTGGTACACACCTTCGCGGCGAAGTGTACGATCTGGTATTCCCAGCCTACGGAGGCGCACCATCCCATCTCCGAAGTCCTGGTACCCGCTTTGCGCACCGGTGAATGGAGCACCTTTCAATGGCTGGTGCTCGCTGGGCTATCCGCCGGAGAAGGTTGTGTGTTGTTCATCCTCATCTTCGCGCTGGCCGTTCTTGCGCTCCAAGCATTCGAACGCCGCCAACTCGCGTAACATGCACCAGTTCTACTGCCCGGTCCTGTTAGAAGGTGAAGTGGACCTTCCCGAAGAAGAGGCCCATCATGCTAGTGCCGTGCTTCGCCTCGCGGCAGGTACACGCATCGGGTTGGTGGATGGCCTCGGGTCCCGTGCGGTCGCTGAATTGGTACTGGTGGGCAAACGCGGCGTAACAGCAACGGTGGTTGAACGGGTTGTTGTTGCACCAGAGCGCGTCGCACGCATCCACCTCGCCGTGGCGCCTACCAAACAAATGGACCGCTACGAGTGGTTCGTGGAGAAAGCCGTGGAGATCGGTGTGGACCGCATCACGCCCTTGATCACCGAACGCACCGAACGTGGGAAGTTGCGCATCGACCGCTTACAACGTGTGGCGATCAGCGCCATGAAACAGAGCCAACGCGCATGGCTTCCGCGGATCGATGAGCTCACCACAGTGGAACGACTTCTTGCCGAAGAACTCCCGCAACAACGGCTGTTCGGCTGGTGCGAAGGCGAGCATACCTCGTTGATGCAACGCTACCATCCTGCCTCGGATGCGGTGGTGCTCATTGGCCCGGAAGGTGACTTCACGGCAGAAGAAGCTGAACAGTTCCGTAGTGTGAATTTCAACGCGGTCAGCATAGGGTCCGCGCGCCTCCGCACGGAAACTGCGGCCCTCACCGCCTGCACCTGGATGAGCCTAGCACAGCAGCGGTAACTTCGCCCATGATCAGGTCCATCGCGCTGGCATTCATGGTCACATGCGCACATTCCCGCATCCGCCCTACTGCGGAATCCTGGACACATGACCACATGTGCACTCCAAGCCTTTCCCAGCAACGGTAACTGCGACCCATGATCAGGTCCATCGCGCTGGCATTCATGGTCACATGTGCATTCCAAGCCTCGCCCAGCAACGGTAACTTCGCCCCATGATCAGGTCCATCGCGCTGGCATTCATGGTCACATGGGCACATGTCCACATGTCCACATGTGCATTTGCCCAGGGCTCCTTCCAACTCGCCGTGCTCAAGTACAACGGCGGTGGCGACTGGTACGGCAACCCCACCAGCGTACCCAACCTGGTGAAGTATTGCAACGCGCAACTGGGCATGAACATCAACCCGGAAGTGCCGGTGGTGGAAGTGGGCAGCCCGGAGCTGTTCACCTATCCGTTGGTACACATGACCGGCCACGGCAACGTGGTGTTCTCCCAACAAGAAGCGGAGAACCTACGCAGCTACTTGATCGCCGGAGGTTTCCTCCACATCAGTGACAACTACGGCATGGACCCCTTCATCCGGCCGATGATGAAGCGCGTGTTCCCCGAGCTGGAGTTCCTGGAACTTCCCTTCGCCCACGCCATCTACCACCAGAAGTTCGACTTCGCGCAGGGCCTTCCGAAAGTACACGAGCACGACAACAAGCCGCCCAAAGGCTTCGGACTTTTCTGGGAAGGACGGCTGGTGTGTTTCTACGACTTCGAGTGTGATCTGGGCGATGGCTGGGAAGATGCCGGTGTACACAACGACAGCGAAGCCAACCGCACCAAGGCCTTGCAGATGGGCGCTAACATCGTGCGCTTCGCCTTCAGTGGCGCGGAGAATTAAGGATCGCGATCACGGTCTGCGCGATCGATCCTCCGGCCATTGCCGTTCACTCCTTCCCCAGCCGCGTACCACAGATCCGGCAGAAGTTGGCATCGGAGAGGTGCTCGTTCATGCCGCAGTGCGTGCATTCGCGTGTGGCGGTGTTGCGTGACTGACGGGCCATTTCCACGGTAACGATACCGGTCGGGATCGCGATGATGGCATAACCCAGCAGCATGATCCCACTGGCGATCACCTGCCCGAGCGGTGTTACCGGTGCGATGTCGCCGTAGCCCACGGTGGTTAGCGTGACGATGGCCCAGTAGATGCTGCGCGGGATGCTGGTGAACCCGGCCTCCTTGGGTTCTACGATGTACATGATGGTGCCGAACACCGTGACCAGCGCGAGCACCGCCAGCATGAACACGATGATGCGGTGCCTGCTTGCGGCGAGGGACAATAGCAAAAGCTTCGCTTCGCGCACATAATTGAACAAGCCCAGGATGCGGAAGATGCGCATAAGCCGCACCGCACGCAGGACTGCCAACGCTTGTAGTCCGGGCCAGAAGATGCTGAGGTAGGTGGGCAGGATCGCCAGCAGATCGATGATGCCGTAGAAACTGACCGCCCAGCGCATGCGGTCGCGGGAGGTCCAGAGGCGCAGCACGTATTCCACGGTGAACACGATGGTGACCAGCCATTCGGCGATCAGCACCAACGTCCCATACTTCTGTTGCACGGCGCGCACGCTCTCCAGCATCACCAGCGCGATGCTGAACAGGATGAAGCAGATCAGCCAGAAATCGAACCGTTTCCCAGCGGGGGTATCACTGTCGTGGATGATCTTGCTGAGCCGCTCGCGCGTAGCGCCCCACTTCGCCTTGTCCGCCATTGTACGAACCTACGGCATCACACCGCCTGGAGGTACGCTCTATGCTGCAGATGAAGTCGCTCCGGCTTTGCGGTACTTCGCGAGGTTGATCAGCAGCACACCGCCCAGGATCACCAGCAGCCCGATGATCTCGCGCACGCCCAGCACTTCCTTGCCCAACCACGTACCCAGCAACACGGCCACCACGGGGTTCACGTACGCATAGGTGCTCACTTGCGTGGCGGGCCGCACTTGCAAGAGCCAGACGTACGCGCTGAAACCGATGATGGAACCGAAGACGATCAGGTACGCTTCGGCGATCCACGCACGCATGGGCACGGCGCTCCAGTCGAAGGCATCCCATTCGCCACGCGCTACGCTCACCACCAGGAAGAACGTTGCGCCGGTGAGCATTTGCCACGCGCTGTTCGCTGTGTTCGGCATGGCCACCGGGTTGTATTTGCTAAAGAGCGAACCAGCAGGCCACGCGAGTATGCCGATGCACAGCACCAACAAGGCACCAGCTTCGGGTGATATTCCCGAACCGCTCAGTTGAGCGCTCAAGCGTTCGCTGAAGAGCAGCCACACACCGATGATGCCGGCGACGATACCGCCCAACGTGGCCGGACTGCGGAAGTTGACCTTCCACTGGGGCTTGTCCAGCAGGGTGAAGACCAGCGGCGCCACAGCGATGGTGATGGCCACCACACTACTGGGGATGGTCTGCTGTGCCCACACCACAGCGCCGTTGCCCGCGAACAAGAGCAGGAACCCCGCGACGATCACTTTCCAAAGGCCGGAAGGTGGCAGGAATGGCACGCGCTGTACACCGCACCAACCGAACATGAGCACGCTGGCCACGGCGAACCGCACCCCACCCAGCATGAACGGCGGAAAACCCGTGAGCGCTTCGCGGATGCCGAAATACGTGCTGCCCCAGATGATGTAGATGGCAGCGAAAGCGAGGTACACCTTCAACCGCGACGGCTCCTGGCTCATGGTGCGGAAGGTGTCTTGGGGCCGGGCAATAGCAGTTGCATGAAGACCAGGTCCAGCCAGCGGCCGAACTTCCAGCCCACCTGTGGCATGCGTGCCGTTTCCACGAAACCCAGGTCGCGGTGCAGTGCGATGCTGATCTCGTTCGCCGCATCGATGCCACCCACCAAGGTGCGCAGCTCCAGCAGCCGTGCTTCTTCGATCAGCGCCGTGAGCAAGGCGCGCCCGATCCCCTTCCCACGGTGGTCAGCATGCACGTGCAACGTGTGTTCGCCGGTGTAGCGGTAGCCGGGCTTGCTGCGGAACGAGCCGATGTTGCCGAACCCCGTAACGGTCCCCTGCTCTTCGCTCACGATCACTGGCCAGCCATCGGCCTTCAACGCGTGGAACCATGCGCTCCGCATCTCCAAGGTGTGCGGCTCGAAGACGTAGGCCGCCGTGCTGTGGGCGATCACCTCGTTGTAGATAGCGAGAATGGCAGGGAGGTCCGCTTCGGTGGCCGGGCGGATGGAATGCGGACGCGGCATGGGTGCGATGGAGGGCGCAAAGGTCAGCCGGATCGAGGAAAGAACGCTGCACGTCCACCAACGGGTGTGAACCGCGCGGTGAGGGTCGTTCCTTTGGGCCATGCGGGCTGTGCTCCTGGGTGCGCTAGTTCTTGGCGGCGGTGCGGTGGCACAACAGCACGTCACCGGCCGCGTGGTGGATGCCGCGAGCGGAGCGCCCCTGCCCTATTGTTCTGTGGCCCGGGTCGGCAGCACGCACGGTACCATCACCAACAACGATGGCGCATTCCGCGTCGATGCCGGACCAGGCGACAGCGTGCGCTTCTCCTTCGTGGGCTACATCAGCCGCACCCTCGCAGCGGGAGATGCAAGTGGCGTGGACGTGCGCCTCTCCACCGCCGTGGTGGAGTTGGGCGAGGCCGTGATCCGCCCGGACGATCAGCTCTACGACCGCATCATCCGCGTGAACAAGTGGATCCGGCAGGCGGAGCTGGTGGAAACGAAACTCTTCTTCGGCGTGGAGACCTACAACGATGGCCTGCCGGTGGAGATGATCCACGCGTACTACAACGCCGGGACGAAAGGCGGCGAACTGCTGGGCATGGAACTGAAGAACGGCCGCATCGGCATCGCCGCGCGCGACGGGCGCTTCTTCATCAACTACAACACTACCAAAGGCTTCGCCCTCATCGACATCACCGCCGAACAGACGCTCTTCCCCACTTCGCCCCTGAAGCACGAACGCACGAAATACCTGCGGCGTGGGTTCGTGGTGGAACAGGTGAGCGCCGCGGTCGACACCAATGGCGTGGACCACCTGCGCATCATCCCGCGCAGGAACAACCCCCAGGCCTTCACCACCGAACTCTGGCTGGAACCCGGTGGCGATGCCGTGCGCGCCGTGGAACTGCGTTGCCGCAACTGCCCGCAGCATCCGTTCAAACCGCTCTTCGAACACGGCAGCATCGACACGGTGGACCTGCGTTTCAAACAGACGTGGAGCACCGGGGCCGAACCGTTTCCCGAGGTGATGCAGCTGGACTACCGCATGGTGTACAGCGGCCCCGGCACGCACGAAAGCTTCACCACCCACGCGGTGATGCACGCCTACGACCGTAGCAGCGCCTTCACGCTCCCGCTCTTCACCTACCTTGAAGAACTCCCCGACTACCGCAAGATCGGCTGGCTGCCGGAAGACACCGCATTCTGGCAGCGTGTACGTCCTCCGCTACCCACCGCCAAACAGCAACGCGCCATGGAATTCCTGAAGATGAACGACCTCAACAGCGGCCAGTGGTACGGCGAGCTTGACAACGCGCGTAACTTCTTCAAACCGCCCTACGCCATCTGGTCGCCCGGAACGCGCATCCGCTTGAGCGAACTCGTCGGCGCCGAAACCCGGGAAGGCCAACCCGGACTGGACCCAGCGCGCACGCACCTCGCCGCCCAATTCTACCTGGACCTCGACACGGTCAACGGCCAGCTCCTCCACCGCACCTTCACCGTGGCCGATGGCTACCTCACCACCGTACCCGCCGAGCGCCTGCCGTGGACGGACTGCTTCCACAACATCTGGTTCGACCTGTGCGAACTGGAACGCCGGAAGTTGGAAGCGGATCTGGACGCGCCAGGAATGACCATCGCCCACGCCCAAACCCTCTACACCGAACACACCACCGCCCTCCGCCGCATCACCCAACGCCTCCTGCAAGAGACCGCACACGGCACCCGCTGCGAACCGCTTTTCCATTGGAACGCCGTGATCAAAGAAGCCCTCGGCATCGACAACATCGCCCTGCTGGGGATCTAGAACGCAGATGACGCGGATGAACGCGGATGAACGCTGATCTGAATGGCCTGATAGGATCGCGCTACTGGGCGAATAGAACGCAGATGACGCGGAT
>DLGQ01000043.1:0-10074 GCA_002482775.1 Flavobacteriales bacterium UBA7690 | reverse complement strand
ATAGAACGCAGATGACGCGGATGGTCGCGGATGAACGCTGATCCGAAGGCAGTCAGGAACGCATTCTCTGATCCGCGTTCATCATCCCTATCTGCGCTATCAGCGTTCCAGATCCCAGCACGTCCCGATCCGCGTTCATCATCCTTTTCTGCGTTATCAGCGTTCCAGATCCCGCCGCTCTGATCCGCGTTCATCATCCCTATCTGCGCTATCAGCGTTCCAGACCAGATCCCCGACCATCTGCGTTCCATGGATCCGATGGGCCGCCAGACCCACCACCGAAAGCCCCACATGGCTACCTTTGAAGCTCATCCGGAAAGTGCCCATGCCCCTGAACAAGCCCGCCCAAGCTGAAGTAGGAATGACCCTCGACGAGGTCCGTGAAGAGATCCTGCGCGACTACCGCATCGTGTTCGAAAGCCGCGAGGCCAGCTTGCTGGGCCGCAAAGAGGTGCTCACGGGCAAAGCCAAGTTCGGCATCTTCGGCGATGGCAAGGAGCTGGCGCAGGTGTGCATGGCCAAGCAGTTCCGCCACGGCGACTGGCGCAGCGGCTACTACCGCGACATGACCTTCATGTTCGCCATCGGGGAGCTCACCGTGCAGCAGTGGTTCGCGCAGCTCTACGCCCATGCCGACCTCGCCCACGAGCCCGCCAGCGCCGGCCGCCAGATGAACGGCCACTTCTCCACCCGCAGCCTGGACGGCTACGGCAACTGGAAAGACCTCACCCAGCAGTACAACTCCTCGCCCGACATCAGCCCTACGGCAGGACAGATGCCACGGCTGCTCGGTCTCGCCCAAGCCAGCAAGGTCTTCCGCCGCAACAAGGACCTGCACAGCTACACGCACTTGAGCGACCTGGGCAACGAGGTCGCCTTCGGCACCATCGGCGATGCCAGCACCAGCGAAGGCCACTTCTGGGAGACCATCAACGCCGCGGGGGTGCTGCAAGTGCCGCTCGCCATGAGCGTGTGGGACGATGGCTGGGGCATCAGCGTAAGCAAGGACTACCAGACCACGAAAGGCAGCATCAGCACGGTGCTCCAAGGCTTCCAGAAAGAAGAAGGCACGAATGGCATAAGGATCTACAAGACGAAAGCCTGGGACTACGCCGCGCTCAACCGGGTGTACGAAGAGGCCATCGCCCGCTGCCGCGAAGACCATGTGCCCTGCCTGATCCACGTGGAAGAGGTGACGCAGCCGCAAGGCCACAGCACCAGCGGCAGCCACGAGCGCTACAAGAGCAACACGCTGCTGGATTGGTACAAGGAATACGACTGCATGGTCAAGTTCCGTCAGTGGATCCTCAACTTCCGTCCGGGTGGTGAGGCCATCGCCAGCAACGCCGACCTCGAAGCCATCGAGAAACAAGCGAAGATCGATGTGCGTGCCGCGCAGAAAGCCGCGTGGGCCGCGTTCTGTGCGCCCATCAAAGAAGAGATGGACGATGCCGCACGCCTGATCGAAGCGCTCGGCACCGACGAAACCGCCGCCATCGCCCGCGAGCTCCGCAGCGCCATGGATCCGGGTCGTAAGGAAGTGGTCAGCGCCGCAAGGCGCGCCCTGCTAACGCAGGCATCCCTGCCTGCGCATACCACCCAGGGCATTTCGCACGCTGCGCAAGAACTGCAACAGTGGATCGGAACGCAGCTCGACCTCAACGCCGACCGCTACGGAAGCCACCTCTACAGCCAAAGCGCGAAGAGCCACCTCAACGTGCCGGTGGTCGACGCTGAATACGGCGACGACGAACTGGTGGACGGCCGCGTGCTGATCCGCGACAACTTCGCCGCACTCTTCGAGAAAGAGCCTTTATTGCTCACCTTCGGCGAAGACACCGGCAAGATCGGCGACGTGAACCAAGGCATGGAAGGCATGCAGGCCCGCTTCGGCGAACTGCGTGTGGGCGACGTCGGCATCCGCGAAGCCACCATCCTGGGCCAGGGCATGGGCATGGCCCTGCGCGGCCTGCGCCCCGTAGCCGAGATCCAATACCTGGACTACCTGCTCTACTGCCTCCAAGGCATGAGCGACGACCTCGCCACCGTGCATTGGCGCACCAAGGGCGGCCAGAAATGCCCGCTCATCATCCGCACGCGCGGCCACCGCTTGGAAGGCGTGTGGCACAGCGGCAGCCCCATGGGCATGATCCTGAACAGCGTGCGCGGCGTGCTCGTCTGCGTGCCCCGCAACATGCAGCAAGCGGCAGGTTTCTACAACACGCTGCTGCAAAGCGACGATGCCGCGCTGGTGATCGAATGCCTCAACGGCTACCGCAGCAAAGAGCGTATGCCCACCAACCTCGGCGCGTTCACCCTGCCCATCGGCATCCCCGAAGTGGTGCGCGAAGGCAGCGACCTCACCCTCGTGAGCTACGGCAGCACTTTCAATTTGTGCGACCGTGCGTGCGACACGCTCAGCGCTATGGGCATCTCCGTGGAACTGATCGACGCGCGCACCCTCCTCCCCTTCGACCGCGAACATCGCATCGTGCAGAGCGTGGAGAAGACCAGCCGCCTGCTGGTGGTGGACGAGGACGTACCCGGCGGCGCCAGTGCGTACATCCTGCAGCAGATCCTGGAAGTGCAGGGCGGCTACCGGTTCTTGGATGCGGCCCCGAGCACCCTTACTGCGAAGGCGCACCGGCCTGCGTATGGCAGTGATGGGGATTACTTCTCCAAGCCTAGTTTGGAGGATGTGGTAGAGAAGGTGCGGGCGATGGTTGGGGAGTGAGGGAGTGCCCTGGGGCACTGAATAAATGACGCCTACAGAACGGCTCAGCATCCACAAATAACAAGTGAAGCGAAGAGTTGAAATTCATCTTGAGGCTCAAGATATCGCACAGCTCTCGCGAATGCTGGCAGGTGACGCTCGTTTTGCCCAAATTGAAGGTAGCCGGATTGAGGACATTGGGTTTGACGCGAAGTCGTTAGACGGTTATGCTGCCCCCGACAACTTTCCTGATTGTTGTAATTATCACCGTAAGATCGTTGATGTAGTGCAAAAATGGTTCGAGGCGTTTCCGAATTGCTGCGAGCGGCATAAAGAACTCCCCACCAAACAATGGTTCCGGAAAGAGAACTACACTGCCAGACCATTGAAGATCCTGAACTGCCTATCCTATCTGGAACACGCAATTCAGAAGTTCTCAACCTCAAAGGAATGGTACCGGGAAATCACCGACTACATCGAGTATCTGCTCCACAGCTTTGGCACGCCCGATGTTGGAGCTGACAGGTTCGTTGAATTCGCGCTACATCACATTGAACATGCTGCTCCGAAGGATGCATTGAAACTCGAACAAAAGAGCCTATTAGTCGAATACCTTAAGCCAACAGGTCCTGAACGAGAAAGCACTGACTTCAATCAAATAGATACCCTGTTTCAAAGATGGCTAAGCACCTTCCCAAATCTGGAGTACTTCAACAATCTGCGAAACGCTCTTCAAGGGAAATTTCCAATCAATCTTGCCCTACACCAACCGGAGTACAACAAGTACCTTGATATTGTCCGATCGCGGGCACGCACCAAAAGTGAATTCATCGACCTGCTCGTCCACCTAACGAAGAAAACACTGCTTGGTATCGACACCACGAGTCTCAAAAATGGCGGTGGTCTGTCTGAAAATCAGAAGCTGCAAATCGACTTGCTCAAGGAACGACATAGATTGAGACAGCGTAAGCTAGCTGCAGAATACTCAGAGCAGGAGGGCACTTACGTAACCATCATTGATGAGTGGCTAGGAAATGAGCAACAGTACTTTAACGACCTCGGCGCACTCCTCAAATCACAAAGCAGCCTACCAGGAATGTTTGAACTTGAGAAGCGCAAAGCGCATGGCAACGAGTACGTAAAGCTATTCTGGCGAGACTCGAGTGAACTACCAGCTGTGCAAGCATTCGTGAAAGGACTTACCTCTGTTCGTTCAGTGAACATTACGGCAAATTCGAAGCTCGATCTCACCGTATACCCCGCCAAAACATATTCAGCAGATGACACAATTGCTGAATTAAGACTCGCCTTGATTTCCTTTTCGGAGCGCGGTTCCTATGATCCTGTATTCGACAATGGAGATGTATCCCTGTCAACAGTCGGCTATGATGAAATCATACACCACGTTAATCGATATGGCATCAACTTGGAAAAACTGCCCAACCTGTCTTCCAAACTTGATGAGGAGGGTTTAAGGGACTTCTTTCTTCCACACCTGAATCTCATCTCACGGCGCCATAGCGCCACCGGAGAGACGTTTAACAAACATGGCAAAACTGATATTCTGATTCAGGACAATGATGGCAACAATGTCTTCATAGCTGAATGCAAAATTTGGAAGGGCGAATCCGAACTGCGGAAAGCGATCGATCAACTGATGACGAGGTACGTGGGCTGGAGAGATACTGGAACCGCCTTGATCGTATTCAACAAAAGTGTAGCAAACTTCACAACAGTCATCTCGAATGCCAAATCGGCAATTCAATCACATCCGTTGTTCCATGCTCATGTGAGCAACCGAAGCCAGACATCCTTCCGCTACATGATGAAATCCAAAGAGGACAGTTCACGTCTCATTAGACTTGAGCTTGTTCTCTTCAATTGCTACGCCGAAGCACCTTAGTTCCGCTTAGGGTATCCCCAGGTTGCCGCGGATATCTTAATCCCGCGCAGAGTGGCCCCTCCCAAACCGCCGCAACGGACTGTCCGCGCATTTGGCGGACGACCCTAGACCCTCGCAGGGTGTCCTCCCAAAGCAATGTAACGGCCCATACCCGTGCAGGGTGTCCGCGCAAGCCTGGGCAGCGGTACAAACTCGAGTCGGGCGTCCTCTTTCTTGACATCCCCAATAATCTGCCTGAGCATTTGGAGCCGCGACTCTGTCACGTGAGACGATTAAGTTTGCTCTATGAATTACGGCTTAAATCTACCCCTCGACAAGCTACGCATCATGCTAACTGATTTAAAGTCGAAGCATAGCGACAAGTACTACGTTTTCATCGCTCCGTTCGATTTGCCCTCTGGGTATACGACGGAGATCTTAGCAGCTGTGATTGAGGAACGGATTGATGATGTACCTGAGTTCATGCTGGGTGGACGCACGGACTTGGACATCTATTTTGTGAATCGCGAATACAGTGGTGCGACCATGCGCGGGGGCACCGTCCCCTTTCAACGGCTTAGCATTGGCGGAGAGCCACGGTCCTTATAGAGCAGCCGGGGGTCTTCCCAAACCACCGCAGCGCTCTATCCGCGCATTTGGCGGACGACCCTGCGCCTGAAAGAACATGAACCGGCTAACACTCAAGCCCTCGGCACTTGCAGTATCCCTGCACCTCCTAGTTGCTTGCTCATCCAGCGCAGGGCCACGGGACAGTTCATCGGCGCAAACGGTAGACACCATCCCTGCCGATGAAGCGCCCATGGACACGGCCGAACAAGTGCCAAGTGGGCTACCCACCAATCAAGGCCGTTGGTGGCTCGGCGAGGGCAAGGACAGGCTCGCCTTGGACTTCGTCACAGTGCCCTGGCTCATGACCACCAAAGGAATACCACCCATCCCCTTCCGCTTGGAAGGCGATTCTATCACCGTGTACGAAGAGCACCATGGAGAACTGAGCACCGGCCGGATCTGGAGGCTCACGCACGAAGAGCTCGTGATCCGGTGGACCAGTCGTGATTCGAGTGTCTACCAGAGGTTGTTACATCCGATAGGGCAACATTGTAGGCGTCAGATATCTTCGTTGTAAGATCCTCGTCACGAGCAGCTGCACAGTTCTAAATTCCACAATCATGATGTTCGATATCGGGCAGGAAACCTACACTGAGACTGACGGTACAATACACGAGCGTTCCTTTTTGGTGATGAAAGGCCAACGAGTCGATGACTCGTGGGCCATCCGACATCGCGGCGACGAACTCATCAGCGCTGGTGTCTACAATGCAGAAAGCGCACTTCCCATACTCCAGCTACCCATAAGCCAGATGGGCGTTGTTTTTGAAACTCTTTCCCTCCCTCTTCAATCGGAAGTGCACGATGGCATAGACAGTTGCAAATTCAGAGCAGAGGATAAGTCTATACTGGCTCAGTTCAACGTTGAGTTTGAGTGGGAAAAGTGGGCCAGAGCATACAGCATGTCAGATGTCGCGGAGTCTCTAAAGAAACATCTTGAAGACGAGCCAAGCGGGTTCCGTTATTTTGTTGATGATGAGGACGACTTTTTGAATGGATTCGGCATCAAGTATACTATTGTGAAGAGCGAAGATTCGTTCGGGCTGGTTTTATCCCAACTCGAGCCAAAGATCAAGAGCATCATGGCAGCTGTAGAGGACAGACTACTGCTAGAAAGTGATTCTAAATCCCTCGTAACTATGTTCAATTTCCCGTTAAGAATTCGAACGGTATGCGAACAGTATCTAATCTACTTCATTCAGTTTCTTCAAGACCTTGGTATCGAAGCGTCAGGATCTATTAGCCATGAGGCTGGGCAAGTTCTATTCAGTGTTACTCCTTCTGACGAGCAAGAGGGATTAGAGCGCATTCGAGAAGCACTGACGCTATACATGAAGCTCCCATCTCATCCCATTGAAGCTTTGGACTCGGGTACGGATATGGCTGTTCAGCAATTGAAGGCTAACGTCGCGTTCTTATCCGGACAGCTGATGCTCGCCCAGGCAATAGTGCAAGCCAAGGATGCTACGATTGAAGCACTGCAGTTGAGCAATTTTCAGTACCGTCAAGCATCTGGAGGCACAATGATATCCAGCAACCAGCAAAAGGATAGCGAACCGCTCATTCCAGGGGTTGTTACCGTTGTGCCGGTGGACGTCAAAGGGCTGACCATTAACCTTCCCGAGCTCCTCCGACGATTGAAGCGGCGATTTTCGCATTAGACCCTCGCCGGGTCGCCGAAACCTCTAGACCCGCGCAGGGTTTCCCCCAAACCTCCGCAGCGGTCTGTCCGCGCATTTGGTGCACGACCCTGCGGTTACTTCGCACGTACTGGGGAAGTGTTCGGCCCGTTAGAGAACGCATGACACCTACGCGTATGCGACCGTTAACCATGGCGGCAACCTTCAAACGCGGGTTGGCTTGGGTACTCTGTCCTCTATTCCTCGTGCTCATCCTCGACCTCATGTTGAAGGTCACGCTATTGGGCGATTTGAACTATGCTTCCAGTGATGCGGAACACGCCCAAATGCAGCGCTGGGCATCGTTCTACCTCTCTACCTTCGGTATTATCATCATCTCCTTCGTTCCGCTGCACGTTACCCACGCATGGCTGAGCTTGCTGGTGGACAATTCTATAAGCCGCCTCCTGAACGTGCTACTGTTAGCTCCTTCAATCTTCGTTCTCTCAATCTGGTTCAACGTACTCAGCTTGAAAGTCTGGTTGTTCGGGTGATCGGATCCCCCTGACCCTAAACGCTCGCAGTGTAACTACCCAAAAACCTCCGCACTCTGTCCGCGCATTTGGCGGACGACCCTGCGCTCAACGAGAACCACCAGGAGCACCTGACCAACACAGACGCATTTCCTTCGCGACCCTCTATAAAGCAGAAGCCCCCGCCGTCGCGGGGGCTATACTGGCTGGATCAAGATGGTGGTGGATGCTTGCGCATCGCGGCCGGTGGACGAACACCGGCTCGTGGTGTTCAGCAGGCGGGCCCGTGCTGCCTGGGGCAGCTTAGGCGGCGCGTGCCATCAGTACATCGCTCGGAAGGCTCTCGCCCGCCACGTTCACCGCGATCACACGGAACCAGTACAAATTGTACGGCTCCAGATCCACTGCGGTGTACTGGCGTTTGGAGACCAGTGCCAAGGTGGTCCATGCCGGGTCAACGGCGGGATCCTTAGCGCAGATCTGTACCTGGTAGAGGCGCACCTTCTTCTCACCCCTCCACTCCAACTTCACCGCACGGGCTACGTTGGGGGTAAGGGCTTCGAGGTTGGTCGGCGCATTGGGCAAATGCGTCGGCTTGGCCTCGGCGCGGACTTCGAAACCGCCGTCGATGATCAGCTGGGCATCGCCGGTGGCCACGTTGGCCACGTACTCGGCGAGCTGCTTCAGCATGCTCTTCAACTTGCGATACTTATCGCGCTTTGTTTGGTGTGCGCTACGGCCTCCATCCAACGCCTTACCGATCGCCGTAAGCAGCTCTTCTTTCTGCGCCTCCAGGGCCACCAAGGTGGGACTGGGGGTTGGGAATTGGGCTGCGTGGGCGGTCAGCTGGGCTTGGACATGCTCGGCTTTCGCTACCAGACCTTCAGCGTTCAACTGGGACATTCCTTCTTTGAGTTGTGCCATGGTTTTTCGCTTATGGGTCGGCGGCCTCGCTGTTCGTCTACGGCTCGGCCGCCGTGGTTTAGGACTTGGACTCCTGCATGTTCCCGCTCTAGATCGGGGCAGTTGAGCGTTGAACGCAGCGTTCGTTCACTTTTCGCTCAGGTCCGCTCACATTTCCCAGTAGGAAACCCCTCCTGCGCCTCACTATTTCCCAGTAGGAAATGTGCGCCGTCACGTAACCCCTTCCTGCGGAAAGTGCGGATGTGGGTTCGTGGAAAGGTCACACTCGTGCATACGCAAGGCCCAGGCGATACGTTCGGCCAGCTTCGATTTCAGCTCCGGGTAGTTGTTGTTGAGGATCTTGGAGATGGTGCTGGTGGAAACGCCCGTCAGCTCGGCCAGCCGCTCGCCGGTCATCGCCAACTCATCCATGCGTGCTTTCACCTTCTTGCCGTCCAACATGCGGGTTTCATCTCTGTAGCGCTCGAGGACGATACCTCGAGGCACGGGAGAGAAGCCTCTGCGCTGGGGTTAATAGATATGAGTCTACAGCGGTTCGCCGCTGGGTATCATTCGCTTGGGCACCCGCATCGTGCACCGCACGGGTGTCATCCACGCCTCCGAACGCCTCGTTGTTGCATCCACATGCGTCATTGTCGCATGCACGTGCGGCGCTCTTCCATCCACGCACGCCGTAGTTGCGTGCATGTACGGCGCTCCTGTCTCCACATGCGTTGTTGTTGCGTGCACATGCGGCGCTCCTGCATCCACATGCGTCGTTCTTGCGTGCACGTGCGGCGCTCGTGCATGCACATGCGGCGTTGTTGCGTTCATATGCAGCGCTCCTGCATCCACGTGCGCCGCTGTTGCGTGCATGTGCGGCGCTCCTGCATCCACATGCGTCGTTGTTGCGTGCACGTGCAGTGCTCCTGCATCCACGCGCGCCATTCTTGCGTGCACGTTCGGCGTGGTCGCATGCAGCAAAGCCATCTGTGCATGCGCGTGTGGCACTGCCGGATGGCAAGTGGATCGCCCCTGTTGCGAGGCGAACCCCATGCGGAGCAAGGCGCTTCTGCGGGTGGATGCGCACCACGCGGTCCATTGGCCGTTCTTGCCCTGGGCCTGATGTGCTCGGGCATTCCGAAGGTAATTGCTCTCCGGTGAACATGCGGAGCGAATTGTGAACAACAAGCGCGCTCCGTGGCGCATCCGCGTTCACGGCCGTGGGCATGTACGCCTTCATCTGCGAAAGGCACCTTCACGGTTGAGCATGGAGCGGATGATCCGCGCCTCCCTGTTCACATCCGCGCACCCTCCCCGATGTACCTCCGATGCGAGGGGCCTATGAACGATGGAACAGACCCAGTGATCCTCTTGCCATGAAACCAAGAACCAAGACCATGTATAAGACGATACTTTTCGCATTCGCGATGCTGTCCGGGGTAATGTGCCATGCGCAGAGCTGCTTTGGCGTGGATATCGTTGACCCCTTCTTCTTGATCACTTCGGGTGGAACATACGGCGAGGGCGGTGGCGAGTACGTGGTCTGCACCTCAGACCCCGTGACCATTATCAACCCGGATTCCGTTTGGGCCGATTACGGAACGGACATCACCATCGTGAACCCGGACCTCTCCTTCATCTTCTCCAATGGCGATGTTACGGTGACGGGTGAACCGGAGTTGGGGAACTATTTCATTGGCTGGCTGCTAGCACCAGAGAACTACACGGAAGGGATCTGGGTGGGTTCGAGTGTTGAGTATTGTCCCGATGGTCTGGAAATGCTCTACATGA
>DLGQ01000011.1:27664-67919 GCA_002482775.1 Flavobacteriales bacterium UBA7690 | reverse complement strand
TCCACCACCACCGGCACACGGTGCACGGCTTGGCCGTCGCGCACTTCCACGATGTAGTGGCCTGCGCTCAAGGTGGCGATGTTCAGGATCGTCTGCCCATCCACAGCGGCGCGCTGCGTGCGTACCGTGCGGCCTGCGGCGTCGATCACGGAAACGTTCGCAGTGGCTTTCGCACCGGACACCACCAGACGGTCATCAGCGGGTTGCGGGAATACGCGGAGGGATGTGGCTTCCACCTNNCCTGCCGTAGTACAACACATCGCTCGTGGCGGTGCAGCCGTTGGCATCGGTGATCAGCACGCTGTAGTCGCCATTCTCCAAGGGTACGTAGGTGGCTTCGGTGGCACCGGAGATGGACTCCCCATCCAGCATCCATTGATAGCCGATGGCCGGTGTGGCGTAGAGGGTTCCGGCATCCACGGTCACCAACGGCGTTGTCGCTGCAGGTACCACGGTAACGGCGACCTCCGCCGTTCCTTCGCAACCGAAGCCGTCGGTGCCGGTCACTGTCCAGGTGAAGTCACCGGCGGGCCAGGCGCGCACGGCGGCACCGCTGTTGGTGTTGATGAAGATGTTGGGCGACCACGTGTAGAGCGTAGCGCCTTCGGCGAGCATGTCCAACGTATCTCCGGTACACAGCGTATTGTTGCCTGCGTTCACCTCCACCACGGGTGCAGCATGCACATCGATGGTAACGGCATCGCTGGCCTGGCAACCTTGCGCATCGGTGACCAACACGGTATAGGTCACGTCGTTCGCTGGTGTTGTGGTGGGGTTGGCCACGTTGGCATCGTTCAACCCCGTTGCCGGGATCCACAGGTAGGTGACACCGCCGGTAGCCAGCAGTTGAACGCTTTCGCCCGCGCACACGTCCTCATCGGCGCCGGCGTTGGCCACGGGAGGAAGTTGTACCACCACGGCACCCGGCACCTCCAAGGTATCCGGACCATCGGCCGTCTCCACGATGAGGGTGACCATGTAGCTACCGGGTACCGCGTACTGCACCACCGGGTCCTGCAAGGTGCTGGTGGCGGGCTGGCCACCTTCGAAGATCCACTCGAACGCGCTGGGGTTGTTGATGCTCGCATCCGTGAAGGACACGGTGCCCCCGGGGCAGATGGTAGCATCGGTGCTATTGAAGTCGGCCGAACCCACTTGGTAGGAAAGGCGCAACTGGCGCACCACGGGATCGTTGAGGAAGCTACAGCCCACACCGGGTTGGCAACCGTCCTCCACATCCACACGGCTCTGCACGCTACCTCCGCCGGTGGCAATGGCATCGGCCAGTAGATCCGGGGTGATGTTGACGAACTCGTTGATGAAGGTGCACGACGATGTGTTGTCATCCTCGTCCAGCACGGTCACCCAACCTTGGCTGGTGTTGAGCTGCAACACGATCTCGCTAGGGCCGAAACCGCCGCTGTAACACGCCGCCCACTGCAGCCGAAGTATACCCCCACCGGTGGTGGGCGGCGTGGCCGGGAAGGTGAAGGTGACGTAGCTGTTAACCCCGGTGTAGTCCTGGGCGATGGTATGGTCGTACGTGGTTTGTGCGCAAAGGGGCGCCACGGCTAACAGTGAGAGGAACGGTAATGTGATCCGAAGCATTGAACTGTTTTTGGAGGGGGCGAAAATAGACCCGCTGCCAAGACCCGCTTTCTTCTTCGCCGTTCAGGTTATCAACCTGCGCACGGGAAACTCAGCTATGCGAAAGATCACACCCCCGTGATCGTAAGTCGCTGTAGCGGCTCGTGAAGCGGCGTGATCCCTACCTTCGGTCATGCTTCGCTATACTCTCATCACCTGGATCCTAGTGGCACTTCTACTCCGGCCTGCGAAGGCCCAAGTGATCCCTACCGTGGTGAACACCTACCAATACATGCCTGGGTGGTTCCACTACCCTTACGACATGGAGGTGAACACGACGGGCGACGTGTGGTTGCTGGGCGTTGCCATGGACACGTTGCCGCCTGTAAAAGGTCTACTGGCGAAATTCTCCGACCAGGGGGAGACCTTCGCTTGGGCACACCAGTTCGATGACAGTGGTATCGTTGGTGATGTGGATATCGACGCGCAGGGCAACGCCTACATCGCAGCCACGACTTACGATACTACGGGAACTTCGCGTAGCAACTACCTGGTGCAAAAGCTTGCTGCCGATGGCTCATTGCTCTGGTCGCGGAACTGGACCGGGACGGGTGAGAATAATCTAGACCGAGCCACGGCCCTGTGTGTGGATAGTGAAGGGAACGTGATCGTTACCGGTGCTTGCGAATCGCCTGCGTTCAATGGTTTCCGATGGGTAACCGTGAAGTTCGGCCCTGCCGGCGATACGCTCTGGGTGGCCGATCATGTACCGCCAACGGATCTTGCGAACGTGATCGGAGGAATGGACATCACCACGGACGCGGCGGACAACATCTACGTTACGGGAGAAAGTGCCGATGATGTGAACGGCCATTTCGCCACCATCAAATACGCACCCGATGGAACCCAGCGGTGGTTGCGACGCGAAGGTGGTGGTGTCTACTCCCGTGGGAACCGTGTGGAAGTGCACAATGACATGGTGGTGGTGGCTGGCCACTACATATACGGCCAACTGGATAGTACGGACATCTTCGTGGCACGCTACGACACAGCGGGCACCACGGTTTGGACAGCGCTGTTCGATGCGCCACATCCCACGGTGACCACACCGCTCAACGGGCGAGAGTCGGTAGCTGATCTGGTCATCGATGCCATGGGGAACATACTGGTGGTAGGCACACAATTCACCACCAGCGGATCCAGTAACGACTACACCATGGTGAAGTTCAATGCCTTTGGCAACGTGGTCTGGCATGATCACTATGGACCGGGCACCGGCTGGTCCGATGCACGTTCCGCATTCGTGGATGCCAGTGGGAATGTGGTGGTGACCGGCATGTGCGAAGGCACTACCACGGGGTACAGCGAGATCAGGACCGTGAAATACGCAGCGGATGGCACCCTTCTTTGGGAAGCACCCTACACACCATCCTTTTGGGACCAATGCCAAGAAGGGATCATCCGGTGGGATGGTGCGGATCACTTCTATGTTGGGGCTTCTGCGAACGGGGCCTCGGTCGCACAGCTTCTTCTGCTGGGGTATGCGATGGATACTTCTGTGCCGGACGAACCGTTCAGCTCGACAGTTCCGTTGGTACCCAACCCCGCTACAGGGACCACTACCATTCAACATGGACGCGTTGCGAGCGGCACGCGCTACGCACTGCACGATGCTTCCGGCCGCACGGTACGTTCCGGTACACTAGCGAGTGGATGGGCCACGAACGTGGACCTGACCACACTTGTGCCAGGGCTCTACACCATCCACTACCGAGGAACGGAGCGTGAGGTACGCCTTCGGTTGGTGGTGGAATGAGAAGTCGCCGAACTACCCGCTCGGAAAGGACGAGCGTCTATCGTTGCTTGGTATTTAAAGGTTGAGCGGTGTTCATCTGCTGGACTGAGCGGGACCGAGTTCAAGCACGCATGTGCCGCACCATCCCCCACACCACCCGATCGATCGGCAAGCTCAGCACGCCATCGTTCGCTTCATCGATCCTCAACCAGCGGAACACCTCTTGGTCGGCTGGCCCGGTGATGCCCGTGAACGGAACATACACCACGGGAATGGCAGCAGGGGCAGGCACGCGGAACGTGTAATACACGCTGACCACCTGCATGGGCGTGGTGTGGAAAGTGCTTTGCTGGAAGAATTCGGTGGTATAGAAATGCACGGGATCCAGCGCTTCCACACCGATCTCTTCGCGCACCTCACGGATCAAGCAATCCTTCAGCCCTTCGCCGAACTCCAACCCGCCACCGGGGAACTTGGTGATGCGTTGGCCCTTGATGAGCTCATCGGAAACGAGGATATGCCCGTTGTGGATGAGCAGGCCGTAGACGCGGAGGGTGAAGGTGTTCATCGGTGATCCTCGTTGAAATGTGATGGGGCAATTCGCGTGAGCGGTCCGCTATTTCGTGGATGCAATGTACTTTTCCGATACCACCACCATGCGACCACCAACCATAACCATTGTACTTGTAGTACTCCTGTCCGCAACAGCCGCCGCCCAACCCCGCTTTGAACATGGTTGGGCCGAGGCCAGGACATGGCAGGATAACAGTTCATTCTTCCCGGAGGAGAAAATAGTGGCCCTCTACGAGTATGAAGGATATTCGGTAGGCGACTTCTTGAACACGGACAGTTTGCCCGAGAGAAAGGGCATCCTGATGGAATTACGCATCCTGATGGAGTTCCGCGACCGAGCGTCCATGGCGATGTTGGATACGAGTTTGATCCGCCTTCCCCTGCGATCGAAGGTGACGCACTTCGATGGCCGCATCCTTCATGCCAATGGTACACGCACCGAATTAACTAAGGACCACTGCATCGTTGCGATCGATGAGCACCCCTATCTATCGATGGCTTGGCAGAACCTCTATTTCAAGAACATCCCGCTCGCTCCCGGTGATCAACTGGAGTGGATACTCAAGACACGTACCTATGGCTTGGACAACCTAGCCGAACGACGCGTCATGGTACAATGGCCCACCGTACGTAAGGACCTGATGATCGAACTACAGGACGATGTTCCATTCCACTGCATTACGCAAGGAGCTTTTCCAGAAGGCAAGGAACACCGCCGAGGAAATAGGACCGGATGGTCTTGGAGTTTCACCGACATGCGCCACCCATCCTACGCACCGCTCCAAGTCGCGGAATTCGGCTCACCCCGATTCTCGATCATGAGCATTCTTGATCCGGACATGAGCAGCCTACTGCGGAGCTATGACATGCAGCATCGGTACCTCCGCTTCAGTGGCCGTCCCCATGTGCATGATTTCCTGAACCACATCGAGGCACGCAAGAAAGCACTTGGCAAGGTCTCCAATGCCGAGCTGTTCAAGGATGTGGTGACCTTCGTGCACGACAGCATCGAGATGATCGCCGATGAGGAACTGGATGTCAACCGGCCGATCGGCGAATACTTCTTCAACCGCCGGATGACCCCGGAACGACTCGTGGTGCTCTACCGGCAATTGGCCAACCTTTTGGAAGAGCCGCTGTATGTCGGGTTCACACGTGGCCGCTACAGAACAGTGATGGCCCCTGCGGATCTCCGAGCAGCACATCTGGATGAGCGGTTCCTTGCCATCAAGGATCCCGACAGTGAAGGGTTCCTCTTCATCACACCCAACACACGTACCCAGCGCTACCACTTCAACGAAGCTCCGTATTGGATCGCTGGTCAGCCTGCCTTGCTGATGCCGTTCACTGAGGAAGGTGAAAAGGACAAGGATCCGGTGAGCATCGTCATCCCTGCACCGAAGCCCACCGACAATTCACTGGCGGAACGGATCCGCTTGACCTACGACCCGAAGGCACGGGCCTATCACGGCAAAGGGCGCAGCACCGCTGCCGGGCAGTTACGGGTAGCGTTGGACAACAGCGATGTATTGGGCGATGAACCGGAACATCCCACGTTGAACGCGATCGCTCGCCGACACCCCTTGGTGGATAGCACGAGGACGACGCTGGATCCCGTTCCGCGAACGACCTACCATTTCATACCTACGATCCAGCCTGTTCCGTCCACATCTCAAAATGCACCGGTCACCACGGACCTGTTCCCATTCCTAAGTCTACCAACATTGGAGGCGAGCCGAATACCACTAACGCCAGGATGCCTGCTTCCGTTCCCCTATCACTTCCGCATCGACTTGCACATCGATATTCCTGCCGATCACGCCATGGCCACCACCGCCCGGGATACACTGCTGGAGAACGCAACAGGCACCGTGCACTACACCTTCGCACCATCGCCAGCTGGCGGTTTCGATTGGCATCTCGAGCACTGGATCAGCGAGCTGTGGATGGATGAGGAACACTTCGCACAATACAGTGCTCTGATGGACTTCTTGAACGACAGGTCCTACTACTCCCTCGAGATCAAACCGATGTCGCCCGCAACATCTCCCGCTTCCCCGGCGGCCCCGGCAGACGCTCAACGCTGAACCCGGCGGCTTGCATGGTGCGGCGCACCTCACCTTTGGCGCAGTAGGTCACGAGCATTCCTCCTGGGCGTAGTGCGGCGTGCATGCGTTGGAACACGTCCAGTGTCCACATGTCCGGTTGGGTGTTAGGGCCGAAGGCGTCGAAGTAGATCACATCGAACGGAGCTTGTGCAACGAAAGCCTGCGCTCGTGTGGGCAGCACCTTGAACGCCAAGCCGCCGTGCTCTTCCCACTGTTCGCCATGGCGCGTGGTCATGCGTTCCACGAACGGGGCATGAAGGCCGGGCCAGGCGAGGTCCGCGCAATGGTCCAGCGCTTCCAGGTTGGTGGCGCTCACGGGATGCGGCTCCAGTGCGGTGTAGTCCACCGTGCATTTCCCTTCCAAGCAGCGGATCCAGGTGAGCAGCAGGTTCAAGCCAGTGCCCAAGCCCACCTCCAAGATGCGCGCATGCCCTTTCGCCTGATCGCCGAGCACAGCGTCCAAGCCGTTCTTGATGAACACGTGCGTGCTCTCGTTCACAGCGCCCACCACGCTATGGTAGTGTTCGTCCAACGTGGCGCTGCGCAAGGTCAGCGAGCCATCGGCCGTGCGGTGCGGAATGAAGTCCGGTGCGGTGGAATTCACGAGGTGGGCGAAGGTAATGGGGTGTGCGGAGACATGCCAGCTCGTACATTGAGCGCTGCCGAAAGAAGCACGTACGTAGGTGCCAGTTCTAGGTCAACCATCCCACTCCACCACTGCCGCATGCAAAAGGTGAATCTCTCCGAAAAGCTCCAGCTCTTCGCCGACCATTGGAACCCGCGCATCGTGGGTGAGTTGAACGGGCAGCACGTGAAACTCGTGAAGCTGCTCGGCGAGTTCGTATGGCATTCCCATGCCGAAGAGGATGAGTTGTTCCTGGTGCTCGAAGGCCGTTTGCTCATGGAGTTCCGCGACCGAACCGTGGAGCTCGGCCCCAATGAATTCCTCATCGTGCCCAAAGGCGTAGAGCACCGGCCTGTGGCACCGGAAGAGGTGTCCGTGCTGCTCTTCGAACCGGCTTCCACACTGAACACCGGCGATACCACCAACGCCTTCACCAAGACCGGGTTGGAACGGATATGAGACTTGGCTGATCGCTGGTTCGCTGTAGTGGGGCGCCAAGATCTCCTCGATGCAAGTGGCACCTACCGGAACGATCGCCATACTCGCGGCACCACCATGGAGATCGACCAGAGCACCAGACTTACAGCGAACAACACGCCGTAAGCCACGACCGCATCTTCATCGTACACCACCATCGTGCGCTCATCGAACCATCGCCCCGCTTCGTTGTAGGGTAGCCGCAAGCGCGAATACCACAGCAAGCCCGCCCCTACCGTGGCGATGAACAAGACGAGTTGGACTGAACGAACGAAATGTCTCGTCATGGCGGTGGTCGATGGATACAGTCTAGGGTATGAGCGCTCCTTCTACAGCTCCATCACCCTGGCCATTGAACGCGTCCCATCCTGGTGAAAGAGGACGATGTGATACATGCCCACCGCGAAACCACTGAGGTCGATCCGGGTGTTGCCGGGTGCAACCGTTGTGGCGCTCAACTCCTGACCATTCGCCGCGAGGATCCGGACCGTGGATGTTGGTCCCACATCGCCGCTGATGGTGAGGTTCAACATGGAATGGACCATATGTGTAACGAAGGGCGGTGCTGATGCAAGGCCTTCCACGGACAACCCGGAACAGATCCCCGTGCCCGCATTCCATAATGACACCAGGTCAGGATAAGGCATTTCATACGTGGGTGTACCAGAGGGACCTGAAATGAACCCCAATGCCACCCCGTTGATGACCCTCAACTCGGTCATATGGCCGAAATAATCGGGCCTCCGGTAGTCACCAAGTACATCCCACGTGTTCTCGATGGCTGTGATCAACGGCACCACCACCACCACGGTATCATCCAACCCGCCGATATCGGATGCAGCCATGGAGAAGATCCCATTGCAGTCGAAGTCCGTGCCATCCCAGATGCGGATGGTGTCCCGATCCTCCACGCCTCGAAGCACATCGATCACCTCCAGATCGATACCATCCATGTCCACGTTGATGACCTTCCCACTGAGCACGACATCGTTGGGGCGTGCATTGCTCGTCTCGCAGAAAGGTGTCGGGATCCAACTGCAGGCGAGCGCGCGTTCATCGAAAGGTGATCAACTCGGCTCAGATGCTGCAGGGTCGTCCGCCAAATGCGCGGACAGACCCTGCAGAGGCTTAAATGACTTGTTCCTATCCGGCTTGCAACATCCACAACACGAGCCGAAGCCGCTGCGCGGAAGTGAGTTTCTATCAAGCTGAAGGGTCGTCCACTATATGCGCGGACAGACCCTGCAAAGGCTCCGATGTAACCAGGGACGAGTGGCGCGTTGGTGTCGAGGGTGAGCACGGATCGCAGATCCGCGCCAGCTCGGGGGCCTACTTCGATAGAAGCTCGGGGCGATTGTCCTGTAGAATACCCAAAACACGATCCAAGTTGCGCCTTGCCCCCACCTCGAAGACTGCCTTCAGCGGTCTTCCATCCCAGCCCTGAAACCGGAACACCAAGGCATAAGGCCCGAGTGTATTTCTCGCCTTGGGCACGACCACCCCCGTCAGCGACGCCAACGAATGGTACTGCAATCCCTTCCACACGAAGAAGGTTCTGAAGCCGTCACGGTCCATGCGCACCACAGAACGGCGATGCAATCGGTACGAGAAGAAGAGCACAGCTAGCAGGAAAATGCCATACAGTGCCATGCCACCAAGGAAGCACGCAATGGCCATACACAACAATAGCAGAGTCCCCGGAACCATATAGACCCACAGTGGCCATCCGAAGGACATGCGCACTTCGCTGGCTTCGACAGCCTCTAGCCCTTCCGTGCTCATCCCACCAGCTCCTTATTCCTGTTCGGGATATCCTCCTTGTTGAAGGCCACCTTCTCATCCTCCTCTTTCAGCTTCAGCACGAGGGCGAGCGCATCGGGCACCACATCGCTACACAGCGTGAGGAAGCTGCCGGGCTTGGCCGTTGAGATGGCGTAGCGGATGGCCTCTTCTTCCTTCTTGATGATCTTGACGGGCTTGTTGGGGTCGATCTCGTTGATGCCTTTCACCATCAGCGCGATGATCTCGTCGTCGGTCTTGCCGCGTAGGTTGCGGTCCTGGCGGATGATGATCTCGTCGAACATCTGCGCGCTGAGGCGGCCGAGGTTCACCGTGTCTTCGTCGCGACGATCGCCTACGCCAGCAATGACGCCAACTTTCGGGCTGTCCGGGATCTTGCTGAGGAACTTGCCCAGTGCTTCGAAGCCGTGCGGGTTGTGCGCGTAATCCACCACCACTTGGAACTTCTTGAACTGGAAGAGATTGAGGCGGCCAGGCGTTTGAGCAGCGCCGGGCACGAAGGTCATCAGCGCTTCGCGCAGCTCTTCGATCTTCACACCTTGTACGTAGGTGGCGAGCACGGCGGGCAACACGTTCTGGATGTTGAAGACGGCCTTACCACCGTAGGTGATGGGGATGTTCACGGCCTTCTCGATCCGCAGTTTCCATTCACCCTTGCTGATGGTGATGAAGCCGTTCTCGTAGATCGCAGCGAGGCCACCAAGCTTGCAGTGTTGGCGGATCAAGCGGTTGTTTTCGTCCAGGCTGAAGAGCGCGATCTTGCAATCGCACTGCTTGCGCATGGCCATCACGAGTTCATCATCGGCATTGAGGATGGCGTAACCATCGCGACGCACACTGCGGGGTACGGTACTCTTCACGTGCGCCAGATCCTCCAACGTGTGGATGTCCTTCAAGCCCAAGTGATCGGCAGCCACGTTGGTGACAATGGCGACATCGCAATGCTCGAAACCGAGACCACTGCGCACCAAGCCACCGCGCGCCGTTTCCAGCACGGCCATGTCAACGACAGGCTCCTTCAACACGAACTGCGCGCTGGCCGGGCCGGTGCAATCGCCTTTCATCAGTAGGCGGTTCTGGATGTAGACACCGTCGCTGCACGTCATGCCCACTTTGTAGCCCACGCTGCGCATGAGGTGAGCGGTGAGGCGTGTGCTGGTGGTCTTCCCGTTCGTACCGGTGACGGCGATGATCGGGATACGGCTTGGTGTGCCCGGAGGGAACAGCATGTCCACAACTGGTTCGGCCACGTTCTTGCCGATACCACCGGTGGGATCCAAGTGCATGCGGAAACCGGGTGCAGCGTTCACTTCCAACACAGCACCGCCACTTTCGTTCAGCGGAATGCTGATGTCGTCGGTCATGATGTCGATGCCGCAGATATCCAGGTCGATGATGCGGCTGATGCGTTCGGCGAGGAACACGTTGAACGGGTGTACAACTTCGGTCACGTCATCGGCCGTGCCGCCGGTGCTGAGGTTGGCCGTGGCTTTCAGGAAGATGGTTTCATCCTTCTTCGGCACGCTCTCCGGTGTGAGATCTTTCAGCGCAAGCAACTTCAGCGTGTGATCATCGATGTCGATGCGGGTAAGCACGTTCTCGTGGCCGTATCCGCGACGCGGGTCCTTGTTCACCTCTTCCACGAGTTGTTCGATGGTGCTTTGGCCATCGCCCACCACACAGGCCGGGGTGCGTTTCGCTGCGCAGATAAAACGGTGGTTGATCACGAGCAGGCGATGGTCAAGCCCGGTGATGTAGCGTTCCACGATCACGCTGCGGCTGATCTCCTTCGCCTTGGCCAGCGCCACTTTCGCTTCTTCCAAGGTCTTGATGCCGATGGTGGCGCCGCGACCGTGATTCCCGCCGATGGGCTTGATCACGCACGGGAATCCCACGGAGTCGACGGCCGCTTCCAAGCCTTCTTCGGTACGTACCACACGCCCTTTCGGCACGGGGATCTCGTAGCTCTCGAGTAATTGCTTAGTCTCTTCCTTATCACACGCGATCTCCACGCCGATGTTGCTGGTCTTGCTGGTGATGGTCGCCCGGATCCGTTTCTGGTGGATGCCGTGGCCGAGCTGCACCAAGCTTTGTCCGTTCAACCGTAGGTATGGTATGCCGCGCGAAACCGCTTCTTGCACGATGCTTCCCGTGGAAGGCCCGAGCCGCGATTCTTCACGCAGCTCACGCATCTTCTGGATGTCATCGGCCAGGTCGTACTCCTCACCGCTGATCAACGCTTCGGCGATGCGCACGGCAGCTTTGGCCGCGAACATGCCTACAGGCTCTTCGATGTAGCTGAACACCACGTTGTACACGCCGCTCTCGCGGGTGCTGCGTGTGCGCCCGAAGCCCGTCTCCATGCCGGCCAACGTCTGGATCTCCAGCGCGATATGCTCGATCACGTGGCCCATCCAGGTGCCGCGCTTCACCCGTTCCCAGAAACCGCCTTCATGGTCCTCGCTGCACCGGTGGCTCACCATGGTGGGCAGCAAGGCCTGTATGCGCTCGTAGAATCCAGGGATCTTGTCCGTGGGTTTCTCCTCCAGATCCTCGATGTCCAGCCGCATGACGATGAGGTGATGCCGTTTGACGGACCAGTAGTTGGGGCCACGCATGGCCTTGAGTTCGAGGATGCGCATGTGGTGCGCCGGGGGCCCGGCGGGGTTGGTTCTGGTAAGCTGTAAGGAGCGTGCCGGGCGTGGTAAGTGCGCCGACCGTGGGTAAGATAGGGACAGTCGGTTGTTCATCAAAACTTCACGCTCGCTTCACGCTCCGGTACGATCCCTCTAATTTCGCCCCACAAGGTTCCCGTTCCTCTGCTCTTCCCGGCGGAACGAGGCCGGGGGGCGGGGGATAAATACCTGGAATGACACCCAAAGGCAAGCTCATCGCCATAGGCGGTAACGAAGACAAGGGAAAGGACCCCGAAGCGGGCCACAACACCAAGGTCTTCACACACAACTTCATCGAAGAAGGTATCCTGCGCCGTGTCGTGGACGAAATGGGCGGTCCATCCGCACGTATCGCCGTGATCACCAGCGCCAGCAGCATCCCGGAAGAGGTGGGCCAGAACTACATCGAAGCGTTCGGCAGGCTCGGTGCCACCAACATCGACATCATGGACATCCGTGATCGGAGCGATGTGAAACCCGACATGATCAAGCGCTTGGCCAAGGCCGATGGCGTGATGATGAGCGGCGGCAACCAGCTGCGGCTGACGACGATCTTCGGCGGAACGGCCTTTTTGCAATTGATGAAACGCCGCTACCAGGACGAAAGCACCTTCGTGATCGCCGGGACCAGCGCGGGCGCCATGTGCATGAGCAGCACCATGATCTACCAAGGCCACAGCTCCAGCGGATTGATCAAAGGCGGTGTGAAGCTGACCACCGGTGCGGCCTTGATCTACGACGTGATCATCGACAGCCACTTCGTGGAGCGCGGCCGATTCAGCCGGTTGACACAGGCGGTGGCCGCAAACCCTTCGGCCATCGGCATCGGTCTAGGTGAAGACACCGGCGTGGTGATCACCGGGTCGGACATGCTGGAGACCATCGGCAGCGGCCAAGTGATGATCTTCGACGGACACGAGATCACCTACAGCGACTACGCCGACGTGGAAGAGGGCGAACCGTTCTCCATCGAAGGCATGAAGGTGCACATCATCAGCAAAGGCCACAGCTACAGCGTGCAGCAGAAGGCTTTTGCGGCGGTAAGGGTGCCGGTGAGGAGTTGAGCGGCGAACAACACGGCGCTACTTTCGCAGACCGGCTTTGCGGTATTGTTACCGATGGCTGTTCAAAAGAACCACAATGGGCGCTTGGGATACCGGGATCTTCGACGATGACACGGCATATGACGTGCTGGCTTCACTGGCCATCGCCGATCCGATGGAGCAGATCAACGAGTGGTACGATAATGTGGAAGACGCCGACTACTTGGAATACACCGACTGCCATTGCCTGCTGGTGAGCGGCGCGGTTATCGATGCGGCGCTGAACGGAACCACCTACCGTTGTGATGATGAGGAGACGCTCGCGACAGTGGTTTCCACGGTGAAGCAACATGACCCGGCTGCGCTGAAGGCGACCGCTGCACAGAACCTGCAACGTGTGCTGGGCGATACTTCCGAACTGCGCGAGCTATGGGAAGAGAACACGGAGCTGTATCCGGTGTGGCGCGGGAACATCGAGCAGATCATCGAGCGGTTGAGTTAGCTTCTCCGCACCATGCAACGCCGTCCTTTTCGCCTACGACGGATCCTCTTCGGACTTCTCGCAGTTGTATCGCTGGCAGCAGTTGGCATCACCGCTTGGGCGTGGTTCTACGGTGGTCCGTGGTTGGATCGTACGATACGTGAACGGATCGAAGGTGCTGTGCGCCAAGCCACCGTGGCAGGTTACCACTTCCAGATGGACAGCCTCAGCGCGGAGTTCATGACCGGCGATGTGCGCATCAACGGAATACGCCTCACATACGACAGCACGCTCGCCGACAGCCTCCGCTCGGGTGCGTACGACTACCTCTTCTCCGCCCAGGCCAGCACCATCGCGCTGCGCGGACTTTCCATCTGGCGCGCCGTGCTGAAGCGGGAGGTACACCTGCGTGCGATCGAAGTGGATACACCCGCGTTCCACTACACCATCGGTGACCGGCGCGTCGCGCTGAACGCGCCCTTCAAACGTTTCGGCCGGAGCGATGCATCGTCCCTTCCGCTCTTCGCCGTGGATGAGGTACACGTGCGTGGGGCCCGTGCGCGGATGCACGACCTGAGCGGACACCTGCCCGTGCTGCGTGCCATGGGTCTGGACATCGCCGCCAGCGACCTGCGCGTGATCCGGCCCGGCGACAAGAAACGCGCGGACCTCGATGTTGGTGCCGTGGACATCCGCATGGACAGTTTGAGCACCGACATTCCCGGCGGATACCGACTGCGGTTCGGCGACACCCGATTGTCCGATCGCCTGCACCGTGGAAGTGTGAAGCACATCGCCTTGGAGCGTGTGGATGCACGCGCCCCGGAGTTCCGCACCACACGGTTGAAGATGGACGTGGACAGCTTGGTCTTCCTGGAACCCGATGTGGCAGGCTTGCTCGGCGATCGGGCGTTGCGGATGCGCTCGCTCGCCATGCACGGCGTTCGCTTCGATGCCGAACTGGACAAGGCACTGCCAGAAGGTCCGGCGCGTGCCGTGATGCTTCCGCCCGCGGCGCTGCTGGCCATCCCCTTCCCCATCCGTGTGGATTCGCTGCTGGTCGCAGATGGCACGGTGCGCTACCGCGAACGCAGCGACCAGACCGGACTGTGGGGCACGCTCGCGATCACGGATGTGGATGCCACCTTCACCGGCATCAGCAACGAAGTGGGATCCGCAGAAAGTCCGGCCTCGCTCGTGGGAGCGGTCAGTTGCCTCTTCATGGACACAACACTGCTCAACCTGCGCTACGAAGCACGCTTGGATGATAAAGAGGAATTCACCTTCACGGCCACGATGGAGGATCTGCCCGTGCGCAGTTTGGATAGCCTCACTTCCAACATGCTGCGCCTTTCCTTGGTGAACGGACACGTGGACCGCTTGCATGTGGTGATGAAAGGCGATGCTTCCAAAGCACGTGGTTCCATGGAAATGAACTACACGGACCTGGTGACCACCGTGGCGTCCACCGCCAGTCATGCACAGCGCCGAAGCATGCTCGGTTCCGTGATGGATTTCGTGCTCACCGAAGAGCGCGGCGGCGGAATCAGCGACCAGCAACGCCGATCGGTTTCCGTGGACCGCGACCCGAACCGATCGTTGCTCACCTACATCTGGCACTTCACGCGGGCGGGCATCAAACGCGACATGATCCCGGGCGTGACCGACCGGGTCTTCTCCCTCCTGCGTAAGGAACGGGCGGACCGGCGAAAGCGGCGGGCCGAACGCGGGCGCCGATGAACAACAAGATGCCATCCCCAGAACGGCGCTACTTCCCCTTGGAGCAAGGCTATTTGCATGTGGATGAGGAATGCTTGTGCTTCACACGTTCCGGCAACTGGCAAGAGGCGCAGAACACCCTGGAGCAAGGCGCAGGTTCACCCTCACGCACAGGTCGGCTTGTGGTAGGCGGATCCTTGGTGGTGATCGGCGGAGGAGGACTGACGTTGATCAAAGCCGCTTCGACAGGTGCTACTATCCTGACCGTTGGGCTGATCGGCCTCGGCGTACTTCGGATGTACCACGCATTACGCCATGACTTCGCTCCATCGTTCCGGATCCCGTACAACAAGATCATTGAGCTGGAGTACCTGGAAAGTGACCTGCGCATGGTGTTCCTCAACGCTGCGTACGAGCGTCTCGAACTGGTGAAGCGCGTACCAGAAGATGCCGCAACTTTCGCGTTGGATAGGTTCCAGGCGAACCGAGAACCTGCGAGCACCGGCATTTCGTAGTTGGCTGGGACGGTGGAAAGCGACAAGGTCCCCGGCGTGACCGATCGTGTGTTCGCGCTCCTGCGCTAGGAACGGGTGGACCGGCGTAAGTGCAGAGGCGAACGCGCGCGTCGCGACCGAGCCGTTGCTCCGAGCGTGCCTGCCGTTCCTCGGTGGCACAGCATTCCTTACCAACGCGGATCGTGAAAAATGCTGAACGGATGGCGTTCAGAAAGTCAGTGTGGTTTTCTTCACCGCATGCATCGGAACGGCCTGTGCGCAATAGGTGCGCTCTGTCTCTCCCTCTCTGCTTCCGCTCAAACCGAGGCCGACCTGGACAGCCTCTACATCGCCGAAGTGGAGAACGTGAAGGCGAAGGACAAGGTGCTCCACGCGGAGCCGCTCTACATCGACCTGATCCGTGACCTCGGTTCGCGTAAAGGTGAACGCGAATGGAACTTGGGATTCGGTCTTACGGACAACATCGGCTACGATTCGTACCAGATGTTGGTGGAGTATGAATTCGCACCGATCGATCGGCTCGGCTTCGAAGTGGAAGTGCCCGTTACGGTGTTCGCGCAGCAGAAAGGAGCAGCCGAAGTGCAGCGCCCACCGGATCGTGTAGAGAGTTTGAAGACCGCCGCGCAGTGGTCCTTCTTCGTTTCGGAAAAAGCGAAGACCTCGCTCGCCCTAGGCTACATCAACGAGATCCTACTTCCACACCAAGGCACGCCCAGCGGCAAGGTTATCACCGGCAATGTCTTCAACCCGTTCCTGGTCGCCGCCAAACGGTGGGGCGACAACTTCCACACCTTGATCTACACGGGGCCGCACATCGAACGGGATCGCCACACGGGATCCACACACCAGCGTTTCGACATCAATACCAGCGTCCACTACATGATCCCGAACACGCGCAACTTCATCGGCGTGGAGACCAACAAATCCTTGGAAGGAAATGACTTCGATATGGTCCTGCGCCCACAGATGCGGTTGGGGATAGCGGAGAATTTCCTCGTGGGCATCGTTACCGGTATCCCGGTGGATCGCGAGAACGAGCGCTTCAGCATGTTCACCCGCCTGATCTGGGAACCGGGGCATAACAAGGCCCGTCACTGATCAGTTCCGACCTTCGCCCCACCATGACCGACCCCATCATCAACCGTTTCCGCCGTGTAGCCATTGCCGAAGGCTGGAGCTTCCTGATCCTGCTCTTCATCGCCATGCCGCTGAAATACCTCGCCGACTGGCCCTGGGCCGTGAAAGTGGTGGGCTGGGCACACGGTGTCCTGTTCGTGTGGTATTGGGTGGCCGCCGTCCCGCTGTTCACCAAATTGAAGTGGGAGTTCGATCGTATCATCGGCCTTGGCCTAGCCTCCATCATTCCCTTCGGCACCTTCGTGATGGAGCGGAAATGGTTGCGCTAGTGGACCCCATGGACGGGGAACTGGTTCCCCAACGTCCAGCCACTCATTTCCAGCCGTGTCCATCTTCAAACCCTTGTCAACGTTGGCGCCGGACCGCATGCGTACCTTGTGTCCGCCGAGCGGTCCGCAACTTGCAGGCTGGTCAGCAAAAACCAAATGATCATGAGCAACGAACGCACCAATGGACTTATCGGGTTCATCGCCGGGGCTGCGGTAGGCGCAGCACTCGGAGTCTTGTTAGCACCACGTTCCGGCAAGGAAACACGCGACCGCCTCCGCTCCAAGATGGGCGATGCCAAGGACGACATGGACGAGCTGATCGAACGCGCACAAGGTGAGTGGGCCAAGGCGAAAGGGAAAGCCGGTGATGCTGCCACGATGACGAAGGATGAAGTGAGCGATTTCGTGCGCTTCCTGTTCGAAGAAGGCAAGGACCTCAAAGACCGGTTGGCGAAGGATGTGACCGGTACCGCTGAAGAAGTGGCGGCCAAGGCGAAACGCGCCACCGAGAACGTGCGCCACAGCGCGAACTGATCCACCGTGAGCGAGCGCCCCTACGAACGGTATATCCGCCCCGAAGAGGACGGACCGGACATCAGCCTGTATGTGCAGGCCGTGAGCGATGATGCCAAGGCTTGGTTCGAGGCCCAGAAGGCCGTGACCAAGCTGGAGGCCAGCGAGCAGGTCGGCAAACTCTCATCCACCGTGATGATGGGTGCCGTGATCGGCCTGATAGCCGCTACCGTACTGATGTTATGGCTGGTGGCGCTCGCTCTCTGGCTCGGCCAGTTGTTGGCCAACAACGCACTGGGGTTCCTCCTTGCAGGTGGTATATTCCTGGTGCTCGGCGGCGTCTTCTTCTGGCTCTGGCGTTCGGTGCTGCGCGACAAGGTGACTTTGGCGGTGATCAATGCCATGCATGACGATGAGTGAACGATTCAAAGACCTGGGCGAAGTGCGCCAACACAGACTCGCTTTGCGTGCTGAACGCGATCGCGTACAGGATGGCCTGCGCGCACAGTTGGAACTGATGCGCGAAGCACCGTTCCGCCGCGCGCTCATGGGCGATGCCTTCGGCGACATGCTTCAAGCATGGAAACCCTTGAAGAGCATCGCCAAACTCGTCGGCGGGTCTTCGGGTGCCACACGCCTGGCGTTGGGTACCGTTCTCGGCGCCAAAGCCAAGACGCCCGTGGGCAGAGCTGCTGTTGCCGTGGCGAGCATGGTACTTCCCGCACTGATGGAACGTTTCACGAAGGACCCGAATTCCATGGGAAGCAAACTCCAACACGAATTCGGTGTGAGCTGGGAACGTGTGAAAGAATATGTGAACGAACGCCGCAAGGCCCACGAAGATCATAACGCATGACAGAAAGCGAAGGACTGAAACGCTATGTCCTGACACTAGCGGCGATCGTGCTCACGGTCGTCGCTTTGTACTTTGGGAAAGACCTGATCCTGCTCTTCGTGATAAGCGGGTTGCTGGCCTTCCTCCTTCTTCCCTTCGCCCGCAAAGTGGAATCCATCGGACTGCCCCGTTGGGCAGGTGCATTGTGCGCCACGTTGTTGATGATCATCCTGGTGCTAGGGACCTTCTTCTTGGCCGGGTGGCAGCTCACCCGTTTCGGTGATGGCCTTCCAGCCTTGCAGGCAGCTTTCGCGGAAAAAGGCAAGGCACTTCAACAGACCATCGAAGACCAGGCCCACATCAGCCAACGCGACCAGCTGAAATGGTTCAATGCGCGGGTGGGCGAAATGGCCAGCTCCGGAGGGAACATCGTGATGAAGCTGTTCTCCGGTACCGGTGCGGTGCTGGCTGCGATCGTGCCCATCCCGATCATCGTGTTCCTGCTGCTCCTGTTGAAGGAGAAGTTCCGCACCTTCTTCGAGCAGCTCGGCAAAACGCGTGAAGGCTTGGTGCTGGACATCATGCTGAACGTTTCCAAGCTGTCGCGGAAGTACATGCGCGGCGTGCTGCTGGTGATCGTGATCCTGGGTGTGCTCAACAGTATCGGCTTCCTCCTGCTGGGCTTGAAATATGCCGTGTTGCTTGGCTTCGCGATCGGCCTGTTGAACGTGATCCCTTATGTGGGCGTGATGATCGGCAGCCTCATCCCGATCGTGATCGCTTTGGTGACGAAGGATTCCGTGATGTACGCGGTGGGGGCTTTCGGCGTGTGCCTGATCACCCAGTTCCTGGAGAACAACTTCATCACCCCGAAGATCGTGGGCAGCAGCGTGAGCGTGAACCCGCTCGCCAGCATCGCCGCGCTCATCGGCTTCGGCCTGTTGTGGGGCGTGGTGGGCATGGTGCTCGCGATCCCCATCACCGGCATGCTCAAGATCGTGTGCGATTCCATCCCTTCACTGAAACCGTACGGATACATCCTGGGGGAGGACATCGACTACCCGGAAGAACAGCAGATACACCTGCCGTTCATCAATCCGAAGAAACCCAAGGTGACGCTGGTCGTGCCTACGAGCCAAACAATGGGGAAGTAGAACGTGCTGGTTCCTCTTTACCGGAAGATCGCCGTATGGAACGCTCCATCGGCACCGACCTGCCCGCGGTACATGCCGCTGCAGTTGAAGTCGAGCACGATGTTGCCATTACGATCGATCGCGATCAACCCACCGTCGCCATCCAACTTGGGCAACTTCTCGTGGACCACGATGCGTACGGCTTCGGCCAGCGATAGCCCTTTGTACACCATCAGCGCATGGACATCATGTGCTGCCACGGCCCGGATGAAACTCTCGCCATGGCCCGTGCAGCTTATCGCGCACGACTCGTCGTTCGCATAGGTACCAGCGCCGATGATGGGGCTGTCCCCTACCCGCTGCCACTTCTTGTTCGTCATGCCACCGGTACTGGTAGCAGCGGCGAGATGGCCTGATGCATCCAAGGCGACCGCTCCGACCGTGCCGAACTTCTTTTCCTTGTCACCCGCAGCAGGTGGTGTAGCGGAACTGCCGGAATGATCCAGTTGGACCGTGTCGCTGCCCACCACTTCTTTCCATTGTTGGTAACGGAAGTCGTCGAAGAAATACTGATCATCTTCCAACTCCACCTTCTGCTGGTGCGCGAACTCGAACGCGCCGTTGCCGCTGATGAGCACGTGGCTGCTGTTGTCCATCACCCGGCGTGCGAGTGAGATGGGGTTCTTCACGTTCTGCACACCGGCCACCGCACCTGCGCGTAGGTCGCTTCCGTTCATCAGGCTGGCGTCCATCTCGTGCTGGCCATCGGCATTGAACACCGATCCACGGCCCGCGTTGAACAAGGGTGTATCCTCCAACGCACGCACCGCCGCTTCCACGGCATCCAAGGCGGCACCACCCTTCTCCAACACCGCGTATCCGTGGCGGAGGGCAAGGTCCAATGCTCCACGATAGGCTTTCTCGCGTGCAGGTGTCATCAGTTCGGGTGCGATGGTACCAGCGCCACCATGTACGGCTAATGCGATCTTGTTCATGTTGCTTCCCAGCCTAGGGATGTCGAAGGTAGACCGCACCAACGCGCCGGTCCAGTTCCCGCGAAAGAGCTGTCAACATTCCAATGAGCATTCGGTGCGGTATAACGAAAAAGCCCGGGACCAGGCCCGGGCTTTCGGTTCGATGGGTCGGATCAGAAAGTGATCAACACACCGTCGGCGAGGAACATCAAGTTGTTCTCCGGCTCGGTGATCTTCTCGATCTCTTCCTTGCTCTTGCCCGCGTCTTCGGCGTAGTGCTTCAATGTGGCCACATCCACCACTTCGCGCGTGGCGGTGCCTTGGAGCACGGCGTGTTTGCCTTCTAGGCCTTTGGTGGGCACGAAGAAGCCGTAGTCCTTGAAACGCACTTTCATGGTGCTGCCGTCGGCCATCTTCATGTCCATCCAGCAGCCTTTCATGGCGCAACTGGTGATGACTTCGCCTTCCACTTTCACGGTGGCTTCGTTCTTCTCCTTCATCGTCTTGGCGAGATCGGCAGTGCTGATGGCCCCCTCGGCTGTGATCGCTTCGCCATAGCTTTTCACGGTGCTCTGCTCAGCGCCTTTGTCTTGGGCATTGGCCGGTACGGTGGCGGTGTTACAGGCAAGAACGAGGGCCGCAGTGGCCAGTAGGGTGATGGTCTTGTTCATGGTCATGTTCAAAAGCGTGGCAAAGATCGCGCCTTTCTCCGAACCTTGCGAAAGCTCCACCCGTTGCTGTTAGGAACACGTGGATCGACCTGTCACTGAAGGCGATCCGTCATACACCTTTGCACCATGCCCAAGACGTTGACCACGATCGGCAGGTTGGAGCATATCGCCCTGCCCGGCCTTGGCGTGGCCCGTGTGCAAGCGAAGGTCGATACCGGTGCCTACCGCAGCGCGCTCCACTACCAGAAGCTGCGTTCGCGCAAAAAGGACGGGGCGCGGCAACTTGTGGTGACCTTCCAGATGGGGGGTGTTCGCAAGACGAAGGTCTTCAACACCTTCAAACGGGTAACGGTGAAGAGCAGCAACGGGGAGACCAGCCGCCGCTACCTGATCAGCACACAGGTGAAACTGAACGGCTTCCTCGTGCGCACCGAAGTGACGTTGTTCGACCGCAGCGACATGAAGTACCAGGTGCTGCTGGGACGCAAATTCCTGCGTGGACGTTTCGTGGTGGATGTGAGCCGCAAGAACGTGGTAGGGTGATCGCCCTTGGGTGAAGCCGCATTAGTTTCGTGGTTCCGATGGCTGGAACGCTACTGACCCGCGTGAACAGCCCTTACCAGAACCATATCCATCACCATGCTCCGGACGATATCCTCATGCCTCCTGGCCCTCGCACTCGCCCCGTTAGCGAACGCCACACGCTACCATGTGAACCTCAACGCCACCGGTGCCAACATCGGATCGAATTGGAACGATGCCTTCGTGGACCTTCAGTCGGCATTGAGCTTGGCCATCCCCGGCGATGAGATCTGGGTGGCCGCAGGTGTTTACAAGCCGACCAATAACACGGACCGGACCATCGCCTTCGCGCTGCAGGACGGCGTTGATCTTTTCGGTGGCTTCGCAGGAGGGGAGACCGAACTGATCCAACGGGACCTGGCCAACAACATCACCGTGCTCAGTGGGGATATCGGCCAACCCGGTAGTATCGCCGACAATTCCCACACGGTGGTGAAGGCGAACAACATCACCACCACCATCACGCTCGATGGCTTCCGTATCATGAGCGGGAACAGCGGGAACGGGAACAACGGTGGAGGGGTGTCCGCAACGAACATCACCAACGGGCTGTTGATCGTGAAGAACTGCCACATCGTGAGGAACACCTCGCAGAACTACGGTGGAGGGATCTACCTCGCCGCTGCACGTTTGACCATTGAGAATTGCCTGCTCGAGCTCAACCAGACCTCAGGCGGCAGCGGTGGTGCCATTTGCAATGGAAATAACAATGGCGGATACTCCTCGCTGACCATACTGGATTCGAGGTTCACCAACAACACGGCTCGGCTTGGTGCCTGCCTTTACAATACCGTCCGATACGAGGATCTTGTCATCGATCGATGCACCTTCACGAACAACACTGGATCCATCAGTCTGATCGAAGTGGACGACTTCAGTAGTGCCCGCATGTCCAACTCCTATGTCATCGGCAATACGGTGAACGACTTCGGTGGAAGTGTGATCCGTGTGAACTCCTTCAACCAAGAGGATGCGTTCAACCTTGTGAACTGTACAGTTGTCCAGAATTTCAATCTTTACGAGAACGGCATCCAAGACGAGATCATACGCTTGGAAGATCCTCAGCACCGTGTCACCAACTGCATCATCTATAAGAACACGGCTTACAACGATAGGCAACTGAACGAACAGGCCCAGGTCTCCTACTCGATCATTGAAGGAGGCTATCCCAGTGGGGATAACATCATTGATAGCGACCCATTGTTCACCACACCGTACTCGTCGGACCCCGGGAACTTCGACGCCATCGACTACGACTATACATTGCTCCCATCATCCCCTGCTATCAATGTGGGATCCGATCAGGCGGTCATCGATCCATACAACCGCGACCTTGCACAGCAACCACGCATCCAAGGGGAGGTGGTGGATCTTGGTTGCTACGAGACGGACCAGACCGTTGCTATCATGGAATCCGTTCACGACACCCGTTGGTTCTTCGATCCGACCCGGAGCGAATTACACCTGATGGACGCTATGAACGGTCCACGTGGAACGATCGCGATACACGACATGTCCGGTAAGTTGATCACGACCATCCAACCAAACGCACGGGTGCATCACCTACTCCTTCTCACCGGGGCGTACGTGGCTGTTTCTCCCGAACGCGGTACGCTGAAGTTCGTGGTGCCGTAGGGCTGCCAGCTGAAGGCATCGACCGCGGGTCGCCAAAATTTCCCAATTGTACACTGCGGCATTTCCAGGTTCGTTCACGGCTACGATCGCCTTGCACACGAACCCGATGCCCGCATGAAGATCCTGCTCATCAATCCCCCGCACGAGTCCATCGGGAGTCGGATGCCGCGGGAACACCTGCCGCCGCTGGGGCTGCTTTGTATCGGTGGGCCACTGTTGGATGCAGGGCACGCCGTGGAGCTACTCGACGCGGAGTTCGGTCCGATGAGCTTCGATGTGATCGTTCGTGAAGTGGTGAAGCATGGACCCGATGCCGTTCTGCTGGGGCACTCCGGGTCCACATCGGCACAACCCATCATCAATGATATCACCACATTGATCAAGGCGAAGATGCCGGGTATCATCGTTATCATCGGCGGCGTATTCCCCACCTACCACTGGCAACAGATCCTGGAAGAGAACGCGCAGATAGACCATGTGGTGTGTGGTGAAGGGGAAGAAGTGGCACTGCAACTGATCCAGGCACTACAAGATGGATCCGCACTTGATACGATCAAAGGCATCGCAACACGGAAAGAAGGAAGACCATACCGCACACCACCAGCGCCAACGCTACAGGACCTGGACGCCTACCGGATCGGATGGGAGTTGATGGGATGCAACCACTACACCTATTGGGGCCAGCGCAAAGCCGTGGTGATCCAGTTCTCCCGTGGATGTCCATACCCTTGCACCTATTGCGGCCAGAGCCTGTTCTGGAAGAAATGGCGGTGCCGCGATCCGCAGAAACTGGCCGATGAGATCGAGATGCTGAAGAAGACCTACGGCATCCAGGTGATCAACTTCGCCGATGAGAACCCTTCCTCGAACCCACGGGAGTGGAAGGCGTTCTTGGAAGCACTCGTCGCCAAGGATCTCGGGCTCATCCTCGTCGGCAGCATCCGTGCGGACAATATCGTACGCGATGCCGACTTCCTCCACCTGTACAAGAAGGCCGGATTTGAACGGTTCCTCCTGGGCATCGAGAACTACGACGCCGTGGTGCTGGAACGGATCAAGAAGGCAGGCACGGTCTCCAAGGACAAAGAGGCGATCCAGCTGCTACGCAAGCACGGCATCCTGTCCATGGCGACCTACGTGGTGGGGTTCGGCGAAGAGACCACGCGCGACTTCATCAACAGCCTGAAGCAACTCCTCTCCTACGATCCGGATCAAGTGCAACTGCTATACGTGACGCCGCACAAGTGGACACCCTACTTCGAGGAGGTGCGCGACAAGGAGATCATCCTCACCGATCAACGCAAGTGGGACTACAAACATCAAGTGATCAATACCGTACACCTGAAGCCGTGGCTGGTGATCATCTACGTGAAGCTGATCGAGGTGATCATGCAAACACGGCCAAGCTCGGTGATGCGCCTTCTCTTCCACCGCGAAGCCCGGTTGCGCAGTGCCATGCGTTGGTACACACGCATTGGCAGACGCGTGTGGATGCACGAGCTATACCAGTTCTTCTTCGTGACCAAGCTGAGCAAGCAACGGATGAAGATGGCGGAATTCTGGAAGTGAGGAAATTCACCGGTTCAACTAGTCTGGCTCACACTCGTGTTTATAATTCGTGCAACCTGCCGATCTAGACTGGCTAGTGACCGAAATGAAGTCCTTCATCATCGACGGAAAGGCTCTGACGACCGAGGATGCTTTCCATGATCATTTCGCGTCCACATTCGGATTCCCGCACTACTACGGTCGGAATATGAACGCTTGGAATGACTGGATGAGTGATCAATGCCTCGCTCACTGCATGATCTTGATCCATATTGAGAATGTCAGGATCTTCCGGAAGCAAATGCCTCAATTGTTCTCAGCTCTAGTGGATAGCAGTGCATTCCTCAACTGGCGGGCAACATCGGAAGGAGGCGACCCGCTGATCGCACTATCCTATTTCAACTGATGGATCAGCTGAAGATCACACGTTCCGCTCGATGAACTTCACGATCTCCCCAGCGATGTCGTGGCCGGTGGCGCCTTCGATGCCTTCCAAGCCCGGTGAACTGTTCACCTCGATCACCAGCGGGCCACGATCGCTCTGGAGCATGTCCACACCGGCCACGTGCAGGCCCAATGCCTTGGCTGCTTTGATCGCCGTGACCTCCTCCTCGTGCGTGAGTTCGATCAACGAGGCTTTGCCGCCGCGATGCAGGTTGCTCCGGAACTCCCCTTCCTTGCCGGTCCGTTTCATGGCGCCCACGATCCGGCCATCCACCACGAAAGCGCGCACGTCGATGCCACGGCTCTCTTGGATGAATTCTTGAACGATGACCCGGGCCTTCAAACTGTTGAACGCTTCGCAGACGGCAACGGCGGCCTTTTTCGTATCCGCTAACACGACACCCAAGCCCTGCGTGCCTTCCAGCAATTTGATGATGCATGGCGCACCACCCACGCTATCCACGATGCTGCCGACGTCCTTGCTGTAGTTGGTGAACACGGTCTTCGGGATACCCACGCCGCTGCGGGTGAGGATCTGCATGCTGCGCAGTTTATCGCGGCTGCGCACCAAGGCCTGGCTCTCCGTGGTGGAGAACACCTTCATCATCTCGAACTGGCGCACCACGGCCGTACCGTAAAAAGTGACGCTCGCTCCGATCCGCGGGATCACCGCGTCCACATCCACCAAAGGCTGCCCGTTATAGAGGATCTGCGGGTTCCTCTTCTCGATGAGGATGTCGCACTTGACGTGGTTGACCACGCGTGCGTTATGGCCACGTGACTCGATGGCCTCCACCAACCGCTTGGTGGAGTACAATTTGGTGTCCCGCGAGAGGACTACGATGTTCATGGGGAACGGAAGTGGTGCAAAAGTAGGAGGCCGTTGGTGCATCTTCGCGGTGTGAGCGCAGGTTCTTTGTTCAAACTCTTCGATCGCCCGGAAGCCCGACCACTGTTCGTGCTCACGGTGATCGCCTTGGTGCCCCGGTTGGTGGCGGCGTTCTTCAGCCAAGGATACTTCGCCCACGACGACCATTTCCTGGTGATCGAGGCGGCCGGCAGCTGGGCCGATGGCTTCGATTATAATAACTGGCTGCCGTGGAACCAAGGGCCTGATCCGCGCCCGACCGGTCACAGCTTCTTCTATGTGGGCCTGCACTACCTGCTGTTCGTGGTGTTGAAGGCGATCGGCATCAGCGATCCCAAGGTGCTGATGGTGGTGGTGCGGCTATTGCACGCGTTGTGGAGCCTGATCGTGGTGCGGGTAGGTTACCGCATCGCGCTGCGGCTATCCTCTGCGGAGATCGCCTGGCGCACCGGCCTGTTCTTGGCGCTGTTCTACTTCATGCCCTTCCTCAGCGTGCGCAACCTGGTGGAAACGGCATGCATCCCGTTCCTAATGCTGGGCGCGTGGCGACTGGTGAAGAATGGCGAAGGGCCCTCGCGCAACGATGCGCTCTTAGCAGGGATCTTCATCGGCTTGGCGATCAATGTGCGGTTCCAGACGCTCTTCTTCGCCGCCGGACCAGGGCTGGCTCTGTTGTTCCAGCGCAGGTGGTTGAACGCGGTCTTCTACGGGTTCGGCGTGGCGCTTCCGCTCGTGTTGATCCAATCCGGCATTGACCTGTTCTTGTGGGGAAGGCCCTTTGCGGAGATCACCGAATACGTGCTGTACAACATGGCCAACACCACCACGTACTTCGATCAACCGTGGTACAACTACCTGCTGTTGTTGCTCGGCATCTTCATCCCGCTCTTCAGCGTAGCTGTGTTCTTCGGCTTCTTCCGCCGCACTTCTCCCCTGCTGATCTGGCTGCCGGTGCTGCTCTTCCTGGCCATCCACTCCTATTTCCCCAACAAACAGGAGCGCTTCCTGCTGCCCATCGTGCCACTTTTCTTCGTGATCGGATACGTCTCTTGGGAGCAATGGCGCACCACGAGCACCTGGTGGAATAGCCGCGCTCGCCTGTGGAAAGGCCTGATGCTCTTCACATGGACCATCAATATCGTGGTCCTTGTAGTGTTGTGCTTCAGCTACAGCAAACGCAGCCGGGTGGAAGCCATGGTGGCGCTCCAGGACGTTCCGGATGTCCGCGGCATCGTGATCGAGGACAGTTTTAAACAGACCGCCCCGATGCCTCCGCTATTCTACAGCAAGCACTGGGGCATCAGCGTGGAGCCATGGACGGATCCAACAGCCGACCTGGCCGCACGACTGGCAGCTTTCCCGGACAGCCACCGCCCGAACGTGGTGATCTTCGTGGGTGAAGAGGACCTCGCAAGCCGCATCGGAAGGGTGACCGCCGGAATGGGGCCCTTGGAACCCGTTGCGCGCGCCGAACCCGGAGCCCTGGACCGCTTGGTCTTTTGGCTCAATCCCGTGAACCGCAACGAGACCATCCTGGTAGCAAAGGCCCGTGGACCGGCCATTCCCGGAACGTCGCCCCGGACGAATTAGCTTCGCGCCGGAACCCTCACCTACTTCATGGACTTTTCTACACTGGATCCCCACGTCCTGCTTACCAGCGAAGGGATCATCGCGTTGCTCACGCTCACCGCACTGGAGATCGTGCTCGGCATCGATAATATCATCGTGATCAGCATCCTCAGCGGTGAGCTGGAGGGCAAAGAGCGCCAACGGAAAGCGCAGCGGATGGGTCTGGCATTGGCCATGATCACCCGCTTGGCGTTGCTCTTCAGCATCAGCTTCATCATGGGCCTGCAAACGGCCTTCTTCCACTTCGGGGATCACGGCGTCACCGGCCGTGATCTGGTGCTGATCATCGGTGGTCTGTTCCTGATCTGGAAAGCCACCGTGGAGATCCATGCCAAGGTGGAACACAAGCGCGAAAAGGAAGGCCCACACCGCAAAGCCTCCAGCATGATGAGCGTGATCCTCCAGATCATCGTGATCGACATCGTCTTCAGCTTGGATAGTGTGATCACCGCCGTGGGCATGAGCAACCAATTGCTCATCATGTCGCTCGCCGTGATCTTCGCCGTGCTACTGATGCTCTTCGCCAGTGCCCCGATCGCTGACTTCGTGAACAAACACGGTACGGTGAAGGTGTTGGCGCTCTCCTTCTTGGTGATGATCGGCGCAGCGTTGATCATGGAAGGCTTCGGCGAACACGTGAACAAAGCGTTCATTTACTTCGCCATGGGCTTCAGCGTGCTGGTGGAATTCCTCAACCTGCGCATGCATGTGAACGAAAGCAAGCTTATGCAGAAGCGCGACGAGGACATCCACCTCGACTGAGGAAATGCGCCTCTCTCCCCGGGAACATTACAGGGGCATGGAACAAAGCGTTGTCCTAAGCACACCGCCCGGCCAGATCACGATCAGCGAGAGACGATGACGAACTCGGTGCGCCGGTTCTTCGCACGGCCTTCTTCCGTATCGTTCGTGGCCAACGGCTTTTCCGGTCCGTACCCTTGGTGGGTCAAGCGGTTGGCCGCCACTCCGTGCGACTGCAAATAGTTGCTTACTGTGATCGCCCGGTTCTCGCTAAGCAGCTTGTTCTCGGCAGCACCACCACGGCTGTCCGTGTGGCCTTCGATCCGGATCTTCACTGTCGGGTTCTCTTTCAGGAAGCCGATGAGCTCGTCCAGGATGTACTCCGATGACTTGGTGATGTCCGCTGAGTTCGTGGGGTACTTGATGTCATTGACGCGGTAGCTCTTGCCCACCTCGATCTTCTGCACCTGCATATCCACCTTCGCCACACCGGCGCGTACGGTATCCTCTGCGGAAAAACTGCGGCTGTCGAAAACGTGGTCCTTCTTCTTCACGGTCATGATCACATCGCTGCCCGGCTTCAACTTCACAACGGTGGCATAACGGCCGCTCACGCTATCCACACGGATCACTTCCACTTTGCGCGTGTCCATGTATTCGATCTCCACCGTGGCATCCTTCACCAGTTCACCCTTCTCGTTGCGGACTTCACCCTTCACGAGCAGGATGTCATCCGGACGCGCTTCCTTGGGCAGTTCGAATCCGAAGATGTCCAAGTCACCGGCACCTTGGAAACGGCCGCTGGCGAAATAGGCGGTGTGTCCGTCGGCGCTCACGACCAAGCCGTGTTCATCCTGGTCTGTGTTCAACGGGTGCCCGATGTTCTTCGGCTTGGACCACGAGCCATCGTCGTTCATCTTGCTGAAGAAGATGTCGTAGCCGCCGATGCCTTTGTGGCCACGCGTTTCATCAACACGACCGCTCTCGTCGTTCGGTGGTTTAGCGGCGAAGTAGAGCGTGCGGCTGTCGCTATGCATGAAGGGCGCCTTCTCGTCGCCATCCGTGTTGATGCCTTTCACCGGTCGGGCGGGAGACCACTGGTCATTGCCAGTGCGCTTGCTTTCGAAGATGTCGATGCCGTCGGTATTCGGGCGGATCGTGGCGAAGTAGAGCGTATTACCGTCGGCGCTCAACGTGGGTTGGCTCTCCCATCCGTCCGGTGTATTGATGTTCGGCCCCAGGTTGTCCAAGCCCGCCCATTCAAAGGTCTGCCCACCTCGGTCCAGATCGAACTTCGTTTCGTAATGCGATCGGAAAATGTCGCAGTTCCGGTATCCGTTCGCATCAGGGGCTGCACATACCGTCACGAACATCTCCTGGTTGTTCACGCTGATGGTCAATCCACCGTAGTTGTCCCCTACGTTGAACGGATCCGGCAACGCACGGCCCGTGTTGAAGTCGGCCTTCATATCGCTGCGGCGTGCTTCCGTGAGTTCCTCCACTTCCCGTGAGACGATATCACCTTTCGCCTTCACTTGGCTTACCCGGGTGAAGAACATCAACTCGTTGTCCGGCGAGAGCATCGGCAAGTATTCCTTGGCTGCGGTGCTCACATTACGTACGAGCTGCGGGTTCAGCGGCGCGGTGTTCTTGTAGAAGTCCACGTAGAACTGGAGCTCGGGCATCACGGCTTCCACATCCGTGTACTTCTTGTCGAAGTCCTTGCTCATGCGCGTGGCATCGTCGCTCGGGAATTTGCGGAACGCTTCGAAGGACTTGGCAGCTTCTGCGAACTCATCCTGCGCATAGTGCATGATGCCCAAGTGGTACGCCACGTCGCTGTGGTAGTTGGGACACTTCGCCTGCAACTGCTCGAAATACTTGATCGACGGCCCATAACCTTTGCCGCCCTCTTTACCGATGCGGTAGGCCGAAACACCCAACTGGAATAGGCATTCCGCGCATTCACCATCCAACTCCAACGACGCCTTCAACTTCTGGTGGCGCTCTACCGGATCCTTCGCTTTTCCGGCTTCTTCCAACAGCTTCACGATCTTCTTGTCGCTTGGCTTACCGCACGGATCATCGGTGGGCTCCTCGTCTTGGGCTGTCGCGTTCGCGATCGCCAACAACATAACGAACGCCATACACGATCGCCTGACCAGACTTCTCATTTCCATCTCGGTACGTTCGGGTCGACCATGACAGTCGACGCTACGGGATCTTCGTATCTCGGTCATCTGATCGGCACGCTCACTATTTGACCGTGGTGTTCGTCGCTTCGGCTTTTGCGATCAGGTCGTCGCCCTTCTTGCGGGCAGCTTCGACCAGACCATCGGCCCTTTTGTCGGCTTCGGCAACGGCCTGTTGTTCTTTCTTGTCGGCCTCCTCCTTAGCCTTCTTCGCAGCTAGTTGCGCACCGACCTTGGCCAATGGGTTCGTCACTTTCGCAACGGCATCATCGGCGGCTTTGTAGGCTTCACCCTTGATGCGTGCTGCGGCGGCGCGGGCTTCGGCCTTGGCTCTATCCGCTTGCTTCTGGGCTTCGGCAACAAGGCGGGCAGCTTCTTCACGTGCCTTGGCTACTGCATCTTCCTTAGCCTTGTCGATCTGGTTGTTCAGCTCCTGCTTGATCTCTTCTTTGATCACTTCCTTCACGTTGCTGCCGCCACCGGCAAAGACCGGCTTCACGATCGGCTTGTCAATGGTACCCGTGATCTTCGCGGTTAGGTCCAACTCGGCAGGCACTTGGAAGTTAGCCCCGATGGCGCTGTTCGCCTTGCCCAACAACCCAGCGACCGCCGTCGCAGCGCCAGCTCCGAACATGTCGCTCGGGATCTTCGCTTTCATATCGTAGTCAATGGCTTGGTCAGCGAAGGCCGTGCTGCCACCCACGTTGGACTTGATGCGACCGATGTTGACGTTGAACGGCTCGGTGATCATCTTGCCCTCTTCGAACTTGTAGTTGAACACCACATCCTGCAACGTCGTGTTCTGGAGCTCTTGGATCTTCAACGCTTTGGCGATGTCCACCAGCGGCTGGAACCCATCGATACGAACGCTCTTGGTGCGCAACGTTCCGCGACCGGTCATCGTGTTCAGATCGGGCTGCATGTGCTGATCCAGGACCGCATTCATGGTGAGGTTCGTGCTGAACTTGCCTTTGCAGGTCTTGGCGATGGGCGCCATCTTCTGCACGGTCTCCATGTACTTCACCGTCTCTTCGATGTCGAGCTCCTTCACGTCGTAGGTAAGGTCGATCGCGGGTTTGGCCATGCTCTTCGTGTCGTAACCGCCAGCCATGGTGATGCTTCCGCCGAAGAGGTTGAAGAAGACATCCTTCAGGTCCACACGCTTGTCATGGATGTGCATTCCGCCGCGCACGTTGGCCAGGTTGAGGTTGTCGTAGATCACCTCCTTCACCGCCATGCTCATGCGGAAGTCGATGTTGCCAGGTACTTCGATCACGGTGAGCGAGGTGGTGTCTGCACTTGTTGCGGCGGTGTCTTCCGGAGCAGATGGCCCCATCAGTTCGTTCAGGTCGAACTTATTGGCGGTCATGTCGAAGCTGCCGGTGAGCGTGCTGTCCTTCAACCACCACTGGATGTAGTTGTCCATGCGGCCTTTCGCTTGGATGTTGCTGCTGCCCACGCTGCCATCGAAGCTGGTGAGCGAAAGGAATTGCGGGCTGAAGTCGAAGTACAGGCTGTTGATGCCGACTGGCGGCAGCGAATCGCTCACGTAGTTCATCCCAAGGAGGATCAACTTGCCATCGGCCTTGAACTTGTCGTACTGGCCTTTCTCCACATCGCTCATGCGGCCTTTCATGCGCACATCGGCGGTGAGGTTGCCCTTCAGTTCTTCCTTCATCGGGATCACCGTCTTCACGCTGGCGAGGTCCAGGTTCGCTTTCAACTCCGCGTCCACGTTGGGGTCGCTCATGGGTGTGGTCAAGTACATCCGCGCTTCCACGGGGTTGTTGGCCATCTTCATGGCGAAGCGTTTCAAGTCCACCACCATCTTGTCCATGTCGTTGCCTTGCGGACAGTTGATGTTGAGGTCCACGTAGATGTCCTCCACGCTGCTGGGCAGGTCGGGGTATTTGAAGCGGCCCTTGTCCACATCCACGTCGAGGCCGAACGCCGGCATGGAATTGTCATTGTATATACCCTTCACGAAACCGCTGAATCCGGCCTTGCCGCTCATCTGGACGCCCGTGAGGTCCGATGCGAACTCCGCAGGAACAAGCGAAAGCAGCGTACCGAAGTCGGTCTTCTTCGTGTTCCAGGTGATGTCCATGTCCATGTCATCGCCGGGCATGGCCAACCAACCATCGAAACCGAGCGTGAGTTGGTTGATGGTGGCCTCGTTCTCCTTGAAGGTGAACTTCATGTTGGGCATGTCCATGTCCAGATCGGCCTTGATGTCGGCCTTCACGTTCTTCAAATACTTGATGCCATCGAACACCACGTTCGCTGTATCCGCATGCGTGGTCGTATTCAACGTGAAGAGGTCCTGCGTGAAGTCGCCACTGCCGTTGTGGTCGAGGCCGAGCAGGTCCATGTAGTAGCCGAGCGAGGCATCGTCGTAGATCAACGATCCATCTTCGATCCAGTATTCGCGCAAGCCGATGTTGAACGCGCTCGCCGTATCCGCCGGAGTTGTCTCAATGGTGCTATCGGCTTTGGCGATATCCCAGTTCGCACGGCCATCTTCCAGCACTTTCACATGGATGTGCGGCTTCACCAAACCGATGCGTTTGATGTCGATCTTGTCGCCGAAGACGCTCTTGATGTCCACCGTGGCGGTGAGCATGGCGATGCGTGCCAGGTCGATGCCTTCGAAGGGCGCAACGTTGCTCACCTTCACGTTCTCGATCTCCACGGTGAGGTCCGGGAAGCTCTTCAGGATGGTGATGTCCCATTCACCCCAATCCACCACGGCGTTGATGCTGTTGTTCACCTCCTTCTTCACCGCAGCCTCGATCTTGTCCTTGAAGAGGATGGGGATCAGGATGGCTGCTGCCAGAATGAGAACGACAAGTACGACGAGCGTGAGCAGGATACGTTTGGTCCACTTTGCCATGGTCAATCGGATGAAGACTTGTGAGCCGCGCGAGCGGAACGGTTGCGTAATAGATGATCGGCGAGCACCAAACAGGTCATGGCTTCCACGATGGGAACGGCGCGGGGAACCACGCAAGGATCATGCCTGCCTTGGGCTTCGAGAACCACGGCTTGGCCTGAACGGTCAACGGTGTTCTGGGCTTTCGCGATGGTGGAGGGTGGCTTGAAGGCCACGCTGAACCAGATGTCCTCGCCATTGCTGATGCCGCCGAGCGTGCCCCCAGCATGGTTGGTCGTGGTACGGATGGCACCTTCATCCACCCGGTAACCCAAGCCATGGTCAGGGCCCGCGACCTTGCGCCAGCCTAGTTGGTACGTGTCATTGTTCTGCGACCCGCGCGTTGCGGCGGCGGCGAAGCCATCACCGATCTGGAAACCTTTGGTGGCGTTGATGGACAACATGGCCTTCGCCAGATCCGCCTCCAACCGATCAAAGACCGGCTCGCCAAGGCCCACCGGAACATCGCGCACCACGCACGAGATAACGCCACCGATGGAATCTCCTTCTGCCCTCACCTGTTCGATCAATACCGTCATAGGCGCAACTGCTTCGGGATCGGCGGTGCGCACATCGTTGTTCCAAACGGAAGTAAGGTCCAGATCCGTGTACGGCTTCTCGGTACGCTCGGTGCCGACCTGCTGCACGTAGGCTTGCACCAGCACACCTTCCTGCGCCAACAACTGTCGGGCAATGGCACCGCCAACCACGCTCGCTGCCGTGGTACGCGCACTGCTACGTCCACCACCACGATGGTCACGGATCCCGAACTTCTCCTCCCACGTCATGTCCGCATGGCCGGGGCGGTAGACATCCTTCAATGCATCGTAGTCGCTGCTTCGTGCATCGGTGTTGCGCAGGAGAAAGGCGATCGGTGTTCCAAGGGTGACCCCCGCCAGCAAGCCGCTCAAGAACTCCACCTTGTCCGCTTCGTTGCGCGTGGTGCCGAGCGAAGTGCTTCCCGGCCTACGCCGATCCAGCTCTGCTTGTATCGCCTCCTGGTCCAACGCCAACCCGGCCGGACAGCCGTCCACGATACCGCCAATGCCATCCCCGTGGCTTTCGCCGAAGGTGGTCAACCGGAAGATCTGGCCTATGGAATTGCCGGGCATCGTGGGTATCCGAACGCTGGAGGTGTAGAGGGTACAAAAGTAGGATCGCACGGTGGGGCCAACCCTTGGGAAACCGCAGGCGGATCCACCAAAGGATCGTTAGGAAGAACAACCTTCAACCCCGGATCGATCACCTTTCTTTGCTCCGATGCGAAGCCTCCTGATCAAGAACGCCAAAGCCCTCGTGGGGATCCGCCCCGCAGGACTGCGTGTGGTGCGCGGGCGGGCGATGGCTGAGCTACCGCGGATCGATGACGCTTGGCTCCTTGCCGAGAACGGACGTATCACCTCCTTCGGTCCGATGGGAACCCTCCCAGGCATCGCGGAGCGGAACGGGTTGGAGGTGATCGACGCCACGGGACGCTACGTCCTGCCCGGCTGGTGCGACCCCCATACGCATACCGTGCATGCGGCGCCGCGCGAAGAGGAATTCGTGGACAAGATCAACGGACTGACCTACCAGGAGATCGCCGCACGAGGTGGTGGCATCCTCAACAGCGCGGCCAAGTTGCGCGCCATGAGCGAGGATGAGCTCTTCGAAAAAGCAAAATACCGTTTGGAGGTGATGATGGCCCAAGGCACTGTGGCCGTAGAGATCAAGAGCGGCTACGGCCTTACTGTGGAAAGTGAGCTGAAGATGCTACGTGTGGCGAAACGCCTGAAGAGCGCGCTACCGTTGCAGGTGAAGACAACGTTGCTTGCGGCACACGCACTACCCGTTGAGTTCAAGGAGGATCGATCGGGCTACATGGATCTGATCTTGAACGAACTCCTTCCCCAAGTGAAAGCTGAAGGCCTCGCTGACTTCATCGATGTGTTCTGCGAAACGAACTATTTCACGGTAGCAGAAATGGAACGCATCCTGGACGCGGGTGCCGCGAACGGAATGCCCGGCAAGGTGCATGTGAACCAGTTCACCAGTATCGGTGGAATTCAAGCGGCCATCAAACACAAGGCCCTCAGCGTGGATCACCTGGAAGTGATGACCGACGCTGACTTGGATTCCCTGGGATCAGGGCATGTAGAGGGTCGACCCAGTGGGTCGACGCTACATGCCCCGATCTCCACACTCCTGCCTTCGTGCTCGTTCTTCATACGCATTCCCTTCGGCCCTGCACGCCAGTTGATGGACCGCGACATCCCTGTGGCGCTAGCGACCGACTTCAACCCCGGCACCACGCCTAGCGGTAATATGAACTTCGTTCTTTCGTTGGCCTGCATCCAAGCGCGTATGCTACCGGAAGAAGCCATCAACGCCATGACGTTGAACAGCGCGGCGGCTATGCAGTTGGAGCATGAACTAGGAAGCATCACCGTGGGTAAACGCGCCAGCCTGATCATCACCAAGGAGATACCTTCGCTCGCGTACCTCCCCTACGCGTTCGGCAACGATCATATCGACACCGTCCTCATCGATGGAACACCCGTCCGGTCCGGAGCAGCAGTCGCCTGAGGGCGTCCGATCCTCGTTCATACGGCCGCCAGGCTTGGAATTCGCCATGGGTATGGCGCTCTTCGGCATGGTGCTCATGGTCTTCTTCATGATCCAGTCCGGCGTGTTCATCAGCGGCGTGCTGCAGCATTCGCCCGACCTGATGGCCGAAGGGTTCTCGCTGGAGCTGCTCTCGGACCCGCGCATGGAAGAGCGCATGAACGAACTCGTCTTCAACGGCGACCTCGTTGCGCAAGAGGCACTGTGGAGCGGCCTCGTGTGTACGCTCCTGATCTTCGTGGCGGTGCGGCTTTGGAAACGCGACCTCACCAACCAGTTCCTCGGACTGGTCAAGCCTCCGTTGAAGCAAGTCCTCATCTGGCTGGGAGCGTTCATCGCCTTGGGTGTCCTGATCGAGCTGCTCGCCTACCTCTCGCCATCGTTCCGCACGGATTTCATGCAACAGGTGATCGGCAGTACCACCAACATGATCTGGCTGGTGATCGGTGTCGGAGTCGTGGCACCACTCTTCGAAGAATTCTTGTTACGCGGATTGCTTTACGGCTCTATCCGCCACATGGCCGATGAACATGCTTCGGTGGCGCTCACCGCTGGAGTGTTCACCCTGATGCACATGCAGTACGATGTGGCCGTGATGCTCTTGATCCTCCCCATGGGCATCGTGCTCGGCTACGCCCGCTCCCGCAGCGGTTCCATCTGGGTGCCGGTGATCCTGCATATGCTGAACAACCTGATCACGGTGGTAGTGCCGTAAGCGATCGCTCTTCCACCGCGGCACCTAGCTTTGCCGCCTCTCCACCACATGGTGGAAGCCAAGCCCATGAACCGCCGTTTGATCGAATGCGTGCCCAACATCAGCGAGGGACGCGACCGTGCCAAGATCGATGCCATCGTAGCCGTTGTTGAGACCGTTGAAGGTGTGCGCCTGCTGGATGTGGATCCAGGAAAGGCCACCAACCGTACCGTGATCACCTTCGTGGGTGAACCCGAGCCGGTGATCGAAGCCGCGTTCCGCCTGATCAAGAAGGCACAGGAACTGATCGACATGCGCTCCCACAAGGGTGAACATCCACGTTTCGGCGCCACGGACGTGTGCCCGCTCGTGCCCATCAGTGGCATCAGCATGGAAGAGACCGCCGAATTCGCGAAGAAGCTGGCCGCACGCGTGGGCAGTGAACTCACCATCCCCGTGTACCGCTACGAGTTCGCCGCGAGCGAAGAGAAACGCCGCAACCTGGCCAACAACCGCAGCGGCGAGTACGAAGGCCTGCCCAAGAAGTTGAAGGACCCAACGTGGAAACCTGACCATGGCCCAGCGGAATTCACCGAGAGCGTGGCCAAGAGCGGTGCTACCGCCATCGGCGCACGCAATTTCCTGGTGGCCTACAACGTGAATTTGAACACCACCAGCACGCGTCGTGCGAACGCCATCGCCTTCGATATCCGCGAAGCGGGCCGCAAGGTGAAGCAGTCCGATGGAAGCGAAGTGCAAGTGCCGGGCAAGCTGAAGTCCGTGAAGGGCATCGGCTGGTTCATCGAAGAGTATGGTATCGCTCAACTCTCGCTCAACCTCACGGACATCACAGTTGTACCCGTGCATATCGCGTTCGACGAGGCTTGCAAAAGCGCGGCGGAGCGCGGCATCCGTGTGACCGGCAGTGAACTCGTGGGCCTCATCCCGAAACAGTCGTTGCTGGATGCTGCCGATTTCTACCTGGCCCGCCAAGAGCGCAGCCTCGGCATCAGCGAACGCGAGAAGATCAAGATCGCGGTGAAGTCGTTGGGGCTCGATGACCTCGGCCCGTTCGATCCGCAGAAGAAGGTGATCGAGTACATGCTGGAAGATGCGAACAGTGAACGCCTCGTGCGCATGGACCTGAAGCGTTTCAGCGAAGAGACCGCTGCCGAAAGCCCGGCTCCCGGCGGCGGTTCCGTGGCGGCCTACGTGGGTGCGCTCGGCGTTTCCCTCGGCACCATGGTGGCCAACCTCAGCGCGCACAAACGCGGCTGGGACGACCGCTGGGAAGAATACAGCAACTGGGCTGTTGTGGGCGAGAAGCTGCGCAACGAACTGCTCTTCCTCGTGGATGAGGATACCCGCGCCTTCGACCGCATCATGACCGCCATGGGCCTGCCCAAGGGAAACGACGACGAGAAAGCCGTGCGCAAAGCCGCTATCACTGAAGCCACCAAAGGCGCCATCATGACCCCGTTGCGCACCATGCAGGTGTGCGTGGAAAGCATGGGGCTGATGAAAGCCATGGCCGAAAAGGGCTTGCAAGCCAGTGTGAGCGACGCCGGCGTAGGTGCCCTTTGCGCACGCACAGGAGCCATCGGCGGTTACCTCAATGTGAAGATCAACTGCGCTGGCCTGGACGATGCGGCCTTCAAAGCCGACGTGATCAAGCAAGCCGAGGATCTGAAGGCCAAAGCCGAAGCATTGGAGGCCGAAGTGATGGGCCTGACGCTGGCCAAGGTGTGAACAGACAACACTCCGGCCTTGTTCGACGTATAATTGACGTGCGCGCTTCCCTATAGGCTTGCACGGGAACGAAGGCAGGATCTTGACCGCTCGCAACACATACCGTCAGCTTAGCCGGAGGATCCTCTTTTTCTTCCCGTTCCAGTTGCTGGTCCTTCACCTCAAGAAGAACCACCTGCTGCTGTTCACGTGGCTCATCCTCTTCGCCTACATCACCGAGAGCATGGGGGTGAAGTACGGTGTCCCCTACCTCTTCCTCTATCCCGAATACTACGGTGAGGTCGGCTTCCTCTCCTACGCCATAACCGGGTTCGCGTTAGGGGGATTCATCACGGCGTTCAACCTGTACAGCTATGCCATGCACGGGTACCGCTTCCCCTTCATCGCCACCATCGCGCGGCCCTTTTTGAAGTTCAACATCAACAACGCGGTGATCCCGGGCCTGTTCGTCGCCACCTTCCTCTTCTGCTCGGCGCGGTTCCAGTACCTGAAGGAGTTGGAAACGCCACTCGCCATCGTTTGGCACCTGAGCGGATTCCTCTTCGGGATACTGCTGTTCCTGGCCATGGCCTTGCTCTACTTCACGCGCACCAATACCGACATCATCAAGATGCTCGGCAGCGAACCAGAGGAGTACCGCCCCGTGGAGCCGTTGGTGGACATCATCGGTCCGCAACATGATGCACCGCCACAGCGCCAGGTGGAACAACGCAAGGCCATGCGCTGGCTCCGGCGTCAGCAACGCTCGGAGAAATGGCGCGTGGAAACGTACATCACGCCGCGGTTACGCATCATGCTGGCGCGCAGCAGTGCCCACTACGACAAGGAATTGCTGCGCGATGTACTGTGGCAGAACCACATCAACGGTGCCATCTTCGAGGTGGTGCTCGTGCTCAGCTTCATCGCGCTGGGGGCCTTCAGTGATTACCGCTTCTTCGCGATCCCGGCAGGCGCCAGTGCCATTCTGCTCTTCACCATGTTCATCATGGTCATCAGCGCGCTCTTCAGTTGGCTCCAGGGCTGGACGGGAACGGTGATCCTGTTGCTCATCGTAAGCCTCAACCTCCTTAGCCAATACACCGAGCGGTTCCTCTACGACAACCAGGCGTACGGACTGAACTACGAATTGACACCGGCCACGTACGATCGCAAGACCATTGCCGCGTTGGCCAATGATGCAGGAGCCGCACAGCGCGACGCACAAGCCATGCTGCACACCTTGGAGCAATGGAAGAAGGACAATGCGGCGCTCTCCAACACCGGCAAACCACCCTTGGTGATCGTGAACACCAGCGGAGGCGGGCTGCGCTCCACGCTTTGGACGTTACGGTGCCTGCAGCATGCGGACAGCCTGCTCGGTGGCGGTTTGATGGAGCGCACCATGCTCATGACCGGCTCTTCCGGTGGGTTGATCGGTGCTGCCTATTACCGCCAGCTTTATCTGGCACAAGAAGAAGGAAAAGACGTGGACCGCAACGACCCGGTGTTGCTTGAGGAAGTGGCCACGGACATGTTGAACCCGCTCGCGTTCAGCTTCGTTACCAACGACATGTTCGTGCGCTACCGTACTGTGGATGATGGCGACCTGAGCTACACCCTGGACCGTGGATATGCGTTCGAACGGCACCTGAACGAGAGCACACGCGGACTGCTGGACGTGCGCCTTGGCGATCTCGCCGCACCCGAACGCGAAGCCCGGATCCCGCT
>DLGQ01000011.1:0-27646 GCA_002482775.1 Flavobacteriales bacterium UBA7690 | reverse complement strand
CCCGCTTCGATCAATGATGGTCGTCGACTGGTCATCGCCTCGCTGCCGATGGCCTTCCTCACCACCATCAAGCCCGATGGACAATTGAACAGCACCGGACAACCGGAGGCTATCGAGTTCCAACGTTTCTTCCGCGATCAAGGGGCCAACAACCTGAAGTTCACCAGCGCGTTGCGGATGAACGCCACCTTCCCGTACATCACTCCCATCGTTTCACTACCCAGCCAACCGCCGATGCGCGTGATGGATGCCGGACTGCGCGACAACTACGGCTATCGGATCTCCATCGCTTTCCTACACACCTTCCGCGACTGGATCAGCGAGAATACCAGCGGTGTGGTGGTCCTGCAACTACGCGATACACAGAAGGAACTGGAGGTGAAACCCAGCAGCGGATCGCTCATCGGGCGTATGCTGGACCCGGTGGGCAGTGTTTATGATAACGTGGTACGGGTGCAGGATCAGGATTACGACTTCATGTTGCGCCAGGCCAGCGCTTGGACGGACTTCCCCATGGAGGTGATCGACATCCAATTGCGCCACGACGAGAGCGAGCAGATCTCCTTGAGCTGGCACCTCACCGCCATTGAACGCAAACGCGTGTTGCGCAGCATCCATTCGCCCGAGAACATGGCCGCCTTCGCACGCCTCGTTGAATTGGCGGAGGGCCGAACGCAACCTACAGCGCTTGCTGCTGATGATGCCGTACCAGCCCTGGCAGCGGGTCGGGCTCTACAACGGTAAGCGTCATCCCACGGTCCAATAGGCAATCGGCAAGGATCTCCCGGAAACCATACGCCACCGATCCCGTGGCATGCACATGCTCCAACTGCTCGGGTGTGAAGAACAGCATGAGCAGTTCCGCCAACGCATGGAATCGCCCTTGGATCAGATCCTGTACGTAGTGCTCATCCAAGTGGGGAGCAAGTAAAGCTGTACACGCAGCCAATTCGCGCGCCGGATGTGGAGCTTGGTGGATCCTCGCCAACACCTCGGACAACACCGGGCCGGACTCCCCGAAGATCCGTGCATGGACCTCTACCGGGATGCGCCCATAGAACGCATCTTGTAGCAAGTGACGTCCGATATCCGCGCCGCTGGCTTCATCGCCCAAGAGATAACCCAATGACGGCATGGGCCGGTGCAACCGATGACCATCGTAGTGGCCAGCGTTCATCCCTGTTCCCAGGATCAGTACCATGCCCGGGCTCTTTCCGCACAATCCGATGGCCGCTCCCATCAGGTCGGTATCAACTTCCACCTGCGCCTTCGGCCATACCAAAGCCATGGCCTGTGCCATCCGTTGCTTGCGTTCTTCACTCCCACAACCCGCTCCGTAGATGTGTACTTCGACAGCGGTCAAGGCTTCGGGCTGCGCGTTGCTGAAGAGGTCGCCGATCGCTTTGGAGAAACCGCCCCCATCACCGCTCAAGGGATTGAAGCCGGGCCAACGGTCGCCCTTCATAGGCCAGATGCTGACAGTGCCGCCAGCAAGCACGGCCCACCGCGAGGATGTGCCCCCGATCTCACCGATCACCTGCACCATGTGTGCAAGGTAGCCGGTACAGCGGTGCCGTCACCGCCGGTCAGTTGATACGATCGAACAGGAACTTGTTGGGGCTGATGAAACCGTTCTTCACCGCGTATAGCACTACAGCAGCCGTGTTGTTCACACCCAACTTCTGCATGATGTTGCGCCGGTGCGCGATCACCGTGTGGGAACTGAGGTTCAGTTCCTCGGCGATCCGGGTGTACGACTTTCCTTCCGCGATCAGGGTGATCACCTGGCACTCGCGATCGCTCAGCGTTACCGGTGCGCACGAGAGTGGTTCGGCCAGGAAGCGGTCAACATCGAAGGAGGCTTTCCGCAGGACGTCCAACACCTTGCCACAGAAGAATTTGCTGCCGTCGCCGGTCTCCGTTACCGCATCGATGATCTCTTGCACGTCGCAGTCCTTGCGGATGTAACTGGTAACGCCGGCGCGGATCGCAGACATCAGTGCCGCCGTGCTCGGGTCCGGGGTGATGGCGATGAACCGTGTGTTCTTCGAGCGCTTCAACCCATCCCGGATGGCTTGTGCCCCGAATCCATCGGCCGTGTGATCCACGAGCACCACATGCGGACGGTGCCGCACCAACATGGCCTGCATCGCGATCGCATCACGGGCAACGCCAACGACCTCCACCCGCGCGGAATCCGACAGGATCGCCTTCAGACCGATGAGGGCCAGTTCGCTGGTGTCGGCAAGCAGGGTACGGACGATCATTCCTTGTTTAGAATCATTCTTAACAAGCGCAAAAGTAGTCCGGACGGTTCACCCGCCCAAATCGGATCGCACTATTGCGTGGTACCAACGGTGAAGCTGCCGCCCTCGTAGCTCAACAACGTCCGCGGGAATACCGGCAGCGCTTCTTTCAACAGCACATCAGCACTTTTGTAGCGCGAGCTGAAGTGGCCGAGCAGCAGTTGACCAACAGCAGCTTCTTTCGCAAGTTGCGCGGCTTGGGCGGCCGTGCTGTGCAGTGTCTCTTTCGCACGGGCGGCCATGGCCGTGGTGAAGGTGGCTTCATGGTACAGCAAGCCAACACCTTGGATGAACGGGATCAATGCTGGCTCGTAAGCTGTATCCGAGCAGTACGCATAACTGCGTGCCGGCATCGGATCCAGTGTCAATTCAGCATTCGTCATGCGCGTGCCATCAGGGAATTCAAGGTCTTCCCCCTGTTTAACCGCCGCGCGTTTGAACCGGGGGATATCGCTTACCCGTTCCGTTCGTAATCGGCGCTGACCGGGCTGTTCGCGGAACACGAAACCCGTGCATGGAATACGATGGCGCAGCGCCAGTGTACTTACCGTGACATGCGCATCCGTATGGATCACTTCGCCGCTCGTTGGCTCTATGGAACGCACATGCAAGGGATACCGCAAGTAGGTTCCGGAAGCGCGGAGTTGGAGATCGATGATGGGTTTCAGTTCAGGTGGGCCATAGACGTGCAATGGCGTTTGCCTGCCCATCAGGTGCATGGAACTGATCAAGCCCAAAAGACCGAGGTAATGATCGCCGTGCAAGTGGCTGATGAAGATGTGACCGATGCGTTGGAAGTTGAAGCCCACGGCGCGCAACCGTTCCTGGGTGCCTTCACCACAATCGACCAGGTAGTAGTTGTCGTGGATGTTCACCAATTGCGATGTGGGAAAACGGCCTCTTGCGGGAAGCGCCGCACCCGTGCCCAGCGTGGTGATGGTGAACAGGCTGGTGTGCATCTACTGGTGACGAAGAAGGCCCCACAGAGGGGGCCTTCGATCATGTATTGGAGCTTCCGATCAACGTTGGAGAGCCATACGGCCCGTGTAAGTGGATGACCCGGAATCGATCTTGTAGAGGTAAACACCAGCGGGCAGGTCGCCACTTTCGAAGATCACTTTGTTGGCACCCGCCTTGGTCTGCACCGTTTGGTTCCACACCTCTTCGCCTACCAGGTCGAACACACGCACACGCGCGGAGCCGGACCTGCCTGCAGTGAATTCGATACTCGTACGGGTAAAGAACGGGTTGGGAACGTTGCGCACGCTGGAAAGCCCCGCCATCACAGGAGTTTCGATAGCTGTATTGTCGTCCACGATGATCTCGTAACCGCCGAAGGTGATGTCCTGGGAGATCGGCACGATGAACGCGGACCACGCTTTAACGGTAAGCGATATCGGGAACGTACCGGGCTGCGTGGGGATCCCTTCAATAAGCCCGCAGCCTAGTTGCGTAGGCAGATAGGTACACGATGCGGAAGTCTGTGAATTGCAGTTCACCGTAAGGCCTGGAGGCAATCCGTTCACGCTGAGTAATTGAATGCTGTCCAGTGGAAAGTTCGGGTACGGAGGATCAGCCGGGATATCCGCAGCGTTGTCCGGCACGATCAAGTTCAGCGTATCGCTATAGAACTGATCGAGGAATGCCGATTTGAAGTTCTCCGTTGTATCCGGCCATACTCCGAAAACACTATCCGCATAGAGCGGATCGGGCGTGCATTGTGCCGAGGCACCGAAGCCTGCCAGCAGGGAGAGGGTAAGGAGTAGGGACTTCTTCATGCGTTACTCTTTGTTGACGTCCTTCTCGATCTCCTCCATGTAAAGCAGGTCCACCGCTTCGGCTGGCGTTGGTGTGATCGAGAGCACGCTTTCCAGCTGCGAGATCTGCACCAATTTCTGTACCGGTTCCTGCAAGCCGCAAACGACCAACGTGCCGTTCACGCTTTTACACAGGCGGTTGGCCACCAGCAGGGCACTGAGCCCGCTGGAGTCGCAGTAGCGTGTAGTGCTCAAGTCGATGATGACGTTGCGCACGTTCGTCTTGTTCAGGTACACCAGCTCGCTCTTCAGTTCTGGCGCACAGGTGGTATCCAACTTGTCCACGTTGCTGGTGACAAGCGTGTACCGTCCTTTATCCTCGATGGTGAAGTTCATGGTCCTAGGGGCTTCCCGCCAAATATAGTCATCGCCCCATAGGATCCACGGGAACCAGTGGTGGCCGACTTTCAAACAGCCGTACGTGGGATACGTGCCGCGAGCAGGTAAAGCACCGCCATCCGGATGGCCACCCCGTTCTCCACTTGGTCCAGGATGATGCTGTTGGCATGGTCCGCCACTTGACTGCTGACCTCCACTCCGCGGTTGATGGGGCCAGGGTGCATGATCACCACCTCTTTCCCGACCCTCTTGTAGCGCTCAAGGTCCAAGCCGAAACGCATAGCGTATTCGCGCAGCGTGGGGAAATTGGAGATGCCGTCGCCACCCTGCCGCTCCAACTGGATGCGCAACATGTTCGCCACATCGCACCACTTCAAGGCCTTGTCCAGATCAGGTTCTATACGCACACCGAGGGTATCGATGTAACGCGGCATCAAGGTCTGTGGCCCACAGAGCATCACTTGGGCACCGAGTTTTTGCAGGCAGAAGATGTTGCTGAGCGCCACGCGGGAATGGAGGATGTCCCCCACGATCAACACCTTCACCCCTTTCACCTTCCCGAGCTTCTCGCGGATACTGTACGCATCCAGCAGCGCTTGGGTAGGATGCTCGTGCGTGCCGTCGCCGGCGTTCACGATGCGCGCGTCCACATGCCGGCTGAGGAAAACCGCAGCTCCCGGATCCGGATGGCGCATCACCACCATGTCCACCTTCATGGCCAGGATGTTGTTCACCGTGTCCACCAAGGTCTCGCCCTTGCTTACACTGCTGCCGCTGCTGCTGAAGTTGACGACATCGGCGCTGAGACGTTTCTCGGCCAATTCGAAACTGACGCGGGTGCGGGTGCTGCTCTCGAAGAAGAGGTTGGCGATGGTGATGTCGCGCAACGATGGCACTTTCTTGATGGGCCGGTTGAGCACTTCCTTGAAACTGTCTGCCGTGCGGAAGATGAGCTCGATGTCCGCAGCCGTCAGTTCCTTGATGCCGAGCAGGTGCTCCACGCTCAACTGTTCGCTGGTGGCCATGCTGTTCATCGGTCTGCGGAGATGCCTTGCGCCAAGGTGGATGTATCGCGGCCTTCGTCGTTCGCAGTGTGCAGCAGTACTTGGTCCGCTCCGTCCGCCTCCTTCCACTCCACCGTAACGCGCTGGTCGCCGATGCTGTCCACCCACTTGCCCACATAGTCCGGCTGTATGGGCAGCTCGCGGCTGAACCGCCGATCGATGAGCACGAGCAATTGCACACTTGCCGGGCGACCGAAAGCGAGCATGGCATCGAGGCCCGCGCGGATGGTGCGGCCCGTGAAGAGCACATCATCCACCAACACCACCTTGCTGCCATCCAGCATGAAATCGAGCTGCGTGGCGCTGGGCTGAAGCGGTGTAGCGCGGTGGCGGAAGTCGTCGCGGTGGAAGGTGATGTCCAGTTCGCCGTAGTCGAAAAGCGCTTTGCCAGTGATGCGTTCGAGTTCCGTCCGCAGACGGCGAGCGAGCAGGATACCGCGTGGCTGCAAGCCGATCAACGCAACACCAGCAAGATCGCCGTGATCCTCGATCAACTGGTAACAAAGCCGCTCCACCGTAAGCCCGAAGGCCTTGCTCGTGAGCAGAGGGATGGAGGACATCGGTGGCGAAGATACCGGCTTGTTGGAAAGTGACCCTTTCAAGTTGGAGTTGATGGGCAACTTCTTCAATTGAAAGACCAAAGAGACGATCGTGAATGGACGTGAATGTCCTGAACGCTGGGTCCCATTGACGTTCATGCACGTCCAACCCGGTCCACACATCATCCAGAACGACGAAGCCCGGTCACCTTTCGGGACCGGGCTTCACCCATGTTCTAGCTAAGGACTAGCCTTCTTCGCCGTCCTCTTCTTCCTCGCGCTCTTTCTTGCGGCTCTTGCCGGTGCGCTCGGTGTTCTCCATCTGGCTCTTCAGGTTGCTCAGCACGCTGAGGTCGCCCAAGGTGCTCTTCTCCACTTTCTCGTTGATGCTCTTCACAGAGGCGCTGCTGCCACCGGTGCCCTCTTTGCGGGCGCCACCGGCGCGTTTGGCGGGTGCTGCTTCGATCACCTCTTCACCCTCTTCGAAGGTGCGGGTGTGGCTCAACACGATGCGGCGCGCTTCGGCGTTGAACTCCAACACCACGAACGGAAGTTTCTCTTCCAGCTCGGCTTTGCTGCCATCGGCCTTCTTCAGGTTCTTGATGGTTACCGTGCCTTCTACACCGTAGGGCAGGCTTACCACGAAGTTCTGTCCGGCGCGGCCCGTGAGGGTTCCCTCGTGGGTGCTGCCCGGTGTGAACACGTTGGCGAACACATCCCATGGGTTCTCTTCCACTTGTTTGTGGCCGAGGCTGAGGCGACGGTTCTCCTTGTCCACTTCCAACACCATCACTTCGATCTCGTCACCCACGTTGCAGAACTCGCTCGGGTGCTTGATGCGCTTGGTCCAGCTGAGGTCGCTGATGTGGATGAGGCCATCCACGCCTTCTTCCAACTCTGCGAAGATGCCGAAGTGGGTGAAGTTGCGAACCTTGGCGGTGTGCTTGGAACGCATCGGGTATTTGAACTCGATCTCGGCCCATGGGTCGGCGGCGAGCTGCTTCATGCCCAAGCTCATCTTGCGCTCTTCGCGGTCGATGTTCAGGATCACGCACTCGATCTCCTGGCCTTCCTTCAGGAATTCCTTCGGGCTGCGCAGGTGCTGGCTCCAGCTCATCTCGCTCACGTGCAAGAGGCCTTCCACACCGGCGGCCACCTCTACGAACGCGCCGTAGTCGGTGATCACCATCACTTTGCCTTTCACTTTGTCGCCAGCGTTCAGGTCGGCGCTCAAGGCATCCCATGGGTGGGCGCTCAGCTGCTTCAGACCCAACGCGATGCGGCGCTTCTCGTCGTCGAAATCGAGGATAACGACGTTGATCTTCTCATCCAGCTTCACCACTTCCTCCGGATGGCTTACGCGGCCATAGCTGAGGTCGGTGATGTGGATGAGACCATCGACGCCACCGAGGTCCACGAACACACCGTAGCTGGTGATGTTCTTGACGGTACCCTCGAGCACCTGACCTTTCTCCAGGCCACCGATGATCTGCTTCTTCTGTGCCTCGAGTTCCGCTTCGATGAGGGCCTTGTGGGACACCACCACGTTCTTGAACTCCTGGTTGATCTTCACGACCTTGAACTCCATGTTCTTGCCCACGAACTGGTCGTAGTCACGAATAGGCTTCACGTCGATCTGGCTGCCTGGCAGGAACGCTTCGATACCGAACACGTCCACGATGAGACCGCCTTTGGTGCGGCACTTCACGTAACCCGTGATGATCTCGCTGGTCTCCATGGCATGGTTCACCTTACCCCATGCGTTGTGTACGCGTGCGGTCTTGTGGCTCACGACCATCTGGCCGCCGCGGTCCTCTTGCTTCTCGATGTACACTTCAACCTGGTCGCCGATGGCGAGATCAGGCTTGTAACGGAATTCGCTGATGGGGACCACACCTTCGGACTTGTAGCCGATGTTGATCACCACTTCCTTCTTGTTCATGCCGACGACCGTACCCATGAGCACTTCCTTCTCGGAGATGCTGCTGAGGGTATCCTCGTAGGCCTTTTCCATGCTCTCGCGTTGATCCGCGGAGATGGCCTTCTTGTCATCTTCGATACCGGCCCAATCGAAATCGGCGGGCGGNNGGCGGCTCCATGAAGGTGACCTTGTTATTCTCGACTGTTGACATTGAAATCCGAATTACTTGTATCCCGGATCGAGGGTGCCGTCCGGAAGGGTTTGTTCGTTGGCCTGCTGCACCACGACAGGCTTCCCATTTGGGGCCGCAAATGTAGGGATATTCCTGATCTGTTGGGAGTTAGTGGATGGGATGAGGGTGATGACCGGTCGTGGTGGATGTGTTGGGTTGGTGGCTTGTTGGTGGTTTTGTCCATAGATGGCACAGATGGGGTCGCCTACCGGCTCCCTTGGCTCACGGCGTGGGTCCTGTTCTGTCCACAGATGGCACAGATGGGTCGCCTTCCAGCTCCCCTAGTTGACGGCGTGGGTCCTGGGAGCTCTTCCACTGAAGATCAGCGGATACCGAGCAGGGTGACGTGGCCGGAGAGCTCGCGGTTGATGGAACGGCCATCTTCTTGGATATCGCCGTAGTTGACCACCCAGAAGTAGGTGCCGTTGGGGGCCGGGGTGCCTTGCGAACGGCCATCCCAGCCATTACCAACTGACTGCGAACGGAAAACCTCTTGACCCCAACGGTTGTGGATCTCCATGCTGAAGGTTGATGGCTCGCCGATCACGATGGGGCGGAAGGTGTCATTCTTGCCATCACCATCCGGGGTGAAGACGTTGGGCATGGTGAGGATGGTGGAACAGGTGTCGGCTTCGATGTTGGCACTGCCGGAGACATTCAGGCAACGGCCTGTGGCGGTGGCGGTATACAAACCCGGTGTGCCGGCCACGAAGGATGGGCCCGCAGCACCAGTGTTCCAGTTGATCTGGACATCGTTCAAGGGCCAATCCGCCGGATCCAACGTTGCTTCGAGGGTGAGCAAGGACCCTGGGCAAATGGGTTCGGCACCGCTCACGATCACGTCTGTTGGAGGTGGAAGGATCGTGATATCCACGGAATCGGTGTAGGTACACAACGGCGTGAAGGCGATATCGTCCAGCGCGAAATCGTTGCCGTCGCCCTCCAGGTTCAAGTTGGTGATGCAGATGTTGGCGGAAGTGGATGTACCCGACTGCCACAACGCGTAGAACGGACTCCAGGTACAAGTGATCGCTGAGGCGTTCAACGGGTCGCCGAGGCTTTGTCCGTTCACCGTGAAGTCCAGGATCGCGGGGTTCTCCGGGCGGACGGACATGAGCCATGCGGAGAACGAGAACGTGGTGTTCGGCTGCACGGCGACCGTTTGGCACCACACGCTGGCGTCCGCATCCGCAGAGCCGTTCGCGATGAACATGTTGCCCCCGCCGGTATGGTCATCGCACAGCGCGAAGTTGTAATGCACCAGTTCCGCATCGGTACTTACCGCATAGGTACCTTCTAAGCTCACTGGTCCCCACGTACCACCTGTTCCTGCTTGTAGGTCCGTGGAAAAGCCGGTATCGCCAGCGCTGAAGTCACCGTTCACCACCGCGTTCGCACCGGGGATCGGGAAAGTGGCCGTACACCAATACGTGCCGGAGGTGGTCGGGTTGATGTACTGCGCCTGCGAACCGTTCTGCCATTGCAGTTCCAAACTGCCCGAAGGCCCTTGCAAGAGTATGGTCTGACCGGAACAGAGCACGGTATCTCGCCCCACGTTGAACGCGCAGTTCTGTGCGAAGGCGATCGCGGGAAAGAAAGCAAAGCCGAATAGCGTGGCACAACAGGAAAGGCGCGTGGTGGTGGTCATCCACGACAATGATAACAACCAAGCCCCATCGGTTGCCCCGCCGGGCGACAGCGCACAGAGCATTGCTTTCCAAGGGATGGCCTGCGCAGGACCTACCGCTACCTTTGTGGCCGCCCCATGGCGAAGTCCGCATGCGTTCCTTCAGCATACCCACCCACTACCGCAGCGAGCTCATCGGCCGCTTGAAGGCGTTCCGCAAGACGCAGGACCCGAAGAAGAAGGACCTCTCGCCCACCCTGCTGGACCTCGGCGCGGTGCGGTTCGTGTTCGCGCGGCACTTCGGCTTCTGCTACGGCGTGGAGAACGCCATCGAGATCAGCTACCAGGCCATCGAGCAGAACCCCGGCAAACGGATCTTCCTGCTGAGCCAGATGATCCACAACCCGGAAGTGAACGCCGATCTGGAGAGCCACGGCCTGCGTTTCATCCAGGACACCCACGGCAACATGCTGATGGATTGGAACGAGTTGACGGCCGACGACATCGTGATCATTCCTGCTTTCGGAACAACGTTGGAAACGGAGGCGCGGTTGAAGGCGATCGGCATCGATCCCTTGAAGCACAATACCACCTGCCCTTTCGTGGAGAAGGTGTGGAAACGCAGCGCGCAGCTCGGCACACAGGACTACAGTGTGGTGATCCACGGCAAAGCTGCGCACGAGGAAACACGCGCCACCTTCAGCCACACGGCCCAAGGCGCACCGGCAGTGATCATCAAGGACATGGACGAGGCGCAGTTGCTGGGCCGGATCATCTTGGGTGAAGAACCGATCGAACGGTTCGTTGATGTCTTTGGGAAGCGGGCGACGCCGGACTTCGATCCATCGAAAGATCTGCAACGCATCGGTGTAGTGAACCAGACGACCATGCTGGCCACGGAAACGCAGGCCATCGCTGATCACCTCAAGCAAGTGATGATCCGCAAGTACGGAGATGCCGACCTGAAGAACCACTTCGCCGACACGCGCGACACGCTCTGCTACGCCACCAACGACAACCAGGACGCTACCAACGAACTGCTGAAAGCCGAGGCTGATCTAGCGCTCGTGGTAGGTGGCTACAACAGCAGCAACACCAGCCACCTCGTTGAGCTGTTGGAGCACAAGTTCCCCACCTACTTCATCAACGGCGAGAAGGAGATCCTCAGCGCCGAGGAGATCGAGCATTTCAACTATCCGACGCACAAGTTGGAGCGCACTTCTGGTTGGCTTCCTGCAAAACGGCCGTTGACCATCATACTCACCAGCGGGGCGAGCTGCCCGGATACGTTGTTGGACCGGGTGATGTTGAAGGTGCTTTCGATGGTGGAGGGGGTGAAGGATCCGGTGGAAACAGTGGACTCATTGCTGAGCCAGTAATGATCTCTCGGGAAGGTTGGTGTGACCGGGGCTACTTGCAACTCTTTCAAGAGGACAGCATCCTCGCGTTGACAGAAGCATACGGTCTTCGCTCATTCCTTTCTGACATGGTGGTCATTGGCTTGATCGGATGGGATGACCTTCTCGTTCGTGACGGAGAAGGTTCGATCTGGACTGTACCAACTCTTCCGATGCATCGGAAACATCTGGAGGCCGCGTTGATCAACGTGGACGCTGAGCTAACGCCGGACGCAGAATTGAAGGGAAAGATCAAATGGTATGTTGCACCTCTGATATTTGGAGGAAGCCCAATGGACGAGTCGAACATCGTTTGGTTGGATATCCAGAAGCACTGCGAGCTTGTCCGATGGTGGAATGTCAAGTATGAAGAACTAAGCGCGAAGGACTGACCATTATGGCTAAGCAGAAGATCCTCTTCATCTGCACTGTCAACCGTATGCGCTCTGCCACAGCACACAAGCTCTACGAGAACGACGAGCGCTTCGAGGTGGACTCCGCAGGCACCGACCGCACGGCGAACGTGGTGCTGGAGGAATGGCACCTCGAATGGGCCGATGCCATCGTAGTGATGGAGAAGCAGCACCACAACAAGATCCGAGATCGGTTTCCGCAGTGGTATGGGGAGAAGCCGATCGTATGCCTGTACATTCCTGATGAGTACGTCTATATGCAACCGGAGCTGATCGTTCTACTGCGCGAGAAGTTTGAGGACGTTTACGAGCGTGGGCTTCTTAAGGCTTGAGCCTTGGCGCTTCTCACGCCTCCGCCACCACCCCGATCGCCTTCACCACGTGCCCGAGCGCGAGATCGAATTGCTCGGAGGAGGTCAGGTGGCTATTGTCGATCACGAATGCGTCCGGTGCTTCGATCAGCGGGTCGGCCTCTCGGGTGGTATCGTCCAGGTCGCGCCGCTCGAGATTGTCCAGGACTTGTTGTAGCGTGACATCCGCCCCACGGCCTTTCAATTCGAGATAGCGGCGCTGCGCCCGTACTTCGGCACTGGCGGTCATGAAGAACTTCACTTCGGCATCGGGGAACACCACGGTGCCTATATCGCGGCCATCCATCACCACACCACCACCCTGCCCCATCTGCTGTTGCAACTGCACCAGTTTGGCGCGCACTTCGGGCACGGGGCTCACCAGGGTGACGTTGTTGCTCACGTCCATCTCGCGGATGCGGTGCTCCACGTTGCGGCCATCGAGCATGGTGGCGCTGCGCTGCGTTCCATCGTCGTGTTTGAAAGCGATGTGGACATTGGGTAGGACGCGGAGCAAATTGGCTTTGTCCAGAACATCGTCCTGGATCAAACCGTTCTCCATGGCGTACAAGGCCACCGCCCGGTACATGGCACCGCTATCGATGTACGTGTAGTGCAGGTGATGCGCCAACTGCTTGGCCAGCGTGCTTTTCCCGCAACTGCTGTAGCCGTCTATGGCGATGGTGATGCGCTTCACAGGCGGGAGATGATGCCGCCAAGGTAGCGAGCGGCAACATGTGGACATGCGGACATATGCGCATGTGCCCATTTGAATACCTCCTTGGCGTGCTGAATGCCATGTTCAGACCTGACAATAGACCCCGTATTCCACAGTAAAAGCGATGCGAGAATGTGCGCATGTGTCCCCGCCTTCACGGGGACGACACATGTGGACACCACCGCACGCGTACCCCCTGAGAACGACTATCCTTCGGCCTTCTTGAAATCGGCGAACCGGATGGCCAGCGAAATGGTGTTGCTGATGCCGGCAAGGTGCAACTGCGAGTAGCCGTAGCTGATGTGCACCTTGCTCACCCGAAGGCCAACGCCGAAGCTCACCCCGGTGATCACGGGTTTGTCCGGTATCACCAATTCCTGGCGGCGGCGTACGTTGTAGGCTGCGCGAAGCATGAAATTCTTGCTGAGTAGGATCTCCACGCTGGGCACCAAGTGCAAGAGCGCTTTGTCCACGGTTGTCACTTTGTCCTCGATGGTCTCTCCGGTCGTCGGATCGATCTGCACGGTGGCATTGGGGTCTTCGTAGGTGAGGTCCCATTGTTGGAGCTGCTCCATCATCAACCCGAGCCGGAACGGTGCGTGTTTGAATTTGTAGGTGACACCGAGCTGGGCCTGGAACGGCAGCTTCTCCCGCTCGTCCGTGAAGGTGCTGGCCTGCGTGCCCAGATTGCGCAACAGACCCGTGATGGTGAGGCCCAACTTCGGTTTGTGGAAGGTGCCCGAAAGGTCCACAGCCCATGCGGTGGACTTGTACGCCTCCAGCGCACTGGTGATCAACTTAACATTAGCGCCAACGCTGAAAAGCGAATCGATGGGCACAGCAGCACCCACTTGGAACACGTATTCGCCAGCGGTGAATTCACCCGTCTCGGTCCCCACTTCGTCCGTGCGCTTGAAGGTGCCGTAGTCCATGTACTGCACCGCTGCAGCCAGCGTGACTTTGCAGCTATCCAAATGATGCGCATACGAAGCGTAGCCGATGTTGATGCCCTCGAAGTAGGGCAGGTAGCTCAGCGCCACTTGCTTGGCCATGTCCTTGCTCAAGAGCGAAGGCGCGAAAATTCCGAGGTTAAGGTCGTTGTCCTTTACGGCGATGTAGTTGCCGCCCAACGCGGAAGCCCGGGCAGAACTCGGGATATCCAATAAGCGGAACGACGTTTGGCCGCCCAATTGGCCAGCGGCCATGCGTGCCACAAGAAGGGAGAGCAACAGAAGGTGGGTACGGATCCTCAACGCCATGGGCTTGCTAGCGGGATGGGAACGCAAGATAGCGGTGCATAGTATCCCAGCGAACGATCCAGCCGATACCTTTCGCCCATGCGCTGTTCCCATTGGCTCGGCCTTGCCTTCCTTTTCCTGGTGCTGACCGGTTGTTCCACGACCAACGACGTGGTGGGTCATGGTCCGTTCCAAAAGCGCAAATACCGCGCTGGCTGGCATGTGGAGTTCGGTTTCAAGCCGAAACCAGAACGCGTGGCGACCCAAGCAGATGAACGTGGAAAGCTCGAACGCATGACACCGCGGTCGACACGGCATGTCCCTGGCGCCACGTTGGAGGCTGCCTTACCCGGCACCACGCTTGCCCCCGCTAGGCCACATCCCACGAACAGGGTCCTGCACGAAGTAGCACCACCACAAGCCCGTACGGATCCGCACGCAGCCATACTGATCGGTGAAAAAGCCACCGAGACTCCGACATCTTCAAGTCCACGAGCGGTGGATGATGGTACACGACGCTGGAACAGAATGGCCTTGGTTTCGGGGGTGTTCCTGCTCCTCTCCTTTCTCGTGATCGCGACCGGCGGCGGGGCCTTCCTCGGATACGTGATGACGTTCTCCTTCCTCACCGGCCTTATCGGGCTGCTGCTCTGCATCAAACACAAGGAACGCGGCAAAGGCATTGCCATCGCTGCCATGGCCTTCCCCGTCGCCTTGCTGGCCGCCGTGATCATCGCGCTCAACAGCGCATGGTGATCATGTAGCGCGGAACAACAAAGAACCATCTCCGTAGCTGAGGAAGCGGTAATCGCTGTGCATGGCGTGGTCGTATACCTTCCGCCAATCGGGACCGATGAAGGCTGCCACCAAGAGCAGCAACGTGCTTTGTGGTTGATGGAAGTTGGTGACCAATGCATCTGCCAGTCGGAACTGATAGCCGGGTGCGATCAACAAGCGCGTTCTTCCGCTCACCGATCCGTTCGGTCCAATGCTCGCCAATACCGCCTCTAGTGCAGCGCGTGGTTCAACTGCAGTAGACGAAGGCCCATACGGTTCCCACTGATCGATGTCGATGTCCTTTGCTTGATCACCACGGATCAACTTCACACCGTGCCAATACAGGCTTTCGATGGTACGCAACGCCGTGGTGCCCACTGGAACGATAGGCCCTCGACGCAACTGATCCAGCAATTTGGTAATGGTCGCGTGGCCCACATGGATCTCCTCCGCGTGCATGTTATGCCCTGCCATGTCCGCGCTCTTCACCGGAAGGAAGGTACCTGCGCCCACGTGCAGTGTGACACATGTGGTGTTGGTGCCGCGAGCAAGGAGGTCGGCCATCACGCCATCGCTGAAATGAAGACTCGCCGTGGGTGCAGCAACGGACCCATCGCGCTCCGCGAAGACCGTGTTGTAGCGCGCATCATCTTCGGGCATCGCTTCGCGCCGCATGTATGGCGGCAAGGGCACTGCACCGAAAGTGTTCAGTACTTCCACGAACGGCGCATCGGTGTTCCAGCTGAATTCGATGAGGTGTTCACCATCGCGTTGTTCGGTGCGCACGGCTTCCAAACGGATCCCCTCTTGTTCCAACTGGAGCGGTTCACCTTTCCAGCGTTTGGCATTCCCCATCATGCACCACCATCGCGTGCGCTGCCGATCCACCAATGCCTGTTCGATGGTACGGCCCGCTTCCGGAGTAAGCACCATACACTCCAACACGGCTCCCGTTGCACGCCGAAAACGCACACGGGCATGCACAACACGCGTATCATTCAACACCAGCAACGCACCGGGCGGCAAGAGTCCGGGTAGGTCCTGGAACACATGATCGGCGACCACACCATCGCGGTAGACCAACAATTTGCTCGCATCTCGCTGGCCTAGCGGCTGCTTCGCGATGCGCTCGTCGGGAAGCTCGTAGGTGAAGTCGTGGATGGAGAGGTCGCGCGGGTGCATGGGTTCCCGCACCTGCGGCGGGCAGGCGCGAAGATCGTGGGAAGTGTTGGATCCTACTGCTTCACCAGCGTGGCGGTGGAAACGGAACCATCCTGCACCACGTGGATCTGATAAACCCCCGCGCTCCATGCCGAAGTGTCCACGGTGAACGTACCCGAAGCATTCGTACTGCGTTCTTCCAAGAGCCTTCCGGCGACATCCGAAATACGAACGCGCGCCGGTCCTGATCGTTGATCCAAATGGATGAAGGCTTCCGATGTCGTGGGGTTCGGCCAGATCGCCAATTGCCCGCTCACATGTTCCGGAACATCCGTGTAGCCTAGCACTTGGCGCACGGCGCGGTATGCGTTCACCTTGCCATGACCCCAAGTGGTGCTTCCACCCTCGGGGATCACGCCGGTGCTGTTGTCCACACGGGCCGTCTGTTGGATCACCGCACGGATCTCCGCTGGAGTGATGTCGGGGTCGGCCTCCAACAACAACGCAATGATGCCCGTGACAGCCGGACCGGACATGCTGGTACCCGACAGCGCAGCGAACGGATAGGTGCGACCTTCGAATTCCACTGTCGTGAACGGGTTGAATTCTTCATCGGTATAGGAGCTCATGCTGGAGATGATGCCCAGGCCCGGTGCGGCGATGTCCGGCTTGATGCGTTCATCCAACGTGGGTCCGCGCGATGAGAAGTACGTGATGGGTCCTCCACCGAACGATCCATCGCTGTTCTCGTACTCGGTGGCATACGCCGCCACAGTGACAAGTGCTTCGGTGCAGGCCGGTTCGCTGATGCCGTATTGGTTGTTGCCCGCTGTCCAGCCAGAGGCCACCGCTTGGAATTCCTGGCCCCAGTTCCCAACGCCGTTGTCCAGTTCCACGAGGTTCCAGAAATGCACGCGGCCGGTAGGTGCCGTTGCTTTCAAGGCGACCTTCAACCCTTGCGATCTGTTGGCCACACGCAAGCGGAAGTGCGAACGACCGTTCAACGGATGGGCCGCTTCGGTGGTGAGGTTGAAGTGGACGGTATCATCGCCCACGATGATGGAAGAATCCAAGTAGGCTGCTTGTGTGGCCGTGTTGTACCATGGTGTTTCAGCCTGTACTTGATTATTATTGTTGGTCACGATCAAGCCCATGGAGAACGCGCCGCCTTCTTCGCCCCACATGCTGATGCTCTGGCCCCACATGTGGTCATGTGCGTTGTACGGGTAGAACTGGATCCGTGTACGCATCACATCGCCGTTGAAGTCTTTGCGGATGTGGAAGTCGCTGTCGCCGTTGTTGCCTCCGGAATTCGCGAAGGCCACCCCTTCTTGCGCGAACTGTTCAATGGCTTGGCTGATGAGCGAATTCCCATCGAGCGTACCGATGTAGTACAAGCCCCAACTCATGTTCACGACCAAGCGCTTGTCATCCTGCTCGGCGATGTTCTGCATCCAAGTGAACGCATCGAGGACGGCGGCGGCATCCACGAGGAACGTGCAGAAGAGGAATTCCGCATCGAAGGCGAACCCGCGGTAGTTGGTCCCTGCGCCACCACCACCGGCGATGCCACCGACGTGCGTGCCATGCGTGGCGAAGCTGTAGATGTTCGCGGTGTCGGTCCCAGCAGCGAGCAAGGCTTCCGTGGTGTTCAATTCGGTGCCGTAAGTGAAGTCCGCAGGCGCTGGACCCGCTTGGCGATAGTGGTCCCACGCGGCACGTACGCGGTTCTCGGTCATCGCCGTGTCGTAGAACATCGGGTGCGAATAGTCGAATCCCCAATCGGTGATGCCGATGAGCACATCGCGGCCCGTGTACGACTGCGGCAGGTTGATGCCCTGTTGCACACTATCCGCACGCGTCACGCGCACCGCGCGATCCAGATGTGGCACCACCTTGCCAGCGAGTTCGATGTACTCCAAACCAGGGAGCGAATGCACCGCATCGAGGTGATCGGCATCCACTCGGAACGAAAGGATGTCGCCTTTGCGGGAACCGACCATCACGTGTTCATCGGTGATCGACGCTGCATCGAAAGCACCATTCACCTTGCCCAGAAAACCGACCATACAGCGGCCATGGATCAACGCCGTAGGGTGCTTGCCCTGCGACTCGGCGACCAACTTGGCTGGATCGGTGTACTTCGCAGCGAGGCTTTGCAATTCCATCAGACCCACCTGGGTGGTAGCGGGCATGCGCACCTGAGCGTGCAGGGCGGTGGTCAATACGAGGATCGGAAGAAGGGCGTAGCGTGGCCGCATGGTGATGAACTATCGCACCAAGGTAATGCTCACCGGATCCACACCATGGCGGAGATGGACGACGGGTCCCAGGCTGGCAGTGACCAAGCGTTTACGGTCTCAGGAGAGTCCCTTCCGGCGTTTTAATTCCTGAACGTCCAACAGGTCCTTGGGGCGTGCGGCCTTCAGTTTACTTTCAATGAGGTCCTTGAACGAGAGGATGCGAACGGTAGTTCCCTTTCCATCCTCCAACACCACTGGCAGGGCCCTTTCCCAACCCTCATTGAAGGTGAAGCCAGGCCTTAAGAAGGTGATGATCTCCACATCAAGACCCGGGGACATCTGCAATGAGATGTTCTGTTCAGCCCTTAACACGGGTTCTGGAAATCGTTCCACGTCATAACCCATTACCCGCAATGCTCCTGCAAGCTGAGCGAAATTACCCTCAGTGGGTTCGATCCAAAAGTCGATGTCCGGAGACTGGCGCTGGTACCCATGGAAGTTCACCGCGCCACCACCGATCAGCAATAAGCGGACCTCGAACGCACGCGCGGCTCGAATGAATTCATTGGCCTCCTTACCGAAGTCCATCGCGCCGCTTCTCCAAGATGAAGTTGCCCTTTTTCTCAACGGCTTGCGGATCAACTGCGGTCCGTCCATTGAAACTGTCCAGGAACCATTTCAGTCGCTCCATCGGTTCCAGTGCTAGGAATGCTCGCTCACGCTCCGCATTCAATTCGTCCTTGGTCCCGAAGCGGATGCGCTCGTCCATCATCGCAGACTTAGGCCACCTTCATGGCATTCTCCACTTTCTCCTTCAAGAGCGCGTGCTTCACCACTTCGATCATTTCCGTGACGTAGGTGAACTTCATGCCCTTGGTGTAGCGCGCGTCGATGTCCTCGATGTCCTTGCGGTTGTCGGCGCTGAGGATGATCTCCTTGATGCCCGCACGTTTGGCGGCGAGGATCTTCTCTTTGATGCCACCCACGGGCAGTACACGGCCACGCAAGGTGATCTCGCCGGTCATGGCGGTGAACTTGCGCACCTTCTGCTGGGTGAAGGCACTGGCGATGCTGGTGAGCATGGTGATGCCCGCGCTCGGTCCATCTTTCGGTGTAGCGCCTTCGGGGACGTGCACGTGTACGTTCCAACGCTTGAACACTTCGGAGTCCAGACCGATGATGTTGCTATGCGCTTTGAGATATTCCAACGCGATCACGGCGCTCTCCTTCATCACATCGCCCAGGTTACCGGTGAGCGTGAGCTTGCCCTCGCCCTTGGTGATGCTGGTCTCGATGAAGAGGATGTCGCCTCCAGTGGGTGTCCATGCCAACCCTGTGACCACACCGGCCACATCGTTGCCTTGGTACTTGTCGCGGGCGTGGCTGGGGCCGTAGATCTTCACCAGGTCATCCACCGTGATGGTGATGCTGTGCTTCTGCTTCAGCGCGATCTGTTTCGCGCGGTAGCGCACCAACTTGGCGATGCGCTTCTCCATGGTACGCACGCCGCTCTCATCGGTATACTGATCGATGATCGCTTCAAGCAAGCCGGGGCCGAGCTTCAGCTGTTTCGGTTTGATCCCGTTCTCAGTGAACTGCTTGGGCAGCAAGTGGCGAAGTGCGATCTCGATCTTCTCCTCTTGCGTGTAGCCGCTCACCTCGATGATCTCCATACGATCGCGTAGCGCGGGATGGATGGAACCGAGCGAGTTGGCGGTGGCCACGAACATCACACGGCTGAGGTCGTAGTCGATGTCCACGAAGTTGTCGTGGAAGGCGTTGTTCTGCTCGGGATCCAACACTTCCAGCAGCGCGCTGGCCGGGTCGCCATGGAAGTCCTTGCCCACCTTGTCGATCTCGTCCAGCACGAAGAGCGGGTTGCTCGATCCGGCTTTCTTCAGACTTTGGATCAACCGGCCGGGCATGGCGCCGATGTACGTGCGGCGGTGACCGCGGATCTCGCTCTCATCGTGCAAGCCGCCGAGGCTCATGCGCACGTATTTGCGCCCGAGCGCTTCGGCCATACTCTTGCCCAAGCTGGTCTTCCCCACTCCGGGAGGACCGTAAAGCAGCACGATCGGCGCCTTCATATCGTTCTTCAACTTCAACACGGCGAGGTGCTCGATGATGCGCTCCTTCACCTTCTCCATGCCGAAGTGGTCGCGGTCCAGGATCTTCTGCGCGTTCTTCAGGTCGAACTTGTCCGAGCTGTATTCGCCCCACGGCAGTTCCAGCAAGAGCTGCACGTAATTGTATTGTACGCTGAACTCCGCGCCGGCCGGGTTCATGCGTTGCAGCTTCAGCAGTTCCTTGTCGAAGATCTCGCCCACTTTCATGGACCACTTCTTCTTGGCGGCCTTCAAGCGCATCTCCTCCATCTCCTGTTCGATGGGGTTGCCACCCAGCTCGTCCTGGATGGTCTTCATCTGCTGGTGCAGGAAGTATTCGCGCTGCTGACGATCCACCTCGGTGCGTACCTTGCTCTGGATCTCGTTCTTCATCTGGAGCATCTGCAGCTCCTTGGTCAAATGGGCGAGCAGCAACGAAGCACGTTCACGCAGGTCGGCCACCTCCAGCATCTTCTGCTTCTCGGCCACCTCGGCGTTCATGTTGCTGCTGATGAAATTCACCAGGAAGCTCGGGCTGTCGATGTTCTTGAGCGCGAACTGGGCCTCCGTGGGAATGTGCGGACTTTGCTTGATGATCTCCGTGGCGAGGTCCTTCAACGAACTCGTAAGTGCTTGGAAGCTCTTGTCGTCCTTCGCTGGGCGCACCTCTTCGAACTCCTTCACTTTCGCGGTGAAGTACGGATCGAGCTTCGCCATTTCGATGATCTCGAAACGCTTCTTGCCTTGGATGATGGCCGTGGTGCTGCCATCGGGCATGCGCAGCATACGGATGATGGTGGCGATGGTGCCTACGCGGTTGAGGTCCTCGGCACGCGGCTCTTCGATCTGGCCATCTTTCTGGCTAACGACGCCGAGGGTCTTGCTGCCCTTGTACACGTCCTGGATCAGGCGGATGCTGCGGTCGCGCCCCACGGTGATGGGGATGACCACGCCCGGGAACAGCACGGTGTTGCGCAGGGGAAGGATGGGCAGTTCGGGCGGAGTGGTCTCCGCGTTCATCTGCTCCTCGTCCTCGGCGGTGATGAGGGGGATGAGCTCGGTCTCGTTCTCGATCTGGTCGGAACTGAAAAGGCTGTCAGTATGGAGGATGTCGTTCATCGACGGAATGGACAGTGTGTCAGGATCAAAGATAACTCCGCGCCAAGTCCCTTGCAGGACGTGGTTTTCAACAGGCGGTGGCCCGTGCGTTCAAGGTTCGTGCCGGGGCGAGCGGGGGTGACAGATGGGCAGGGGTATCAGTGGCGAGGCCTTAGCGGCGAGCGGCTAGTGAATGCTTCCAGATCGAACGACTCGTCTTGAATCACAACCGGCTAGCGAAGGATCCATTCAACGTCGGACCAACCGCTCCGTCGGCGCAAACCAAAAGATCCTTATGTGGCAAGCGCAATGTGGGTGCCCCATCACTTTGCCTAGGCCGCAGCGATGTGGCGAAGGATAGCCTCATCCAACGCCGTCAGCGGGATGTTCCGGCGTTCCATCACCCGTCGGGCGGTGGTCAAAGCACGTTCGATGTCGTAGGTCTCGAAACCAGTGGCACCGCCCCACGAGAAGCCGGGGATGTGTTTGGGGGGGAACCCACCGCCGAAGACGTTGGCTGCAACGCCCACCACCGTGCCGGTGTTGAACATGGTGTTGATGCCGCTCTTGCTGTGATCGCCCATGAGCAAGCCACAGAACTGCATGCCGGTGTCCACCATCGCGTTCTCCGCCCCACCCCACACCTGTACGTTGCCGTAGGTGTTCTTCAGATTGCTGGTGTTGGTGTCCGCACCCAGATTACACCATTCGCCGAGCACGCTGTTGCCAAGGAAACCGTCGTGGCCCTTGTTGCTGTAGCCGAAGATCACGCTGTTACTCACTTCTCCCCCCACGCGGCATTCCGGACCGAAGGCCGAAGGACCGTAGATCTTCGCGCCCATTTTCACCTGTGCATGATCGCCGATCACGATGGGGCCGCGGAGCATGCAACCTTCCATCACCTCTGCCCCCTTGCCGATGTAGATGGGGCCGTTCTTGGTGTTGAGGATGCTGGCTTCAACCAAAGCACCTTCTTCCAAGAAGACCAGGTTGGGGTCACCGATCACGGTGTTGGAACTTTCGATGCGCTGTGATCGCCTGCCTTCTGTGAGCAGTGCGAAGTCATGCGCGATGGCCTTTCCGCAGAGCTGGAACAGATGCCAAGGCCGTTCGAAGCGGATCACTTCACCAGAGAACGGCACGTTGCGCAAGTAGCTCGGCGGTGCGGCCCAATCGCCGACGGCGGGATGTCCTTTGCCTTCTGCACCGAAGGCCAACGCGCGGCCTTCATGCACCAGCACATCGCCGGGGCGTAGGTCCATCACGGCGCTCACCAGTTGATCCGTGGGGAACAGGCTGCCATCGACCTCCCAGTTCGCAGGTTCCAACGGCACCGGGAAAGCGGCTGTGAGGTATGCTTCCGTCCGATGCCCCACGGAAAGTCCGCTGCGCACGTACCACCCTTCACTGATCCGCAGGATACCCGGCCGCAACTGGCCTACCGGACGTGTGTAGGTCAACGGCAACAGGTGGCTGTGAAGTCCGGCGTCGGAAAGGATGATGGACATGCTCTGTGGTATTGGCGGTGCCAAGATACCGATGGTCCATTGGTTGAAGTCGGCGGTGAACGTGCTCGGCACACTGTGCTCCCATCGATGCCGAAGTGCTCGGACCTTCTTGTCCTACACCCGCTCGAACCGCGTCTTCAGCCTCAGGAAATAACGCTCCGGTCCGATGAACGATAACCAGGCGACGAGGATCGTGAGCCCCACCACGCTACCATGCAGAAGCACGTTGTACCGAAGCATGCCTGCGCTATGGTCCAAGAGCGACATCATCAACAGCAACACCATCCAGTGGTACATGTAGATGCCGTACGAGATGCGGCCGAGAAAGTCCAACGGGCCACGATCGATGAACGCGGGATACCGGCCACTTGCAGCGTTCAGAACGATCAGGCCAAAGAGCACGGTGAAGATCTCGTCGTGGAAAAGCGGCAGGATGGTCCCGGAGAACCAGAGCCCGAAAGCCAGGAAAGCCGATCCGTAGGCTACCACCTTGTTGCTCACCCGGTGCAACAGGCCATGGCCCTTGGCGAAGGCGTAACCGAGCACGCAACCGAAGGCCATGCTGTTGAATTTCGCACCGTAGAAGAACACGCGCCACGCACGACGCGCACCTTCGTTCACCGGTATGTCCGCGTGGAAGTGATCCACCCACAGAGGCAACAAGGACCACCCGGCAAAGAACAAGAGCAACACAGGGACCACCGCGCGCTTCGGGATGAGCAACAACAACCAGGGCCACACGAAGTAGAACTGCTCCTCCACGCCCAGCGACCACATGTGAAGCATGGGCTGAAGATCGGCTGCCTGGTCGAAGTAGCCTGTGTTCCAGAAGAAATAGAGATTGCCGAGGCCGCCTGCGGAATAGGCGGCGCTCTTGGCCATGTCGGCGTAGTCGCCGGGAATGAGCAGAAACCACCCGGCCACGAGCGACACGAGCAGCACGGCGAACAGGGCAGGCGCAATTCTGCGGAGGCGCCGGTCGTAGAAGCCGAGTAAAGAAAATTCACCGGCCAGGATCTCACGGCGCAAGATGCTGGTGATCAGAAATCCCGAGATGACGAAGAAAACGTCGACGCCCGTGAATCCGCCCGGAAGCCAAGTCGCCCCGTAGTGGTAGACGAGAACGCCAAGAACCGCGACTGCCCGCAAGCCGTCGATGTCGGACCGATAGTCGGGTCTGGCATTCATGTCGCGAACCTAAACGTTGACCAAAGCCTTGCGGGCGCGCGACGCGGGCGCGGGTCCAAAACCAGCGGGGCGCCCTCCAAGATCATATCGAGGCGGATCGAGCGAGCAGAGAATGCTGGCGTTTTGCTTGTTGTATAAGGCGGCCGGTGTCAAGGAACGGGTATCGCCCCGCGCCGACGGGGACTGGAGAAAACCCTGGCGCTGGCACGCGCTTGCAACACGCTGGCCTCAGCGAAGGCGTCCTCGAGGCTGCACGCGCTTCGCTATTGACCTCAATTTTGCCTTCCCGCAGATCAATAGCGATGGTTTGCCAAAGAGGCGGGTTGTCCGCCCCTCCGTCCTGACGTCTTGTGCGAGAGCCAATGGAACATGTGCTGATAACGGGGGCTTCGGGTTTCTTCGGCCGGACAGTCGTCTCGCGCCTCGCCGCCGCGGGCCACACGCTCACGCTGGCGAGCCGCCGGCCTGCGACCGTACCGGTCGCGACTGGCCCCCACCGCCATGTCCATGTCGGCGATCTGTCGGGCATCACCGACTGGCGAGACGCCCTGGAGGGCTGCACGACGGTCGTCCATCTGGCCGCGCAGGTTCCGGGCGCCGGCGTCTCAGAGGATCGGTTCCGCATCGTCAACGACGAAGCCACCGCCGCATTGACGCGACAGGCGGCAGCAAGCGGCGTCCAGCGGTTCATTTTCATGTCGAGCATCTTCGCCATCACCGGCAACGCGTCGGACGCGACCGTATCGGATGACACCGTGCCGTCACCAGCCTCCGCCTATGGCCGTTCGAAACTGGCCGCAGAAGCTCACGTCCGGGCCTTCGCCGAGAGCGATGATCGCATCGGGATTTCTTTGCGTCCCGTCATGGGCTACGGCGCCGACGCGTCCGGCAACTGGCGTTTGCTGCAGAAACTCGCCGCAAGCCCCCTTCCACTCCCGTTCGCAGCAGTGTCCAACAGCCGCTCGCTGATCGGCGTCGACAATCTTGCCGATGCCGTCGCGGCTGTCATCGCCAAGCGAGATGATGCTCCGACTGGAGCATTCGCGGTTGCCGATACGGATCCCGTAAGCCTGGCCGACATGCTCCGCCTGCTTCGCCAGGGCATGGCGCGTCCGGCGCACCTCGTCCCCGTTCCGCCCGCGCTTCTGTCCGGCCTGCTGCAGGCCGCCGGTCAGGCGAAGATCGCCAAGAGCCTGCTGGGAGATCTGGCCGTCGACTCATCCCGCTTTCGCGAAGCTTTCTCGTGGTCTCCGCCGCAGAACGTTCGGGACGGCATCCAGCGGTCCGGCGCGGAGTTCTCGAAGGCCCGTTGACGGGCATGTAAGGCGAATGCAACCCCGAACGCGCTAGCGACGCGGCGCAAGCATCTCACCGAAGTAGACGACGCTGCTGCGTCCACCGAAGCGCGCCAGCGCGGCATCCTTGATCTCGGTGGAGAAGGCGGGCGTCTGGATCACGGCATCGACCAGAGCGACAATCTGATCCGCGAGTTCGGCCGCATCGAGCTTACCCGCGCAATAGAGCAGGCCGGGCAGCTCTCCGAACTGTCTCGAATCCCCCGTATCGCGAACGATCGCGCCGCACCCCGAAACGAGCGCTTCCGCAACCACGCGTGACGGATAGTTTGTGGCTTCCTGCATCGACAGCGCCACCGCGACACCCGGAAACAACGCCTTGGCGTCGGCATAGCCGACGAACTCGACCGGAACTCCACCCTGCGCCAGTGCCGCAACCCTGTCGGCGACATGCCCTTCCATCGGGCCATATCCCGCTATCCGGATCGCGAAACCTGGGCGCGCGCGGTTGCCGATGTCCCGCCAGACGTCCGGCAGCACGTCGAGCAGATCGTCGATGCCCTTCAACGCGACGAGCCGGCTGACCAGCACGACAATCGGCTGCCGCGCCGCGTCCGACGGAGGCGGCGTCTCGATGAACGTCCCCCCCGGCGTCAGGCTCATCTTGCGGGCCATCCGGTAGCCCTTCATGTTCGAGAAGATCGCGGGACTGAGAACGTCGACCCGATCGACGACGAAGAACGACAGCCACGTCCAGCCATCCACGCGGTTGCTGAGCGTCGGCCTCGGAGTATGCACGCAGTCCGCAACGGAAAGGCTGATCCTGTCGCCGCGCCCGAGATGCAGCGGCCAGAGGCAGTTCAACGGGTAGTGAAAGCTGCTTCCGCGTGGAAGCGTCCGCAGAATTCGCCGGTACTCGCGGATGAAGGCGCGCGGCTGCCAGACGTCGAGCGGAACCGGGATGACCGCGCACGCCAGATCAGGCTCGTCCGGGTGATCTCCGAGCAGGCGCCTCGAAAGGCTGGACGGAGCAATCAAACAGACATCCTGTCCTTGCGCGCGCATGCCACGAAATATGTCGAAGAACCGCTTTTCCGCGCCGCCGTAGGTCGGAGACACAATCACGATGTAGGCACGCGGCCCAGATGCCGGCGTGATGCCTGATGCGGCGCGAGCCTCGGATGGCGGGCGATCGATGTTTTCGGTCATCTACGGCTCAATGTGGCGGCGGATCGTTCCGAAAGCAGCGCGCTGGACCGGCAACGGAACACGATACGGCCGTACACATACGCGAAAAGATCGGCGAGATCCGCTCCAAAATTCGATCAGATCCGAACCGATGTCATGCTCAGGATGCCGCCGGGGCACGCATTTCAATCCCGCTCCGCCNNGATCAGATCCGAACCGATGTCATCCCGGGCAACCGCCGCGACGCGCGTTTCGATGCCGCTCCACCCATCGGGCCGGGTGAACGCGGCGCGCGTGTCAAAACCCGCCCAATCGTGGACAACCCCCGACCCGTCGTCTATATGCGCCGGAACGCTCCCTCGCCGCGCTGCGCGCATGCGGGAGGTTACGGCACCGCGCCGCCAAGAGCCTGGAAACGACCTGGTAAACCGAACCGTAAGCGAAATTGTCCATATGAAACGCGTGTTCGATGTCATTGCGGCGCTCCTCGTTCTACCGATCGCCGCGCCCGCGGTGTTGATCTGCGCCCTGGTCGTAAGGATGACGTCGCCGGGGCCGGCCATCTTCCGCCAGATACGGGTCGGCCTGCATGAGCAGCCGTTCACCTGCTACAAGCTGCGCACGATGTTTATCGAAACCCGCGACGTGCCGACCCATCAGAGCTCCGCGTCCTCGGTCACGCCCGTCGGAAAATGGCTACGCGCGCTGAAGCTCGACGAGTTGCCCCAGCTCTGGAACATCATACGTGGCGACATGAGCCTCGTGGGACCACGGCCGTTCCCTGCCTATCACATGAGTGCATTCGATCCCGAATTTCAGGCGCTGCGAGTCACCGTGCCGCCAGGCCTTACCGGGCTCTGGCAGATCTCGTCTCGCAGCGACGGCGACCTCGAGGATCAACGCGCGCAGGATTGCTTCTACATACGCAATCGGGCCCTTTGGCTTGATCTGTATATTCTTGTCGCAACTCTTCCCGCAGTAATCCGCGGCCAGGGTGCGAAGTAACCTCACGGCTTTCCCATGTGCGGAATTATTGGCGTCATCGGTAGCGCTCCTGTCGCGCCCCTGCTGGTCGAGGCACTGAAGCGTCTGGAGTATCGCGGCTATGACTCGGCTGGG
>DLGQ01000068.1 GCA_002482775.1 Flavobacteriales bacterium UBA7690 | reverse complement strand
CCGCTCTACCCGATCATCCACCTGCGCGGCGATGACATCGAAGTGGCCATCACCCACGCCAACCACTACGGCGAGGAGTATTACAGCTTCGTGAACGGCCAGCATACCACACAAGGCGGTACCCACCAAGGGGCATTCCGCGAGGCGGTGGCCAAGACCGTACGCGACTTCTACAAGAAGGATTGGGAAGCTGGCGATGTGCGTACGGGGATCGTGGCCGCCGTGGCCGTGAAGGTGATCGAGCCCGTGTTCGAGAGCCAGACCAAGACCAAGCTCGGTTCACTGGAGATCGAACCCGGTGGCCAGAGCATGCGCTCGTTCATCGGCGACTTCATCGGGCGCGAACTGGACAACTACCTCCACAAGAATCCCGAAGTGGCAGAGGTGCTTCAGCAGCGCATCCTCAGCAACGAACGGGAACGCAAAGAGCTCAGTGGCATCCGCAAGCTGGCCCGCGAACGCGCCAAGAAGTCCAGCCTGCACAACCGCAAACTGCGCGACTGCCGTATCCACCTCAACGATCCTAAAAAGGACGATCGCAAAGCGGGCACCACGCTCTTCATCACCGAAGGGGACAGCGCCAGCGGCAGCATCACCAAGAGCCGCGATGTGAACCTACAGGCCGTGTTCAGCCTGAAAGGAAAACCACTCAATTGCTACGGGCTCACCAAGAAGATCGTGTACGAGAACGAGGAGTTCAACCTCGTGCAAGCGGCCCTCAACATCGAGGATGGCATGGACGGCCTGCGCTACAACCGCATCGTCATCGCCACCGATGCCGACGTGGACGGCATGCACATCCGCTTGCTGCTGATGACCTTCTTCCTCCAGTTCTTCCCCGATCTGGTGAAGAACGATCACCTCTACATCCTGCAAACGCCGCTCTTCCGCGTGCGCAACAAGAAGGAGACCATCTACTGCTACACCGATGATGAACGGCAGCGCGCCATCATCAAGCTGGGCAAGACCGCCGAGATCACCCGTTTCAAAGGGCTCGGAGAGATCAGCCCGGACGAATTCAAGAACTTCATCGGGGAGGACATCCGCCTAGAGCCGGTGATGATCACCAAGGACGCCGTGGTACACGACCTGCTCAGTTTCTACATGGGCAAGAACACCCCGCAGCGCCAGGATTTCATCATCGAGAACCTGAAGGTGGAAAAGGACCTGGTGGAGGAGAAGGCCGAACATCCCGCCAAGGCCATCGCGCGCAAGCTGGCCGAGAACGAGGTGGAAATGGACGCCTGAGCCGAAACGGAACGGGGAACGGTATGGATGGATCCACGGAACGGAACACAATGGGACCGGCGTTGAACAACCTTCGGGTCATGAAGCACATCGCTCTCGGGTTGCTGCTATGGTTAGCACCATGGCCCACCATTTCCGCCCAACAGACGGGCATCCTGCGTTTCGTCATCGACCCCGGCCACGACTTTGAATTCATCGTGGACAAGGCCCATCGCCTGCAGCAACGGGAGATCACGCTGTCCGAAGGCTTGCACCATTTCTCCATCTGGGCACCAACGCGTTCCATCGTGGACACGTCGGTATTCGTGGTGGCTGGTCATACATCGGATCTGGTGATGACCCTGCCGCTCAGTACCGAGTACGTTGCCTACCGGAAGGAACTGTCCAAGTACCAAGTGCGCAAACGGTGGACGATCGCCGCGCCCATCTTCGCTCTTGCAGGAAGCCTTACATGGACAGGCATCGCGTATGGCAAGTACGCCAAGGCTAAGGATGTGCTGGACGCGGACCGCGAGAACTACGCCATCAACGTGGACCCGGCCGCGATCTCCGCGATGAAAAGTTCAACCATCCCCTTGCACAACAAGGAACTGAAGCAGGCGCGCACCAAGCTCTTCGCAGCGAGCGGCCTCAGCGTGGCCAGTGTTGTAGCCACCTACCTGCTCAAGAAGCGGACCTCGAAGTGGGAGGTGCCGCAGTTCGAGGACAAGCAGAAGGTGAAGTTCGATGGTCTGGCCTGGGTGCCGGATCCGCACGGCAACGTGTTCATGGCGGGTATCACCATCAACCTGGCACGATGATGAAGCACTTGACACTGCTCTGTGCCATGGCCACGGTGGTAGCCCTTGCGGCTTGCAAGAAGGACCAGATCGCCTTGGACGAACTCACCACCAACCCGTTCGACGCCGACTACGATGGTGCGGCCGTCTTCACCTATGTGGACGATACCACCACCATTGAAACGGTGGGCGGCACACCCACGCGCGTATTGCAGGTGGAGGTACGCGTACACGAAGAACTCTTCGGCAGGCCCACCACCTACCAAGTGCAGGCCGGTGCGCCTGTGGACCAGTTGATCCTCTCCAACCAAGTAGAGGATGGCCTACTCACTTTACGCATTTTGAACACCACACCGGGACAGCAGTATTGTACGCTGCTGCGCCTCGGCAATGGGGGCTCTTTCGGTGCCAGCAGCACCGTTTGTGCCACCGCGGAATAGAACTGAAATGAGCGACGAACTCGAGAACAACGAACTACCTGCCGGACAGGAAGCAGGAGGGAAAGGTGTGCCGGGCGCCACGGGGGCTGGCACCTTCAGCGTGAGCGGCATGTACAAGGATTGGTTCCTGGATTATGCCAGTTATGTGATCCTGGAACGTGCGGTGCCCGCCTTGTACGACGGCCTGAAACCCGTGCAACGGCGCATCCTGCACAGCATGAAGGACCTGGACGATGGACGCTACAACAAGGTGGCGAACATCATCGGGCATACCATGCAGTACCACCCGCATGGCGACGCCAGCATCGGCGACGCTCTGGTACAGCTGGGTCAGAAGGATCTGCTGATCGACTGCCAAGGGAACTGGGGTAACACCCTCACCGGAGACAGCGCGGCCGCACCGCGTTACATCGAAGCACGCCTGAGCAAATTCGCGCACGATGTGGTCTTCAACCCGAAGACCACCGAGTGGCAGCTCAGCTACGACGGCCGCAACAAGGAACCGGTCTTCTTGCCGGTGAAATTCCCCTTGCTTCTGGCACAAGGTGGTGAAGGCATCGCCGTGGGCCTCAGCTGCAAAGTGCTGCCCCACAACTTCAACGAATTGATCGATGCCAGCATAGCCGTGCTGCGCAAACGCTCCTTCGAGCTCTACCCGGATTTCCCCACGGCGGGCATGGTGGACGTGACCAACTACAACCAAGGCGAACGCGGGAGTCGTATCCGTTGCAGGGCACGTATCCGCAAAGAGGACAACAAGACGCTCGTCATCAACGAGATCCCCTTCGGCACCAACACCACGTCGCTGATCGAGAGCATCGTGAAGGCCAACGAGAAGGGCAAGATCAAGGTGCGCCACATCGAGGACAACACCGCCGAGAACGCCGAGATCCTGATCCACCTCGCTGCGGGTGTCTCGCCGGACAACGCCATCGACGCGCTCTTCGCCTTCACAGATTGCGAAGTGAGCATCGCCCCCAACGCGGTGGTGATCGAGAACGACAAGCCACGCTTCGTGGGTGTGAACGAACTGCTGAGGATCAGCACGGACAACACGCTGCGCCTGCTGGAACTGGAGCTGAAGATCAAACAGCGCGAGTTGGAAGAGCAGTGGCACTTCGCTTCGTTGGAGAAGATCTTCATCGAGAAGAAGGTGTACCGCAAGATCGAGGAAGCAGAGACCTGGGAACAGGTGATCGCCTTCATCGACAAAGGGTTGAAGCCGTTCGTGCAGGAATTGAAACGGCCGGTCACGGAAGAGGACATCGTACGGCTCACGGAGATCAAGATCAAGCGGATCTCCAAATTCGATGCGTTCAAAGCGGACGAGCACATCAAGCAGTTGGACGAGCAGTTGGCGGAGGTGAAGCGCAAACTCGCGCACCTCGTGGACCACGCTGTGGACTACTTCAAGGAGCTGAAGAAGAAGTACGGACCAGGCCGCGAGCGCAAGACGGAGATCCGCCCGTTCGATACCATCGTGGCCACGAAAGTGGCGGTGGCCAACAAGAAGCTCTACATCGATCGCGAAGAAGGCTTCATGGGTTGGAGCCTGCGCAACAACGAGTTCGTGACCGAATGCTCGGAGATCGATGACATCATCGTGTTCCGGCGCGGCGGCACCATGACGGTGACCAAAGTGGCCGACAAGAAGTTCGTGGGCAAAGGCGTGATCCACGTGGATGTCTTCAAGAAGGGTGATGAACGCACCATCTACCACCTGATCTATCAGGACGGTACTAAAGGTGCCTACTTCATGAAACGCTTCGCCGTAACAGGCATCACACGCGACAAGGAATACGACCTCACCAACGGCGTTGCGGGCAGCAGCATCGAGTACTTCACCGCGAACCCCGACGGCGCTGCGGAAGTGGTGCAGGTGCATCTGCGCCCACGCCCCAGTCTACGGAAAACGAAATTCGATGTCGACTTCGCTCAACTCAGTGTGAAGGGCCGTAGCAGCAAAGGGAACCTGCTCACCCGTTACATCATTCAGAAAGTGGTGCAGAAGGAGCGGGGAGGCAGCACGCTCGGCGCCATACCGATCTGGTTCGATGAAACGGTGCGCCGCCTGAACGATACCGGGCACGGCCGCTACCTCGGTCGTTTCAAAGGCGAGGACAAGATCCTTGCGATCACACGCAGCGGCACCTACCAGCTCTTTCCGTTCGCGCTAAGCACCCACTTCCCCGACGATGCCCTCACCGTGGTGAAGTGGGATCCGAAGATGACCGTGAGCGCTGTGTATTGGGAAGGGGAGAAGGAGCAGTTCCAGGTGAAACGGTTCCTGATCGAACCGGCCAAGGATCCGGTCAGCTTCATCACCGAACACCCGAACAGCAAGCTCACGTTGCACAGTCTGCTTCCACATCCGCGGGTGAAGGTCAGCTTCGACAAACGCAGCAGCGACCGACCGGACGAAGAGGTGGACATGGAGGAGTTCATCACCGTGAAAGGGGTGAAGGCCCTCGGTAACCGCTTGACCGCGCACAAGGTGAAGGAACTCGCCTTGCTGGGTGAAGTCTTCGTGCCCATGACACCGGAGCTGGAAGAGACCCAGAACATGTTGATCTCCGAAGACGAGATCGGCAACCTGGACGCTCCCGAAGAAGAGGACCTGGAAGAGAGCCCCGTGAAACGGTTGAAACGCGCACAAGCCGCCTCGGAGATCGAAGAAGAAGAACGCCACCCGGATGATCCGCTGATCGGGAAAAGCCCCGGCAAGCAGATCAAGCTTGGGCTGGATTAGGGCCTCCTCGTTGTACGGCTACTGATCCCAGGCGTGAGACTGGATCCTGTTCCTGTGCGAACAGGTCATCACGCCTTTTTGGCGCCAAGTACACGCATCTGGAGCACGTCCACGAAGAAGGCGAACGCCATAGGGCCGTAGATGTAGCCTTTCGGCAGGTAGTGGCCCATGCCTTCAGCGACCAGTGCTACGCCGATCACCATCAGGAAAGAGAGCGCCAGGACCTTGAACGAAGGGTGCTTTGAAATGAAGTTGATGATGGGCTGCGAGGCCAATAACATGATGCCCACCGTGACCACCACGGCCACATACATCACCCACAGTTCATCCACCATGCCCACAGCGGTGATGATGGAATCCAGCGAAAAGACCAGGTCCAGGACGAGCACCTGAGCGAGGAGGGACCCGAATGTATGTGCGCCGGTGTCCTTCTTCCCGTCATCCTTGAGCTTTTCCGTCATGTGGAAGATCTCGCGTGTGGCCTTGTACAGCAGGAACACGCCGCCAACGAGCAGGATCAGTTCCTTGCCGCTGAACACTTGACCCCACACGGTGAACAGGTCCGTGTCCAACGTCATCACCCAGGAGATCGCCGTTAATAGACCCAGGCGCATCACCATGGCCAGGCCGATGCCCCACTTGCGCAGCTTATCGCGCTGGCCTTCCGGCAACTTGTCCGACAGGATGCCGATGAAGATGATGTTGTCGATGCCGAGCACCACCTCCAATGCGATGAGGGTGAGCAGGGCGATGGCGATATCGAACACTTCCATGGGAACGAAGATCCGCATGGATGACCCCTCTGCCGACATGCGCTATCAAAACACGCATGGAACTGCACATGGACATGGTGCCTGCCGCCCCCGATCGCGCACCAGATCATGGTCCAACGATCAGGCGGCGCGAACGGCAGGTCGTGGTCATCGGATCAGGTTGTTCTTGCAAGTCCGCTCCCTTGTACCAGCTGGAACGATCACTCCACAGACCTCATTCTTCCACGTAATAGCGTGCGCTGCGGCAGATCATCCCGCAGGGTATATCGTGTACGATCAACATGCCGCGTCGTCCATCCGCTGTCAGGAAGTGAAGGTTCATCCCGTCGCCGAAGGGTGGAGGAATGTCCAACGTTGTACGAATGACGCTCCCATCACCACGGCTCACCGTCCAGTGGCCACCGTGCTGTCCTTCGCTCCACACCATGCGGTAGTGGAACGTCGTCGTGTCCTTGGATGCGGTGGTGTCGACCATCTTCAAGCCGCTTCTGAACTGCGTGAACTCCACACTGTCGGTAGCATTCGCGAAGTGCCGCGGACCGAAGAACCGGTGGTCGGCCATGTGATCCGGAAGCGTATCCTGGGCTTGGACGAAGCAGGGTAGGAGCAGCAGTAGCACCGATGATAACGTTGTGTGCATGGTGCGTTGCGGTACACCGCGCCAGGAGGAAGGTTCACCTCTGTGTCGTCCTGTTCCCAACCGCAGCCTATGAACATGAAAAGACCCCGATGGGAACTGTTCCATCGGGGTCCTTTGAACGGTCGCAGAGAGCCGTAAGGGCCGCCTTACTGCTTCACCACGCTGACCACATGACTGGCATCTTGGCTGGTAGCGCGTAGGGTGTACACACCGCTGCTCAAGGCGGAGATGTCGATAACGCCCGCTTGATCGCGCACATTGTGCCGGGCGACTTCCTGGCCCTGTCCGTTGAAGATGGTGACCATCGTGATGGTCTCGGAGGACGTGATGCGCACCTGTTCTGTTGCGGGGTTCGGGAAAACGGAGATGAAAGGACCTGCGCCCGCAGCGGTGTTCATCCCTACGAAGGTGTCGAACAACAACTCATCGAAATAGACCACCCAACCATTGGCGGAGAACGGTGGCTGATCATCCCAACCGGCCACGTATTCGCCGTTCGGGGAAATGGCATAGGCCGTACCCATGCGATCGGTCGGTGCATCGATATCAACCCCGTTGATCAACAAGACGTCCTTCAGGAACCGGGGCTGAGCACCGAGTGCGGGGTGGTACACGATCGCCTCGCGCAACAAGCTTCCGAATTCACCGAAGCGCTGCGCATAACCCACCGCAACGCCGTTGTTGGAAACGCTGGTGAAGGTCGCCGTCTCGTAGTCCACGGGGACATCGAATTGCGTGAAGGTGTTCGTGTTCAGGTCGTACACGAAGGGCTGGTTGTCGAAGTCGCCCACCATGAGCGAGGAGGCATTGATGTCATTCACCGCGTTCGTGTTGAACTCAGGCAGTTCTGGACTTACTTGAATGATCTCCAGCTCGGGTGTGATGTACACAGGAATGCGGCGCGTGCTGCCCATGAACTCATCATCGGCCCAACCGCCGATGGTGCCGTCGTTGGTAATGACATATCCTGCTACAGCAACATAGTCCGGACTGGAGACGTCTGTAAGCACTTCGGTCTCCGTGTTGTACCGGAAGGTCCGGAAATCGCAACAGCCGATGGACATCTGCCCCGTTACCCAAACACCGTTCTGTGAAATGCTGTACGTGGAGAAGGACGACTCCGTCGGGTTCGCACCGGGGAACCATCCGATCGGGTTCCACAAACCGTTCTTCTTGTAGGCGGGTTGGAGGATGAAAAGTTCCTCATCCAAGAACATGGAACCGGCCACCTCGCCTGCGTTGTTGATGGAGACCATTTCGGTGGCCTCTTCTTCCATCAGTGTCCAGGTCTCGGTGGCGAAGTCGAAGTAGGCCCCGCCGCTGATCGCTGTACCACTGTCGTTGATGTCGTTGAAGCGACTGCCGAACGAGTTGGCGATGTAGTAGTCCATTTGCGCGAATGCGGCGATCGGGAGTGCGCAGGTAGTGAACAGCAACGTTCTTATGGAGTAGGGTGTTCTCATGGATGCGGTGTTGGTTGCGTGGAGTGGTGTTGAACAAATGTAGCCCACCACGCCACTATGGGGTTGTAGATGGAGTTCTACTTCCGACAGGTGCAGTAGAGATCAGCACACTACGAGCATCATGATGTCGAAGGGCTTTGGGACTACCTCCGTCCAGCACACCGCTCGACAACCCACCCGATGTTCACCTCCGACCATATCGCCCAAGCCCACAGCCGTGTGAAGAGCGGCGCCGATCTCCCGCGTCATGTGCAGGACCTCACCGCCCACGGCGGGCAGTGCTACACCAATTGGCTCACCGATGGTCACACCGACTACGAAGGCCAGGGCCAACAACTGAGTACCGTGCCGAAAACCGCTGACCAGACCATCGCCGACATCGGAGACCAGGCCCACTTACACGAGCGTTCGAATTGCACCAACAAGGCGGCATCGACTTCCCCACCTTTTGCGCAGAAGCCCGTGCGGCAGGCGTGGAACGCTGGGTGGTGGATACCCAGGTGTTGACCTGCACCTACCTCACACCCGCTGGAGAAGAGGTGCTGGTGGAGGGGAAACCGGAGAAGGAGGTTTTGTGGTGCCGGGCTCTTCTAGCGGCCAGGGGGCGAAGAACCAAACCCGGTAGCGCCCAACTCCGATGGTGGGCCGCAGCGCACCGCCGCGCGACCGCCGAGGAAGCGCGGGGGACTCCGGGATCACCGTGACCTACCGCAAGGCTCAAGGTCTGCTCCACAGGATCTTGTAGTACGGATCGCGTGAGCCGATCGGACCGGTACTTACGATCGCTGTGGAGTTCCGACTGCCACTGGTGGAGCAGTGGATGCAGAAGGTGGGTTGGAACGGCCTCCTATTTTTACCGCATGAAACACATCGGCCTCCTGTTCGCCGTTGCATCCTTCGTTGCCTGCGGCCGCGGCGATGCCACACCTACCGACCCGGTCACCGAGCAACGCGACACCCTTGCACGCGACACGCTCCTGCTGGTGGAGGCCGATACCGCGGCCGGCTTTCATTTCCCGTACTACCTCTACATCCCGCAAGGAACGGTGAGCGGCGCGCAGCACCTGCTGGTGGAAACGAACAACACCGGCACCAACGACAAGCTGGCCTACCACGTGCGTGGAGCGTCCGATCAGGTCACCAACGCCTCGCTGGGCAACAGCCTCAGCTGGGGCCTCAAGGTGCCTTTTCTGATGCCCGCCTTCCCGCGCCCGCAGACGGCCTGGCAGTACTACACACACGCGCTGGACCGCGATGCCGCCCTGCTCGACACCGGTGCCATGCGGCGCCTCGACCTCCAACTCATTGCCATGATGGAACATGCCCGACCCCCGCTGAAGGCGCTCGGCTATGAGGTGCGCGACAAGGTGCTCCTGAACGGATTCTCCGCCAGCGGCACCTTCGCCAACCGCTTCACGTTGCTGCACCCCGAACGGGTGGCGGCCGTGGCCTGTGGTGGCATCAACGGCCTCGCCATCCTACCCGTGGATTCGCTGAACGGTGCGGCGTTGGACTATCCGCTGGGCACGCACGATGCCGAACAACTCTTCGGCGCCGCGCCGGACACCGCTGCCTTCAAGCGCGTGCCGCAGCTGCTCTACCTAGGTGCGTTGGACGACAACGATGCCGTGCTCTTCGACGATGCCTACTCGCGGCAGGAACAGCAGGTGGTGCACAGTGCCATCGGCCGCCCCATCGCCGACCGCTGGACGCAATGCCGCAACGTGTACGTACAGCACAAGGTGAACGCCAGCTTCCGCACCTATCCGGGTATCGGGCACGCCACGGACCGCATGATCTACAAGGACGTCATGATGTTCTTCCGCGCGGCGATGGCGGAGCAGTAGCATACGGTCGGTGTAGTGGCCGGGGATCTACCCGTCCGCGTAGGATGCGGTCGGGGGTCAGGCAAGACAAAGTCTCACGATCGTTGGTCATCTGCTTGTCGCAGATAGGCGTGTTTCCCGGTACATCCGCGACAACCCGATCGGCAGGGCGAACGGTTCAACCGGTGATGCCGATATGCGTTCATGCACCGCCAATCGCCGTAACGCGCCACCATCCGATGGCAGGGATACGATCACGCAGACCGTTCGCGCCCACGTTCATGCCTCCACCGTATCGGTACGCGTGGACCATCATGCGAGTCCATACCTGACAATATGCTCAGAGGCGTAGCGAAGCCGGGCCGGATCCCAATTCGAACCGGCTCGGAGGCCGGTGAAGCTGCCGTCTTCGCCGAAGCGCGCGGCCCAGGCGAAAGCGCCATCGGACACCAGCTTCTCCACGAAGATGACCCACAAGCCGAGCGCTTGCAGGATGTTCCCGCCCGCCGGGATCAAGCCGCTTTTGCTTTCGCGATATCGCTTGCTGGGCTGGCACCGGCCGCGCCTTGTGCTACAACATGGAAGTAGTAGGTCCTATCGCTTTGGAGGTTCTCCACGGTGTGGCGTGTTTTACCGGTCCAAGCCACCAAGGTCCAGGCACCATCGGGTGCGTCGGCGATGAACAGACCGTACTGGTGGCGACGGGGCACACCGCCCCAGCGCACGTCGATGCGGCCGGGGTAGGGCGTTACCAACGCCACCACACGGGAAGGCGCCTCGGGCAGGCCCGAGGCCTTGGATCTACGACGAATATCCAGGCCCATGCTCAGGATCAGGTCGCTGTCGCCGTTGCTCGTGCTCTGCACATACCCCACGTAGGCGTGCATCATGCTCTTCAGCGTTGCGAAGTGCGTATCGCGCGCATCCTTGTCCAACTTGCTGCGGGTGAACTTGTACGCCTGCGTCGCCGTATCCAGCTTGTCGCTCTCCGCGGTAAGCAGGGCCAAGGTGGGCACGGGCGTGGGGAACGCCAGGTTGCCCGTGGCCATGCTGATGCAGTTGCGCACTTTCTCCACCAGCGCACTTTCGGTGATGCCCATAAGCCCGGCAACGGCGTAGTTGAATTCTGTCGGCATGTCGTGTTGGCCGTTAGCTGGCCAGGCAATGGTTCTGCCCTTATGCGCAAACCGTCCCGTGTTCGCCGGTTCTTGTCACCCCAGGGGTGACAAGGCTTGTAACCCCTGGGGTGACAAGGGCTTCTGGAACCGGCGTCCATGGCGGCTTGTGCGAGCTCGTACACGGATCTTGCCGAACTCGCCCTCGCCACACGGCGACCTCATCAAATCGCACCGCGCCTCTATCAAGTCGCGCC
>DLGQ01000069.1:131210-132124 GCA_002482775.1 Flavobacteriales bacterium UBA7690 | reverse complement strand
GGTTCTCCGGATCGAGATCGAGGGGATCGTGTGACATGACGAGCTTAAGGTAGAAAGTCAATTCGGAAGCGGCAAATCCGATCGCAGCAACGGAAGTATCGGAACATGCAACGTTCGTTCTGCCGGGTGTTGCCTTGCGACGGATACCTTCGCAACGGACATCACAGAAGACATGGAAACCCCACTGCACGACCGCTTAGATTATTCAAAGATGAACCTCTCGGAGGAAGAGGCCGGTTCCGATCCCATTGCGTTGTTCGGCAAGTGGATGGAAGAAGCGCAGAAAGGCGGCGTGGACGAACCCCATGCCATGACTTTGGCCACGGCGGGAAGCTTGACGATCAGTTGCCGCATCGTGCTGCTGCGCTCGTTCGATGCCAACGGTTTCGTGTTCTACACCAACCACAACAGCCGCAAAGCCATGGACCTGGAACGCGATCCCCGTGCGGCGCTCAACTTCTTCTGGCCGCAGATCGAACGTCAGATCCGCATCGAAGGAAAAGCGGAGGCGGTGTCGGACAGTGAATCCGATGCCTACTTCGCAACACGTCCGTTGGAGAGCCGCATCGCCGCATGGTCCAGTGACCAGAGCCGTGCTGTGGAGAACCGCCAACAATTGGACGAGCGTTTTGCACGTTGGAAAGAGCGTTTCGCCAACATCGACGTTCCGCGCCCGCTGCACTGGGGCGGATACCGCGTGCGCCCCCAGCGCTTGGAGTTCTGGCAGGGGAGGCCGAGCCGTTTGCACGACCGTATCGCATTCGAACATTTCGCCGATGGCACCTGGGCCCGCGTGCGGTTGCAGCCTTGATACCTCACGGACCTTTTGAAAGCAGAAGACCTCGGCGTTGGCCGAGGTCTTTGCATCTGTAGTTGTAGAAAGCCTACTTCTTCTTCGGAGCGGCCTTCTTGGC
>DLGQ01000069.1:117826-131178 GCA_002482775.1 Flavobacteriales bacterium UBA7690 | reverse complement strand
TTCTTGGCGGCTTTCTTAGCAGCCTTCTTCGGTGCAGCTTTCTTCGCGCCGGCCTTCTTGGCAGCGGCTACACGCGCAAGACGCTTGGAAGGACGGCTCTTACCGGCGCTGCCGATCGTACGCTTTCCTTTCTTCGTCTTCTTATCACCTTTTCCCATTGTGTGGTTTATTAAGGGTTTGGTCAAATGTACCGGCGCATGTTTACGACGTTCGCGTAACACTGGTTTCACTTCTCAACCCATCCCTGTCAATAAGGCGATCCTTCTTGCACGTTCGGTCGCCTTCATCGAACCACACATCGATCACATCGAACGTGTCGATGGATGATGATCACATCTCCTGCGATCGCTGTGCCGCGTCGCGCCGGATGCGTTCTTCCAGGTGCGAGGCACTGTGTACCATCTTGCGTGCCCACGAGAGTTTCAAGGCGATCAACGCTTCTTCATCCAACTGCCACTGCACATCGCTCGCACGCAACCGTTGCATCACGGTATAGAGCGTGATGGCGGCGGATACGGAGATGTTGTAGCTCTCGGTGAACCCGTACATCGGTATGCGCAAGTGTCCATCGGCGGCGTCCATCAACGCATCGCTCAACCCGGTGAGCTCGGTGCCGAAGCAGAAGGCCATGGGCTGGTCCAGGTCGATTGTGTCCGGTGTGATGTGCTCGCTCCGTGGCGATGTGGCGATCACGCGGTAGCCTTTCTTCTTCAGCGCTTCCACACACGCCATGGTATTGTCCGCATGGGTGCGATAGCGGTGGACATCCACCCACTTCGAAGAACCCAAGGTGACATCCGGGTTCAGTTGATACGCGTTCCTGTTCTCCACCACATGGATGTCCTGCAACCCCACCAGGTCGCTCGTACGCACCACCGCACTGGCGTTCTGCGATTGATAGATGTCTTCCAAGACCACGGTGACATGGCGTGTTCGCGTGGGAGCGATACGGTCGAAGAGGTCTCGCTTGTTCGGGGAGATGAACTGCACGAGTTGTTCGTAGAGCTGTTGATCGGTCATGGCTTGCGGGTACAAAAAAAGAAAGTCCCCCGCGAATGCGGGGGACTTTCGCGAAGAGCGTTGCCGCTTACTTCACTTTGCTCTGCAGGTCTGCACCGGCTTTGAACTTCACCACTTTCTTAGCGGCGATCTTGATCTCTTTGCCCGTTTGTGGGTTGCGGCCTTTGCGGGCAGCACGCTTGGAGATCGAGAAGGTACCGAAGCCAACGAGGGCAACGCGGTCACCTTTCTTCAGCGCCTTGGTGGTGCTGGTCACGAAAGCGTCGAGGGCGCGCTTTGCATCTGCCTTGGAGATCTTCGCATCGGCGGCGATAGCCTCGATCATGCTCGCTTTGTTCAAGCTCATGGGATTGTGTGTTGAGTTGGTTGTTTTAAGTGAACTCGGAACAAATGTATCCTGAGAACCGCGCCTGTCAAGGGTTTCAGGCGGTTCATTCGGAGAATGTTGAAAACATTGGGTGTTTGTTGATAAGTGCCGCTGCATCCCGCCCCCAGCAAGGGTTTCAGAAGGAGGGGCTTCTCGAGTTTCATAGCCGTTGAATCAACGGGAAATCGAAGGCGATGGAAGTGCCGTGGAGGACACTGACTCAGCGGAAGGATCAGCTCATCACGCTGCCCTCCACGTTTCGCGTACCTCGCAGGAGATCCGCGGCGGGCATGCGTTTCCGGCCTTCAGCCTGCAGTTCGAGGATCTCGAGGTCACCATCCGCGCAGCGTACGAAGAGGCGCTGACCGACCACGAATACACCACCGATCGGAAGTTCGCTGCGTTGCGTGGTGAGCGCTGTGCGGAGGATCTTGCAGTGTTGTGCAGTGCCTTGTGCATCGGTCCATGTACACCATGCACCGGGGAACGGGCTCATGCCGCGTACCAGGTCGTGGACGGCCTTCGCGTTACGATCGAAACGGATGTGCAGGTTCTCGTTGTTCAACTTCGGCGCCGAAGGTGGTGGCGCGTTGGGGTCGAAGTCCTGCGCAGTAGGAATGATGCTGTTGTTGAACAGGTCGTGAACCGTCCGTACCATCAACTGCGCCCCGATCATCATCAAGCGATCATGCACATCGCCGGCGGTTTCATCCGGGCCGATCGTGGTGCTTTCCTGCAACAGCATATCGCCCGTGTCGATCTCGTGCTGGATGAGGAAGGTGGTCACCCCGGTCCGCATTTCCCCGTTCACCACGGCCCAATTGATCGGCGCTGCACCACGGTAAGCGGGTAACAAGGACCCGTGCAAATTCACCGTGCCCAACTTTGGCTTGGTCCATACGACTTCGGGAAGCATGCGGAATGCGACCACGACGTAGAGTGCCGCATCAAGCCTGGTGAGCTCTTCAAGGAAGATCGGGTCCTTCAACTTCTCGGGTTGCAGAATCGGCAGCCCGAGTTGTAACGCGCGCTCCTTCACCGCGGAAGCACGGAGCTGTCGTCCACGACCGGCGGGCTTGTCGGGTGCTGTAACAACAGCGCACACCTCCTGTCCATCGGCGACCAAGGCGTTGAGTGTGGCCACCGCGAAGTCCGGGGTGCCCATGAAAATGATCCGCTTGTTGTCCATCACAGCAGGTGCGAAGGTGCGATCCGGAAACGATATGGCAATAGGGCATCTTCACCCGCATAGTCCACACCGATGCGTGGACCGGAGATGATGTGCCTGTTCGGGACCTTCACACCAAGATGCTCGATCCAGATCCGTTGGCCGGTCAGGTCCTCGCCGTTGTGCGCGGTGCGGATGCCGAGCGCTTGCGTCAAGGTGCCAGGTCCACCAGTGGTGAGCTTCTTCACTCCCCGGCGTAACAACATGGCTTCTTGTCCTTCCAGGGGATGAATGGCGCGGACCAGCACCGCATGGGGGATGTTCTTCTTCCAGACCACCACGTTGAAGAGGTGATGGATGCCGTAGCAGAGGTAGACGTAGGCCACACCACCTGCAGCATACATCGCCTCGTTGCGTGCCGTGCGCCTTCCGCCGAAGGCGTGTGATGCGCGGTCTTTCACACCCATGTAGCCCTCGGTCTCGGTGATGAGACCTGCAGTGCGAATGCCATCGAGGTGGGTGACCAAGGCCTTTCCCAGAAGATCTTTCGCGGCTTGCACAGCATTGCGTTCCTGGTAGTCTGAATGGGATAGCTTCATCGGGAACATCAAACTCCACCTTCATCCATTTCCCACCGCATCGCCTTGGCTGCTTCCTGCGAAAGCCCCAGCGGTTCAGCAGCCGAAGCTCCTGAAATTGTCGACTTCTTGTAGGCCACGCGTTGTTGGCATACATCGCACGTTCCGCAATCCGTGGATTGTTCTTCGCCGAAGTAGCGGATCAGGCGGCGCGAACGACATTCGTCGTTGTTGTCCACGAAGGCGATCATCGCGTTCATACGATCCAGCGCACGTTGTTTGCGTTGGGCCAAAGCAGCAGGGTCCAGCACCATGCGCTGTGCATCGGCCCGTGGTGTCAATAAGGTGGCGGTGGGTGCATCGCTGCGCTGCTTGTAGGAAAGCACGCGTTGCTGGTCCATCTCCTTCAAGCGTTTGATCACCGTTTCCGACTGCCACTTCAAACTTTTCGCAAGGCGCAATTCATCGATCAGTACCGGCTCTTCGTAAAGGCCGCCGTAGGTGCGCAGCAAGGCTTCCAGCAACGGTCCGTTGCGCGAGTCGTTCACGCGCATACCATAGATCAACCGTTGATCAGCGATGATGAACACGCGCGAAGGACTGCGCACACCATCGGAAAGGCTGAGNNCTGCCGTCGAGTTCCAAGGCTTTCAGTGAATGGGATATGGTGAGCGCCGGAAGACCCGTGCGGGCAGCAAGTGCACGCGTGTCCACCGGATAGGTTTCCAAAAGACCGGAGCCCAGGGCGATGCCGTGTACATCTGCGAACGCTTGGTACACTTTGCGCACGTGGTCCAACGAAGGGTAGGAGCCGGTGAACCGTTCTTCCATCTTCTTGCGATCCCCTGGACCGGTCAGTAGGAAGGCGAACGAAGGTTGTCCGTCCCGTCCGGCGCGACCGGCTTCTTGGTAGTAGCTCTCCAGATCGGGCGGTGGTTCCAGGTGCACCACCACGCGCACATCGGCTTTATCGATGCCCATGCCGAACGCGTTGGTGGCCACCATGCAGCGTAAGGTGCCATCGGTCCATTGTTGTTGTATGCGATCGCGTTCTTCGGATGCGAGACCGGCGTGATAGGCCGCTGCGGAAACACCCTGTTGTTGAAGCAGTGTGGCGATGCGCGTGGTGCTTCGGCGTTCGCGGACGTAGACGATCGCCGTTCCAGGGACATGGCGTAGCACACGCAACAACCGTCCTTGTTTGTCCTCACCCTTGCTGATCCACAAGGTCAACTCTGGCCGTTGGAACGAGCCCCGGATCAGGTGCGGTACTTTGAACGCAAGGCGCTCCATGATGTCCTGCGCAACTGCTTCTGTCGCCGAGGCCGTTAGCGCGAGCACGGGCACCTCGGGCCGCAACTTGCGCACCTCACCGATGTTGTGGTACGAAGGCCGGAAATCGTAACCCCATTGCGATATGCAGTGCGCTTCGTCAACAGCGATCAGGCGCAAGGGGAGGCGTGGAAGACGTGCGAGGAAAAGATCCGAGGCCAATCGTTCTGGCGATACATAGAGGAAGGCGTACCTGCCCAGCGCGGCGCTTTCCAACGCGTTGTCGATCTCTGCTGCCGACATGGTGGAGATGATGGCGCGGGTCGGAACGCCGAGCTTCTTCAGCCGCGATACCTGGTCCTTCATCAACGCGATCAGCGGAGACACCACCAAACACAGGCCTCCCATGGCGAGCGCGGGCACCTGGAAACAGAGGCTCTTGCCGCCACCGGTGGGCAGCAGCGCAAGCGTGTCTTTACCGGCAAGTGCGGCGCGTATGATCTCTTCCTGCCGCGGGCGGAAGCGCTGGTAGCCCCACACCCGTTCCAACACGGAATGTATATCCTCTACTGGGGCGGGAGCTGCTGACATGATCTTGTGAGGGACGGAATGGACTTCGCCACTAGCCCAAAGGTTTACATTTGTTCCAACCCAAAAGCATGGCTTGATGATCACGACCGGGCAAAAGATAGCGACGCAGCGCATCGAGCGTTCACGGCTCCAGGACACCGACCTCAACAATGTGAAGTTCGGCCGCGTGTTCAGCGACCACATGGTGGTGATGGATTTCGAGGATGGCGCGTGGAAGGCACCCTCCATCGTGCCCTTCGGGGATCTCGAACTCAGCCCGGCATCACTCGTCCTGCATTATAGCCAGACCATTTTCGAGGGCTTGAAGGCCTACCGGTTAGCCGATGGTTCCGTGAGCCTCTTCCGTCCGCAGGCCAACATCGCGCGCATGAACCGCAGCGCCAAGCGCATGTGTATGCCGGAGATCCCCGAGGACATCTTCTTGGATGCGTTGTTACAACTGGTGAAGCTTGATAAGGCGTGGCTCCCAGAAGGGCCGGAGGCAGCCCTGTACATCCGTCCCTTCTTGTTCGCGAGCGATGAATACATCGGGGTGAAACCCAGTGACAATTACAAGTTCATCATCTTCACCTGTCCTGTGCGCGGTTACTACAGCGAGCCTGTACGCGTGAAGATCGAGACCACTTACAGCCGTGCATTCCCCGGTGGTACCGGAGAGGCCAAGTGCGGCGGCAATTACGCAGGTGGATTGTACCCGGCCAAAATGGGACAGGATCAAGGCTACCATCAGCTGATCTGGACCGATGGATTGACCCATCAGTTCATCGAAGAGAGCGGAACGATGAACGTGTTCTTCAACATCGAAGGAACGTTGATCACCCCTGCGTTGGACGGATCCATCCTGCATGGCATAACACGGGATAGCATCATCCGCATCGCCAAGGATGAAGGGATCAGGGTGGAAGAGCGACCTGTTACCGTGGAAGAAGTGGTGAGCGCGGCACGCAACGGACGTTTACGTTCTGCGTTCGGTGCCGGTACCGCTGCCACCATCGCACACATCGCTACCATCGCTTTCGGCGACGAAGAGTTCACCCTGCCGGAGATCGCGGAGCGCCGCTTGGCGAACCTCGTAGGACAGCGCTTGGATGATATCCGCCGTGGCAATACGCCCGACCCCTACGGTTGGTTGGTACCCGTAGGTTGAACAACACCAGTGAATTGAACAGGAAGGTCCCGGCAACGGGACCTTCTTATTTGGTGCGCAATCCGGCGAGGCTGTCCGGGATCACCACCACACCGGGAATGGTGAATACGATGGCGTACGTGGGCCAATCCAAGAACGTGATGCCGACGAGGATACCCGAGATCAAACTGATCCCGAAGCAGAGGCCGGTGATGTGCAGGCCCACGAACGCGAACCGGTTCATGCGGCCATCATCACGCGTGGCATAGCGCCGAACGGTGGGGCGTGGCTGCACGGGTGGCGGTTGCTGCACATGCCGGTAGTTCAACAGCCGATCGTCATAGACCTTGCGGCGGTCCGTGTCGCGCAACGTGTCATAAGCGGCATGTACGGCTTGGAAAAGGGTAGAGGCCTTCGGTGATCCATTCCGATCCGGGTGACACTCCTTCACCAGGTCACGGTAGGCCTTCTTCACCTGTTGTGGCGAAGCGTCGCGGGGGATCCCCAACACGCGATAGTGGTCGTAGTGTAGTCTTTCGTGCATCGGTGCCGTGGTGGTTCCGACCGTTACCCGAAGTGAATTTATGCGATCAAGGCGGATCTGGTATCTTACTCTTGCAACGCACGATGGGCCGCCACAGTATCCTGCCGATCATCTTCCTATCCCTGCTCCCCCTTTTCAGTAGGGCCCAGGAGCGGTCAACCCTGCGCGGCAAGGTGATCGACGCGGTCACCGAGAGCGCCTTGCGCGATGTGCATATCGGGGTGAAGGGAACAGCGCTGGGGGCGGTGACCCAAGCCGATGGCACATTCGAATTGGTGTTACCCGAAGAGCGTTCCGTGGTATTGCACGTCAGCCGGATCGGGTATGCCGAACAAGACCGAACCGTGGATCGGAAGTCCGTTTTGTCGGGAGAATCGCTTCTGATCCGGTTAGCAACATCGGCAGTAGAACTGGCTCCTGTCACCATTCAACGCCCGGCTCCGGAAGTGGTCTACCAACGCGAGGATCTGCATGTGGGCGACTACTTCACCAACAATGAAGGCCTGTGGGTGCTCACCTACGACAAGCCGCAGCTGTGGCATCGGCAAGACCAAGCCGGTAGACAGGTGTATAAGGATGCGCGCCTGCATTTGCTCGATACCAACTTCGTTGAACAGTGCTCCGTGCGCCTGCCCACCAACGTATGTCGCTTACGGCACGATGCTGCGTACCGCACCATCGTGGAGGGTGTGGACAAGGCCTGGGTAGCAACGCTTGTGAATGGTGAGATGCAGCTACAGGAGATCAGCATGAAGGTGTTGAAGGAGAACGTCCTACCCTGGACGGATAGCATCCCGGGACACCTGCTCGGCAACAACTTCGACGCCACGTTCCCAGCGTTCGAGCATTTCGCGTACGATCCGCAGAGCGAAGAAACGCGCGCCATCTGTGCAGTGCAGGATGATCACCTGATGGAACTGTTCCGCAGCCAGTACAAGTACATGAGCGGCCATGACAAGGTGGTGGCCATGGACCTCGCCATTGAAACGGGCATCGATGCGGAGATCATCGCGGGCTACATGACGCAGTTCCACAAGGACATCTACTTCGATCCGCCGTATGCGCCGTTATTCGTGGTTAAGGATACGTTGTGCGTGTTCGACCACTACACCGAGCGCATCCGCCGTTTCCTGCCGGACCTTACGGAAGTGGAAGCCGTGCCGATGACGCACCACAAGGAACGCACCTGGAAGACCCGGCTGTTGCAGGACCGGAGCGATGGTACGGTGTATGCGCTCTTCGCGCGCAACCTGCACACGTGGTTGCGCAGTGTGGATCCATCAACGGGAAAGCTCGGCCCCATGCGCGAGTTGGATCATCCCTTTCCGGAAGAGGTACAGGTCCACGGTGGGCACGCCTACTTCATCTACCGCACCTACGGCTCATTGCAACACCGCACGCTGTACCGGCAAGCGATCAAGTGATCAACCCTGGCCGGGGTGCCGCTTCGGATAGTCGAACCACACCAACGTGCCGCTGCCTTTGGTGATGTGCTGCCATTCGTTCACAGCGATATCGATGCGAACAAGGCCACAGGTGGGCAGGTTGGCTATTGCCGCGTCGCTCAAGTGGTTGGTCAATTCGGTGAACCCTGGATTGTGCCCGAAGAGCATCACCCGTTGCAACTCGTTCGGGAGTTGGCCTACGACGGAGGAGAGGGTATGCCGTTCAGCCAGGTAGATCTGGCGGTCTAGGTTGAAGCGTTCCACAGGGTTCTTCAGCGCTTCACTGAAGTACCGTGCCGTGGTGAGCGCACGGTTCGCCGGACTGGAAACGATCAACTGGACCGGCTCGCCGCGCTGCGCGAAGGTCTGTGCCATGAACGGGGCGTTGCGAAGTCCACGTTCGTTCAACGGCCGGTCGAAGTCGTCCATCCCAAGGTCCGCCCAACTGCTTTTGGCATGGCGGCAGAGATAGAGTGTCTTCATGACGGCGGCGGAGTTCAGTGTCCGAAACGGTTCAGGCCATCCAAAATGGCAAGCAACAACCGGTTCGGGTCCATGGAAACACCAAGCGTGACGTGCGCCATACGTGCATCACTGAACTGCTCGGTGCGCCGGAACCCTTTGGAAATGGTCAAGAACAACGAATGCGGATAGTCCCCGGTGAAATGCAGGTTGAGCACATCGCCGCCCGCTAGGTGAAGCAGGTATAGGGGATAGTGGTTCAGTGGATCTTTCCAGGTGGTGTCCTGCTCCAGCACATGTCCAAGCGAACGTACATCGGCGGCAACCTCGTCCATCACATAGTGCAATACATCCTCCACGAAGATCTCCGGATCCGTCGGAAGTTGAAGTTGGCGATGATCCAACGGTGCTAGCATGCGCGCACGTGTATGGCGTATCGCGATCTGCAATTGGTTCAGTTGGGTGGCGAAGTTCATTCCGCAGTTGTTCGTATCGGACCGCAAACTAGTCCGCTCAAAGACCACCCTTCATCCGCTCGGATATTGGTTTTGCACGATCCAATGAACGATCCGTGATCTTGTGACCGGTCAGCGGCAGGCTTTGCATGTGCCATCAAGTTCCAAATGGCTCTTTGCCAGTTTGAAGCCGCGCGGGAGGCTGACGGAAGGGAGTTCCACAGCATCCAAGCAATAGACATGGCCGCAGCCATTGCACCGGAAATGGGCATGTGCATCATTGTGGTCGCCATGGCCACAGTCCGTCCCACAACGCGCGAAACAACTGGTTCCGCGTCCGTCGAGCACCCGGTGTACCACACCCGCCTCCTCGAAGGCGTTCAGGGAACGGAAGATGCTCACACGATCGGCTTCCACCTTCAGGCCGGCTTCAAGTTCCTGGTGCGTGAGGGCCCTGTCGCTAGCGCGGAGCAGCCGCAACAGCTCCAACCGCAGGTTGGTGGCGCGCAATCCGTGGTGATGGAGCAGCTCTTGGTTGGTCATGGGTAGGATATGATCGGCAAACTTAGATGCAACAGTGTTGCATTTCAAAATTATCGCCCATATTTGCAACCAAGTTGCGTTAGTGATGAACGCCAGTACAACGACGAATGCGACTTTCTCGCCGGTCCTTCATCCGTAGATCCGCCTTGATCATGTCATCAACACTCATCTCTCCTGGAACGATCCGTTCAAACATCACTGATCCATCGGTGTTCGATGTGATCATCATCGGGGGCAGTTTCGCTGGGCTTTCCGCAGCCTTGGCGCTAGGCCGTGCGCGGCGTTCGGTACTTGTCATCGATGCCGGTAAGCCGTGCAACCACATGGTGAAGGAAGCGCACAATTTCATCACGCACGATGGGGATGATCCGAACTTATTGCGCGCCCGGGCGAAGGACGAACTCTCGCACTACGACACGGTGCATGTGATCGCAGGCAGTGTGGATCGGGTTTCGGGGAGCGACGGTGCATTCCGGGTTTCAACGGAAGAACAGGAATTCATGGGGCGTAGGATCCTGCTTGCCACAGGGGTGAAGGATCTGCCTCCACCGATCCCCGGCTTGGCCGAATGCTGGGGAACAAGCGTGTTGCACTGTCCGTTCTGCCATGGCTACGAGGTGCGTGATTCCGCACTTGGCGTACTGGGCTCGGGTGCGGTCGGATTCGAGTTCGTACGTACCATCCGCAACTGGAGCCGCAACCTGATCTTGCTCACCAACGGACCATCCGAACTGACCACGGAGCATGCGGATGAGCTGACCGCTCATGGTGTGATGGTCATTGAAGGCCCGATAGCACAGCTCGTTCACCACGATGGACACTTGACCCATGTCGAATTCAGGAACGGTCGCCGAATGGAATTGAAGGCATTGTTCGCACGGCTGCCGTTCAGCATTCCGCAAGACATCGTTCTTCCGCTCGGCTGCACGCTCACCGAAAGTGGACACGTGCAAGTGGATGGCCTGAACCGCACCAACGTTCCCGATGTATTCGCCGCCGGTGATCTCACTTCGCCGATGCGGTCCTTGGCTGCGGCCATCGCTTCGGGGAACATCGCTGGTGCTTCGATCACCCACTCCTTGGTTAGCCAATGGCAATGAATACGGGCTGGCATTCCACTTATCGTACAACCTCTCACGAACACACTTCAAGAAGCACGAACAATGAGAACCTTACAACACACACTGATCGCTGGCCTTGCTTTGGCCATGACCATCACCGGCTGCAAAAAGGACGATGACGATCCGATCGCGCCCGCTCCACCTGCGAACGAGGAGGAACTGATCACCACGCTAAGGCTTCATTTCCACTCGGCGAACGATGTGGAGCACAAGATCTTCTCCTTCGTGGATGCCGATGGTGATGGGGGCGTAGCACCTGTGATCACCACGGAAGCCTTGAGCGCGGACAGTGTTTACGCAGTGGAGATCGAAGTGCTGAATGAAAGTGCCGACCCGGTGGAGGACATCACTGTGGAGATCGAAGTGGAGGGCGCCGAGCATCAGTTCTTCTTCCAGCCGAACGGCGTTGTTGCCACCATTACGTACGGCGATGCCGATGTGAACGGACTACCGGTCGGGATCGTAAGTACCTGGGCGATGGGTGCGGCAGCCAATGGATCGGTCACGGTAACACTGCGTCACGAACCCGCGAAGACCGCATCCGGCGTAAGCACCGGCGATATCACCAACGCAGGGGGCGAGACGGATATCGAAGTGGAATTTCCGCTGGTGGTAGAATAGGTTCGTAAAGAAAGAGTCCCCGGCAGCTGCCCGAAAGCGCGCCTGGGACTTTTCGTTCTAGACAGGTTCAGGCTATCGCCTTTTTCGACTTTCCGTTCCCCCGTTCATTCTCATCGATCGGTTTGCGGAAAACGATCTTGCCATCGAAGGTGTCCACCACCATGCTCTTGCCGGTCTCGATGGTGCCTGCGATGATCTGGCGGCTTAGCTCGTTGAGCAGTTCCTTCTGGATCAAACGCTTGATGGGGCGCGCACCGAACTGCGGATCGAAGCCCACGTTGCTGATGTGCTCGATCAGTTCTTCGCTCGGGATCAGGTGGTAGTCCTTCTCAGCGAGTTTGTTCATCAGCATGTGCAGCTGCAGCACCACGATCTTGCGCACATCGCTCATCGCCAGCGGACGGAACATGATGATCTCGTCCACCCGGTTGAGGAATTCCGGGCGCACGGTCTTGCGCAGGAGTTCCATCACCTGGGCTTCGGTCTTCTCGGCCACGGCATCCATGTCCTTCTCCGACACCTTCTCGAAGTTCTCCTGGATGATGTGCGAGCCGATGTTGCTGGTCATGATGATGATGGTGTTCTTGAAGTTCACCACGCGGCCTTTGTTGTCGGTGAGGCGACCATCATCAAGCACTTGCAGCAAGATGTTCCAAACATCGGGGTGGGCCTTCTCGATCTCGTCGAGCAGCACCACGCTGTACGGGCGACGGCGCACCGCCTCGGTGAGCTGGCCGCCCTCGTCGTACCCGACGTAGCCGGGAGGCGCCCCGATGAGTCGGCTGACCGAGTACTTCTCCATGTACTCGCCCATGTCGATGCGGACCATCGCGTGCTCGTCATCGAAGAGGAACTCAGCAAGAGCTTTCGAGAGCTCAGTCTTCCCCACCCCGGTGGGCCCGAGGAAGAGGAAGNNACCCGACATAGCCCGGAGGCGCACCCACGAGGCGTGAAACGCTGTGGCGTTCCTGGTACTCGCTCATGTCGATGCGCGTCATGGCGTTATCGTCGTTGAAGAGGATCTCGCTAAGCGCTTTCGCCAGTTCGGTCTTTCCCACGCCGGTGGTGCCCAGGAAGATGAATGAGCCGATGGGTCGCTTCTCATCGCCCATGCCCGCACGGTTGCGGCGCACGGCATCGGCCACGGCACGCACAGCGGCTTCTTGACCGACCACGCGTTTGTGCAGTTCGTCCTCGAGCTTCAAGAGCTTGGTACGCTCGGCTTCGAGCATCCGTGTTACCGGAATGCCCGTCCAGCGGCTCACGACTTCAGCGATCTCCTCCACGTCCACTTCCTCCTTGATCATCTTGGAGCTGGCTTGCACTTCGGCGAGGTCAGTCTTGGCTTTGGCCAGCGCGTCTTCGGTCTCTTTCATGCGCCCATAGCGGATCTCGGCCACTTTTCCGAAGTCACCTTCGCGTTCGGCTTGTGCGGCATCGAACTTCAGTTGCTCGATGCTCTCCTTGGCTTCGTTCATGCGCTCCACCAAGCCGCGCTCGTTCTCCCAGCGTGCTTTGAGGCCATCGCGGTTTTCACTCAGTTCAGCGAGTTGCAGGTTGATCTCGGCCAGCTTCGCGGTGTCGTTCTCACGTTTGATCGCTTCGCGTTCGATCTCCAACTGCATCACCTTCCGGTCCACCTCGTCCAGCTCTTCGGGTTTGGAGTTGATCTCCATCCGCAGTTTGCTCGCAGCCTCATCGATCAGATCGATCGCCTTGTCCGGCAAGAAGCGGTTGTTGATGTAGCGCGTGCTCAGTTCCACCGCCGCGATGATCGCCGCGTCCTTGATCAGCACTTTGTGGTGGCTCTCGTATTTCTCCTTCAGCCCACGGAGGATGCTGATGGCATCTTCGCGTGAAGGCTCCTGCACCATCACCTGCTGGAAGCGACGTTCAAGGGCCTTGTCCTTCTCGAAGTACTTCTGGTATTCGTTCAACGTGGTAGCACCGATCGCGCGCAGTTCACCACGGGCAAGGGCGGGCTTCAAGATGTTCGCGGCATCCATGGCACCTTCGCCACCACCGGCACCAACAAGGGT
>DLGQ01000069.1:107907-117821 GCA_002482775.1 Flavobacteriales bacterium UBA7690 | reverse complement strand
GTGTGGATCTCGTCGATGAAGAGCACCACCGTGCCTTCGCTCGCGATCACCTCTTTCACCACGGACTTCAGCCGTTCTTCGAATTCGCCTTTGTACTTGGCACCGGCCACCAACGCGCCCATGTCCAAGCTGTACACCTGTTTGTTCGCGAGGTCTTCGGGGATGTCGCCAGTTACGATGCGCTGCGCGATGCCTTCGGCGATAGCGGTCTTACCCACGCCCGGTTCACCGATCAGGATCGGGTTGTTCTTCGTCCGTCGACTGAGGATCTGCAGCACACGCCGGATCTCCTCATCGCGCCCGATCACCGGATCCAACTTGTTCTCCTTGGCGAGCTGGTTAAGGTTCTTCGCGTACTTGTTCAGCGCGTTGTAGGTCTCCTCCTGGCTCTGGCTAGTAACGCGTTGCCCTTTGCGCAGTTCCTTGATCGCGGCAACGAGGTCCTTTCGGTTGACACCGGCATCCTTCAGTAATTGCGAAACGTTGTCGCCACTTTCCAGGATACCGATCAGCATGTGCTCCACGCTGGCGTATTCATCCTCGAATTCCTTCAAGGAGGAGAGCGCCTTGTTCAACGTTGTTGCCGCCGTTCGCGAAAGCGTGAGTTGTGCGCCGGTCACCTTCGGGTAGCTCTGCACGATGCGATCCAGCGCTTGCTGCACCACGGGCAGGTTCACGTTCACTTTCTTCAGCAGGAAGGGCACCACGTCGGCGTCCACTTCCAAAATGCCCTTGAGCAAGTGCCCATTCTCAACTTGCTGCTGACCAAGGCCGGTGGCGATGGTCTGCGCCTGTTGAATGGCTTGCTGAGAGCGGATGGTGAATTTGTTCAGGTCCATGTTGTTTTCTTGTTACCGTGCGGAACTCCGGCGACCCGTTCCATCAACTACCGGACCGCCTGAAGGTAACGCCCGCATGCTGCTTTTTCGTCAGCTAGCAGCACCTTGTTCGCGACGGATCGGCGGTGTGGATGGACTTGAACGGTCATATCTTCATGTTTGGAATGGCTCAGGCAGCGTTCCCACGGAGAATTGCCTCTTCTAGGTAATACCAGATGCACACCACCATGAAGAACCATCGCTTCTTGATCTGGATTGTTACTGTTCTGGTAACGACCATTGGGAATGGGCAGGACCACTGGGCTTATCGTGCCGGCGGTTTCAGCAACGATGCCTTCAACGATGTGGCGGTAGGTGCCACCGGCGATCTTTTCGTGACGGGCGAGTTCGGCGGGAATGTCGCGATGGATGGTGATCTGCTGGTGAGCCAAGGAAGTCTGGACATCGTCGTGGCCCGCTTCACGGCTAGCGGAGAACCGTTGTGGACGAGAACGTTCGGTGGCCCGGGTTTGGACCGTGGGGTGGCTTTGGTGTTGGACCCTTCTGGCGATGTGTTCGTAACGGGACAGTTCATGGGCACGGTCTCCTTCGGTACTACCGTACTTACTTCACAAGGGGGGACACAGGACATGTTCATTTGCCGCCTGAACGGGAGCGATGGCGCTGTGGTGTGGGCGCATCAGGGTGGAAGTGCCGATGGTGTGGACACCCCGAATGATATCGCCCTGGGCGGAGCGGGTCTGGTCGTGGTGACCGGGGAGTTCCGGGGGAACGGGGTCTTCGATGGCGGCACCATCACCAGCCTGAACGACCCGGATGATGGAACGCCGAGCGTGGACATTTTCGTAGCTGCCTACGATACCGATGGTGCGGCCCAATGGTTGAAGCACGGTGCTGGTGATTTCGCGGACCGTGGCTTGACGGTCGTGCTTGATGATCTGGGCAACACCTACGTGGCTGGCCAGTTCAGCGATACGCTCACGTTCGATCAAGTCCACTTCAATGCGATGTTCGCAGCGGTCTTCATCGTGCGCTTCGACCCGGCAGGTAACGAGTCCTGGTTCAGGATTTTCGGTGGAGGAACGTACAACCAAGTGGCAGAAATGGTCTTGGTGGATCAGGGGCGACTGCTCTTGACCGGTGATGTGCAAGGCACGGTGATCTTCTTGGACGACGCTCCTGATCTTTTCACGGCTGTGGCGCCGCGTTCCTCTTTCCTGCTTGAAGTGGACACCGCCGGGACCTTCCTGCGCCAGACCACCTGGGGCAGCGAGCATGTATTGAACACCCGTTCGTTATCCGTGTATGATCAGGATGTGGTGGTATACGGGCGGTTCCAATGCCAGTTCACAGGCCTCAGCGCCATATACGGAGATGGTACATGGTTAGCCACGGGGCAACATGATCTCTACACGGCGCGCTTCGGTATGGTGGACTTCGCATTCAAAGAGGCCCAGCAATACGGAGGGGATAAGAACAAGGTACCCGGGCGTGTGGTGCATGGTGCCGATGGCGAAGTGGTGTTCTGCGGTGCGTTCGATCGGCTCCTGGTATTCCCGTCCGTACCGGGTACGTTCCAGACCACGCCGGCTCAACACGATGTGCAGGTAGCGAATACTCCGGAGAACGTTTGCAACGAACCGAACTACAACAGTTACGCGGGCCTTCGCGGTACTGTGTTGATGGACGCGTTCCTCGCCCGTGGTTGGGTGAACGGTCGTGCTCCGTACGACATGTTCGACCGGGATGGGGCGGACTGCGACCTGGCCCAGCGCGATGCCTACATCCGGGGCAACGGAATTGGTGTCGTAGGTCCTGATTCGATCAGGGCTTGTGTGCAGGTTTTCCTGGATGCGGTCACCCCCACAGCGTTCACCCCGGATACGGCCATACGGCACAACGCGCCCCATATGCTCTTCAATTGGAACACCGGCGCGGATCCTGTACGGATACTCGTGACCACCACCGGCTGGTATTCCATGAGCGTGGCTTCCGCCGCTGGCTGCTGGGAGCGTTCGGATTCCATCCACGTTACCATCGATCCACTCCCCGCCATACCGCTGATAAGCGATGATGTGGTCGTGAACACCAATGCCCCCGTGCCGGAGAACATCAGTGCGTGCGAGCCATTCTCGCCCTGGTTGTGGGCTACGGGTATCGATCCAGCGAACACGCTTCAATGGAGCGGGCCAGCGGGCACGGTGGTAGGCGATTCGATCCTTGCCACCACCAGCGGATATTACTCCTTCAGTACCTCGACACCGGCGGGTTGCACCAGCGAGAACGGCCTGTACGTGACCATCATCCCGAATGGCTCCCTGCCGCCGTTGGAAGCCATCTATGCCGTCACCTTTCCCCAGGATCCTCAGGAGACCGACACTATACGGATATGTGCCAATGATCTGTTGCTGTGGAGCGCCGATGTAGCCTTGCAGGTCGGTGGTGCGCCTACCGCATTACCCTACGGCGTTCGTATGTTGGTGAATTGCAACGGCGATGGTTGGAACACCTACTCGGCGTCATCACTTGCGGTCCAATGCACCCGGATCGTGGAGCAGGAGGGATGGTTCCAAGCCTCCATCGGCATCATGCTCACCAATGCACCCTGCGGTACGGATACCCTCGTTTTCTGGGAAGAAAGTGCGGTGTATGTGATCCCGTACCAGGTCACCTATCCAACAGTGCAGCTATCGGCGCCTGAGTTCCTGTGTCCCGGAGATACCATGGCGTTGAGTATGACCTGCACCTTTTGCGAGCAGGTGGAATGGGACGGCCCGGGCATCATTTCGAATTTCGTGGATACCGTGCTCGCTGTGCAATCGGGTACGTTCGGTGTGCAGGTGGTCCACTTGGATACCAATGGCTGTACCACGCATGCAAGCACATCGGAGGTAGTACTGTGGAACCCGAAACCCTTGCTCGGAGTCCTTCCTGCGGATGGCATCATCTGTCCCAACGGCATAGCGGAGGTGTTCTCCACTTCACCTGGCACATCGTACCAGTGGTATGGTCCATTAGGGCCACATGGCGTGGACAACGATACCATCAGCACCGGGCAGCAAGGGGTGTACTACTTGGAGATGTTGGACCTGTTCGGTTGTGAGGTGACCAGCGACCCCGTTCTTCTTACCGAATATGCTACGCCTTACCTGAACGTACTACCGGACAATGCCATTTGCGGGCCGGGTGAAGTTTCCACCTTGCAAGTGGTGACCACGGGTGCGGCATCATTGCAGTGGGCTTCGCCATTGAGCGGCAACGCGCTGCAACAGGTCGTGGATCAACCGGGCATCTACACGTGTTCGGTGCAGGCATGCGGCATCGTAACGGAACTTTCCGTGCAGATCCATGGCAACTCAGCAGTGGCCGAGTTGGAAGATGCAGGGCCATTCACCTTGTGTCCTGATGAAACGGTGGAGTTGCAAGGCTTGCCGGGCATGGCGCTCTATTATTGGCTGCCCGGGCCGGTCGTGGGCCCCAGTCTCGTCGTGCAGGAGTCCGGCACCTATACGCTGGTAGCAACTGATCTCAACGGATGTACGGCAAGCGCCAGCACGCATGTGGATGTGATCCAGTGGACGGAAGCCATGGTCACGAGCGATGCGGTCGTTTGCTCTGGTACACCAGTGGTACTGCAAGTCCCCGGTTCTGGTGTGATCACGTGGTATGCCGATGCGGCCATGACCGAGGTGCTCGTCACGGGGAACACGTTGGATCTTGGTGTGCCGTTGAATAACATTTCGGTCTACGTGCAACAGGAAGAAGGTTCATGCACTTCGGCATTGCGAACGGTGGAAGTAACGGTGCTGCCTTATCCGCAAGAGCCGCTGATCCTGGGGCCGGATACCGCCTGCGAAGGTGCTTTTGTGGAACTATCGGTGACCGCCTTCAACGGAGAAACCTACACGTGGACCACGCCGGCAGGCACGCACACCGGATCCGCATGGAGCCTCGCGGAAGCTGTCCTGACAGCCTCGGGCACCTATTCCGTGGTGGCTTCGAACCCGGCTTGCGAAGTTCCTGGAGCGCCGCATACGCTCACCGTACTAGCCCGTTTGCCGGTTGACCTGGCTCCGGATACCATGATCTGTCCGGGCGGTGTCGCGGTGTTCGAGATGGGGCCGGATCATACCAACCCAGTGTGGCACGATGGATCCACCGGTGCCAGCTTCGCCACTACCGCCAACGAGTTGGTGGTGTTGAACGCCTTGGATATGAACGGTTGCAACGTTGTGGATTCAGCAATGGTGCAGGTGTTCGCATTCACACAACCGCTGTATGCTCCGTCGGTTTCCATCTGCTTGGGATGGGACGCGAACATGGCAGCCACCGGTTCCGGTGAAGTGGTGTGGTTCGCTGATGAAGCGCTACAGAACGTTGCATCCGTAGAACCCTCGTGGTTCAACCCGCAACCCACGGATAGTGCCATCTACTACGTGATGCAAACGGAGTGGTTGTGCAGCAATGGACCGCAAGAGGTTGCACTGGATGTGATACCACCTCCAACGAATGTTTCATTATCCGCACCAACGTCCATCTGCGCTGGAACGGAACTCGTCGTTGAATTGCTCGGTGATCACATTACCAATGGGGAGTGGTCCACACCGGTGGGTTCTGGCACGGGTACTGCCTTGGTTTTCCCAGCCGTGCCCGTAGCGAACGAAGGAACTTATTCCGTGGTGCCCTACACCGGGCCATGTCCCGGAGATACGGTCGTTGCTTTCGTTGATGTGCTCGAACCGATGCATCCCGACATCGGGCCCGATACCACGTTCTGCGAAGGAGGTGCTTATCTATTGGTGCTTCCTGCGGGATACACACAAGAACTGTGGAGCACGGGTAGCACCGGTAGCGAACTGGTGATAACCGGATCGGGTGTGTATTCCGTGGAAGCGGTGGATGCGCAAGGTTGTGCCGTGCGTTCCGAAGTGATCATATCCGCAGAGCCGTGTGATCCCTTCCTGCCCAATGTGATCACGCCGAACAACGATGGCGTGAATGATGAGTGGACCTTGGAAGCTGGGCCGTTCAAGACCGCCGACCTCCAGGTCTTCAATCGCTTTGGTGATCTCGTGTGGATGGGCGATCCCTCGCGAACGTCGTTCGGAGGTGTACACTACCTGCGCAGTGAATTGCTGAGTCCCGGCGTCTACTTCTACGTACTGCGCATGGATCGGTACGATGAAGCAAGCCGCGAAGTGAAAGGCTACATGCAGATCATCCGCTAAGGATCGTCCATCCGGAGCGCACATCCTACTTTCGGCCCGCTTTCCCTCTCCATGGAATTCGCGCCCATAGCCGCCGGTGACCGCAACGCGTTCGAAGCGCTGTTCCGGCTGCACTACCGGCCGTTGTGCGCCTTCGCCGTGCAGTACGTGAAGGATGGCGACAAGGCAGAGGATCTGGTGCAGGACCTTTTCTTCCGTCTGTGGATGGATCGCGAGAAGACCAACGTGACCAGTTCGCTGAAGTCGTACCTCTTTCAAGCCGTGCGTAACCGCTGCCTCAACGCCGTGAAGGTGCAAGGCCGAGTGCGTAGCCTGAACGAGGAGGTGGACGATGGCATCGAAGAGGACGGCCGCACCGAAGATGAACATGCCGAACGGGCAGCGCGGGTCAACGCGGCGATCGAAGCGCTGCCGGAGGAACGGCGGAAGGTCTTCAAACTCAGCAGGCACGAGGGCTTGAAGTACCACGAGATCGCCGAGCGGCTGGGGATCTCCATCAAGACCGTTGAGAACCAGATGGGTAAAGCGCTGAGGACCTTGCGGGAAGAGCTGGCCGACCTTATGCCGGTCAGCGTCATCGGGTGGTTGTTGTGGTGGCTGAACAAGTAGGATAGGGGTATTCGAGGAGAACGTTGTCATAGGGACCAACACCGTTGAACGAAGAAGGACATATCACGAGCGAACAGCTGGCCCGCTACCTCAGTGGGGAGGCGGATGCTGCCGAACGCCAAGCCATTGAGGCATGGGCGGCGGCGGATCCGTCCAACGCTGCGGAGTTGGAAAAGCTGCGCGCGATCTGGGACCTTGGTGCCGGAGCCACCGCGCCCGTTGTGGACGTGGACAAGGCGTGGGCGCGACTGGATGCCCGCATCGCTGAAGCTGAAGGTCGTGGCCGTGTGATCCCGCTTCAACGTACCCGTCCCATCACGCGTTGGCTGGCCGCAGCGGCCGTGTTCGCGGGTGTGGTCGGTGGTGTTCGTTACTGGTACCAACAACGCCCCGAAGAACTCATGGCAGCGAACGAACATGTACGCACCGTACTGCAAGACAACAGCAGCGTGGTGCTCTCCCCCGGTTCACGCGTGAACGTGCGGATGAAGGACGAACGGCACATCACCCTGCAAGGTGAAGCCTACTTCGAAGTGCAGCGCGACGAAGAACGCCCCTTCGTGGTGGAGACCGATGATGTCACCGTGACCGTGCTGGGCACCGCCTTCGAGGTAAGCGCCTTCGACACATCCAATAGTGTACTGGTGCGCGTGCGCCACGGCAAGGTGCGCGTGGTGGCAGAAGGCGACAGCGTGATCCTGCAAGCCGGTGGATACGCGCGTTACAACAAGACCGCGCACATGCTGGAACGGCTCGCTGCCCCACCGGTGGAGATGTTCGGCGAACGCATCATCCAGTTCAACGAAGCACCGATGACCACCGTGGTTGATCAACTGCAGAAGCTCTTCAACGTGAAGGTTGAATTGGCCAACGAAGGGTTGAAGAAGTGTACGCTTACAGCAACCTTCGAAGATGAGCCGATCGACTACATCCTGCGCGTGATCGCCGATACGTATCAGCTCAAGCTCACACAGGGAGCTCCCGGAACCTATGTGCTCGATGGTGCGGGCTGCTGATCGGCGCATGGGGTTGTTGCTGGCGGTGCTGTTGCCCGCCCTGGCCGCCGCGCAGCCGATCCTCAAGCGCACCGTGCAGGTGGATGCTCCGCGTGTGCGTCTGTCAGAAGCCCTCTCGCTCATCGCCCGCGATGGCAAGTTCAAGTTGAGCTACAACGCCGCCGTGGTGAACGGCGATAGTGTGGTGAACGTAGCAGTGAACGGAACGGTGGAGTCGGCGCTGCGTGGCTTGGTGGGTCCGCGTTTCGAGTTGAAGGAGACCGGCAACCACATCATCCTGCTGGACAAGAGCGGCGCCCGCAAGAAGTTCGTCATCACCGGTGCCATCTATGATGCGAAGAGCGGCGGACCGGTGGCGCAAGCTTCGGTACACGAAGTGGATGGCAAGAACGCCACCGCCACCGATGCGTTGGGTACGTTCCAACTGGATGTTTCCGGTGAACGCGATCGTACCGCTGTGCTCGTGATGCGCAAGGAGTACCACGACACCGTGGTGTATGTCGGTCGCGATGGCGTGATGCCGCGCCTCGCCTTGCAGAAGCGGAACGTGCTCGCCCCGGTGGATCCGATCTGCCTCTACGACCGCTGCGGTGTGGAAGATCTGGGTGTAGCTCGGCTGCTCGTGCCTTCCAACCAGTTCGATCTGGCGTCCAACATGGATTTCGCTGAACGCCGCAAGTGGCAGATCTCGCTGGTGCCGAACGTGAGCAGCAACAAGGACATCGCGCCGATCGCCGTGAACAACTTCTCGTTCAACGTGATCGCGGGCTATTCGCGCGGGCTGAAGGGTTTCGAGATCGGTGGCGTGGCGAACATCGAAAGCCACGATGTGGAAGGGATGCAGATCGCGGGCTTCACCAACCTCGTGGGCCGGAATACGAGAGGTGTGCAGGTAGCCGGTGCCATCAACCACACCATGCGCACGCTGGAAGGGGTACAGATCGCGGGTTTCGGCAATACCGTGTGGGATACGCTCACTGGCGTACAGATCTCTGGCGGTGCCAACGTGGTGAAGGGCGGGTTGAAAGGTGTACAGATCACGGGTGGTTGTAACGTGGCCACGCAGAACGTGGATGGTACACAGATCGCCGGTGCCGTGAACGTGACGCCGAAGGATGTGCGGAAGGCACAGATCGCAGGTGGCGTCAACTATGCCCACCAAGTGAGCGGTGCACAAGTGGCCGGCGGCGTCAATGTGGCGATCGATTCCGTTGGTGGCGGACAAGTGGGTCTTGGTGCCAATTACGCGAGCGTGGTCACCGGTGGTCAGGTCTCGTTCGGGGTGAACGTGGTGCGCGGCAACGTGAGCGGTGGCCAGGTGGGCTTCGGGGCCAACTACGCAGGAAGCGTCACCGGCGGTCAGTTCTCTTTTGGCATGAACATCGTCCCCGGCAGCGTGGATGCGGGCCAGGTGGGCTTCGGGCTCAACTACGCGCACCAGTTGACCGGCGGCCAATTCTCCTTCGGGGTGAACGCGGTGAGCGGCACAGCGAAAGGCGGCCAAGTAGGAACGTTGAACTACGCCACGCGCTGCGAAGGCTGGCAGATCGGTATCGTCAACATCAGCGATACCATCACGGGCACCAGCGTGGGCATCTTCAGCTTTTCGCGACGCGGATATCATCGCGTTGATCTAAGCACCACCGATATCCTTCCGGTAAGCCTTACGCTGCGCACCGGCACGAAGCAGTTCCACAACATCCTTGGCGTCTCCACGTCAACAGAGCCGAATGGCGACTGGGGATTCCTCTACGGCTTTGGCTCCGAGATCCGCTTGGGGAAGAACAACCACTTGAACATCGAACTCACAGGCGAACAGGTGAACGAACAGGTGGAATGGATCGCTGCCGTGAACATTTTGGGTCGTTTCGGGCTCCACTACACCCACGACATCGGGAAGCATTTGCTGGTCACCGCCGGTCCGAATTTCAACTTGCTCTGTTCCAATTGGCGCAATGCCGAACGTACCGCCTACCTAAGCCAACTCGCCCCGGATGACCTGCTCTACGAAGAGGTACGCGGGGTGTTGAACATGCAAGGCTGGCTGGGCTTTCGGGCAGGGGTAGGGGTGCGGTTCTGAACTATTTTGCTGATCAGAGTAGGGGTATTCGTCACTCGCATGGTCTCATGGGAAATACCACCTCCCATGCACCTTCGAGCCCTTCTTTCCTTCATCCTCTTCCTCCTACTGGTCCTTACCGGTGAAGTGATCGCCCAAGGCA
>DLGQ01000069.1:50444-107883 GCA_002482775.1 Flavobacteriales bacterium UBA7690 | reverse complement strand
CCTGGACACCGACACGCGCCAACCGATGATCGGTGCAACGGTGGTGGTCATGGGCTCCGATCCCATCCTTGGCACCACCACCGACGTCGATGGCAGATTCGCGATCAACGCGGTGCCCACCGGACGTGTGGACCTCCAGATCCGCATGATCGGCTTCGAAGAACAACGCATGCCGAACCTGTTGCTCACCAGCGCCAAGGAACTGGTGCTGGAAGTGCGGATGCAGGAAAGTGTGGCCCAACTGAAGGAGTTCGAAGTGAAAGCGCCGGAGCGCAAAGGCGAACTGCGCAACGACATGGCCACCATCAGCGCGCGGAAGATCAGTGTGGAAGAAACGTCGCGCATCGCCGGTGGCATCAGCGATCCTGCGCGTATGGTGGGCACCTTCCCCGGTGTAGCGGGCGACCCCAGCGGCAACAACACCGTGGTAATTCACCCAAAGGCGTGCAGTGGCGCTTGGAAGGTGTGGAGATCCCCAGTCCCAATCACTTCAGCGATGATGGTAGCACCGGCGGACCGATCAACGTGCTGAACGCCGACATGATCGACGATTCCGAATTCTACACCGGCGCGTTCTCCGCTGAATATGGCAACGTCTACAGCGCCGTTTTCGACATGCGCCTGCGCGATGGTAACGACCGCAAACGCGAGTACACCTTCAAACTCGGGGTGCTCGGTACCGACCTCACGGCGGAAGGCCCCATACCCGGAACCAACGGCGGATCGTACATCGCCAACTACCGATATAGCACGCTCGCCTTGTTGGATGGCGCGGGCATCGTGGACTACGGCGGCGTACCGCGTTACACCGATGCGGCCTTCAAGGTGAAGCTGCCCTCGGTGAAGGTCGGAACGTTCGCGCTCTACGGGCTCGGCGGTCGCAGCGCCATCGTTGATGAAGACCGTGGTGTAACGGAAGACACACTGTTCTCCCGCGCCGATGTGGGATCGCGCATGGGTGTGCTCGGCCTTAGCCATACGAAGACGTTGGGTAAGAACAGCTTCTTGTACACCAATCTCTCCTTGAGCGGCAACGGCAGTGGAACGGATTATCTGGAGAGCCTCGCACCCGGCGAGAACGACTTGGCTCTGCGCCACGAGGACGACCTGGCCAAATGGACCGTGCGCCTCAACAGCACCCTCAATACGCGGATCAACGCGCACCACAAATTGCGTTCGGGCATTATCGTTTCAGCAGAACGGTTCCGCATGTTCTCCAACTCGTTCGATCCGGACCGCGACCGTATGGTGGTGAACCTCGACCGTACAGGATCCGCCAACACCATGCAAGCCTTCACCAGTTGGAAGTGGCGCATGAACGAGCAATGGACGTTGACCAGCGGCGTACACGTGCTCTACTTCGATCTTAACAAGGCCACCAGCGTGGAACCGCGTATCGCCGCACGCTATCAGGTCCGCCCAGATCGCGCTTTCATCTTGGGCACGGGCCTGCACGCCAAGACCGAAGGCCTCATGACCTACCTGGCACAAGACATCGATGGCGCTGGCAACGTCATCCGCCCGAACGATGGTTTGGGATTGACACGCGCAGCGCATTTCGTGGCAGGCTATGAGCAGCAACTCGCAGAGGACATCCAATTGAAAGCCGAAGTGTACTACCAGCACTTGTACGATCTGCCCGTGGAGAACGATCCCACCAGCGCCTTCACCGTGAACAACATGAGCGAGTGGTTCACCAACAAACCCCTCGTGAACGCTGGCACGGGATACAATCGCGGCATGGAACTGAGCGTCGAGAAATTCTTCACGCGCGGCTACCACTACATGATCACCGCTTCGTACAGCGAGTCGAAGTACAAAGCGTTGGATGGTAAGTGGCACAACGCACGTTTCAACATGGGTCCCGTGGGCAACGTGCTCGCTGGCAAAGAGTGGAAACTCGGTCCCGAAGGCAAAGACCGCACCCTGATGGCCGGTTTCCGCTACTCGGTGCAAGGTGGGCAGTACTACACGCCCATCGACCTGCAAGCCAGCGTCGCCGCCGACACCCAGAAGGAGGGAAGCGCCGTGTGGAGCGAAAAGGCCAGCGCCATCCACAAGTTGGACATCGTGGCCAGCTACCGTGTCGGTCGCCCGAAAGTGAGCCACGAATTCAAGCTGGATGTGCAGAACGTACTGAACGCCACCACGCCGGTCTACTACTATTTCGACAACCGTTCGGACACCATCAAGACCGTTCCACAACTAGCCATGCTCCCGGTGATGCAGTACACGTTGCGGTTCTGATCAGGTGCTCAGTTCCGGAATGAAGAAGCGGGATCCGAAAGGGTCCCGCTTCTTGGTTCGGGGTATTTACGAAGGATCACAGCACCCGACGCACCATGCGCATCCGGTGCGAGTACTTCCCATCTTCCGCGTTGAAGATGCCCTGCTGATCGAGCTTGTCGATGCGCACGCGGCCGCTGGCGTGGGCCACGCGGAGGTCGCCTTCATCGTTGCGTGTCAGGATCACACCCACGTGGATGATACTTCCTTCCTCGTTGTCGAAGAACACGAGATCACCCGGTTCGCAGAGATCGAGCAGCTCGATGGGGTCGCCTTCCATGGCTTGCTCAGAAGCATCGCGCGGCAGGTAGATGCCCATGAGGATGAAGAGCATCTGCGTGAGGCCGCTGCAATCCACTCCCGCCGGAGTGCGGCCACCCCAGAGGTAGGGTGCGCCTAGGAAGGTGTGCAGGTAGAGCTCGAGGAGATCGGCGCGTTCGAGGGCGGGTTTGTGGTTGGTCACCGCGCTCACGGGAACGCGTTCGTCGTTCCACAGGATGGTGCCGTTCTCGTAGAAGGGCACCACACCGCCGTAAGGCACCAGCACTTGCCGTTCGCCCAGGTCCACCAAGGTGTTCAGGTCGATCACACGCAGGTCCGGATCGAAGTTCGGCGTAAGGCACGGGATGATCTGCTTATTGTCCACCCAGCCTTCGTAACCATCGTGGTCGAACTTCAAACGGCTCCATCCTGAGCCTTGCGAAATGATCTTCCTTTCCAGCACTTCAGCTGTTTCACCGAAGAGCCATTGCGTTACCATTTCTGCGCGGTCGCTCGGCTCTTTGCGGACCGGCACGATGGAGAGTGGACAGATGACGGACGGCATGGCTTAGAGGGCTTCGATCACGATCGCGCTACCGCCACCACCGCCGTTGCAGATCCCGGCTGCGCCATACTTGCCACCGTTCTGTTTCAACACGTTGATCAGCGTAACGATGATGCGCGCACCGCTGCAACCGAGCGGATGCACCAGTGCCACAGCTCCGCCGTTCACGTTCACCTTGGCGGGATCCAAATTCATCAGGCGTGTGTTGGCGATGCCCACGACGGAGAACGCTTCGTTCAATTCGAAGAAGCTGATGTCGCTCATCTTCAACCCCGCTTTCTCCACGGCACGCGGCACGGCGATGGCCGGTGTAGTGGTGAACCACTCCGGTGCCTGTTCAGCATCGGCGTAGGAGAGGACCTTCGCGAGCGGTTTCAGGCCAAGGGTTTTCGCTTTCTCAGCGCTCATCAATACCAGTGCAGCTGCACCATCATTGATCGCGCTGGCGTTGGCGGCGGTCACCGTTCCTTCTTTTGTGAAGACGGGCTTCAGGGTGGGCATCTTCTCGAAGTTGGCGGCTTTGAACTGCTCGTCCTCGGCGAAGACCACATCACCCTTGCGCGTCTTTACGGTCACGGGGATCACCTCATCGGCGAACTTGCCGGCCTTCCATGCATTGGCGGCGCGGGTGTAGCTCTCGATGGCGAAAGCGTCCTGCTCTTCGCGCGTGATCTTGTGCTCCTTCGCGGTGTTGTCGGCGCTCACGCCCATCGCGGTCTGGTGGTACACATCGGTAAGACCATCTTTACCGATCCCGTCGATCAGTTGGCCGTTCCCGAACCGGTAGCCGTAGCGGGCCTGCTCCAGGTAGAAGGGTGTGCGGCTCATGTTCTCCATACCCCCGGCCACGATGATCTCCGCATCGCCGAGCAGGATATCCTGTGTGGCCATCACCACGGCCTTCATGCCGCTGGCGCATACTTTGTTCACCGTGGTGGCTTGAACGGTATCCGGCAGACCAGCGAATTTGCTGGCTTGGCGTGCGGGTGCTTGGCCCAAGTTGGCTTGAAGCACGCTGCCCATGATCACCGCTTGCACGGCTTCCGGGGCGACACCGGCTTTCTCCACAGCGGCTTTCACAGCCGCGGCGCCGAGTTGGGTGGCGCTCACTTCGGCCAGGCTTCCGCCGAAACTTCCGATGGGTGTACGTACTGCGGAAACGATGACGACTTCGCGGGCCATGGAGGGGTGTGTTTGGTGTTGAACGAGGCGCAAAAGTAGCCTTCACCAATGCGGTTCCGGCCTTTTGAATCATGTGACCCCGGTTGGATTCGAACCAACGGCCGGCAGCTTAGAAGGCTGCTGCTCTATCCAGCTGAGCTACGGGGCCTTGCTCCAAAGATGAGAATGAAAGAAGGCCAGCGATGTGCTGGCCTTCATCATTCGTCGGGGCGGCCAGATTCGAACTGACGACCTCCTGCTCCCAAAGCAGGCGCGATACCGGGCTACGCTACGCCCCGAACGGGCCGCAAAGGAACGGTAAAACTGCTTTGGTTCACACGTTGGAATGAAAACTTCGGGAAGGCCCAGGCATTCGGGCGTTTCCGATCGTCAGATTGGGAGGTTGACCTACTCCGTTGCACAAGCACAGAAGCCTCCTCAACGAAAGAAGCCGCCTTGACGGCGGCTTCAGCTCTGGCGGAGAGGGGGGGATTCGAACCCCCGGTACAGAATAACCCGTACGGCAGTTTAGCAAACTACTGGTTTAAGCCACTCACCCACCTCTCCAGAGATGCCCCACCACGGTCGGCGGGGCGGCAAATATAGACAGCCGCCTGAGAGCGTGGTTATCAACGATCATTTTCCGCACCGAAGAAGCTCTTTTTGCCCTTTTGGCGAGGCATACGATCGATCGCGGGGTGCTTACTACCCTCCATCGGGTGCGTTCGGCGACTGGTCGAAATGTTCAAGATCTATTGATCCTCAGATCGTTGCAACACGTGTAGGGGACCCAATTTCGCGGCCCGATACCTGCACTGGATCATGTTCAATACCCTCCGGAAACTCTCCCTCGTTGTCTTGCTCGCAGGAACAGCCGCTCAGGCGACCGTTTACTACGTATCGCCTAGTGGTAGCGACACCAACAACGGAACCAGTCAATCCACGCCGTGGAAGACCATCGCTCGCGTTCAACAACTCTCGTCCACAGCTGTTGCCGGCGATCAGGTACTGTTCCAACGTGGCAGCACCTATGTGGGGCAACTCACTTGGTACACCTCAGGTACGAGCGCGGCCAACATCACCATCGGCTCTTACGGCACGGGTGCTTTGCCAGTGATCAGTGGAGCAACGCCGGTAACGAACTGGACCCAACATTCCGGGAGCATCTACAAGGCTTCGGTGTCGCAGGCCGTGAAGTATGTCTTCGTGAACGGCGCACTGCAAACGCTGGCGCGCTACCCCAATACCGGCTGGCTGCGCGTTAACACTTCTTCCAACGGGCAGTTGACCAGTACGGGAGTTACCCAAGCGAACGGCCACTGGAACAACGCCACTTTGGTGATCCGCAGCACGAACTGGTGCTACGAGAACCGCACGATCAGCGGCCACAGCGGATCGGCATTGAGCTATCCAGCCCTCACGTACAGCACGGGCAACTACAACTGGGGCTTCTTCCTGTGCAACAAGCTCAGCGAATTGGACGCTCCCGGCGAGTGGTTCCACGATACCGCTTCCGGTACGCTCTACCTCTGGGCACCCAACAGCTCCAACCCCAGCGGTCTTTCGGTGGAAGCTTCCATCCATGACTACGGCGTTTCCATCGACTGGATGCGTACCCGTGTGAAGGTGCAGGACATCGCCTTCAAAGGCCAGCGCGTGGCCGGCGTTTATGTGACCGGACCGAACAACACGGTGAGCGGCTGTTCCTTCCAACAGAGCAACCACGGCATCCAGAGCTACGGGAACAACAACACCTATTCGGGGAACACGATCCAGAACACCTACGCTGCGGCGATCGCGGTGATCGACAACGGCACCACCATCTCGGGTAACACCGTCACCAACATCGCGCTGGTCCCTGGCTTGGGTGAGACCGGTTTCGGATACCACGGGATCCGTGTTGGCGGTGGCACCAATTACATCCGCGACAACCGCGTGGACAACACCGGCAACTCGGGGATCTTCGTGGGGGAGACCTGCACCGTGGAGCGCAACGTGATCTCAAACTTCTGCGCTACCGTGAACGACGGTGGCGGCATCTATTGGGACAATGGCAATGGCATGGTGATCCAGGATAACGTGATCCGCGATGCCATCGGCAACATCGAGAGCGCAGCAACCAACTATTCGGTCAACGGCAAGATCCTGCCCGGCATCTACTTCGGCAACGCCGTGATCCAGAACTGCATCGTGCAGCGCAACACCGTGAGCAACTGTTCCATCGGCATCCAGGTGGACCACACCATGGTCTCCATCAACAACCAGGTGAAGGACAATATCCTGTTCAATAACGGTGTGCAGCTTAACATATCCGACCTCTCCAACTACAACGGACCTGGTGCTGCCGCGCCGTTCTACAAGGCATCGTACAACACGGTCTATTCGGGCAACCAACTGTACGCCTTGGCTCCGGACCAGTTGTGCATGCAGATCCAGAACAACTACCTGCAAGGGAACGTCGACTTCGGGACGTTCACCAACAACAAGCTCTTCAACCCGTACAACGAGATGAGCATCCGCAACTGGAACCTGGCTGCGGGTAACACGAAGGTCTACTCGTTGGAGCGTTGGAAGGCGGAACGCAATGAAGAGACCGGCAGCACAAGAAGTCCCTTGCGTTCTGCCCTGCATAGCGCCACCAGCGAGCTTAGTAGCAACCTCGTGCTCAACGGCAACTTCAATGCGAACGCGAACGGCTGGGGTGGTTGGCCCACGAATGCCATCATCACACGCGATGACACCTACATGGACAATGGTGCATTGAAGGTGGTGTTGCCCAACGCCAGCCAGAGCGCGCAGTACAACCTGTGGAACCCGGACCAGTTCAGCATGCAGAACGGGCAGTGGTACCGTTTCCGTTTCAGCATACAAAGCAGTATGCCAGGCATCGTGAACGCGTCGGTGAAAGGGGTGAGCCAAATGGCCAGTGGTCTTGCGATCTACCAGAACCAGATCCCGTTCGATACCGAGCGTCGCAACATGGAGATCTACTTCCAAGGGAACTTGACCGAACAAGCGGTGACCATGTTCTCGCACTTCTTCCCGGAGAACACCTACTGGCTGGATAACGTGGAGTTGCACCGCGTTACCGTTCAACCACGCCCTGCGGCGAACGAACACAAACTCTTGGCGAATGAAACGGCCACATCGCAGTCGTTCACACTTCCTGCTGGCTGCTGGTACGATATGAACGGTACGCTTTTGAGCGGCCCCCAAACCGTAGCGGCATACTCATCCAAGATCATCTACAACGTTCCCGGAACGGGATGCAGCGTAGTGGCCGCCACCACCGTTGGTGCCAAGGTCTTGTTGGGTGGACCATTGAACTGGAGCACCGGTCTGATGCGTGACAACCTGCGTCAATCGGGTCTGATACCGGCCGCGGAACCGTATACCGGTCTTGGCTTCACGCTGGAGAACAGCGGAGCTACGCTCACCAGCACCTTGCTCAACGCCACCGGCGCACAAGCCATCGTGGATTGGGTGTTGATCGAACTGCGCAATAGTGATGGGACTACCGTGGCTGGGCGGCGTGCAGCGCTTCTCCGCGCGAACGGCGAGGTTATCAGTACCACCGGTGAAGTACAGATCGCGTTCAACGTGAACCCGGTGGGGAAGAAGATGGTGGTGAGGCACCGCAACCATCTTGCAACAATGGCTAGCACAGCTATCACGGTGAACGGTCAGGTGGTCGACTTCAATTCGGCATCCACCACGCTCTATGGCACACTGCCGATGAGGATCGGGGGCACCTACCGCGCACTCTGGCCAGGCGATGTGAACACGGACGGTACGGTGGTCTACACGGGCTCAGGGAACGATCGCGACCAGGTCTTGAACACCATCGGTGGACAGGTTGCAACCAATACGATGGCCGGGTATACACGCAGTGACGTGAACCTGGATGGTGTTGCCAAGTACACCGGCGTTGATAACGACCGCGACCTGATCCTGAACACGATCGGTGGTGTGGTTCCAACGACCACGCGGGCTGCGCAGATACCGTAAGGGCTTCACTTGGCGGCAGCCTCAGATGCGCTCCAGCGAAGCAGGAGGCATCCAGCCTACGCTACCGTTCACCAGTTGCACTTCGCTCCAGCCATTCTCCTGCTGCAGGATGGAAATCTTCGTGCCTTTGTGCAGGACGAAGAGCACCGTTGCATTCGCACGCGGTTCGCTGCGGACATCCACCTTGGCTGTCATGATTATGGCGGCGCTATCATCCGTAAGCTCACGATCGCGGAAAGCGGCGAAGGAAATGGAAAGCACGGTACCAAGCAGGAGAAGACCAGCCAACCCGTACAACGCGCGTCGTGCCGTGCGATGACGTGTGACCACCGCTGAACCTAGCACGGCGAAAAGGAGCAGACAGGCCCAAAGCGAGCGTCGCGCCCATTGGTCCGCGTCGCGTCCTCCACGAAGTTTCCCCCACGTGGAGCCGAGGGTGAAGGCGGGTAATTCGTTCACCCTGTCCACCACGTTCTGACGTGCCAGTTCCAGATTCGTTCGCACATCGGCATCACCCGGCGCCAGGCGCAACGCACGTTCGTAGAAGAGGATGGCGTGCGGCACATCGTTCAGTTTGAAATAGCAGTTCCCGATGTTGTAGAGTAGGGAAGGAGAGGTGAAGGCCACGTTCGCTGAATCGAACAGCGCAAGGGCCGCGGCGTGATCGCCGGAGGCGTAAACACGCGAACCTTGTGCGATCAGGCTGTCCGCTTCAACCCGCGACATGGCGGAAGCATGGATGCTGGCGAAAAGCAAGCAGGAGAGGGCGATCGTCTTCATGCGCGCACGAGTTGTTCTGAACGGCCGATCAGCGCGGCGGCCTCATCGTAAAGCTGCTGGCGTGGCCGATCCTCCACAGGGGCATACCGGGCCATGTCGCAGGCTTCCATCAACTTCACGAGATCGTTCGCCATGGCTTCACCTCCGGTGAATGGTGCGAAACGATCGCGCAAATTGGTGGCATTGATCTCTGCCGGACCCAACGCGAACTTGTCTGCGATGTACCCATGCAGGGCTTTGCCAAGCGCATTATAGAACGCATTGCGGTCGCTGCTCTTCAAGGCGACTTCGGCTTCGTTCAAGCGCTTCTTGGCCACACGCTCGGCCTGTTTCCTGCGTGAACCGGCGACATCCTGAAGTTCGGTCTCACGCTTGCGGCGCCATCCCAAGAACAGCACGAACGCCAGCGCCGGTGTGGCCATACCTGCGAACCAAGGAAGCGAACCGAAGAGGCGTTCTCCAGCAGCCCGCAGCTGCAGATCGCCGGTGCGGATGTAGCGGATGTCCTTGCCCAGCACTTCCACATCGCTCTTGTTCGGGCGTCGGATCATGGCCGACGAACCTCCCTCGCCGGGAGAGACTTGAATGGTCATCGGATCCGCTTGGATTGTGCGGTACGCTCCCGAACGGGTGTCGAAGTAGCTGAAGGTGATGGGCTCCAACGGGAAGTCGCCTTCGTGGCGCGGGATCACCAGATACTGGAAGCTGCGCGAGCCGCTCATGCCACCGCCGTTCACGCTGATCTTGTCGGTCACCTTGGGGTCGTAGGCCTCGAAGTCGCTCGGGAAGTTCAGCGTTGGAGCTTCCATCAATTTCAGGTTGCCCCGGCCGCTGTAGGTGATGTTGAGTTCAATGGCCTCGTTCGCTTTCACCGTGGTGCGGTCCACTTTCACCTGCATGTCCAATTCGCCCACCGCGCCGTTGAAGCCAGCCGGTGCGTTGGCGGGAAGTGCGATGGCGGAGAGTTCAACGGTGTTGCTACGTACGGAGACCATGGTGCCCCGGTTGAAGAAGGATCGGTTGACCAGGCATTCCAGTTCCACGGGCTCGATGCGCAATTTGCCGCTACGTTGTGGGAACAGCACTTGGCGTTTGAGCACCGCCACACGGTACTGCAATCCGTTCACCGTTTGTAATTGATCCTCCCAATTGGAATCGCCCAGGTCGATCTCTTCGGCCCAGAAGCCATCCATCTTCGGTAGGTCGTACTTGGATAGTTCGATGTTCGCGTACCGTGAATACAACGTGTAGGTGGCCACGACCTGTTCGCCCACATAAGCCTTGTTCTTGCTCAGGGAAATGGTCGCGAACAGGTTCGCATCACGGCTTTGGCCCTGTGAGGCGCCGGGGTCGTTCTGTCGGGATGAAGCACCCTTGACCACTTCGATCGTGATCGGGTCCGTCTGGATGAAGCCGCCGCCTACACGCACTTTGGCTGCCCCGATCGTGTACTTGCCGGGCGCTGTACCAGTGAGCACCCACGTGCGCCCCACCGAGCTGCTCATGCGGCCGTTCACGTAGTTGAAGCTGCTGTTCTCGAACGGGCCTTGCACCACGACCAATCCACCGAAAGAAGGCGGTTCGAACCGCTCCTGTGTGTTGCTCAGGGTGATGGTGAGTTTCACGTATTCGCCCGTAGCGATCGCGTTACGGTCCACGGAAGCCGTAAAGCTGATCTCCTGTGCCGTGGATGTGCCGAGGCCCAACGCCACGGTCATCAGTATCACGATATGTCGCAAGAAGTGGGTCATCTCACCAGTCCTTTTCAATGGTACGACGCACGGCAGGACGACGCTTGGCGCGCACCTTTTCCTGTACGTCCTTTTCAGATCGCTCCAAGGCATCAAGCATCCGTAACGCGTCTTGTGGAGCAATGGACCCCGTTTGCGGTTTTCCCTTCGGGCCATCCTTCGGATCCTGCTGGGCCCGTTCCTCCTGCTGCTGCTCCTTTTGCTGCTCCTCTTTTTGCTGTTGGTCTTTCTGTTGGTCCTGTTGCTGGTCCTTCTTCTCCTGATCCTTCTTCTCCTGTTCCTTTTGCTGCTGGTCCTGTTGGTCCTGCTGTTGCTGTTTCTTCTCTTCTTCCTTCACAAGTTCCTCCGCGAGTTTCAACAGTTTCGGATCGCCGGGATATTTCTGAAGTGCTTCGTCCAGGGTGCGTAGCGCTTGCATCTTGTCCTGCTTCACATACTCCTTGGAAGCCCTGTTGAAGTACGCGTCCGCAGTTACATCCTGGCCTTTTGCAAGGCTGAAGCAGCCCACCGCCAGCATCATCATGGATATGCGCAGGTTCCTCATTTCGCTTGTGCGGCTTTCGTTACCACGTCCAGTTTCTGCATGTAGTCCTGTTGCTGTTGCAGGGTGGGTTCGGCTTTCAACCCATCCTGCAAGACCTTCAATGCCTCGGTGAACTTATACTGCTCCACGAGCTCATCGGCTTTTGCCAAGAGCATTTTGGCGCGTTCGCTCAACCCCTTGTTCTTGTTCTGGTCCTTGTTCTTCGCTTTCTCCGCCGCCTCCTTCACGCGTGCAGCGATGCGCTTCTGGACCAATGCCAGGTTGTGCCGTGCATCCTCATCCGCTGGGGATCTACGCAAAGCGTTCTTGTATGCATCGGCTCCTTGGGCCAAGGCCGAATCCACGAGGTGTTCCAGGCGCAACTGCTCCTTTTGCAACGAATCGCGCATCACCAGTTGCCGCACTTTTCCACTGATGTCCTGGCCTTCGATCTTCACGCCCTTCAGGATGTCCGAACCGCGCTTGGAAACACTGTCGGCATCCAGTGCCAGGAGCGTCCATGTATTGCCCAGGTTGTGGTGTGCCATCGCTTTCAGGCTATCGCTGAAGCTGCCTTCCACGGCTTGCGTGTAGGTATGCACTGCGGTATCCAGCAAGTGTTGCTTGTACAAGGTGTTCCCCAAATTGTAGACCACGCGTGGATCGAAGGCCGCCAAGGCGTAGATGGAATCAGCGGTCGCGAAATGGCCTTCACGGTAGGGTGGAAGACCTTCGCGCAACGCCTGTTCAGCGGCGCGCTCTTGTGGTGTTCCGCAACCGGAGAGAAGGAGCACCAGGGCGATATGGATGATCCTCTTCATAGCCTTACCGATGACCAAGTGGTGCGCCAATGGCGACGGTCGCCGAATGCCAAACCGATCACGATCATGAGGATGCCGACCGCAAGCGGATACTGGAACTGGTCCTCGTGCGCGGTGAACATATAACTGCCTTTCTCTTCGGTATCCATGGACCGCAGATCGGCGATCAATTGTTCCATGCCGCTGGATCCTGCGGTGGCGCGCACATAAGCGCCCGTGCCTTCAGCAGCGATCCGCTCCAGCATGGGTTCGTTCAATTTGCTTACCACGGTGTTGCCTCGTTCGTCCTTGCGGAACCCAGATACTTGACCATTACGGCGGATGGGAAGTGGGCCACCTTCGGGAGTTCCCATGCCGATCGTATGGACCACGATACCCGCGGCCGCAGCTTCGCGTGCAGCACCTTCCGCGTCATCCTCGTGGTTCTCTCCATCGGTGATCACGATGATGGCCTTGCTTCCGGGCGACTCCGCATCGAAGCTCTCTTGCGCCAACGAAATGGCCGCGCCGATGGCCGTGCCTTGTGTTCCCACGGAGTTCGTGTTCACCGTGTTCAGGAAAAGCTTGGCCGCTGACCGGTCCGCTGTGATGGGCAACTGAACGAAGGCTTCACCAGCGAAAACGACGATCCCCAATCGGTCGCCCCGCAGTTTGTCGATCAGTTGCGACATGGCCCGGCGCGCGGCTTCCATGCGGCTGGGGCGCAGATCCTCGCATTCCATGCTGTTGCTCACATCGATCGCCACCACAAGATCGATGCCTTCGGACTTCACCTCTTCCAGCTTGGTTCCGAACTGCGGACCTGCGAGCGCGACCACGACGAACGAAAGACCGTGGCGAAGCAGGAGGAAGCGCGACAACACGCGAAGCGTTGAATTGCCAGGTACCATCCGCGCCAATGTGGCACTGGAGGAGAATCGTTTCAGCGCGCGGTTGCGCCAACCGAGATCCAGCAGGAAGATCAGGGCGAGCAGCGGGCCCGCCAATAGTCCGGCAAGCATCTCGGGTCGTTCCAACTGGAAGGCCGGCACTTCCTTGTCCAGCAACCACCAGAAGGCCGCCCAGAAGAAAGCACTGAGCGCTTCCAAGATGAGCACGATGGCCACCGTAGCACCGATGTGGTATGTGCCTGGTGTCCTCATGCCATGGCGCGTAACATGGTGCGATCAAGGAGCAGGCCGGTCAACAAGACAAGTCCTCCAAGGAGGACGAACGGATGGTATTCTTCGTGCTTCGAGCGGTGTTCCGTCACTTTGATCCGTGTCTTCTCCAAGCGATCGATCTCGCCGTAGATCTCCTTCAACTTCTTCTCGTCCGTGGCACGGAAGTACTTGCCGCCGGTGCGCTCAGCGATGTTCTTCATCGTGGGCTCGTCGATCTCCACGTCCACATAGTCGTACCGGTACTGACCGGTGGCATAACGTGCAACGGGTGAAAGCGCCTTCCCGCGGGTACCCACGCCGATGGTGTAGACGCGGACGCCCAATTGCTCTGCGATCTGTGCGGCATCGTTGGGTTGTACGGTGCCTGCGTTGCTCACACCATCGGTAAGGAGGATGACCACTTTGCTCTTAGCATCGCTATCTCGCAGTCTGTTAAGGGCCGTCGCCAATCCGCTACCAACGGCCGTTCCACCATCGATCAATCCAGAGCGTGCATCGGCAAAGAGCTCTTTCAATACACGGTGGTCCGTGGTGATGGGGCATTGCGTGAAGGCTTCACCCTCGTAGACCACCAGCCCGATACGGTCGTTCGGTCTACCATCGATGAAGGCCATCGCCACGTTCTTGGATGCCTCCAAGCGATCGGGTTTCAGATCGCGAGCGAGCATGCTGGCGGAAATGTCCAACGCGATCACGATGTCAATGCCTTCGCGTTTCACATCCTGCCAATTGTCCTCGCTCTGTGGTCTTGCTAATGCGATGATGAGCAGCCCCAGGCCCAGCAGACCGCTTGCGAAGGGCAGGTGGCGGAAGAATGCCAGCAGGTCGACCGGACCATTGACCACCGCATACAGGGTACTGAGGCGTACCATCGGTGCACGACGCACGGTGCGCATGATGTACAGCACCGTGAGCGGCAACAGGATCAAGAGCGACCAGAACATCCACGGGCTTGCGGCATCGTAACGCTTGATGGTCCACACCAGAGCGAGCACCACGGTGGCGATCGCCAGTGCGCACCAGAGTAGCGCGAGCACGAGGTCCTTGTTCCTACGCATGGTCAGGTGCCATGGGGCGTTGGGCGGTGTCCTGCACGAAACGTAAAGCCCCGGCCATCATCTGTTCGTTCTCCTGCGGCGAGGGTACAGCCTTGGCGAATTTCACCATGTCGGCCAAACGGAGCATGTTCTCCACATGGGTGCGCTGCTCGTTGTTCAGCGGGCTTATGCGCAGTTCCTTCACCAGTTCATCGGTGGTGCTTTCCATGGCCGGCACACGGAAACGTTCTTCGATGTAGGAGCGCAGTAGATCCGTAAGGCGCGAATGGTAGGCTTTGTGATCACCTTGTTGCCACACGCGTTGCTTTTCCAGATCACCCAAGGCGGCTAGGATGCGCTCGTGCAAGGGGATGACGATCCGCGGTTCGGAGCGATCGGTCGTGGACTTCTTCTTGCGTAACAGGAAGTACAGCAAGATGATGATGGCAACAAGTACGGCGACACCACCAGCGATCCAAGCTGCGTGCTGCCTTGCCCAATACGCCAGACTGAAGGGTAGTTCAATGATGTCGTGGATATCGCGCAGGGCTAGCGTACTGTCCAGCGGCACGGTGCGCACTTCCAACAAGAGCGCCTCGGTGGCGATGGGTGTTCCGTTCACTACGAACTGGAACGGCGGGATGGCCCAGAAGCCACTGTCGAACGAGGTAAGTGCGAGTGAGCGCACCTGGCGCATCATCCCGTTGGTGCCGTCCGCTGTGTCCACGCCGCTGTCCTTCACCACCTCCACATGCTTGGTCAACGTGTCGCTCACTGCTGGCCATTGCACGGTACCATTACGCGGGTAGGAGACTTCCACATGCAGGCGGGCTTGCTCACCGATCCTGATCACCGTGGTATCCAGTCGCACGTCCACATAGGTGTTCCCGCTCTGGCCTGTGGAGAACAGGGGCACGAATAGAATGGCTATGTACACCAGCCACTTCAACGGACCTCGCGGTGTTTCAAGAGTTGCATCAGTGGTCGCACGTATCCCTCCTGTGTGGAGATGGTGGCATGGTCCACGCCCGATCGGCGCAGGATCTCGCGCGTACGGTTCTGGTGTTTCAGCGCCGATGCACGGAACGCATTGCGCACCGCTCGGCTGCCGGTGTTCACCCAGCGGCTATCCCCGGTCTCCGGATCCACGAATTGCACCAAGCCCACGTTGGGTAGTTCGCTCTCCCGCGGATCGGTAGTGCGCAAGACCACGAGATCATGTCTGCGGTTGGCGATCTTCAGCGCGGGCTCGTAGTTCTCGTCCATCATGTCGCTCAAGAGGAAGGCGATGCTCCGCTTCTTGATCACGCTGTTGAGGTAGCGCAGTGCGGCAGTGATGTCCGTTCCCCTGCTCTGCGCGCGGAATTCCAGCAGCTCGCGCACGAGGCGCAGGATATGGCTGCGGCCTTTCTTCGGCGGTATGAATTTCTCCACCGTGTCGCTGAAGAGGATCAGGCCCACCTTGTCGTTGTTCTTGATGGCGCTGAAGGCGATGGTCGCACATGCTTCCGTGATCAACTCGCGCTTCAACTGCGAAGCTGTACCAAAATCGCCGGAACCGCTCACGTCGGCCACGAGCATCACGGTGAGCTCGCGTTCCTCTTCGAAGACCTTCACGAACGGATGCCCGAACCGAGCCGTCACGTTCCAATCGATCGTGCGCACCTCGTCGCCGGGCGTGTATTCGCGCACCTCGCTGAAGGTCATGCCACGCCCCTTGAACGCACTGTGGTACTCACCGGAAAAGATGTGCTCGCTCAAGCCGCGTGTCTTCAGCTCGATCAAGCGCACCTTCTTCAGGAGCTCCTTGGTATGTTGGGTAGTGTTCATCTGGGCATGCGGTCATGAGGGCATGTGGACATGATCGACGGTGCCAATGGGCACGTGGTCGCATGGGCACATGTTCACATGCTCAAGGCACTTCAACCGTGTTCAACACGCGATCGATGATCTCGTTCACCGTGATGTTCTCCGCTTCTGCTTCGTAGGTAAGGCCGATGCGGTGGCGCAGGATATCGGGGCATACGGCGCGCACATCTTCGGGGATCACGTATCCGCGGCGTTTGGTGAAGGCGAAGGCTTTCGCGGCGAGCGCCATGTTGATGCTGGCACGCGGGCTTCCACCGAAGCTGATCATGCTGGTGAGGTCGGTGAGCTTGTACTGATCGGGTTTCCGTGTGGCGTACACGATGTCCACGATGTACTGCTCGATCTTCTCGTCCATGTACACTTCACGCACCAACTTGCGCGAGTTGAGGATCTCTTCCGGCCGCACCACTTTCTGCGGTTCTGGATTGCCGCCCGGCCGAACGTTCTGGCGGATGATCAGTTTCTCCTCTTCCTTCCTCGGATAATCCAGTACCACTTTCAACATGAAACGATCCGTCTGGGCTTCGGGCAGGGGATAGGTGCCTTCTTGTTCGATCGGGTTCATGGTGGCCATCACCAAGAACGGCTGCGGCAACGGATAGGTGTTGGAGCCGATGGTGACCTGGCGTTCCTGCATGGCTTCGAGCAATGCACTTTGCACTTTGGCCGGCGCGCGGTTGATCTCGTCCGCCAGTACGAAGTTGCTGAAGATCGGCCCCTTGCGTACGGTGAACTCCTCGTTGCGCTGGCTGTAGATCATGGTGCCGATCAAGTCAGCAGGCAGCAGGTCCGGGGTGAACTGGATGCGGCTGAACCCCACGTCCACGGTCTGTGACAGGGCTTTGATGGCCATGGTCTTCGCCAAGCCGGGCACACCTTCTAGCAGGATGTGGCCATCGGCGAGCAGGGCCACCAGCAACTTCTGCACCATGTCTTTCTGGCCCACGATCACCTTGCCCATTTCCCGGTCGATCAGGTCCACGAAGGCGCTCGCGTGTTGGATGCGCTCGTTCAGCGCGCGGATGCTATCCGAGGTAACGGCCTGCGGGGTTTCGGAAAGGATGTTGTCCATGGTTCTGGGATGCTCGGCCTTCGGCCGTAGGTTCTACGCAAAGGTGTCAGGACCGGTGTTGGCCTTCCACGGTCCGGGAGTTAAAGAACGTTAACCGAGCCGAATGGTATTTTGTAGCGGAACGGATGCCGCGTGGATGGTCGATCGGTGTGAAGGATCCGCGCGACATCTACCTTCGGATCCATGGAGACCACCACCAAAGCCCTCACGTTGGACGAAGCCACCGAACATGTGCGCGCGTTCCACGATGCCTTCGGAATAGCCAACTCATCCGTTCTTAAAGGCGACATCGGCGACCGCGATGCACTGCTGCGGTACAAGCTGATCCGCGAGGAGAACGAGGAATACCTGGAAGCGGCGCTGAAGGGCGACCTGGTGGAAGTGGCCGATGCCTTGGGCGATATCCTCTATATCCTGTGCGGTACGCTTTTGAAACATGGCCTGGAACACAAGATCGATGAAGTTTTCCGCGAGATCCAACGCAGCAACATGAGCAAGCTGGGGGCCGATGGCAAACCCATTTATCGCGATGATGGCAAGGTGATGAAAGGGCCGAACTATTTCAGGCCGGATATCGGGAGCATTCTGGAGAAGTGAAGAGGACGGACAAAAGACAAGGAAAAAGGAACAAGTGGAAAGAGAAGGGAAGATGAAAGAGAATGCGCCTTATCGGAACTTGGAAACGTTGGTTGTATGAATGGGCCTAGCTAAAGGCTGGATCCATTCCGTGTGACCAGTTGGGCGAGGCTAGTCGAAAGAGCGGGAGGATCATTCCCCTTCCTTAGAACATCACATGGAAAAGAGCTATGAAGATCTGGAGCCACGCTTAGAGCGGTTCGCCATCAATGGGGTCAAGGTCACTGAAAAGATGCCATTAACACCGGCCGGGAGGTATTATGCGGACCAACTCCTGCGCGCCAGTGGCTCGGCGGCCTTGAATTATGCGGAAAGCCAAGGAGGTGCTTCACACCGCGATTTCTCCAACAAGATAAAGATCGTTTTTCGGGAATTGCGCGAGTCGCATATGGCACTGCGGATCATCCATGGTGCTGGTCTACATCCGGATCTTCCTTGGATCGCAACTGTGGTGAGCGAGGCACGTGAGTTGGTCGCGATCATGGCCGCTTCGGTGAAAACGGCTGAGCAACGCAGTACACGTCGAAATTGATGATGAGGGTCTTAGTTTCCTGTCTACCTAGCAACGGATCCGGGGCTCTTGCATTCCTTCTTCTTCCTACTTGATCCTTTTTCCTTCAATTCGGCCATGCACCTCCCAACACTGCTCTCCAAAGCCCGCACTTCTTCCGCTTGGCGCTGGCGGCTGAATTTCCTGTTACCATGGGCCATCCCGTTCAACGGTCCACATGGATTCAAGGTGTATCCGTTGGCGACCGGCGGTATCAGTGTACGCATCCCGTATTGGCGCGCGAACCGCAACCACATCAAGGGGATCCACGCGTGCGCCATTGCTACAGCTAGTGAGATGTGCAGTGGCCTATCGGTGATGGAGAAGTTGGATCCGAAGCAGTACCGGTTGATCATGCGCACCCTGCACATGGCCTACCACTACCAGGCCAAGCAGCCGGCCATAGCCAAGTGCGTTCCTACTGCGGCAGAGATCGAAGAACAGGTGGTCAAGCCCCTTGCCGCGCAGGATTCCGTGGACTACAGCAGCACCGTTGAAGTACACGATGAAGCAGGCAACCACCTAGCCACCGCTACAGTGACCTGGCAGGTGAAGCAGTGGAGCAAAGTGCGGACGAAGGTGTGAAACGATGGGAGGAGGCATCGTCGTTATCTTCTTCGGCTTCCTGCTGATGTGGGGAGCAACCGTGGTGCCCGCTTATGCGATCATCCGGCGCCCGTTGTTCCGCCTGCACTTCATTCTCCGTGTGTTCCTCGCCATCATTTTCGCCATCATCTTGGCTCTGGTCGCCGGGATCCTCATCACGTACTGGAGATCCAAGACGATGTTGGCCTGGTATTTCGGGATCACCGTGATCGCATCGCTGGTGATCCCCGTAGTCCTTTTCGTACGCAAGTTGAGCGGGGGGAGCTCCGATGCGCCACTTCCGAAAGTTCCTGTGGACCCGTCTACGCCTTGGCAGTAGCGCGCTTCATCGTGCTGGCCACCACCATGATCAGGATCGCCCCGCTGAGCGCCAGTCCCATGTCCTTCTGGGCATCCCACACATCGCCTTGCGAACCGAGGTATGCCGCACCTTGGGCAGGGAAGAACACATCGGCCACGGCCCACTCGATCAGTTCGTAGGCTCCGCTGAAGCTGAGGGTGATCTCCACGGGTAACACCCAGCATACCCAGTTTGGCCAGTCGAAGTGGTTCTTGAAATAGTCGCGCATGGGATAGGCGAGGAGCAACCCGAAGCTGAAGTGGACGATGCGATCATAGTGGTTGCGCTCGCCGTGGAATAGGTCTTGAAGCCAGTAGCCCAGCGGATTCTCCGCATAGGTGTACATGGCCCCGTAGATGTGCAGCAGGATGTACACGAACATCAACGTATAGCTGAGGTCGCTGAACTGGAAGCGCCGGTAGGTAAGTGCAAGACCACCGATGAAGACCATGGTGAGCACGTTCTCCGTGATCCAGTTGGCGCGGTCCGTGGTGCCGATGAAGGTCCACGCCCACACGAGCAAGAAGATGCCGAGGAAGACCTTCAGCAGGGTGTGCTGATGCAACGGGATACGACCAACGGAAGAGGTGGTGGAGAAAGCCATGGGCTGCCCGGCTTGGTACCGGTGCGGGCAAGATAGGAGCGGGGCGCGAAAGGCCTATCCCTCGTCCTCTTCGTCCACTTTCTTCTTCTTGAGCTGGCCCTTTTTCGGGATGTAGTAGGTATAGTGCAAGCCCACCACCAGGTTCTGCCCACGGATCACGGTGCTGAACGGCGTGATGCTCTGTTGCACGCGCACTTCGAAGGCATGCTGCCGCATATCCCAACCCATACCGATGCCCACACTGACCTGCTGCCGATTCCGGGTATTGGTGAGCACGTATTTGGAGTCGAACAGCACATTGCCATCCTGTTTCACCACGGACCGCCCGTTGATCCAATAGCCACCGATCACCGATCCGGTGAGGAAGATGCCACCCGGCATGGTGTCCAAACTGAATTTGATGGCCACCGGAAGTTCCAAGTAGCCCAGGCGCGTGCTGGTCCATACCCGCTGTTGGGCGTTCTGGATCAGGCTTCCCTTGGTGATGTACATCGGTTCGATGAGCCACGAAGCCTGGCGCGTCCAGGGGATCTCCCAAGCCCAGCCGCCCAGCGGACCCACTTTGGGCAGGCCGTTCCATTCCAGGATCTGCCCGGCGGAGATGGTTGCCAAGCCAACACCCACACGCGGGCCATTGCGCGTGGTCTGCGCGTGGGAAAGGAGCGGAAAAAGGAGGAGGAGGAGAACGATGCGGCGCATGACGGCGGAAGTTACCCGCACAAGATCGGCTTTGTGGCCGGAATTCAGCCCTTGCGGTGCTTGAGCGCAACCATCTTTAACACGGCCACGGCGCAATCCACGCCCTTGTTCCCGTGCTTTCCGCCACTGCGGTCGCGGGCTTGTTGCATGGAATCATCCGTAAGCAGGCCGAAGATGACAGGCAGGCTGAATTTGAGGCCCACCGCCATGATGCCCTGTGTGGCCCCTTGGCAAACGAAGTCGAAGTGCGGCGTTTCGCCACGGACCACGCTGCCCAAACAGACCACGCCATCCAAACCGCCTTTCTCCAGCATCAGCTGTGCGCCAAGGGCCAATTCGAAACTACCCGGCACCCAGGTCTCTACGATGTCGGCTTCGGCCACGCCGTGCTTCAACAAGGTCTCGCGGGCACCGGCGCGCAAGGCATCGGTGATCTCCCGGTTCCACTCACTCACGACCAGGGCGAAACGACGACCAGCGCCACTAGGGACGCTGGTCGGGTCGTATTCGGAAAGGTGATGTTCCGCTGTCGCCATGGCCTATCCGCCCATCGCTTCAGCCTGACCAGCGTACTTGCGAGCCGTGTTGGCTTCAGCGTTGGTCGGGAATTCGGTAGCCACACGCTTGAAGGCTTTCGCCGCTGCGCTCCAGTTCGCCGCTTGGCGATGCAGGATACCAGCCTTCATCAGGTACATCGGCGTGGTCAGTTCATTGTTCTCCATGCCCGCTGCTTTCTCGAACAGCTTCACGGCTTCATCGGTACGCCCGAGTTCCACCAGTGCGTCACCTTGGTTGCCCACGGCCATCACACGCAGCACATCGTCGTCCAGGTCGGCTTTCTTGTAGTGGTCCAGGGCGGCCTCGAATTCACCCTTCTGCATGTAGATCGCGCCCAGGTAGTAATGGGCCAGGTTGCCGCTCGGTGTGCTGCCGTACTCATCGGCGATGGTCACGAAGCCGGGCCACTGATCGTCGCCGTTCAAGGCTTTGTCCAGCGAGTCGATCTCGAAATAGTATTCGGCTTTCCACACCATCTCGGCAGCCTCTTGGGCTTTCGGTTCGGCGATGAATTTCTTGTAGCCGAGCAGTCCACCAACGACCACCAAGATGCCTACCACACCAATGGTGATGGCCTTCTTGTTGTCTTCGATGAATAGCTCCGTACGGGTGTACACATCACCCAGGTCCACATCCTTGCTCTCCGTTCGTGGGGCTTCGTGTGGGTTCACTTTATTGCTCATGGTCGCGCTAAGGAGCGGCAAAAGTAGCCCTTTTACCGACTTGGGGATCAGCCCGGTACCGGCTTATGGACACTGGATGGTCGATAGGCATGATCCGGACACGCCAAGAAGGCCCGGAACGCCCGCCCGGCGCGGTTACCTTTGGGCCCCGGCCATGAGCTTCCACCTGTCGCGCCTTTCCTTGTTGCACTTCCGCAACCACCGCGAAGCCGAAGTGGAACTGGGTCCCGAGGTGAACTGCTTCGTAGGCCCGAACGGGGTGGGCAAGACCAACCTGCTGGATGCCGTACACTACCTGTCGCTGGCCAAGAGCTACTTCGATCCGGTGGACATGCACAACATCCTCCACGGCGAGGATTTGTTCATGATCCAAGGGCAGATGAACACCACGGCCGGTGACGATGCCATCCTCTGTAGTGTACGTTCCGGGCACCGCAAGATCCTCAGCCGGAACAAGAAGGAGTACGATCGCCTCGCGGATCATGTGGGCCGCTACCCCGTGGTGATGATCACGCCGTACGATGGGCAGCTGATCCTGGAGGGCTCCGAGGTGCGTCGCCGTTTCCTCGATGGGTTGATCGCCCAGTTCGACCGCAATTACCTGGAAGCGTTGATGCGTTACAACCGCACCATCACGCAGCGCAATACGCTCCTGAAGCGTTTCGCCGAGCAGGGTGGTGGTTCGTTGGAAGCCTTGGAGCCGTGGGACGAGCAGCTGATCGCCCATGGCACCACCGTGTTCGAGGTGCGCAGTGCTTTCATGCAAGAACTCGTGCCCTTGCTGGATCGCCACTACCAAGGCATCAGCGCGGGGCCGGAACGGGTGGCGTTGCAGTACAAGTCGGCGTTGGAAGAACATTCCATGCGCGATCTGTTGAAGCAAGCCTGGGACCGCGATCGCCTGGCACAACACACCACTCAAGGCATCCATAAGGATGATCTGGTCTTCACCATCAACGGGCAGCCGCTGAAACGGTACGGATCACAAGGCCAGCAGAAGACCTACCTCATCGCGCTGAAGCTGGCGCAGTTCGACCTTACACAGCAACGCAGCGGCATCCGTCCGATCCTGTTGCTGGATGACATCTTTGACAAGATCGATCCCCAGCGCATGCGTCACCTGTTGAAGTTGCTCAGCGGGCAGCGCTTCGGGCAGGTCTTCATCACCGATACCGATGCCACCCGCCTGCACACCGCGTTGGACGGCCTGGACCTGGATGTCCGTTTCTTCCACCTTGACCACGATACCCCACTATCCCGTGAAAAAGTCCAACGAACAGTCGCTTAGGTCGGCCATGGACCTTTTCGTGGACGCCTACGGTCTGCGGGAGAAGATGGACGAGTTGGATATCACCACCGGGTGGGACGAAGCCGTGGGCCCCATGATCGCGCGCCATACCAAGAGCGTACGGCTCCGGAAGGGAAAACTGAACGTGAAAGTGGATTCAGCCCCGCTGCGCCACGAACTCACCTTCATGCGCGAAAGACTGATCGAGATCCTCAACCGCCGCGCTGGCCGCAGGGTGGTAGTGGAGATCGTGTTGGAATGAGTGCCAGTAGTTAGTTGGCAGTCGGCAGTTGGCAGTGGAATGCCTTCGTCAGTGCATTCCACTACCAACTGCCAACTAAGAACTGCCAACTGAGCCTAGAACCGCTCGCGACCGCTGAAGAAGAAGTTGCCTTCGATCTCCGCGTTCTCGTTGCTGTCGCTGCCGTGGCTGGCGTTCTTGGCCTTGCTCTCGGCGAAGCGTTTGCGGATGGTTCCTTCCTCAGCCTGCGCTGGATCCGTAGCGCCGATCAGCTTGCGGAAGTCCTCCACAGCGTTGTTCTTCTCCAAAATAGCAGCATAGATGGGGCCGCTGGCCATGTAATCCACCAGTTCGCCGTAGAAAGGGCGCTCCTTGTGTACCTCGTAGAACTTGCCGGCCTCTTCGCGCGAAAGGCGGGTGTATTTCAAGGCGATCACCTTGAAACCGTTGCTGGTGATCATATCGATGATCTTTCCTGCGTGACCGGCGGCCACCGCCTCCGGCTTGATCATCGTGAAAGTCCTGTTGCTCATGCTCGTTTTGCCCGCTCTGGGCCTTGATTGTTGAAAAAGCCGCGCAAAACTAACCGGTTGACGCGAAGTGAACCCCTCGCGAACATTATTCCTTCGTGCAACGTAGCAGTTGCCGCGCTCTAGCGCACACCTTCAACCCACCTTGTAATGAAAGGCACAGTACTCTCCATCACCATTTCGGCCCTGTTGGTCACCTCTTGCGGCGGCGGGAACGAACCCGCCAAGGACAAAGGACCGGACCTGGTCATTGGTGGCGAAGGGACCGAGGAGTCCGTATCCAGCATCTACCAGATGCCAACACCGAACGAACTTTTCGGCTTGGTGCGTGAAATGGCCGGGGCAGGGATCAAACAAATGCTGAACCCCACGGCGAACGTGGACAAGTATGCCAGCCTGAAGAGCCGGGCGTTCAACTTCGGTGTGTACTCCACGGACCTGGTCTACGCCAGCTATTTCAAGCTGAACGTGGAAGTAGCGCGGTACTACCTCACTTCCAAAAAACTAGCCGATGGACTGGGTGTGGCATCCGCCTTTAGCGATGCGGACTTCGTGCGTTTGGAAGCCAACCTCACCCGGGGCGATTCCGACTCCTTGGAGATCATCAGCAACGATGCCTATGCCAAGGCCTATGCGAAAATGGAAGATGAGAAGATGGGCTCCACATTGGCCATCGTGCTTGCCGGTGGTTGGGTGGAAAGCATGCACCTGTTGCTGCGCCAAGTAGAAGGCGCCGGCAAAGCGAAAGGATTGATGGTGCGTTTGGGTGAGCAAAAGGTCACGCTGGAGCACCTCATCGAAATGATGGAACCCCACAGCAGCGATCCTGAAGTGGCTTCCATGATGAAGGATCTGGTCGTGATCCGCGATGTTTACGATCAAGTGGATGTGAAACGTGTAGCCCACCAAGGTGCCTCCACCAGCGGCCGTATGGTGCTGGGAGATGACATGCAAGTGGAACTGACCGACGATAAATACAATGCCCTGGCAAAAGCCGTTGACGAGCTGCGTGCTCGCATGACCGCACCAGAAGACAAGACCAACGCCTAATTGAACCTACAGATGACCAAGTCGATCCGATCGCTGACCGCCATTGCACTATTGGGTGCGGGGATGGCTGCTAGCGCGCAGTACAAGTGTGCGGATTACCACCGCATGAACGGGGATCTGTCCAGTGACAAGCGCTTCTCCATCAATGGGCAAAGCAAGAGTGCCATGGTACAGGTGGGGAAGGAGACGGAACTCAACGTCATCGTATACCGTGGACAGGATTATCGCATCTCCATCAGCCACGATGATAAAGTGTTGGGCGAGGATCTCGCAGTTCGTCTGGTGGAGAAAGTGCGCGTACCCTACGATGAAGAAGTGGAAGTGGTGACCCAACAACCGGTGCTCGACGAAAAGGGCAATGCCACGGGTACCACCCAGGAGGTGAGGACCAAAGAGAAGAAGCGTGTATACGCCGAAGAAGAAAAAGTGCTTTGGGATAATACCGAACACGAAATGGCCAACGAGATCGAATTCTCCTGCACGGCCACCAAGCGTATCGCTGTGGAGGTGATCGCGCGTGGCAACAGCGAAGCCAAGCCCAAGAAGAACGGGGAGACCAATGATATCGGCTGTGTCGGTATCCTTATCGAACATATGCCCACACCGGCGCTGGGTTTCGGCGCGCAATAAGCTGCGCCATACGGCTACCTTTGCGGCCCCGCTTTTCGCGGGGCCGTTCCATGTCCAACCCTTCCGTCCCCGCAGACCAGCTGGAAAAGCTGCGCGAACTGCTCGACCAGCCCAAACGCCTGGTCATCGTATCGCACTACAACCCCGATGGTGATGCCATCGGATCCAGCGTGGGCCTCATGCACATCCTTCGTGGTGCAGGGCACGCCGTGAAGGTGGTTCTGCCGAACACGCCAGCCGATTTCCTGGATTGGATGCCCGGCCGTGCCGAAGCGCTCTGCTTCGATCGATCACCGGACGCGTCGCTCTCCACCATCCGAACGAGCGACATCGTGCTGTGCCTGGACTTCAACCAACTGGACCGGATCGGTGGCTTGGAAGAGGCCGTGCGTGGCGCGAAGACCAAGGTGCTCATAGACCATCACCAACAGCCTGGCGAATTCGCTGCGGTCATGTTCTCCGACGTTACCGCCAGCAGCACATGCCAGATGGTGTACGATATCGCTGTGGCTTTGGGCTTCGAGGATCACATCGGATTGGAAGCCGCTACTTGTTTGTACACTGGCATGGTCACCGATTCTGGGTCGTTCCGCTTCCGCAGCACCACGCCGCACACCATGCGCGTGGCAGCCGACCTCATGGAACGCGGCGTGGCCATCGATGTCATCCATGGTGCCATCGCCGACACCAACAGCGCCGACAGGCTGCGGTTGCTCGGGTTCACGTTGCACGAACGCATGACCGTGCTTCCCGATCTGCGCACCACGGTGATCGGATTGAACAAGGATGATCTGAAGCGTTTCAACTTCAAGACCGGCGATACCGAAGGCTTCGTCAATTACGGCCTCTCCATCAAAGGCATGCGCTTGGCCGCTTTCTTCGTGGAACGGCCCGATGTGGTGAAGATCAGCTTGCGTTCTAAAGGAGATCTGCCGGTGGACCGTTTCCTGAAGGAACACTTCGAAGGTGGTGGCCATGCGAATGCGGCGGGTGGTCAATCCAAAGAGAGCTTGGAGGCCAGCGTACAGAAGTTCATGTCACTGCTTCCCGCTTTCCTTGCTGCACACCCGGAATGAAACTACCCTTGCTCCTGATCGCGATGAACGTGGTGGCCGGGTGCGGAGGCGATGGGCGCGTACCGGTTCGTAAACAGGCTACTCCACCAGCCAGTGACACGTTGGTAAAGGAGAACCGCGATGCCGTGAAGTTGGAGCAACACGATATCGACCTGTATGCCAAGCGCACCGGTCTGGGGTTGAAGTCCACAGGCACCGGTATCCGTTACCTCTTAGTGCGCGACTCCGCAGGCCCGCAAGCCAAGCCGGACCAATGGGCCAAGGTGAATTACACGGTGCATTTGTTGAATGGCGACTCGGCCTACGCGAGCGCACCCGGCAAACCAGAATCGTTCATGGTGGAAATGGATCAGGTGGAAAGTGGGTTGCACGAAGCCATTCAACTCCTCAGTGCCGGCGATAGTGCCGTTATCGTGATCCCTTCGTACCGGGCGCACGGCCTCATCGGCGATCAGCAGCGGATCCCCATGCGCAGCACCATCGTCTATCATCTCGGAGTCGTGGGCGTTTCGTACAAGCCATGAAGCACGGTGTTCTGTTGGTGGCCTTTGCTCTGGTATTGGCTTCGTGCGAGAGATCGCCCTATGCCGGATACAAAGCCGTGGGCGATGGTGTGTTCCTGCACCTCCACACGATCGGCGATGGCGAAGCACTTCCAACGGATAGCGACAGTGTTCGGGTCCGCCTGCGTATCGGTGACCATGGCGATGAGGTAGGCGGCCTCTTCAGCACGGAGCAGGAGTACCGGGTGAAGGACATCCGCCTAGGTGCGCTGATGCCTGTGATCAAGCGCCTGCATGTGGGCGATAGCCTTAGCGTGATCGCGAGCGCGAATGCTTGGCCCTGGGCGGTGCTCGCTGCAGGAACGGACCTTGTTGCACCGGATACAGGAATGGTACAGGCCGAAATTTCCCTGCTCGCGCTACGTACGCCTGCCATGATGCGTGCCGAAGCCGAACGGATGAAACGGAATGATCCGTTGGGCTACGAACAGCGGTTGATCGATGCCTACCTGGTGCAAAATGGAAGAGCTTTCGCAAAATGGGGTACGAGCGATGTGTACTACTTGATCACCGGAGTGGCCAAGGACACTTCGGTGATCTTGCAAGGTGATCATGTCACTATCAGTTACACAGGCAAGCGTTTGGAGGATGGCCATGTTTTCGATGACACGGAACGGAACGGCGCTCCATTTAGCTTCACCTACGGCGACAAGGACCAGGTGATGAACGGAATCGAGGTGGCGTTGACCTTGTTGCGCGAAGGACAGGAAGGAACGTTCATCTTCCCAAGTGACTACGCGTTCGGTGGGAAAGGGATACCAGGGGTGCTGGAGCCGTACATGCCCGTGGTGTACACGGTCCGCTTGGAGAGCGTTGAGCGTGCACGAGCGGATGTGCGTTAGCGTGCCGCGCTGCCGAGGATGAACACCGCTGGGCGTTTCCCCAGTTCCACCATGTTCTTGCGCCAGTTGGCTACCGTTCTTGTGATCGATGATCCACCGGGCTGCGTGAGGTCGATCGCGATGGTGAGCAAGGTGGCCGGTGCGCACTGGTCCACGAGGTCTTTCAACAACCCATCATTGCGATAGGGTGTTTCAATGAAGAGTTGTGCCGCGCCCGTGCGCACTGCTTCGCCTTCCAGTTTCTTGATGGCCACTTTCCGCTCCGGTGGTTTCACGGGCAGGTAACCGTGGAAGGTGAATTGCTGGCCGTTCAAGCCTGAAGCCGCAAGTGCGAGAAAGAGCGAGCTCGGCCCGATGAGCGGAACGACACGAACACCGGAGCGATGGGCCGCGCTCACCAACAAAGCGCCCGGATCGGCGATACCCGGCATGCCCGCCTCGCTCACGATAGCTGCATCACGCCCGTCCTTCAACAACGCGATCATCCGTTCCGCTTCCTGCGGTGTGCTGTCCTTATCGAGACGATGGATCTCCAACGTCGGCAGTTCGATCGCAGGCACCATGCGCCGCAGCATCTGGCGCGCCGTCTTCTCGTGTTCGGCGAAGTAGAGCGTGATGCGCGATGCGATGGCGATGTTCTCCGGCGGCAATTGTTCCACACCACCACCATCGCCCAGCCAAACGGGTAGTAGGTAAAGCGTGCCGGATGTGTTAGTGTTGGCCATCGTTGATCAACTTGGTACACGCCACGGTAAGCATCTCATACACTTCCACGAATCCTTCATCACCACCGAAGTACGGATCGGGAACTTCGCGTTGCGCATGGCTTGGTGCATAGTCCATGATGAGCTTTGCTTTCGCAGCCAGTTCCGCGTTCGGAGCCACCGCACGCATGTTGCGAAGGTTGCTCGCATCCATTGCCAGCAGCAGATCGAACTCCTCGAAGTCCGAACTACGCAGGTGCCGCGCACGCAGGTCGCTGATGTCGATGCCACGTTCCCGCATGGTCTTCATCGCACGTTTGTCCGGCTGTTCACCCACGTGGTAGTCTCCCGTTCCAGCGGAATCGGTGCTCCAGCCAAGCCCATGCTTCTGGATCATGTCGCGCAGGATGCCTTCCGCCATGGGCGACCGACAGATGTTGCCGAGGCAGACGAGCAGGATCTTCATGGGGCGAAGATGGCAAATGAAAAGGCCTCCGTTCCGTGGAGGCCTTTTCAGTGGGAGAGTTGTTCAGGATCAGTGTATGCTCAACTTCTTCTCGAGGTCTTCGAGGTATCCGCGGAACTGTTTGTCGGTCTCTTGCAGGTTGTTCACAGTACGGCAGGCATGCAGCACGGTGGCGTGGTCTTTACCACCGCAGTGTGCGCCGATGTTCGCCAGCGAGCTCTTCGTCATCTTCTTCGCGAAGTACATCGCGATCTGGCGTGCTTGCACCACTTCGCGTTTGCGGGTCTTGCTCTTCAGCAGTTCGATCGGCAGGTCGAAGTAATCGCACACCACTTTCTGGATGTAGTCGATGCTGACCTCACGCGCCGTGTTCTTCACGAACTTGTCGATCATCTGCTTGGCGAGATCGAGCGTTACGGCCTTCTTGTTCAGCGAGCTCTGTGCGATCAGGCTGATCATGGCACCTTCCAGTTCCCGGATGTTCGTGGTGATGCTGTAGGCGAGGTATTCAACCACTTCCTTGGGCAGGTCGATGCCCTCGGCGTACATCTTCTTCTCCAGGATGGCGATACGCGTCTCCAGTCCGGGCGTTTGCAGGTCGGCGCTGAGGCCCCACTTGAAGCGGGAGAGGAGGCGTTGCTCCATGCCGGCCATTTCCACCGGTGCCTTGTCGCTGGTGATCACCAACTGCTTGCCACTTTGGTGCAGCGCGTTGAACACGTGGAAGAACACATCCTGCGTCTTCTCCTTACCGGCGAGGAACTGCACATCGTCGATGATGAGAACGTCCATCATCTGGTAGAACTGCGTGAAGTCGCCCACGGTGTTGTTCTTCACCGCTTCGATGAACTGCTGGGTGAACTTCTCGGCAGGGACATAAAGGATCGTCTTGTCGGCGTGGTGCTTCTTGATCTCGATACCGATGGCATGAGCCAAGTGTGTCTTCCCAAGACCGACGCCACCGTAGATCAACAACGGATTGAAGGCGGTGCCACCGGGCTTCTGTGCCACGGCATAACCTGCACTGCGAGCCAATCGGTTGCAATCCCCTTCGATGAACGTATCGAAGGAATAGTTGGCGTTGAGGTGGCTTTCCACCTTGATCTTGCGCAGACCCGGGATGATGAACGGGTTCTTGATGGGGCTGTTGGCCACATCGATCGGGAGCGATACCGCCGGGTTCTTCACCTCGCGGGCATGGCTCGTCGGCATCTTCACCGTGTACGGGTTGGCGTTCTGGAAACCGTTCTCCATGATGATGGAGTATTCCAAACGCCCTTCGTTACCCAATTCCTTTTTAATGATCTTCTTGAGGAGGCCGATATAATGCTCCTCCAGCCATTCGTAGAAGAACTGCGATGGTACCTGGATGGTCAATACGCTGTCTTGCAGTCTTAAGGCCTTGATCGGATCGAACCAGGTCTTGAAGCTCTGCTCGCTTACGTTGTCCTTGATCACTTCCAGGCACCGATCCCAGATCTTCTCGTGGTCCTTCTTCATGGATGGGTTCGAGAGTTAGTGGGTGGTACCGTTGTGTTGCTTGGTCGAACGTTCACGCGCATAGTGCAACAGGTCCGTTCGGCAAGGGGGCAAATATGGACCACAGAAAGTGAAAAACAAAAGTGGCGGATACTTGCAGGAAAGGAAAATTTCACTTCGGGTACATGTGATCGACCGTTCACCGCTAGGCCTTGCCACACGCGGGTTTCCGGAGACCGCATGGAACGTGTATGGGAACACGGACGAATGTGCTGCGCGGCCATGTGGCTGGCCGATGATGAATGGTGATGCAAGGTGTGCATGGTGGCCCGAAGGCATCGAAAGTTACGTCATGGAACGGCAGCTGAGCAAGGTGCTTGAAAGATGGTCCAAAAGGTTGCGAGCGGCTATCTTCCCCGCCATGTTCAGCCACGAGACCCAAGTGCGCGTTCGGTATGGAGAGACCGACCAGATGGGCTATGTCTATTATGGCGATTACGCGGAGTACTTCGAGGTGGGCCGTGTGGAAGCCCTGCGCAGTTTGGGATTCGCCTACAAACGCCTGGAAGAGGAGGGCGTGATGCTGCCGGTGCGCGAGCTTCATGTCACCTACCATCAACCTGCGCGGTACGATGATCTGCTCACCCTGCGCACCATCATCCTGCAGCAGCCGTCGGTACGCATCGTGTTCAACTACGAGGTACGGAACGAAGCCGGTGTCCTGCTCTGCGAAGCATCCACCATGCTCGTTTTCGTTGATCGCGCTACGATGCGGCCATGCCGTGCACCGGAGGCGTTCTTAGAGGCGATGGCGCGCCACTTCAGCGATCACTGAGGCTTGGCGGAGATCCCGAGCAGGGTCCACTTCGGTAGAAGTTCCGCCAATGTCCCTTTGGGCACTTCGATCGTTGCGGTGCACCGTGCAGCGAAGACGCTTTCGGTGATCCTTCCGCCGTGTACGAGCACCTCGCTTTTCATGCCATCGAAGCGATCGTATCCACATTCGATCACGGCACGTTCCATCACCACGTGCTCAACGATATTGGCTGCATCCAGCGCCAGACGGGCACTTTCGCCATAGGCGTGGATCAAGCCCGGCTTGCCGAGCAACGTTCCACCGAAGTAGCGCACCACCGCAACACCACAATAGGTCAGGCCCAATGATCGGATCCGCCGAAGGATCGGAAGACCCGCCGTGCCGCTCGGCTCTCCGTCGTCGTTGGCGCGTTGGTGATCTCCTGCTTCACCCAGGATCCACGCATAACAGACATGGCGCGAAGAAGGATGCTCGTTGCCGAATCGGTCTGCGATGGACCTGAACTCGGCTTCATCGGCGATCGGGAAAGCGCGCGCGATGAACTTGCTCGACAGCTCGCGGTAGATCCCTTCGCTCGTGCCTGCGATGGTGCGGAAACGGCCTGTGCTCATGCGCTTGCTTCCATGATCAAGGCCAAGGATGCGATGCAGAGCCCGATGCCACACCACTGTTGTATGGAGAGCCGCTCTCGGAAGAGGAGAAGGCCCGCTGCGGTCGCGAAGAGAATGGACAAGATGTTCATCGCCGGGAAGATCACGCTCGCGGCATGTTCACCAGCATCAAGTGCGAGCACCAGGAAGAGCAACGAAGCATAGTTCACCACGCCAAGCACCAACCCACCAAGCCATGTTCGGCGATAGGCCAGCGCCTCCTGCTCACAACGGAAGAAAAAGAGGATCGCACTTACGGCAGCTGAAGCACCGAAGCAGAGGGTCGGGAATACCGATGCGTTCCCCGAGGTGGTATACAGGCGTTGTACCACGGTGACACTGATGTCAGCGGCACCGCAACACAAGAAGATCAACAACGGCAACAGCCATGAGCGTTCACCTTGATGCTCTATGCGGCTGACGGAAGTAAGGAGAAGGCCGCCGAGCGCTAAGACGATCCCCAGGATCGTCCAGCTGTTGAGCTGTTCGTTGAACAGGATCACCGCTCCGGCGATGGTGAGCACCAGGCTCATGCGACCGGCGATGGTGGTGCGCGCTGCGCCTACTTTCTGTGCGGAGATCCCTTGGAGGGAGAAGATCAGTACGAACAAGGATCCCAACATCGACGCGGGAAGCAGGAGTGTGGTCCAGTCCACTGCGCTCCACGGTGGCGCAATGATCAACCCGCAGAAGAACGCTACGCTGTAGTTGATGGCGATGGCAGGCAACAGGGCTACCTTCTGCCGCTCGAACACCCGGAAGATGATGGCGAAACCCGCCACGCACAAGGCAGCGAGGATCACCGATCCCATGTAGCGCCTGCGATGTGATGTGCTGTGAAAAGTTCCAGGCGATCCGTGCCGCGCACTTCGGTATGGACCAGGTGGGCATTCAGATCAGGAGCACGCGTACCCGTGGTGAACTTCACTTCACCCGTTATCACGCGCGCTTCATCCCAAAGCCCTCGCGCAATGAAATGGCTCAGTAGTTCGGCTCCGCCTTCAACAAGGATGGAACGGATATCCCTCTTGTGCAACTCGGCGAGCATCAGGTGGATCGGGTCCACATCATCTGGAACAAGAACTTGCTCCACAGGTAAGGCTGCACGCAGCGTTCCGTTGAACAGGAGCGTAGATGCCGTACCATCGAACACCTTGCTTTCATCCGCCGAAATGCCATCTCTGTCCAATACAACGCGTAGTGGTTGTCGCCCTTCCACATGGCGGACGGTCAGGGATGGATCATCGTTCACCACGGTGCGACTTCCTACCAGGATCGCTTGTTCTTCCGTGCGCCAACGATGCACGAGCACATCGCTCTCCGGCGAGCTGATGCGCTTCACGACACGTTCTTTCCGTGGGTGTTGGTCCAAGAATCCATCCGCCGAACGCACCCACTTCAACACGATGTACGGACGACCCTTTTCCACCGAAGTGAGGAAGCGGCGTTGCACCCACCGACATTCATCGTGAAGCACATCCGTGGTGACCGTGATCCCTGCATCCCTCAGTTTCTGGATCCCCCGTCCAGCTACTGCAGGGAACGGATCCTCCTGCCCGATGACCACATGCTTCACTTTCCTTTCGATCAACAGATCAGCGCATGGTGGTGTGCGTCCATGGTGCGAGCACGGCTCCAGATTCACGTAGAGCATGGCACCTTCCGGGATCGGCCCATCGCCGAACACGCGCAGGCATTCCACCTCGGCGTGCGGCCCGCCGGCCACCTTGTGCCAACCCTCTGCGAGCACCTGTCCATCGTGTACCAACACCGCGCCCACCAAGGGATTCGGGGCCGCTGAGTACGCGCCAAGGCGGGCCAGTCGCAAACAACGTTGCATCCAGGTTCGGTGGTCGTTCGCGGGTGAAGGCATGGGCCGAAGAGGGCGCAAAGGTGCATCTTTCGCCATGTCCCGCCGGGCTACTTTTGCGCTCCCTACGAAGATGCGCGTCGCAACGAATACTGTGGGTTCCCTGTTCGATCTGTACCGGACGGAACTAGGCGCGCTGTTCGGTGCCGCAGAAGCCAAGGCCATGGCGCGTATCGTGTTCCAAGAAGCTTTCGGGTGGGATGCGGCCCAACTGGACATGCATCGTTCCACCGCGCTTAGCGAATCGGAACTCTTGAAAGTGTACACCCCGCTTACACGGCTTCGTACCGGAGAGCCCTTGCAATATGTTCTCGGCCACGCGTGGTTCATGGGCATGAAGTTGCACGTGGCACCGGGTGTCCTCATCCCACGTCCGGAAACGGAAGAAATGGTGGATCTGATCCAACGCCGGGGCCGCACCTTCAAACGCATCGTCGACATCGGCACCGGCAGTGGATGCATCGCCCTTGGCTTGAAGCGGAGCTTCCCCGGTGCCGAAGTGGTCGCAATGGATGTTTCAACGGAAGCGTTGACCATCGCGTGCCGCAATGGAACGGAACAAGCCTTGAATATTGATTGGCAGCAATGCGATGTGCTTTCCAACGAACGCGAATTCCCGCGTGACCTCGACCTCGTGGTGAGCAATCCGCCCTATGTTCCGCGATCGGAAGCCGGCGCGATGGAAAGGCATGTCCTGGATCATGAACCGCATGTGGCGCTTTTCGTGGATGATGCTGATCCGCTTCTGTTCTACCGTGTGATCGCCCAGAAGGCAAGGCTGGCCATGGTGCCCGGCGGTGAAGTGTGGTTCGAGGGCCATTACAGCCATTCGAACGCAGTTGGCGATATGCTTCTCGTGCAGGGCTATTCCAAGGTTGAAGTATTGAACGACTTGAGCGGATCACCGCGTTTCATCCACGCTGTACGATGAGGATGATCATGTTCATAGGGTCGTTCCTCGCGCTGTTGGAACCATGCGTGGCGGAGACCGATACGGCCAAGGTGCAAGCTGCGTTCAAAGTGGTGCTCAACTTCGATGCGCGCCGTACCTGGGTGAACGATGCCTCGGTCCGGTTCAACGGCCTTCGCATTGGGGCGCAACGTGGGCGGGACCTGATCGCGCTCGGGTTCTATGGCCTAGGTGATCCCTACATCCAACCATCCGTGGACCTGGGTACCTTGGGCAAGCGCGAGTTCTACACCCGCTTCAGCTACACCGCCCTCACCTACGAGCGTTTGATCATCGACAGCAAACGATGGCAAGCTGGCATCCCGATCTCTGTCGGCCTAGGGAATTACCGCACCAGCTATCGCGACAGTACCAACGGAACGGAGATCGCTTATGGCGTGAATGAACTCGTACCCGTGGAAGCGTACTTGCACGCCGATTACAATTTGTTCTGGTTCATCTTCGTGGGAGCAGGTGCGGGGTACCGGTACGTACTGGCCGCCGATCCCGCTGCGACGCGCAAGCTGAGCGACTATACCTATTACTTCAAGGTCGGATTGCGCTTCGGTGAGGTCGTGAAGCGCGTCCGCAAAAGTCTACGCGATGATATCTGAACGAGATCATGCATTGCAGCGCATCAACGCGCTATCCAAGGAGTTGGAAGAGCACAACCACCGCTACTACGTGCTCGCCCAACCTGTCATCAGCGATCTGGAGTTCGATATGCGGTTGAAGGAATTGGAACATCTGGAGCAGCAGTGGCCTGAATTCGCTTCACCCAACAGCCCTACACAACGCGTGGGCGGCGCGATCACCAAGGGGTTCGTGGCGGTGGTGCATCGTTATCCCATGCTCTCGCTCAGCAATTCGTACAACGAACAAGAAGTGGCCGAATTCGTGGCGCGGGTGGAGAAAGAGATCGGGCGCACGCAGTACGTCATGGAATTGAAGTACGACGGTGTAGCCATCAGCCTGAGCTATGTGGATGGCCAACTCGTGCGCGGCGTTACCCGTGGTGATGGCGAAAAGGGCGACGACATCACCAACAACGTGCGCACCGTGCGCAGCATCCCACTTCAACTACGTGGTGACCACCCCAAGGAATTGGAAGCACGCGGCGAGATCCTGTTCATGCGCGCGCAGTTCGAGAAGTTGAACGCTGAACGCTTGAAGAACGGCGAGGAACTGTATGCGAATCCACGGAACACGGCGGCGGGTTCTCTGAAACAGCAGGACCCGAAGGATGTGGCGAAGCGAGGATTGGACAACTTCGTGTACACCTTGCAAGGTCCGCAGCTACCATCCAACAGTCATTTCGAGAACATCATGGCGGCGCATGCGTGGGGCTTCAAGACACCGGATCCGAGGCGCCGTTTCATAGAACGCACGGATAGTGCGGAGGGCATCATGGCCTTCATCCATTACTGGGACAAAGCCCGGCACCACTTGGAGATGGATATCGATGGTATCGTGGTGAAGGTGGATGATCTGCGGATCCAGGAGGAACTCGGCATGACGGCCAAAAGCCCACGATGGGCCATCGCGTACAAGTTCCAAGCAGAGCAAGCCATCACCCGGTTGAACGAGGTGACCTATCAAGTGGGACGGACCGGCGCGGTGACCCCGGTCGCGAACCTGGAACCGGTCCTGCTGGCTGGTACCACGGTGAAAAGGGCATCGCTGCACAACGCCGATCAGATCGCGAAACTGGATCTCCACATCGGTGATCGTGTGAAAGTGGAAAAGGGTGGCGAGATCATCCCCAAGATCGTGGGCGTGGATCAACGCGAGCCGGATGCTGCCCCTGTCGTTTTCCCGCATGCCTGTCCGGAGTGTGGGACCGACCTTGTGCGTTATGAAGGTGAAGCCCAGCACTATTGCCCCAACGAGCATGCCTGTCCGCCGCAGATCACCGGCCGCATCGAACACTTCGTTGGCCGCAAGATGATGGCCATCGACGGCCTGGGAGGTGAAACCGTCGCTGAACTCGTGCAGAAGAAATTGATCAACAACGTGGCCGACCTATATGATCTCACCGCGGATCAACTGCTCGGCCTCGGCAAAGGCTGGGGCGCCAAAAGCGTCAACCAGGTTATCGACGGCATCGAATCGAGTAAGAGGATCCCGTTCGAGCAGGTCTTGTTCGCCATCGGTATCCGGCATGTGGGGGAAACGGTGGCCAAGAAGATCGCGCGGTCGGTGGGGAGTATGGAAAGGCTCGCTAGCATGCCCAAAGAAGAGCTCATCGGCGTGGATGAAGTGGGCGGCGTGATCGCCGATAGCATCATCGATTTCTTCGGCGTGGAGGGCAACCGCAGCATCGTACAACGCCTCAAGGAGAAAGGGTTGCAGATGGAGGTGGATGCCAGTGCCGCACAACCGGTCGGGGATAAGTTGAAAGGCAAGACCTTCGTGGTATCGGGCGTTTTCCAGAATTTCAGCCGCGAAGGAGTGAAAGAGGCCATCGAACGCAACGGAGGTAAGGTGTCGGGATCCATCAGCAGCAAGACCAGTTATGTGCTCGCGGGTGCCGACATGGGGCCTGCGAAGCGCACGAAGGCCGAGGAGTTGAAGGTGCCTGTGATCGATGAGGACGAATTCAAGCGGATGATCGAAGCATGAAACTGTTCGACCGGCTCAAGGAGTGGATGGGGATCCGCCGCCTGCTGCGCGAAACGCCGCTGGACCGTAAACCCATTGCCCGCAACCTGGCCATGGCCCGCAAAGTGGCCATACTCTACGTGGTGGAGGATGAGACCTCTCACAACCAGGTGCGTAACTACGTGAAGCGGCTGAAAGAGGAACTGGGCCTGAGCAACATCATGGCCTTGGGCTACTGCGACCAGAAGATCCTGCCGCATTACCTGCACGCCAAGCTCAACTTCGATGCCATCTGCCTGAAGGACCTCAACTGGTACCGCATACCGCAAGGCAATACCGTGCAGAATTTCATGGCGGAGGAGTACGAGATCATCATCGACCTCACTATGGAGGATCGTCTGCCCACGCAGTACATCCTGGCCAAGAGCCGCAGCCGTTTCAAGGTGGGGCGCTGGAGCGAAAGCAACAAGAAGATCCACGATATGATGATCGACATGGCCGGTTCGCGCAGCCTGCCCCAGTTGATCCAACAGATCCACCATTATCTCCTGATGGTGAATTCCAAACCCGAACCCTCTCTCAACTAAGCGCAACAGCGCAACCAACATGGACGAACGTTTCCGCGGCCTCGGCGTCGCATTGGTCACTCCCTTCCGCCCCAACGGCGGCATCGATTACGCAGGCCTGGAGAAACTGCTGGAACACCAGATCACCGGTGGCGTGGATTACGTGGTGAGCATGGGCACCACGGGTGAAAGTGTCACCCTCTCCAAGGACGAAAAGAAGCAATTGCTCGCGACCACCGTGGAACTCGTGCGCAACCGTGTGCCGGTGGTCCTCGGCGTGGGTGGCAACAACACGGCTGAGGTGATCGAGACCCTTAACGGTTTCGAAATGGATGGTGTGGACGGCATCCTCAGCGTGAGCCCTTACTACAACAAACCCACGCAGGAAGGCATCTACCAGCATTTCAAGGCCATCGCCCAAGCCAGCCTGCGCCCCATCATCCTGTACAATGTGCCGGGGAGAACGGGCAGCAACATGAGCGCCGAGACCACTGTGCGCATCGCCAAAGACTTCGCCAACGTGGTCGCCATCAAGGAAGCAAGTGGCAACCTGGACCAGATGGGCATGATACTCAAACACAAGCCGAAGGACTTCATGCTCATCAGTGGCGATGATACGCTGACGTTACCTGCCATCGCCATCGGTGGGGTAGGTGTGATCAGTGTGATCGGTAATGCACTGCCTGCCGAGACCAGTTCCTTGGTACGCGCTGCGCTGAAAGGTGAATTAGCCACGGCACGCAGGGAACATCTACGCCTGCTGGAGATCATCAACCTGCTGTTCGCGGAGGGCAATCCCGGTGGCATCAAGTACGTCCTGAAGTCGCTCGGCATCTGCGGCGACCACATGCGCCTGCCGCTGGTGAACATCAGCGATGCAACGGAAAAGAAGCTGTACCACGCCTTGGCGGATGCGGAGGTGGTGAAGCTGTGATCACACATGGATTTCCTCGCCCTCGACTTCGAGACCGCCACCACGCAGCCCGATAGCCCGTGCGAACTGGGCATCGCCGTGGTGCGTGGCGGCGTGGTGCGCGAGGTGCGCAACTGGTTGATCAAGCCGCCGCAATGGCCCTACTTCAATCCGCATAACATCGCGGTGCACGGCATCAAGCCTGAAGATGTGGCCGAGGCTCCCCGGTGGTCCGGCATCTGGGAGGAGGTCGCCAGCCTCTTGCATGAACAGACCGTGGTGGCCCATAATGCCGCGTTCGACATGACCGTGTTACGCAGCACCTTGGCCGCACACGGCTTGCAACATCCCACGTTCCAGTATTTCTGTAGTGTCAGCATGTGCCGTAAAGTGTGGCCGGGTCATCCTTCATATGGGTTGAAGCCGATGTGCGATGTGCATGGCATCCGCTTCAAACACCACCGCGCCGGTAACGATGCCGAAGCCACCGCCGAACTGGTGATCCGCGCACTGGATCAACGACCCTCCTTCGACATGACGCAGTTCTTGCTGGAGGCCAAGGTGAAGGTGGGCGCGTTCTACCCCGGTGGTCAGCGAACGCCAGGTGGCAAACTGTCCGCTGCGGCGAGTTATTAGCGTTCGATCACCACGTGGGTGAAGGGCGACGACGGCCTACCGAAGCGCTTCAATGTACGCTCCATCCCGTTCGGTGCGGAGAGAACGCGCAGCTTGCCCAATGCCTGCAATTGAGCCAATTCATGAGCGTGGTAGTGCGATGCCATTTCCGGAAAGCCGAGCGTGCCGTAGTAGGTCCTGCTGCGCTCCACGGCGGCTACACGTTCCGCTTTGCTGCGGTACAGCATGCTATCAAGGATGTGGACCTCCCCATGTGCCGTCAGCAGTTCCATGCACCGTTGGATGGTGGCTACCGGATCAGGGAAATACTGGAAACTCGCGGCGAAGATGATCGCATCGAAGGCTCCTTCCGGCAATGGCGAACGGAACAGGTCGGCCCGCATGAACTGTGGACCAGGGAAGATCCGCGCCGCTTGTTCCAATTCCTCCGTGAAGACATCCATCCCGTGGACCGTATGTCCTTCGCGCTGCAACAGGGCCGATAACCAACCGTTCCCGCAACCGACTTCCAAGATGGTCAATGGTCGATCCAGTTCGGAGAGCGCCTTCACCAACCGCTTCGCACTGCGCGCGCGGATGTCCCATTCTGCTGCGTTCCAGAGCCCATCACCGTTCGGAAGGGCACGTACCTGTTCATCTGGCAAGACCCGCCGTTCCGCTTTCCGCACCAAGGAATAAGCCGCTTCGAAAGCTGATGGCGGCTCCAATAGCAACACGCCATTCTCCAGTCTCCCCGCAGGAAGTGGCTCGTACACGCGTTCGTCGGTCATGGGCGTTTACGCAAGGTGATCACGAAATGGTCGCCCCAGTTGCGCAAGAGCGGGAGCGAGGCGATACGATCCTCCACCCAAGCCAGTGCGTTGAACAGAGCGGGGAAGCGGTTCGGGAATCTCTCCATGTGCGGCGGTGGCACGATCAAGGATAGCGCGCGTTGTTCCTTCACTTCATAACCGATGCCCAAGTGCTTCTTCACATACATCGGGGAGTAATAGTAACACGGAAAGGAAAGCCCTTCGAGCTGTGCGGGTGTGTGCTTGCGGAAGCGACGGAACGCCAACTTGAGATCGCCTTTGATCAAGGTGAGCACTTCCCACGGGCTGAAGCGCGGCATGACCACCAAGGTACACGTGCCCTCGGGTAGCAGCACCCGATCGATGCCTCGGAGCACCAGATCCAGCCGATCCGTACAATTCAATCCACCGAAATTGCTGAAGACATGATGGAAGCGGGCTTCACCAAGCGCCTTCAGTTCCAAGTAGGAACACTGCATCGGCGTCCACTTCGCTGCCGTGTTCTGAAGTTTCAGTTCTTGTTGTGCGATCATGCCTGGTGCGACATCGGTGGCCAACACATCCAGACCTCTTTCAGCGAAGAAAACACTGTCGATCCCGGTGCCCGCGTTGAGTTCAAGCAGCCGTTCGCCAGGCATCATGGACCGCAAGGCTTGCGCGCGCACCCGATCACGAACCCAGCCGATCAACGGGTTGGCAGCGTCGATCGCATCGAACGAAGCGGATTGCCGCGAAAAGGCCTCCGCTGCAGAGCCTCGTTCGATCACCACCGTGGTGCTCATGCGTTCTCCAAACGCTTCAACCGCTCACCTTCCAGGAACGCTGCGGGCATGTAGTACAAAGCTGATAGTGCGCGCTTAGGGGTGAAGCCCGACCGACCGTTCAGTCCGTTCTGGATGGCCAGTAGGGCCTGCTTGCGGCGGTAGCGCTTGTGTACGTACCGGTGCAGGCGCTTGTAATACGCGGGCCGCTGCCGGTTGCGGAACATCATGGCGAGATCATCGCTGTCCGTCCAGTTCGCTTTGCCCACGAGGTCGGCCTTTACCTTCTCGTAGAACACCGTGCCCGGCAAGGGATACGAAACGGATACGCCGATGTCGTCCGGCATCAGGTCCTCCACCATGCGGATGGTCTTCTCCACATCGGAACGTGTTTCGCCGAGGTAGCCGAACTGGAGGAAGAAACACACACGCACACCCTTGGAACGAAGCAACGTGGTGGCCTCTGCGATCTGTTCCACGGTGGTGCCTTTGTCCATGGCATCCAAAATGCGTTGGCTTCCGCTCTCGGCACCTACCCACACTTCTTCCAGGCCACTGGCCACCAAGGCATCGATGGTGTCGCTTTCCAACAGCAGATCCACACGGCTTTGGATCTTGTAGCGGATCTTCAGCCCGCGCTCGTGGAGCAGGTCCCGGAAATGTTGCACCCATCCCGGTTTCAACCCGAAGATGTCGTCGGCGAACCAGATGTGATCCGGCTGGTACTGTTGAAGGAGTTCGAGCTCGCGCACCACATGCTCCGGCGAGCGGCTGTTGTAACGGTTGCCGTAAATGGGTTTCGCGCACCAGTTGCATTTGAACGGACAGCCGCGCGTGGTGGCCATGTTCAGCGAGAAGAAACCTTGCGAACGCATCCACAAGTCGCGGTACGGTGCCACATCGATCAAGTCCCACGCAGGAAGTGGGAGCGTATCCAACTCGCGTTGCACCGGGCGCTTCATGGTGCTGTGGATGGATCCATCCTTCAGCACGGAGATGCCAGCAACCTCATCGATCGGACCTTCAGCATCCCACTTGGCCACGATCTCCACCAACGCTGGTTCTCCTTCACCGAGTATCACCACATCCGCACCCGCGTTCAGGTAGTTCTCGGCGTGATCGGTAGCATCTGAACTGTTCACCGCTACCCGGCACCCGGCCTCTTTCGCCAAGCTGATCATCCGGAACGCAGCATCGCGCATCACCGTGAGGCACATCTTGGTGAGGTAGTTGAACCCATCGTCGTACACCACCAGCATGTGCGGGCGGAACCGTTCGATAGCTGCTCTGATCTCGTCCGGTGCGTGTTTCAGCCCGGTATCGAACACCTCCACATCGTGCCCTTGTTCCCGCAGCACAGCCGCAGCAAGTATGGTCCCCAGCGGTGGGTACGGGCGTGCATCGGCCCATTGTTTCGCATCGAGGCGGTAGAAGTAACTATGGGTTAGCAGGACGCGCGCCATGGTTCAAGAGTGCGAAGTGCCAATGCGCTTTTCCAACTCTGTCATGCGTGCAGTGAAGCCGTCCATCACACGTTGCTGGAAGTTCCGCGGGTGATGCTTGCTTACATAGGTGCGGGTGCGCAAGGCGAGTTCGAACGACCGTGGGTCCATGTCGTTGAATTTCCGTTTCCAGTAGTACCAGGTGAGTTGCATGGCCCACTGATCCAGCGTTGTGCCCAGGCCACCACCGAGCGTACGTTCCAGCCAATGCTTGGTAAGGGCCTTGCCAATGGGCACTTCACGGCTCTTCGGCGCAGTGGCACGGGGATACATATGGAACGCCCACGCGTTGCGTTCGAAGAATGCTTCGGTGGTGCCGTTACCATACATCGGCAATAGGGTGACCACTTCCGTTGCGGTGAACCGGTTGCGATCCTCCACGGTGAGGTGTTCCGTATCCAGGAAATAGTTCACGCAGAAATCGCGGCGGCTGTTCAATAGGAAGAACTTCTTATACAGGACCAGCAGTGTACGTGCCACCCATAAACGGCCCGGCGTCGTTACCACGAAGAAGTCGATGTCGCCATCCTCTGCCAAGCAGCCTTTGCTCATGCTCCCGCTGATGAACACGGCACGTACGAAGGGGAAACGTGCTATGCGGCGGGACATCTGCAGGGCTTTGGGCATCCGTGCTTCCGCGCGCGCTTCCGAAGCAAGCCTTCGTGCCACGTTCGCCTTTGTGCCACACAGGCCCCAGTACCCCGAGTGGTGGTGTACAACTCCGTCGGAGGCCAAGGCCTGCAACGCTGTGGTGATACGGTCTTCGCACATGGGTGCGCCCTCTGAGAAACGCACGATCTCGTCCACACGGAGAGGGTGGGAGAAGATGTCGAAGTAGGCCAGAACGCGGATCGCAGCTTCCTTGGCAAGACGCGTATCAGCACCCGGAAGGGCTACGGACGATTGGGCGGGAGAGCCAGGTGGTACCATGCGCGGAGGACGTGTGCTGGGCCTCTGGCGTGGTACGCGAGCGGCGAGCTGGTGAAGGTAACCTGACGAAACGGGACAAGTGCGCGACGAAACGGACCGACCGACGAAGTTCCGTTATTCAGTAGCCACGTACATCTTCTTGATCCGCATCAACGGGCCCGGGCAATGTGTGCCATGGCAGTTCGCGCAGCTTTGCACCAACGCGTTGTACGCTTGGGTCCGCTCGCCTTTCTTCACTTTGTACAGCCGGTCCAGTTTCAATTGGTAGTCCTTGCCGAAGGTGGGGAAGGTGATGGGGTCTATGTGCATGCCTTTGGTGGGCTCCGCTTCCAACAAGTTCTTGAAGGCCTTGGGGTAAGGCGGAAGCTCGCCATCGCGCTTGACAGCGGCTTTCACGCTATCGGCATGGATCGCCATGGCGCGCATCATCAACGCCAGCTCGCTCGGTGGGGTCAGTTCCTGAGCAGCGGGCTTCGCAGCAGTAGGCGCGCTATCCGCGCTGGCGAAACAACCAACAAGGGCGGTGAAGAGCAGAAGGATCAGGGTGCGGTGGTTCGCCATCGGATGCAAAGTACGGAAGCCCTGACACAATGGCCGTGCCAGATGCGGGGTCCGGTCTTTGGTCAAGGGCTGCGATGCAGGAAGGTGACGAGCACATCCGAACCCTAGCTCCGCGCGAGCGGAAGTTGGTGACTTCGGCTGTGCTCCCCGGTATCGCCGTGATCCTGCTCTGGTGCGTGTATTTCGTGGACCAGCAACTCGGCATGGACCTTTATAGGTTCGGCACCTTTCCGCGTGAACCATCGGGGATCCTAGGGGTGGTCACTTCACCCTTCATCCACGGCGACTTCGAACACTTGTTGAACAATTCCGTGCCATTGTTCGTGCTTGGCTGGGCGCTGATGTACTTCTTCCCGCGTTTGGCAGGCAGGGTGGTGCTGGCTTCTTGGTTGGTGAGCGGCGTGTGGGTATGGCTAAGCGCCAGGGCGAGTTACCACATCGGGGCGAGCGGGGTGGTCTACGGGCTAGCGGCTTTCCTCTTCACTAGTGGGCTCTTGCGGAGGCAACGCACGTTGATGGGCCTATCACTCCTGGTGGTCTTCCTCTACGGTAGTATGTTGTGGGGCGTGTTCCCGATCGTCCCACGGATCAGTTGGGAAAGCCATTTCTGGGGCGCGGCCACTGGCGTGGCCATGGCATTCCTCTACCGACACGTGCCTTCCGCCGTGCAAGATCCCCGGCCGATCCTGTGGGATGATGAGGACGAGGACCAAGGGAACGAGGATGACGGGCCGACCGATACACCTCCCGGTGCGGAGGACGATGAGCAAGGTGCAGGCCTGTGGCGCAGCACCGATACCTGGAGCATAGGGCCCTCCAAATGAAAGAACCCCGCCTGATGTGATCAAGCGGGGTTCTCGTGGAAGTGTTCGCAGTTATTCCTGGGTGAAGGTGGCCAGATCGGCACCGGCATCATCCGTAAGGTGAAGCAGACCGGCTTTGTCCAACTTGAATTTCCGGGTGGCCTTCAACGCCCCCATGAATCCGTTCTCGATGGATTGTGTGCTCTCGCAGAACTTCTTGGTGGAACCCAGGTTCGGGAATTGGATCTGGTCGCCGGACAAGCGGAAACCGCCCATCAAGCTGTTGCATCCACCGAAGCCCTCCACTTTGTTCCCTTCTTTCAACATGCGCATCCATGGAGCTTCACCTCCCTTATCGGGCATGGTCACCACATTCCCTTTGATGGTGCGCACCACCCACTTGCTGTCCATGATCCCCGGGATCTTCGTCATACCGACCGCAGGGTTGCCGTCGCCAGCAGCAGCGGCGGTCTTTTCGTTGCACTTGTGTGCGCTCAAGGTAACAAGCAGGAGAAGGGAGATGGCGATGGTGATGTAGCGCATGGCTGTGGTGTTGGTTCACCGAAGATATACCGATCCCGTGCCGAACGTTAATTGTTCAGCATTACCGGCATCACCAGCATCAGGACGTCTTCACCGGCCTCGCCTGGTTCACCCGGTAGCAAGATGCCGGCACGGTTCGGGGCGCTCATCTCCAGCATCACATGTTCAGTGCCCAGGTTATTGAGCATGTCCATCAGGAAGCGGGAGTTGAAACCGATGGTGATCTCGTCGCCCTCGTAGGAACAGGTGAGCTTCTCGTTGGCCTCGTTGGCGAAATCCAGATCCTCCGCGCTGATGGTGAGCTGGCTGCCGTTGATGTGCAGGCGAACCTGGTGCGTGGTCTTGTTGGCGAAGATGGACACCCGGCGGATGGAGCTCAAGAACGTCGCGCGATCGATCGTGAGCTTGTTCGGGTTCGTCTTGGGGATCACCGCTTCGTAGTTCGGGTACTTGCCATCGATCAGGCGGCACACGAGCACGGTGTTGTCGAACCGGAATGCCGCGTTGTTCTCGTTGAATTCGATGGTGACCTCCGCGTTCGTGCCGGCCAAGGTGTTCTTCAGCAGGTTCAATGGCTTCTTCGGAACAATGAAGGAAGCTGCTTTAGGCGCCTGGATATCAGTGCGCTTATAACGAACAAGTTTGTGCGCATCGGTGGCTACGAATCGAACGTCCTCGTTGGTGAGCTCGAAGAAGATCCCGCTCATCACCGGGCGCAGATCATCGTTGCCCGTGGCGAAGATGGTCTTGTTGATGGCCATGGCCAACGTGCCAGCGGGGAGGGTCAACTTGGCGGCGTCTTCCAACACCGGGCTGCGCGGGAATTCCGTCCCGTTGAAGCCCGTCATCTTGTACTTCCCTTGGTCGCTGTTGATCTCCACCCCGAAGTGCTTGGCGTCGATGCTGAATGTGAGGGGCTGCTCGGGGAAGGCTTTGAGGGTATCCAGCAAGAGACGGGCAGGAATGGCCACGCTGCCCTTGTCCTTCGCTTCCACCGCTAGGGTGGCCGTGATCGTGGTTTCCAGGTCGCTGGCCGTCACCGTCAACTGCTTGCCGTCGATATCGAACAAGAAATTGTCCAAGATGGGCAAGGTGTTGCTGCTGGCGAGCACGCCTTGGAGGAGCTGCAACTGCTTGAGCAATGCGGTACTGGAAACGATGAATTTCATCGGAGCGATAGGTCTTTTTTGAAGTGGGCCAAAGTTAGCCGGGCACCCTCGCGGGTGTGGGGCCACTTATTAACACACAAGGGGGGTTATCCACAGGTTGGCCGTCCCTGTTTCAAGGTCTGAAATTGCTGATGGGCTGAAGCATGCGCTCCAAGGCCGCGCGTTGCATCACCACCAAGAGGGTATCCTGGATCACCGCATCCATGCGCAGGGGGTCGAAGAGCGGGCGCGGCGAACCGAAGGGAGGCTCTTCGCCTTTATAAGGCAGGTACCAGAACTTCAATGTGGTGGCTTCCCCAGTGCGTTTGGTGAGGGTAAGGATCTGGTTCGGCGTGGTCTTCACCAAGGAATCGCGGTAGACCGGCTCGCGCTGGATCTCTTCGTAGTTGATCTGCTTGGTGGCCAGTACGGCACCGTGTACGAGAACGGTATCGAACCGGTAGGGTTGGCCCCGGTGGTCCAGAAGACTGAAACGCCCAGCTGGGTTTTGTTGGATCGTGTAGGAATTAGCAGGGGCCAGCGGCGTTTCCAGCTTCACCGAGGCCAGATCGCGCATCTCGTCCAGTTTGAAGAAGGCGCTGCTGCGCCAGATGTCCAGATCGGTATGGAAACGGGTGCTCAAGATGCCGGTGAACCCGGTCATGCCCAGGATGAACGGCGCATTGCTGCGGCCCTCGCCGGGTTTCTCCAACAGCGCGTAGGTGCCGAAATGGTCTTTCGTGCCATGCCCCACGATCCAGATCTTGGATGGCTTATCGCCCCCTTGGTAGATCTCCACCTTCTTGCCCACGGACCCCATCACGCGCAGCATTTTGGCTTCGGCGGCTTTGGGGACCGGGCTTTTTACTTCCACCCGCTTGAAGGTGCGCAGCAGGAGATTCACATCGAACTCTTTAGCCGGGTACAGGTCGTTCACGATCCATCCTTGCGGGGTGCGCTTCAGGTCGATGGTGCGGCCGTGCTGATCGGCGATGAAGATGCGGTCAACACTTGCGGTATCCGGTACGGCGAAATCGCTCAGCGGACGATCCAACGTGGTAGGGGCGGAGTTGCGTGAAAGCCACCACGCCAAGCCACCAAGGGCAAGAAGGACGACGAGAAGGAGTATCCTGCGGTTCATGCTGGGCGGCTGGCTTTTCTGCGACGGAAATGCTGGTACACCATGCCGATGAGCACGGCCAGCAGGATGGGGACACCGGTATTCACCACCTGCCACCACGTGCGGTCCTGCACGATGCGTTCGGGATCCAACTGGCGAAGGGTGATCTCGCGCGAGCGGATGCTGATCAGGCTTTTATCGTTCAGCAAGTGGTTCATCGCGTTCACGATGAATTCGCGGTTACCGTAGATCTTGGCGTTGGCGTAGCGGTCGAAGCCGAGGGTGTAGAACATGCCCTTCGATTGGTCCACGCGGTTGCCGATCACGTCGCCATCGCTCACCACCAGTTGGGCGGAGCGTTTGCCCTTTTCACGATAGGCCACCGCGGGGTCGTTGGTGAAGTTCGTGGGCAGGCGGTCCAGGAAGGCACTGGTGAATTCACCCTCCAGCAGCACGGCCATGGGCATGTACGGTGTGCTCTGGCGTTCGAAGGGTGGAGCCATGTCCACCACGTTCAGACTCACGCGTACCGGATTGCGTTGGGCTAGCGAGGCTGGCGAGCTGGTGAGCAGGATGGTCTTCTTGATACCGTCCGTGGCGATGGTGTCCAAACTGCTGGCGAAGCGCAGGTGTACCGGATCGATGTTGCTCACGATCGGGTGCTTGCTCTCGGGGATCAGCACAGGCTCCCAGTACCACGGGAAGCGTTCCAGTTTGCGCTGGTTGCCGTACGGTTGCGTGTACAGTTCGATGGGTGCGCAACTGCGGTCCAGCACCAGGTCTTTGTTGATGCGCACGCCGTAGGCGAAGAGCTGATCATCGATACCCAGTTCGTACGGCACCGCTATGCTGAACTGGTTCTTGCGCAGGCTGTCCAGGTGCGCGTTCATCGGGTCTATCAACCAAAGCACACGGCCGCCGTTCATGATGAACTGGTCGATGACGTACTGGTCGCGCTGCGGGAGGGCGCTGTCCGGCTTGGCGATGATCAGTGCCGCGTAGTCGTTGGCGCGGTACTTCATCCCTTGCACGGTGCGGCTCAGCGCATCCACCTTCTCGTCTATGCGCACACGGCTCACATCGTAGGTCTCGCTCAGCGCACTGGTGATGTCGGCCACTTCCATCGGCTCCAATTCACCGTGGCCTTCCAGGAAGGCGATCTTGGCTTTGTCCTTCTGGGTCACCTGGCGGAAGGCGTTGGCCAGTTCGTATTCGGTGTTGTTGATGGAGCGGTTCACGATGTCCGCATCCGGTGTCCGCAATTGCGTTTTCAGTAGTTGCACCGGAACGGTCTTGTCGCGGTAGGTGATCAACGCACCGGGGAATACGATGCGCTCGCTGAACGATTCCTTGTCGCGCATGCGGATGCTGCTGTACTGCAGACCTTCCTTCTGCAACTGATCGTAGGTCTCTTTGCGCGTCTTCTCGTCCTCGCTTTCGCTGGGGTCTATGAAAGTGTATTGCAGCTTTTCCGGCTGCTCCACGCGCATCTCGTCCAACAGTTCCTTCACCGATCGGGAGAACCGTTGCAGATCCGCAGGCAGTTCGCCAGCGAGATACACCTTCACGTACACGATGTCCGGCAGTTCCGCCAGCATCTCCTTGGTGGCCGGTGTAAGGGTGTACCGTTTCTCGTTGGTGAGATCCGCACGCAGGCGAAGGAAGGAGCCGATGAACAGCACAAGACCAACGATCGCCAGGCCCATCAAGAGCTCCAGCAAGTCGGTGGTTCGGGGGCTGCGGGTATTGCTCATGTTGTCTTCTTGCGGAAAAGACTCACGCCGACGTTGATGACGAAACAGGCTTGTCCAATGATGGCAAGGGCAAGTATGAGGGTCATCAGATCTATCACACCATCTTCCTCGAACATCGGCATTTCGGAATAGGAGTAGTAGCGACGCGGTGCGGCACTGAGCGCAATGGACCGGTACACAAGCGGTGCCGGCAACAACACAGCAGCAGCGGAACCTATGAAATGGGTCCAGCCGAGCACCGCACTCAACCGCAGACGCGTTATTTCGGTGTATCGTGCGTAGAAGAGAGAAAAGCAGAATGCGAGGAACGCCATCAATCCAAACAGTGAAGCGTTGGACGTCACGAAATAGGTGTCATGCAAACCGATGTCCATCACAGAGTTTCCGACTTGACTCGCTTCATCCGAGAGCAACATCGGTAGAAGGATATAGAGCAGAGTAATCGCTGCGATCGCCATGAAAAGCTTCGATAACCACTGTGAGGAGCGTACGACTGTTCCCATTACCAGCGCCGGCTTTGGAGCGCAGTGCGCGTGAGCAATAGGAACACGGTGATGGTGCCCAGGAAGTAGAGCACGTCGCGCAGGTCCACCACGCCGCGACTCAGGCTATCGTAGTGGTCCTGGATACCGATGGATTTGATGGGACCTTCCAGCGCGCCGAAAGCATCGAAGCTGGCGATGAGGTCGAAACCCAGGTAGAGGAAGAAGCAGAGGAAGACCGCGATCATGAAGGCCACCACCTGGTTCTCGGTGATGGAGGACGCGAACACCCCGATGGCACCGAAGCAGGAGGCCAACAGCAGCAGGCCGATGTACGAGCCCATGATGCCCCCGGTGTCCAAGTTGCCTTTCGGCATGGCCAACTCGTGCAGGCTGAGCCAGTAGATCAGCGTAGGCAGCAGGGCGAAGACGATGAGGATCACCGCAGCGATGTACTTCGCGATCACCAACTGCATCTCGGTGAGCGGCTTGGTCAGCAGCAGTTCGATGGTGCCGGTGCGCCGCTCTTCGCTGAAGCTGCGCATGGTGACGGCTGGAACCAGGAAGAGGAACACCCACGGCGCAATGAAGAAGAGCGTGGAGAGGTCGGCGTATCCCGTGTCCAGGATGTTGTTGGGGAACACCCACAGGAACAGGCCGGTGAGCAGCAGGAACACCACCACCACCACCTGGCCGATCAACGACCCGAGGAACCCTCTTACCTCCTTGAATATCAGGACACGCATCGCGGAAAGCGGGCGCCAAGATAGCGGTGGCGGTCAGCAGTCCATTTGCCGTTCCTTGGAAGCGTCAACAAGCTAGAACTCGATCACTGATTTGCGGCGGCCACGGACGGGCTTTTTCGGGATCTTCTCCTCGTCGGTATTGCAGTAGTTGCGCACGATGAATTTGGAGTCGCTTTCGCCCAGGTTGGCGGCCGCGCGCCAGCTTTCGCAGGCGTTCTGTTTGTCCTTCAGCGCGTAGTAACATTCGGCGCGGTAGTAGAGCGCCTCTTTCTCCGTGTCATCCTTCGCGTCGATCACCTTGGTGAATGTGGCGATGGCGGTTTCGTATTGCTTGGTCTCGAACTGCAACACACCCAGGCTCATCAAGCCATCGGCCATGTCGGGCCTCAGGTTCAATGCGGCTTCGATGTCCACGATGCCTTCACTTTCCTTGAAGAGCTCGCCCTTCACCACCCCGCGTAGAAAGAGCGCATCGGCATTGTCCGGCCGCAGTTCCAACGACTTCTCCAGATCGCGCAATGCGCCTTCGTTGTTGCGGCCGATGTAATTCGCGCAGGCCCGGTTGTACCACGCATCGGGGTCGGTGTCGTCCAGGTCCAATGCCTTTTCAATGTCGCGCATGGCCTCTTTCACCCGGTTCTCGGTGATGTGTACGGCCGATCGGCTCACGTACAATCGGGCGTTCTCCGGCTCCACCTTTTCCGCCTTCACGTAGTCCATCATGGCGCCATGCATGTCCAGCTGCCGTTGTTTGATGTCGCCGCGCAGTTTGAACCCACCGGGTATGCCGGGCTCCAACGCGATGGCACTGTCGGCATAGGCGAGGGCCCGATCCAATTCGTTCGCCTTGTAGGCACTTTGGGCGTTCTTCAGGTGATCGTCGGCTTCGGGCTGGGCGACCAGGGCGAAAGGCAACAGGGCGAGGCCGGAGAGGATAGAGCGGAACATGGGCCGAAGTTCGGACAAAGACCGGACCAACGCCGCTACCTAGGGCAGATGATGCTCGCGATCCACGCTCCACGCTTCGGCAGGGGCCGCGAAAAGACCTTTCACCACGGGCCATACCGAGGCGAAGACATCCGAGACGCGGTAGGCTTCCAGATCCGCCGGTCCATCCCAGTGGCTGTAGGTGAAGAAGATGCGCGGGTCGTCCACATCGTGCAACAGTTCCAAGTGGCGGCACCCCGGAAAGGATCGGATGCGCGGCTTCCATCCCACGAAAAGCTCCTGGAAACGCCCGATCTCTTCGGGACGGAAGGTCATTTTAACAATGCGGATGAGCATGCCTTCGGTCTTCTTCCTTGGTACTTCAACCTTTCTCCTTCAACCTTTCTCAGTTCCGGTTCCATTCCCCGAACTCCACGCGCATGGTATCGTCCTGCTCCACGCCGAAGAGCCGCGCCGCGCCACCACCAGCGCCTTCAACGCCTTTGTTCACCGCGATCTCCAGCAGCCCAGCGGCATTGAAGAACGCGAGGCGTTCGCCGTTGGGCACATCGCTGTAAGTGGCGTGCAGCTTGGTGATGTTGTCCGCCGCATGCCCGAAGCCTATGCTGAAGGTTCGCCCTTTGCCAACCTCATCGAACAACTGCTTGCGCACGTTGGTGACCAAATTCCCGTAGCTATCGATGTACACCACCTTGCCCCGGATGCTCACCGGGTCCACAGCGGGCTGGAAACCGATCAGCTCTTTCACCCGGGCCACTTTGCGGCCGATCACGTCCATGGTGCCGCCGCGCGCGAGGTGGCACGCTGCTTTCACGAAGACACTACGGGTGGGGAAGGCCACATGGTCGTCGTCCAACTTCATGGTGAGCTCGAAGGCCTCGTGCGGCTGGCCATCGAACAGCAAGCTGAAGATGCCATTGTCCGCGCCGATGAAGAAGTGGCCATCGTGGCGCACCACCAAGTGCGGGGTCTGCCCGTCGGCTTCCGGGTTCACCCCGATGATGTGGATGGTGCCGCGCGGGAATTCCGGATAGGCCTGCCGTAGCACGAAAGCAGCCTGGCCATGGTCGAATGGCTTGATGGAATGGCTCACATCCACGATCCGCGCCTCGTTGAACTGGGTCCAGATCGCACCTTTCACCGCGGCTACATAATGGTCCTTCAGGCCCATGTCGGTGGTGAGTGTGATGATGGACATTTGCTGCGCGCGGGAGCCAAGGCAAGGGCTACCTTCGGCGCTCAAAACTATCCCGATGGTCTAGCGGCTTCGGGCTGAAGAAATCAACAACCGAAAGTTACTTTGATCGAGAAGCTGATCACCATCGCCGGTGTGGACCCTGTGGAGGTCCTGGGCGCCAACGACGCCAACCTGCGGCTCATCCGCACCTTCTTCCCCAAGCTCAGCATCATCGCCCGGGGCGACACGCTGAAGGTGAGCGGTGCGGATAATGAGATCACCCAGTTCGAGGCGCGTTTCACGCAGTTGGTGGAACACGCCACCCGCTACAACGAACTGCCGCGCAAGGTGTTGGACGACATCATGGGCACCCACACCAGCCCCGGCGAACGCGAGAACCCCGATGAGTCCGACGTGCTCGTGTACGGCAACGCGGGTCTGCGGGTGAAAGCACGCACCCGGAACCAGGAGCGGCTGGTGGAAGCCGTTGAAAGCAGCGACATGGTGTTCGCCATCGGCCCCGCGGGGACCGGAAAGACCTACACCGCCGTGGCCCTCGCCGTGAAAGCGCTGAAGGAGCGGAAGGTGCGCCGCATCGTGCTCACCCGACCGGCGGTGGAAGCGGGGGAGAACCTCGGTTTCCTGCCCGGCGACCTCCGCGAGAAACTGGATCCGTACTTGCAACCGCTCTACGACGCCCTGCGCGAAATGATCCCGGCTTCCAAGCTCGCCGACCATTTGGATGAAGGGGTGATCCAGATCGCGCCGCTGGCCTTCATGCNNCTGGACGAAGCGCAGAACGCCACCATGACGCAGATGAAGATGTTCCTCACGCGGATGGGGCGCAATGCCAAGTTCGTCATCACCGGCGATGCCACACAGGTGGATCTGCCCGATCGCCAACCCAGCGGCCTGTTGCCTGTGGTGAACATGTTGCGCAACGTGGAAGGGGTGAACGTGATCGAACTGGACGAGAAGGATGTGATCCGCCACGAACTGGTGACCAAGGTGCTGAAGGCCTTCCGCGAGATGGAGGAGCGCAACAACGAGAACAAGAAATGACCGTGGAGATGGATGGCACGCTGATGCGCTCGGACCTGAAGCTGCCGGGCGTGGAGAAGATCTACCGGGGCAAGGTGCGCGACGTGTACCACTTGGCCGACGGCCGCACCATCCTCGTTGCCAGCGATCGGATCAGCGCCTTCGATGTGGTGCTGCCACGCGGCATTCCGCACAAAGGACAAGTGCTCACCCAACTGAGTTGGCACATGCTGCAAGCCACCGCGCACGTGGCACCGAACTGGGCCGTAGCGTCGCCGGATCCCAACGTGGTGATCGGCCACACCGCGAAGACCGTTCCCGTGGAAATGGTGGTGCGCGGCTACCTGGCTGGTCACGCTTGGCGACAGTACAAAGCGGGCCATCGCATGTTGTGCGGTGCCGGAATGCCCGAAGGGTTGAAGGAGAACGACAAGTTCCCGCAACCGCTGATCACACCCAGCACCAAGGCCGAAGAAGGCCACGACGAGGACATCACGCCAGCGGAGATCCTGAAGCAAGGGCTTTGCACGCAGGAAGAGTGGGACACCATGTGCCGTTATGCCCTCGCGCTCTTCGCCGAAGGCACACGCCTCGCCGCGCAACAAGGGTTGATCCTCGTGGACACCAAGTATGAATTCGGCCGGACGGGTCCCGGCCGAAATGGAATGCCGGGAGGGCGGATCCTGCTCATCGACGAGATCCATACCCCGGACAGCTCACGCTACTTCTATGCCGATGGCTACCAAGAACGCCAGGATACCAACGCGCCGCAGAAGCAGTTGAGCAAGGAGTTCGTACGCGAATGGCTCATCGCCCACGACTTCATGGGGAAGGAAGGGCAGCGCGTCCCGGAAATGGACGATGCCTTTGTGCGTAGCGTGACCGAGCGCTACACGGAGTTGTACGAGCGCATCACCGGGCAACGGCTGGTTCCCGCGCCCACGGGGGACATGAACGCGCGGGTGCAGCGGGCGTTGGAGGAGTACTTGGGCTGAAGACCCTCGTCCTATCGGCGTTTCTTCCAGTCCAGCTCCATCCCGATACGTTGTTCCAGTTTTCCGTTCCAGTGCACGGCAAAGCCATTGTGCTGGAGAGCGCTTTGGATCTCGTTGGCGATCGCTAAGGAAGGTTCCGGCCCTTCTTCCGTGGAGCCGTAGTTGAAGTAGAGTGAACCGGTTTCAACGGCACTCTCGGTGTCCTGGGCATGGTAGAACAGGTAACCCCGGCTCTTACCACCGGCGGCATCGGCCTGTTCGATCTCCGCCCAGATCTCCGCAGAGCCACAGGTGCCACAGCAACTGAAATCCTGTCGGCAGACGATCCCGCTCTTTTCGAGTTCTTCAAGCGTTCTATCCAGTCGATCACAGTCCGTGGTAGCGGGCCAGTTGGCCTGTTCTTTTTTAATGTGCGGCGAGCAGTTCACGGGTAAGCACGGGCACATGTTTGCGCAACGAAGCTTCGTCGTATTCATCGGCGAAACAGTCCACACAACCCTCGATGATCTCTTCCTCGTCCAGGAAACCACCGCGCACATCCCTGCTGATGTGCTCGCGCAGGATGGTGAGGATCTCTTCGCGTTGGTCCTGTGTGGCTTGCACGGTCGAGTCCGCTTTCGCTGCACTGAAGACGCGCTTGAAACGATCGAGTAGGCTCATGGTATCGATGAGGTTGAGCGATGTGCAGAGGATCCGAGTACGGGTGCCCGGTTCGCGTTCATTCCTGCACCTTGTCCGTCAGGAACTGTGCGGTGTATTCCTTCTCCCAGGTGTAGTAGGCGTCCACTTTGTACTTGTTCTCCTCCAGCCAACGGGCCACCAACTTATCATCACTTCCAGCGGCGAGCAGGTGGCTCAGGGTGCGGGTGTGTCCGGCTTCGTTCAAGGCGATGATCCACGCACCGTGGTTATCCCAGTAGAATCCGGAATTCGCGCTGCGCATGTCCTTCAAGCTATTGGCCAAGAAGCCCAGGAGCATTTCCAAGTTGCCCGCTTCTTTCGCCTCGGATGTTGCAACCCCTTCCTTCTTCAGCGCATCGTTCATGTTGGAAGCCAGGCTCAAGCCGCCCAAAAGGGTCAGGGCTGTCTCCGCCTTGCGGAAGTCGTTCTCACGGAAGGTGGTGTCGTTGAGGTCATCCATCTTCGAAGCATCGAGGTAGATGGTGGAATTGCCCTTCTTGTTCGTTTCCACATGTCCGCCCACGAGTTCGCGCAGCAAGGCGAGGTCGGCTGCAGAGCGTTGGCCAACAGGGTCGATCATCAAGGTGCGTGAGATGGCCAGCACGGCTGGTACGAGGTTGCCTTGGTGGCGCAGGAGCAGGGCTGTTTGCCGTTGGGTGCCGGGGTGGAACGGGTTGAGGCGACCGCTACGCTGGAAGGAACGTTGCGCGCTCGCAATGCTATCCATACCCAAGAGGGTGATGCCCCGGTTGAAATGCAGCAAGGCCACGCCGGGGAATTCCTTGATGGCCTGATCGTAGACCCGCAACGATGCTTCGGGGCGCTTAAGCTGATCCATGGAATTGCCGTAGGTGACGAACACCATAGGCAGGTCTTTGGAGCCGTGGTGCTTGGTGATGATCTCCTGGCACAGCGCGGCGCTGGTCTCGAATTCGCCCATCGCGTTCAGGGTGAGGGCCTTTTCGCTCATGGCCAAAGAATTGTCCTTGTCCAGCTTCAACGCTTCCTCGTATTTCTTGATCGCCTTCTTGTACTCGCCTTGGTCATGAAGTTCCACGCCTTCTTTCACTTTGGCCTTCGCACCCACCGGGTCCTGGGCTGTGAGCATGGTATGGGCAAGGACGAAGGAGAGGAGCAGGCTGGTAGCGCGGCGCATGGTAGAGGACGTGGCTTCGAGGATGTTGGACGTGGGAGACAAGTTCGAATCTAGCGAACTCCGGTCATTGATGGTGCGCTCGCTCACAGCTGGCCGCTTACAACTTGGGTCCGATCCAACGCTATTGATGCTTTGTCGGTTCTTCCTTCGCTTGAACAGGCACCCGCGCGGTGGCCGTTGATCCACATGAGCCCCACACTTCTCCTCTCCATCGTCTTCGGCTACTTCCTGCTGCTGCTCGGCATCGCATGGTGGACCAGCCGTGGCGCAGGTGAACATGCCTTCTACAGCGGCGAACGAAAGAGCCTGTGGTACGTGGTGGCTTTCGGGATGATCGGTACATCGCTCAGCGGGGTCACCTTCATCAGTGTGCCGGGCATGGTGCAAGCGAAGGGGTGGACCTACTTCCAACTCGTGGTGGGTTTCGCCATCGGCTACTGGATCGTGGCGGGGATC
>DLGQ01000069.1:0-50421 GCA_002482775.1 Flavobacteriales bacterium UBA7690 | reverse complement strand
GCTCACCAGCATCTACGGTTACCTGCGCGAACGCTTCGGCATGGTGAGCTACCGTACGGGTGCTTCGTTCTTCATCCTCTCACGGTTGGCCGGAGCTACCATCCGGATCTTCGTGGTGCTCAACGTTATCCAGTTGTTCGTGCTGGATGCCATGGGTGTGCCGTTCGAGGTGACCGCGCTGGTGGTGATGCTCATGATCGTGCTCTACACCTTGAAGGGCGGCGTGAAGACCATCGTGTGGACGGATACGCTGCAAACGCTCTTCATGCTCGGCGCGCTCATCGGCACCATCGTGTACATCGTTGGCCACGCGGACATGAGCGGTTGGGGCGGCCAACTTTCGGAAAGCGGCATGTCGCGCATCCTCGATACTGACTGGCGCAGCGACGGCTTCTTCCTGAAGCAGATCCTCGCGGGTATGTTCATCACCATCGCCATGACGGGACTTGATCAGGAGATGATGCAGAAGAACCTGAGCGTGGCCACGGTGGGCGGCGCGAAGATGAACATGCGTGTCTTCAGCGTGATCCTGCTGGGTGCGAACCTGCTGTTCCTCTTGCTCGGTGCGCTGCTCTACCTCTACGCCAACAAGGTCGGCATCGCACTCCCCGAACGTGCCGATGATGTGTTCCCCACACTCGCGTTGCAGCATTTCCCGGTGTGGCTGGGTTTGTTCTTCATCATCGGCCTCATCAGCGCGCTCTTCCCCAGTGCCGATGGTGCACTCACTGCGCTTACGGCGAGTACGTGTTTGGACCTGATCGGCATCCGCGACCGCGGTTGGGATGAAGCGAAGCAGAAACAAGTTCGCCAGCGTGTACACCTGGGCATGGCCGCGTTGTTCCTCGCCTTCATCCTGTACTTCCACTGGTTGGCCACACCAAGCGTGATCAAGACCTTGTTCGATATCGCAGGCTTCACCTACGGTCCGTTGCTCGGTCTCTTCGCCTACGGCCTCTTCTTCAAAGGCAAGCCAGAAGAACGCTGGGTGCCGCTGGTGTGCATCGCTGCGCCCATCATCACCTACTTCATCCGTGCCAATTCAGAGACGCTGCTCTTCGGCTACAAAATGGGCTTCGAGGTGTTGCTGGTGGTGGCAGGGTTGACGATGCTCGGTCTGCGGTTGATCGATAGGCGACAGGCAGCGTAATCGAAAGAGTCTGCGTCATCTGGTTGAACGCTCCTCATATGTGGCGTTCAGCACCCCATGCGCAGTTCATCGGTCATCGGACTTTCGTTCCTTTCCGCAGGTCTATTGGCACTCACTGGGTGCAACAAAGGCCAGGGTTTTGGGCCAAGTGGTGGTGGTAATGATCTGCGGGCGTACTTCGAGGAACGCGTCGCGAATGCCACCCAGGTGTTCACTGTCGACGGAACAACAGGTGGTTCGATACAGGGCGCGCAAGGTGTGCGGATCAGGTTTCAAATGAACGCCTTCAGGACACAGACCGGTGCGGCAGTGACCGGACCTGTCACAGTTTCCGTAGTAGAAGTGTTGGGCGTTGCCGACATGATCCTGCTGAACACAACCACCGTGGGCAACGACAATGGCACCACGCGTATGCTAAAGAGCGGTGGCGCTGTTTCAGTAAGTGCGCGCCAAGGGAACAATGAACTGGTGCTGGGTCCGCAAGGCATGGAGATCAGTATGCCCACCGATGATTATGATCCGAACATGGGTGTCTTCACCGCGAACAGAACGGCTGGCGAAGAATTACTTTGGGAAGAAGAGGACAGCACAGCGGTGGATTCCACCTGGATCGAGCTGCCGAACGGTGGTGTTTCTATCGGCTACATTTTCCAAGTGGATTCCCTGCAATGGATCAACTGCGACTACTTCCCCTCCAGCGCGAACAATACCACGATCACCGCGATAACCCCGGACGATGTGCCGAACGACAGTGCGCTGGTCTGGTTCGTTTTCCCGGATATGAATGCCGTTACCTCTGCATATGGTGCCGCACCGCAGACGTATACGTTCGGCCAAGTGCCTGTCGGGTTGCAAGCAGTGGCGGTTAGTTTGACGCGGAATGGTGCTCAGTATCGTTCGGCCTTCACCACGTTCACGACCACCACGAACGGGAGCGTCGGGCTTTCCTACCAACCTACCACCTTGCAAGCCTTCGAGGCAGCGGTGGAAGCACTTTGATCACGCGGTAGCCGGAACCTTCTTCTTCTCTAGCCCGAATACCTTCGTAAGCCACTTGCGCCCCTTGGTGTTCATCGGTGCCTCGAAGCGGAGATGTACCAGGTTGGCCGCGAACTGGATCACCACGAACACGGCGATGAACCACGGGATGTACATCCACACGGGAATGGCGAAGTCGAACTTCAGCAGGATCTGGCGGCCGTAGCGCAGCATCAGCTCGTGGATCATGTAGAAGGTGAAACTCGCTTCACCCAGGAACACCATCCGGTCGCTGGCGAGGAACCAGCTCTTGGTATCGCGCCGGAAGGCGGTGCCCAAGACCACCATCACGCTGCCCGGCAACATCCACAGGTTGGTGCCGCTGGCTTCGTCGCGGTAGTATTCCAGCGCCATCATGCCGCAGAACCAAAGGATGCCCAAGGGTAGCAAAGCCTGTTTCCAAGTTTCGGTGTAGGTCTTGAAGCGGTTGAAGAAGAGGAAGGCCAGGATGCCGAGCAGGTAGTCGGTCACCCGGAAAGGCGCGCGCTCCACTTTGATGAACGCGTCCGGATCGTTGTGCGTGGTGAAGAACGCGATGGTGAGCGCTGCGATCACGAGGAAGAGTGAACCGAGGAAGAGCACCTTGCGTTTTCCGGCCTTCAGCATACCGGCGAAGAGGAGCGGTGTCAGCACGTAGAAGAGCATCTCCACGCTCAACGTCCACGACACTTTGTTCGGCCCGGGGCCGGCGTATCCGAAAGGGCTCCATTCCTGCAACAGCGCGATGTGGATGGGCAGGCTTTCCAGTTGGATGGGCGACGTGTTGCTCTTCAGCCCCAGCGGCAAACACACCAGCATGGTGAGCAAGTGCAGCGGGAAGATCCGTGTGACACGTGCGATCAGGAAGCGACCGGCGTTGGCGCGTGTGGGTTCCCATTTGTCCTCGCCGTAGTAGACGTAGGTCATGATGAAACCACTGAGCACGAAGAAGATGGAAACGCCCAGTCTACCTTGAAGTTCCGCGTGCGGATGACCGAGCCACTCCAAGCCGGGCAGCATGCTGGCATGGAGCGAGAACACGACGAATGCCGCGTAGAACCGCAGGGCGGTGAGCGGGCGGATGAGTTCCTTTTGCATCGAAAAGCCGTTCAACGGCAAAGGTCTAGAGCGTCGCGTTCTACGCTCAAGGCGGTGGCAGGGTTCCTTCCACTACGGATAGCTGAGAACCACATTCCCATGGATCAGTCCTGCCGCTGCCAGTTGCGTTCGATCACCTCCAGCAGTTCGTCGTGTACGGCGCGATTGCTGGCCACGATCTCCTCATCGAACACGGGGTCCTTGCTGGGCGCGAATCCGCTGACACGGCCGCCAGCTTCACGGACCAGCAACACACCGGCCGCCACGTCCCAGCTGTTCAATCCGTATTCGTAGAACGCTTCGAAACGGCCGCACGCCACGTACGCGAGATCCGCGGCAGCGCTACCCAGGCGACGGATACCCCGTGTGCGGTGCATCAGTTCGCGCAGCAGGTCCATGTACTCGGTCTCGTAGCCGAAGTCATCATACGGGAATCCGGTGGCGAGCAGACTCTCCTGCAATTCCTTTCGCGGCGATACTTGGATGCGTTTGCCGTTGAGGTAAGCGCCACCACCTTTCCACGCCGTGAAGCGTTCGTCGCGCGTCACTTCGTGAACAACACCCAGCAGCGGTTCGGTGCCATCCACCAACGCGATGCTGATGCAATAGCAGGGGATGCCATGCACGAAGTTGGTGGTGCCATCCAGCGGATCGATGATCCAGTTGAGGCCTTCGCCGCGCTCTCCACTGCCTTCTTCGGCGATGAAACCGGCGTTGGGCAGGATCTTCTCCAAGGCTTCCACCAAACGATCCTCTGCCGTATGGTCCACGTGCGTTACCAAGTTGTTGGCGCTCTTTTCACTAACGCCCGCTGCGGTGAGCTTACCTGCCTCGTCGCGGATGAACGCGGCAACTTCGATACAAATGGCTTCGACCTGGTCGGTGAGTTTCTTGAGTTCCATGGATGCAGTTGTCAGTTGTCTGTGGCCGGTTGTCAGGCTGGTGTGGTTGTTCTAGCCGCGCGTTGCCGCAACCAGATGATGCCCGCTGCACCCACGATGATGAGGGCGAGCGAGATCACTTCGGCTTGGGTCCAGGTGCCCGCGAAGGCCACGTTGACGCGGATCTTCTCGATGAAGAACCGCTCGATGCCGTTGAGCAACAGGAAGGCGAAGAAGATGATGCCCGGCGTGGAAATGCGTTTACGCAACGACCACAGCAGGAAGAAGAATCCCACGCACATGATGGTCTCGTAGATCGGCGTAGGGAAGACCGGCTCGGGCAGCACGGTGCAGTAGCCTTCGAAACATGGCGTACCGGTGAAGGGCACACCGACGCTGTTCACGTTGTTGGGGTAGGTGTAGGACCACAGCCAGTTCGGCATCCAGCCGGGCGCGGGTGCATTGTTCACGATACCCCAATCGCCATCGCCGCTCACTTGGCAACCGATGCGACCGATAGCGTAGGCGAGCATCACGCCGGGTGCTGCGCTATCGGCACCATGCCAAGCGGGGATGCCGTTGTTCTTGAAATAGCGGATCACCATGAAGCCCGCCATGATCAAGCCACCGTACATGGTAAGTCCGCTGAAGATGGCGTCGCCACCGGGGTTCTTGATGAAGGACATGAACTCGTCCGGGTTCTCCAGCCAGTGGAACAGCTTCGCGCCGATCAAGCCCCAGAGCGCGGCCACCATGGTGATGTTGCCGCTGTGCTCGTGCGCCTGCATGCGGATCTCCTCGGTCTTCGGCTCGGCGAGTTTCTGCTGGTCCTTCTCGCGCCACTTCAACCAGACCAAGAGCGCCGCTACCGCGATGCCGCCGATGAAATTTCCTTGGCCGCTCAACAAGAACGATTGCGGATCGGCCGTGGAAGCCGTGAAGTTCAAGATCAGGTGAAGACCTTTCCAACCCAACAGGAAACCGAGCACACCGCTCCAGATCAATTCGCCCGGCGTGGCAGGCAGACCAACGGTGACCTTCCGCATTACGGGTTGAAGCAGCCCCAGACCTTCCTTCCGACGCAGTTCCATCCCCAAGGTCCAGCTTGCGAACAAGAAGGCCAACGCCACGAAGAAGCCGAAGCTGTTGAGGACCTTGAGTGGGAAGGGGAGGTCCAGACCGAAGAGGTCGAGGAGGGCGTGGTAGAGGGTGGGGTACATCAGTTGGCAGTTGCCAGTTGGCAGTTCGCAGTTGTCGCAGTGGGCGAGGTGGGATACTCGCCGATGATGTGGCCATCTCCATCAATGCGAAGTAGTTTGACCGGGGTGATCGTATTCACGTGCGACTTATCGAAGGGCATCGTCACGCGCAGGTAGTTGTCGGTGAAGCCGAGCATCTGGCCATCGTTCTCTTCGGCTTCGAACAGCACGTTGCGGGTGGTGCCGAGGTGCTCTTGGTAGAAGGCGCGTTGCAGCTTGTTGCTAAGGATGCGCAACTGTTTCGTGCGGTCGCGGCGGGTTTCCATCGGTACGCTATCGTCCATGCGTACAGCCGTGGTGTTGGCGCGCTCGCTGTAGGTGAACACGTGGAGGTAGTCCACGGCGATGGAGCGGAGGAATTCGTGGGTCTTCAGGAATTCCTCGTCCGTTTCACCCGGTGTTCCGGTGATCACGTCCACCCCGATGCAGGCGTGGGGCATCCGTTCCTTGATGCGGGCGACGCGCTCGGCGTACAAGGTGGTATCGTACCGGCGGCGCATGCGTTGCAGGATCACATCACTTCCGCTTTGCAACGGCATGTGGAAGTGCGGGGCGAAACGGTTGCTGGTGGCTACGAAGTCGATGACACCATCGTGGCAGAGGTTCGGCTCGATGCTGCTTATGCGGAACCGTTCGATGCCATCCACCTGGTCCAGCGCTTCGATCAGTTGAAGGAAGTTCTGATCATGCCCTCTGCCGAAATCCCCGGTATTCACGCCCGTCAACACGATCTCCTTCACACCCGAGGCGGCGATGTCATTCGCCAATTCGACCGTCTGCGCGATGGTGGCGCTGCGGCTTCTTCCACGGGCCAGCGGGATGGTGCAGAAGGAGCAGAAGTAGTCACAGCCGTCCTGCACTTTCAAAAAGGTGCGCGTGCGGTCGTTGGCGTTGTAAGAGGGGACGAAGTGTTTGAGGTCTTTAATGGGGGAGAAGATCGCTTCGCTTCGCTCGTGAAGACCGGCTTCGGCTGATGCCAGCTTACGGTCCACATGCGATGCGAGATCGAATTTCTCGTTGGCGCCGAGAACCAGATCGACCCCAGGAATGGAAGCGATCTCTTCGGGCTTCAGCTGTGCGTAGCAACCAACCACGGCGATGAATGCATCGGGGTTGATCCCTTGGAAACGGCGCACGTGGCGGCGGCATTCCTTGTCGGCGTTCTCCGTTACGCTACAGGTGTTGAGCACGAACACATCCGGCCGGTCCTCTTGGCGCACTTTAGCATACCCCGCCTCTTCCAGCGAACGGGCCAGGGTGCTGGTCTCGCTGAAGTTGAGCTTGCAGCCCAAGGTGTGGAAGGCGACGGTTCTTGAATGCCTCATGTGGCCATATGCCCATGCGGACATGTGACCATGGCCTCGCGCGAGCGGCGGCAAAGGTAACTGGCCTTGCACAACCGCTAGTTCGCGGAATATCAGGTAGTTTCAGGCATCCCTTTTCGGGATGAGCGTCTGCTGGAAGGAACCGCACTTCCCGAAACTCAACACTGGTCCGCTCGCCACCACCACTACGGATGATCCTACTCTCCCCCACGCGCTCCTTAATACTCCGCTTGCTGTGCCTGCTCATGCCGATCAGCACGTTCGCGATCAGCGTCACTGTGTATCCCGTTCACGGCGACCTATGCGGGATCGGTAACGGCCGGTTGGAGGCGATCATTTCCGGTGGCACCCCACCCTATACCGTGCTATGGTCCAATGGCAGCACGGAGGTGATCGCGACCGGCCTTGCAACAGGTAACTATTCGGTCACCGTTACCGATGCCTTGGGCGAAGAAGCAGTGGGTGGGTGGGAGGTACTTCCGTGGGACCTTGGTGAGGCTGCATATCCATGGATCATGTCCTACCCCGGTTACGAGGATCCGTATTGCGGTGGTGCGCTTCCAGGTCCGTTCTTCCGGTTGCGGATCTATGATGAGGACCGGTGGCGCCTCGGATTGGAGAATGAGCCGCTTAACACGCCCATCTACTTCGACGGCCAGCCCATCAACGGTATCCATACCAGTGCATTGGGTGGGCCACAGTGGAACGAGCCTTATGCCAACGCGGAATATTACGTGCCGATCCCTGCAGATTGCGGCGATGGGGCCGTGCAGATGACCATCGCTTATGGCAGCGGCTGTGATGGCATGATCACGGTGTACCCGGGCTGTCCGTTGGAGTGGCCGGAGGTGACATTGTTGGAAGCCTTGCCCAGTTGCACCAACCTATCAACGGGAAGTCTTAAGCTGCAATTCAGCGGTGGATTCCATGCGACCATGTACATGACAGGGCCGAATTACGCCGGTACGGCACCGATCCCGGGTGACGTGATCGACTTTACGGGACTCACGGCCGGCACCTACACTGTTACATATACGATCGGTGGAGCTAGCTTGTACTGGACCCAGAGCTGCCCGGGGCCTACCTTCCAATTCGAGGTTCCCAGCAATGGCCTCACCTGCGGAACGGTTCAGGGCACGGCTTTCATGGACTACGACCTCAACTGCACCAAGCAGACCAACGAGACGGGATTACCCAGCGCAGTGATGATGATCGAACCCGGGCCGTTCTATGTCAATACCAGTGGTGGCGGTGGGTATTCAATGAACTTGATACCCGGCGATTACACCGTTACGCAGCTCAGTTCGGTGGCTGATGAACATTGTACCGGCACACCACAGCCCTTCACCATTTTTGGCAACGGCACGGTAACTCGCAACTTCCCTGACACAGCCATTGTACCTGTGGATGTGCGCATTGCCACCAGTGCAGGTGCGGCACGGCCAGGCTTCGTATTGAGTTACGCCATGAACATCCTCAACCTAACCCCAGCGCAGAGCGGTGCCATCAGCGTAACCATGCAGTTCGATCCCGTGCTTGGCTTCCTGGCTGCGACACCAGCACCAACAACGGTGGTCGGCAACACGCTCACGTGGAACCAAGGGCAGCTCACGGCTTTTCAGAACAGGAACATTCACGTGGATTTCCAAGTGCCGCCCGATGTGGGCCTGCTCGGGTATGAGCTGATCTCAAATGCGAACGTGAGCACCGCCAATACCGATGGCAACCCCGCGAATAATACGGCGGTGAATTACCGCACCATCACTGGCGCGTACGACCCCAACGACAAACTCGCCACTACCAGCAGTGGCAGTACGCGACAATGGCTGCTCGGCGAAGACGAATGGGTCGATTACACCATCCGCTTCCAGAACACCGGCACGGACACAGCCTTCCATGTGCTGATCACCGACACGCTTCCCGCGAACCTCGATCCGGGTTCCCTCGAGATGGGTGCAGCATCGCACAATTTCACGTGGCAGTTGCGCGATGTCGGCACGCTGAAGTTCTATTTCATGGATATCCTGCTACCGGACAGTAACGTGGACGAACCGCGTAGCCATGGCTTCGTGGGTTTCCGCATTCGGCCGCGTTTACCGCTGTTGGCAGGCACAACGGTGGAGAACATCGCCAACATCCATTTCGATTTCAACCAGCCGGTGATCACCGAGCCGAGCGTGTTGGTGGCGGAGTTCAGTACGGGCATTTCGGACCTCCTCCGCGACGTGATCATCTATCCCAATCCCGCACGGACTTCCATTGAGATCCAAGGCGTGCAAGAGGCGCGTTGGTCGATCCACTCCATGGATGGTCGTGCTATTGCCGAAGGCCGCATGAACGGCAACGCACAGGTTGATGTGACAAGTCTGTGCGATGGACCTTACCTGATCCAACTGATCACCGAGAACGGAGCGTTCACTCTTCCATTCCAAAAGCTCGCGAACCTTTGAAGTAGAACGATCGCGACCTCATCCTATACATGATAGGAGGGGTTGTGCCCACGAACGTGCTGATCCAGCAACTGTCCTGAGCGCGTTCGAGGGACCTGTAGGGTAAGTGGTTGTACACCATGCGGCGGAATTCATGCGCCTGTAGCGTAATGCGCGCGTTGGGGGGGTACCATGCCGCATCCATTGCTCGGATCAACACCATCGGGTACTACCCGTGGACCAACACCGCGCACGGGATGGAGTGCTGGAAGCAACCTTTCGCCACGGCTCCGTCAATAGGTTACTCGAAAGGTATACGACCATGGAACGTACCCGCCCAGCAGACCGCTCCAACCTCATCCGGTTGAGCATGGTGTTGTTCTCCATCCTCGCCATCGTTTCCTTCGCCTTGGCCCGTGTATCGGGGTGAGCCATCGTCGCGGTCCGCTCCGGGCTACCTACTTTCGGGCCATGCGCAGTTGGCTGGTCTTTATCACGCTTCTTCCTTTTTCCGCTTCAGCCCAAGAATTGGAGCACACGCTCCTTTGGCGGATCTCCACACCCGGCTTGGAGCACCACAGCTACTTGTACGGCACCGTCCACAGCAAGGACGATAGGGCCTACCAGTTCGGCGATTCCGTGCTGCCCGCATTGGACCGGTGCGCCATTACCGCTGGGGAACTGGATCTTTCCACCGCTACTGCGGAAATGGGCCTGGCGCTGCTCACCACCATGCGTATGAGCGGCGATCGCAAACTGGAAGACCTCTACAAGAAACGCGACTGGAAACGCGTGGAAGCCGCGATCAATGCAGGCATGGGCTTCATGGCGCCGATGACCATGCGCATGAAACCTTTCTTCGTGATGGCCTTGCTCACCGAGAACGCCATGGATGGGGATCAGGAACAGGTATTGGACGAGTTCTTGCAACAACGTGCGAAGGCCAGCGGTAAGCGCGTCATCGGCATTGAAACGGTGAAAGAGCAGATGGCCGCCGTGGATGCAATTTCCGTGGAGGAACAGGCCACCATGCTACTGGACCATGTGGACCACAGTGGGTATCCCGGGGAGATGGATGCCATGTTGGATGCCTACGCACGCCAAGACCTGGATCAGCTCATGAACGCGGCTGAAAAGACAGGGACCATGCCGGATAGCTTCGAACGCTCGTTGCTCACGGAACGCAATGCGCGAATGGTGGAGCGTATGGATAGGTTGCTCCGCGAGGGCGAGCCGATCTTCTTCCTGATCGGTGCTGCGCACTTGCCACGTCCAGATGGGCTCATCGCTGGGCTGCGCGAAAAAGGTCACACCGTTTAAGCGGTCGTAAGCGAGTCTCGCCAATGGATGCCGGAGCCTGAACAGGTGCCGGTAGAGGAGGAGCGATAGGCTACTTCGCCCTGCGGAAAATGCGGCGGTAGATCAGGAAGGCGACGATCGCCAAGAGCACGAGGCTCCAAGATCGGATCAGCGCCAAGGCGAAATCCTTCAACAGTTCCCAACCATCTTGGAGAGCTTCTCCCGCCTTGCTGAAGAAGCCCGGCTCGTACGCATCGATGTTCTGTTCGTTTCCGAGCATCTCCCGTCGGATATCCTCCCGTTGGTAGATGTCCAATGTTCAGGTGCTGAAGGCGATCTTGTCTTCCAGTTCTAACGTGTTCAGCACCGCTTCATCGGCTTGGCTCTGCCGGTCGACAAGTCGATCTTCAGCGGTCACGGTCTCCTTCAACTTCGCACCTTTTTCGTCAATGGCATCGGTCAACCGATCCGTGTGCTGATTCAACCGACGGCGTGTGAGCTTGTCCCGCAACAGCGCGAGGCGTACATCGGTGGCCGCCAACGTGCGGTGGTCCAAGAAGTCCACATGGGCGATCAGCGACTTCAGCGTCGTGTCCAGCCGATCGCTCGGCACCCGCACGGTAAGCCGGTTCACCACGGTGTATTTCGTGGTCTCCAAAGAACTGTCCGCGCTGATCGGTGTGGTGTACCGGTGGTTGATCTGTGTTGAAAGGTGCGTGCTCGCAACGAAACCACCGTTGCGCGCGATCAGTGTTTCGATGGCGAAGGTGCTCTTCACCACATCATCGGTGCGGAACCGCAGATCGCCGGTGAGGATGAAGCGGCGTGCTGTATCCACGTAGTTGGCGACGCTGCTGCTGAGTGCGGCTTTGGCCGGGGGTGCCTCGGGCGCTGGTCCATTTCCTGCAGGATCAGTAGCCACATCCATCTCGACCGTGGCGGGAGTGCCATTGCGGATAAAGGCTTGCTCTTCATTCGCCTGTCCGCATCCAATGGCGGTGACGATGCCAGCGATCGCCAGCAAGGGTAGGGTGGTGGTACGCATGGGTGGATCGGATGGACAACGAGGCCATGGCGCGGCCTATTGTTCCCTCCCGTACACGCCGCACCTGCTGCGGTTCGATCAGTCTTTGGTGAGCCCGACCTGCGCGGTGATGGCGCGGTGGTCGCTCAACTCTTCGGAAAGTGTCTCGAAGTCCCACGCGTGGAGGCCATCGCCGTAAAGCAAGTGGTCTATTCGCAAGCTGGGCAGATCGCCGATGTAGGTGCCACCCAGGCCGCTTCCGGTTTCCACGAACGCATCGCTCAACTGCTCGCGCATCAGGTTGTAGCCGTAGCTCATGGGCACATCGTTCATATCGCCACAATACAGCACCGGGTGTGGACTTTGCCGCATGTGGTCCACGATGCGCTGCACCTCATCTGCACGCAAACGGAACCCGCGACGCAGGCGCTTCAAGATGCGCTCACCGCCTTGCTTCAAGCTGTCGGTATGCGTATCTGTGTTCAGGTCTTTCAGGAATTTGTAGTCCGCATCGCCGAAGTGGTAACTGGCCAAGTGCGCATTGTACACGCGGATGGTATCGTCCTTCAACGCGATGTCCGACCAGATGCACTGGTTGTTCGGGTTCTCCGGGAATTCGATGTGCCCCTTCTTCACGATCGGATGGCTGCTGAACGTGGCGATGCCGAAGTGCTGCTCGTAGCGTGCCTTGTCCGTGTAGCGTTCGTGTTCCGCCACGAAGCGGAAGTCCTTCATCAGGCTTTGCCGCGTGTGGAAGAACCGCTCGTCCGGGCTGTAGAAGAACTCCTGCAGGCAAAGGATATCGGGATCCTCGCGTTGAAGGACCTTGAAAATGGCGTCTCGTGTTTCCCGGTTCTTGCTCCAGTTGTAGAGGTCGAAGAGACGCACGTTGTACGACATCACCTTCAGTGGAACGGATCGGAGCTCTTCGGATGGTTCGTTCCGCCCGAGGAGTTGGACATGATCACCGATATGCCCGTAGCCCAGCACCAACAGCGCTCCTGAAAGCAGCATGCGCTTGCGGCGGAACAAGAACCACCAGGTGAGGAAGCCGATGTGCAACACCAGTTGGTACGTGAAGGTCATCGCCAGCACGCTCGGGATCCACGAGGTCATCGGGTTCACGTGCGGCGACAGGTAGGTGATGAGCAAGACCACTGCGGCACCGATGTTCAACCACCACATGGGCGCATGCCAGCGCGAAGGGCGCATCCTAACCTTCGGCTGCTCCGTCTGCTTTTCAGGACCAGATGTTCCGCGGACCTTGTTCACCGTGATGCTTTCACTTGCTGCTTGTCCCTGCTCCCGCCCCCTCACTTCCCATCGCTCGCCTTGAACAGGAAATCCTTCTCCTCCTTGCTCAAACTATCGTATCCGCTACGCGAGATCTTGTCCAGGATCGTATCCACGCGGGCTTGTTTGGCGCGTTTTGTGGCGTTGTAGTCCACATCGTTGCGCGACGGCTTTCCTACGAACGCTTTCTCCACCCGCAGCTTAGAGGCTCGTGCCTTGCCGAACGGCCACAGACGACCCAGGAAGTTCACGAAGCCCAAGGACCAGTCGTTGCCGCGTTTGAGTTGTTGAGCCGCGAAGAAGCCGTAGAGCGCACCACCGATGTGTGCTTCATGTGCGACACCATCACCGGAACCGATCCCTACCAGGTCGAGCAGCACGATCACCGCTGCGACATACATCAACTTCACAGGGCCGATCAGGATGAGGTTCACGACCATGTCCGGCCTGTAGGCAGCGATACCCACGAGCACACTTAGCACAGCTGCGGAAGCACCTTGGATACCGGACAATGATCCTCCATGAAGACCAGGCATCACGTTCTGCGAGATGGCGAACAGCACGAAGCCTGCCAGACCACCGAGCAGGTAGTTGCCCAGTAGTCGTTTGCTGCCCAAGAGATCCTGGAACAAGCGGCCGCCGAACCACAGCATCAGCATGTTCCAGAAGATGTGCCCGATATCCGTTTGAACGAACATGTAGGTGACCACCGTCCAAGGCCGCGTCACCAACATGCCAAGGTCGGATGTGGAGCGGATCCATTGGATCACGTAGTGGTCGAGAAGGGCTTTGGCGGTATGAAGATCGCCTGCCGACGGTAGTAACAAGAGCCGCAAGAGCAACAACGCTAGGAACACTCCAGCATTGATCAGGATCAAGCGCACCACCATGCCACCGGTGCGCCATTGCATGCGAAGGTCGTCCTGCAGTCCCATTCTCTTTTTCTACGCGCCCGACCACCAAATGGATCGCAGCGCTTGTTCTGTACAAAGTTCGCACCGGAAGGCACCCCGCCGATCGCCGTTCATGGATCACGATCACCGGTGCCGTTGTTGATCGTCACCAACGGTTCATGATCGCTTCACGCCCAGGTCATCCGCCCCAGCCGAAACCGCTATCGCCGCGCCCTTTCCAATGGCGGATCAGGAAGTAGCCCACCACCATACCGCCCAGATGTGCCAGGTGTGCCACGAAGTCGCCTTGGTTGCTTACGAAGGAGTTGTAGTAGGCCAGACCGAACAGCACGAAGGCCATGTACTTCACCTTCACCGGGATGAAGAGCGGGAACAGCATGATCTCCAGATCGGGGAACAACAGGGCGAAGGCGAGGATGAGGCCGTACACCGCTCCCGAAGCACCGATCATCACATGGGCGTAGTGTTCGCTAAGTGCGGACATGCCGAAACTGCCATGGTAGATCAGCCCGAACTCACTCTCCTCGAACCCGGCCTTCACCGCGGCCACTTCGCGGGGATCCAACGCGGAGGTCAACTTCCAGATCTCGATGCCCTCCGGGATCAGGTAGACGAGTCCGGCACCCACGCCCACGATGATGTAGTAGGTGAGGAAACGTTTCGACCCCCAGTGATATTCCAAGCGAGAGCCGGCCATGAACAGGAGCAGCATGTTCATGATCAGGTGCCAGCCGTCGGCATGCATGAACATGTGGGTGATCAGCTGCCACGGCTTGAAGAGCGGCGAGCTGAAGTAGTGCAGCCCGAACCAACTTTCCATGTGCAGCCCACCGAAGTTGCCCAACCCGGACAACTTGATCAAGAACACGATCCCGTTGATGATCAACAGGTTCTTCACCACCGTGGGGATGTTGGAGAACGGGTTGGTGCTGTACTGCATCGGGCGGCGAATTTATAGCGGGCTCAGTGCCCCGCACCGGCGTAGTTGATCTCCACCCGGCGGTTCAACGCGCGACCTTCCGGTGTGGCGTTGGTGGCGATGGGCTGTTTGCTGCCGTGGACCTCCAACTCGATCTGGTGGAATGGAATGCCCAGACGAACGAGTTCCGCCCGCACGGCTTTGGCCCGCCTTTCCGAAAGTTTCATGTTCGCATCCTCGTTGCCGCTGGCATCGGTGTGTCCGGCGACGGTCACCTTCAGCTTCGGGTATTGTGCCATGGTCTGGAAGAGCTCTTCCGCCGTGGGCAGGAGGTCATCGCCCGGAACGTGATCGTCCAATTCGAAGCGCAGTACCAAGGGCCAGCGCGGCTCAGCAGCGGCCGTGTCCGCTTCCACCGGGATAGCTACGATGGCTTCCGGACAATTCAACGTGCAGCCTTCTACCGTACCCGTTCGCCACAGCGAAACATCATCCACGAAGTAGTAGGCGAATGGCCCACCCTCGGGATCGCGTTGCACGATGGTGGTGCTGTCGTCTCCGCTGAAGTTGCCGATGAGCAAGCGGTTGGCGCATCCTCCGCCGTTTAAGGTGCCGCAGAGCGTGGTCCAGTTGCGCGCGTCGTCCATCACACCTTTGCCGTGCAATTCCCAGCGTAATGGGAAGTCGAGCAGCCCCCGCCGCCGATCGTTCTCGAACTCCTCGGTGAGCGCCACACCGATGCGATCCACCACGTACGCGTAGGTCGAATTCTTCAGTACCCGTAATCGTACTTGATAGATGCCGCACGGATCCAAACGTTCCTTCAGTGGCGTGTGGATGTACTCGCGGTGGTCCTTGTTCACGGCGGAATGCAGGTAGATACCGGTGCGTCCTTCCTCGAAGTCCGGTGTACCACCACTGGCGTTCTTCCACGCGGAGCGGTGTGTGGGCACGTTGTTGTCGAAGGATGGATCAGGGATCAGCTCGTCGGCTGCAGTTGGTTTACCGGGGTCGGATGCACAAGCGTCTTCGGCACGCAATATCCGCGCCTCCGCTGTTGCGCTCAGCGGGACAAGGGAAACGCCATCCACATACACATAGGCTTGTGTGGCGAGCAACTTCCGACGTAACCCACGTTCGCGATCGGGATCCATATCGGCATCGCCCTTGCGTTTCATGTTGTGCAACGTTCCACTGCCACGGTTGGGTGTTACGGCTTTTCGGCTGGTGCGGTCGCAGAGCTGGAAGTTGCCGATCTGCACGAAACGCTCTCCACCGCGGGCGTTGAATATGCCTTCCACCTTCATCCACCCGGCCGTATCGGCGATGAACCGGTTGAGCGGATTGTCCACATCGGGCTTGCCGAAGGAGGCGCCCACACCGTTCTTCTTGGTGCGATCCTCAACGGAGAAACACGCGCCGATACGATCCGTCATGTACCCGGTGCGGTCGGCGAGGCTCACGTGGAAGGAGAGGAGGTACTTGCCGCCGTTCACCAATGGTTCGGCCAGTTCCAGTTGAACGAATTCGCGCACAGCGCATTCGCCACCACCGTGTGCGGTAAGGACGAGGCCGGCATAGGCTTCACCCTCGAACGGCTCTTCTCCACCAGCCCAGTTCATGGGCGTACCCATGTTCTCGCTGCACGCGTGGAAGTAGCCCGGCATGCCGCCGATGGTCTTCACCTGTTGAAGACCGCGTGCTGGTTTGTCGGCGAAACTCTTCGGACAACGATCATGCAGTTCGAAGCCGCCGTTCACGACGAGTTCTTGGGCCTGCACTGAAGGGAGGATCAAGAAGGGAAGTGCTTGAAGTATTCGCCGCATGCACCGGAACGGGCTAACGCTCGAAGCGTTCGTTGAGGTCGTCCAGCCCGTAGGTGATCAACGTGGGTTTGCCCGCTGGCGTATGGTAGGGCATATCGCAGGCGAACAACCGATCGATGAGGTCGTGCATCTCGGTAGTATCCAGCACCCGCCCCGGACGGATGGCCATGCTGCGTGCCATGCCCCGTGCGAGGATGGCATGGCGCTCGTTGCGCAGCGTACCGCGCTCGTGTTTCAGCTGTTCCAGCAGGCCTTCCAACAAACGTGTCGGGTCTTCTTCAGCGGCTTCCGCGGGCATGCCGTTCACTTGCATGGTGCGGCCACCGAAAGGTTCCAGATCGAAGCCCATGCTGCGCAGTTCGGGCATCACGTCCTGCACCAACGCGAAGTCCGCCGAGCTGAGTTCGATGTGGCGAGGAAAGAGCTCGGCCTGGCTCAACCCGGCACCTTGTTCGATCAACTTCAAGTTGCGTTCGTACAGGATGCGTTCGTGCGCGCGTTGCTGATCCACCACCATGAAACCGCTACGCAGTTGCGCCAGGATGTAGGTGCCATGCAACTGGAATACCGGCCGTTCGCCCGGCATGCCGTCGTGTTCGCGCCACGGGATCACGCGCGGCTCCGTTCCGGTTCTCTCTTCAGGTGCTACTGTTGTCGCTGACTGGTCCAGGTTGAAGAGCTGCTGCCAACCTTCGGGACTTTGACGCGGAGGTGCGTTGAAGGAACCCAGATCGTTGGGACGCCACGCGGGAACGGCTTCGCGCGGCGGTGTACCGGCGGGTTGGTGCTGCGCGAAGGCGGCCAGGATCGCGGGTTCCGGCTCGAAGTCCAAGCTCGGCACGATGTTGAACCTGCCCAACGCACGTCGCACCGCAGCGTGTACGATGGCATACACCGTACGGTCGTCCCGGAACTTGATCTCCGTCTTGGTCGGGTGGATGTTGATGTCGATCTGCGCCGGGTCGATGTCGATGAACAGGAACCACGACGGGAAATTCTCGCGCGACACCAGTTCGTCGTAGGCTTTGCGCACCGCATGCTCCAAGTAGTTGCTGCGGATGTAGCGGCGGTTGACGAAGAAGTACTGTTCCCCGCGCGAACGTTTGGCGAATTCCGGTTTGCCCACGAACCCCGTCACGCTCACGAAATCCGTGTTCTCTTCCACGGGCACCAGCCGCTCATCGTACTTCCTGCCGAATAGGTGTACGATGCGTTGCCGCTCCGAGCCTACGGGCATGTTGTATTCCTCGTGGTCGTTGTTCACCAGCTGGAAAGCGACCTCCGGATGGGCCAATGCGATGCGGTGGAACTCGTCCAGCACATGCTTCATCTCCACACCGTCGCTCTTGAGGAACTGGCGGCGGGCCGGCACATTGAAGAAGAGGTTGCGGACCGCGATGGTGGTGCCCGTTGCACCCGCCATGGCTTCTTGGGCGCGCACGCGACTGCCTTCGATCAGCACACGCGTTCCCAGTTCCTGCTCGCGTTCGCGTGTCCACAGCTCCACCTGTGCGATGGCGGCGATGCTGGCCAAGGCTTCACCACGGAACCCTTTGGTGCGCAAGGCCGTAAGGTCGTCCGCCTCGCGGATCTTGCTGGTGGCGTGCCGCTCGAAACAGGCGCGCGCGTCCATGGCGCTCATGCCACGGCCATCGTCGGTCACTTGGATCAAGGTGCGGCCCGCATCCTTCACCACCAGGATGATCCGCGCGGCACCGGCATCGATGCTGTTCTCCAGCAACTCCTTCACCGCGCTGGCAGGACGTTGCACCACCTCGCCAGCAGCGATCTGGTTGGCCACGTGGTCTGGCAATAGCCGGATCAGATCAGCCATGGTGAAGAAGGAACGCGGCGCCGGGCAAGGCGTGGAAGGAGGGGAGCATGCGGAACGCCCAAAGGTAACCGCCCTGTTCTTCCGCACCGGTGTATGGCAAAGCCCCCGTTCCCGGAGGCTTTGCAGAGCGAGTTCGCCGCAGGTCTAGAACTCCATCGCAGCCCGGCGTTTCGCGGGTTCCACGGTGCGGGTATGTGCCACGGCCACACAGCCGCCGCCTTCTTCGAATCCCAGGTTGCCCACCGGCCCAGCATAGGTAAGGCCCGCCATGAAACGCACCGGATCCATGATCACAGCGAGTTTCACGTGGCGCTTGCGTTGTGCGCTGAAGTCGCCCGCCTGCACGTTATCCGTGTTCACGGTCACCTCTTTCGTAACATGTCCCGGCTTCTCGAACCGCAACGTGGCCGAGGTAGCTGCCGGTAGGTCGATATCGAACCGGCCCGAGCCGGAGACATGCGCGGTGCGTACCGTACCGTTCACCTCCACTTCTAGGACCACGTCGTTCATCTCACGGTCGTCCACGTGCAGCCATCCGGTAAGCACTACCGAAGTGCCCAGGTTCGCGCTGGTCGGCGGCGGGGGCGTCATGGCCTGCCCGATTGTGGTGAACAACGCCGCCGCTGAAAATGCGGAAGCGGATAGGAGGGTGGAGGTTCTCATGGGTCGCAGCGCTGGTTCTGGCCCTGTGGACGGGGATCGCCACTGCGATGTTGCGGTTTTGGAGAGCGGTTTCGACGGATGAGTGCTCAGGATCGGCGAGAGTTGCTCCGGCTTCGGGCAACCTCCAGGTCAGTTTCTTGTTGAAGATCGTCCAGGAGAATATCCAAGGCTGGATGCGGCCAATACGGCCAGCTGTCCTACGTTCTATCAATAGCCACGAGCGTCCTGTTCACAACTGCCTCATTCCACGGCGAATGGCGCTTTGGCACGGGGATAGTTTCGCAGCATCATAATGAATCGCAGATCCTCTTTCATCGCGGTGCTCCTTGGCGCGGCGCTTTCCTTCAGCAGTGCACAGACCCGCCAAGCGGTGGATGCTGGCACACCGCCGCCTTTCTTGGACCACGCCACACCTTGGGCCGATTCCGTTTTCAGTACCCTCAGCCTGGACCAGCGCATCGCCCAGTTGATGATGGTGGCTGCCTACAGCGACAAGGACGCCAAGCACGAGCAAGCCATCGAGGACATGGTGCGCGAGCGGAACATCGGCGGCATCATCTTTTTCAAAGGTGGCCCCGGCCGTCAAGCGAAACTCACCAACCGTTTCCAAGCGGCGGCGAAGACACCGTTGCTCATCGGCATGGACCTGGAGTGGGGCTTGGCCATGCGGTTGGATAGCACCATCCGTTTCCCGCGCCAGATGACGTTGGGTGCGTTGAAGAACGATTCGCTGATCGAAGCGATGGGCTTGGAGATCGCGCGCGAGATGACACGCCTCGGTGTACACGTGAGCTTCAGTCCGGTGCTGGATGTGAACAACAACCCGGCGAACCCCGTGATCAACGACCGCAGCTTCGGGGAGGACCGTGAACTCGTGGCCCGTAAAGGCATCGCTTACATGCGCGGTCTGCAGAAGGGTGGTGTGATCGCTACGGCGAAACACTTCCCCGGGCACGGAGACACCGATACCGATTCGCACTTCGGACTGCCGCTGATCGCACACAGCCGCACGCGCTTGGATTCACTGGAGCTTTATCCGTTCCAGCGGATCGTGGAGGAAGGCATCGCCGCGATGATGGTGGCCCATTTGGAAGTTCCTGCATTGGACAGCACGAAGGGCCAACCGAGCACCTTGAGCAAACCCATCGTCCATCAACTCCTGGAAAAGGAGCTTGGCTTCCGTGGACTGGTCTTCACCGATGCGCTGAACATGAAAGGCGTGGCCAAGGCGGACAAGCCCGGCGAGATCGAACTGCGTGCCCTGCTCGCTGGCAACGATGTGATGTTGTTCCCGCAGGATCCCGTGAAAGCGATCGAACGCATCAAACAAGCGGTGGATAGTGGCCAGGTGGATCGTGCCATGATCGACCATAAATGCTTGAAGCTGCTGCGTGCCAAGGAGTGGGCCGGGCTACATCGCCGGCAATTCGTGGAGACCAAGAACCTCCATTCCGACCTCAACAGCACACACGGCAAGATGCTGCGTCGCAACCTCTACGCCAACGCCATCACCGCGCTCAACGATCACCACAAAGCCATTCCGGTGGGCCGGTTGGATACGTTGAAGATCGCTTCACTGGTGATCGGCGATTCCATCGGCAATCCGTTCCAGAACAGCTTGCAACGGTATGCACCCGTGAAGTTGTTCCGCTGCGACAAGTCGTTGAAGCGTGACAGCCTGGAAGCCCTGCTGCGTAAACTCGACGGTTACGATCGTGTGATCGTCTCGGTACACAACACCACCTGGCGCGTGAACAAGGACTTCGGTGTGCCCGAAAGCGCCATGGACATCGTGCGCGAGATCGCGGCGCGCAGGCCTACCATCTTCGCGCTCTTCGCCAACCCGTACCGCCTTTCGCAAGCGTACGGTGGGCACCTGCTCGCATCGGTGATGGTGGCCTACGAGGAGACGGAAGAAACGCAGGACCTCATGGCCCAAGCGATCTTCGGTGCCATCCCCATGAGCGGACGTTTGCCGGTGACCGCATCGTCGTTCTACAAATGCGGCGATGGCCGTGACCTGAAGGCCAACGGCCGTTTCGCGTACACCCTGCCGGAAGCCATCGGCATCAGTAGTGCTGAATTGCGTGGCATCGATGCGGTGGTGAACGAAGGCATCAAGGCCCAAGCCTATCCGGGGTGTGAGGTCTTCGTCGCCGTGGATGGTCAGGTGATCTTCAACCAAGCGTACGGCCACACCACCTACGAGAAGAAGCGCAAGGTGCGTACGGACGACATCTACGACCTCGCTTCCATCACCAAGGTGGCGGGCACCACCATCGCGTTGATGCACTTGGTGGATGAAGGCAAGTTGGATCTGGACAAACCTGTGGGCCACTACCTGCCCGAGTTGGACGAGATGAGCCCCGCGCACGCACGGATGGGTTTCCGCGACATCCTTACGCACCAAGCCGGATTAAAAGCCTTCGTTCCGTTCTACACGAAGCTGCTGAAGGATGGCAAACTGCGTCCCGAACTGGTCTCCGATACGGCCACCGAGAAGTTCACGGTGCGTGTAGCGAACAAGCTCTACATCCCGCAGGCCTACAAGGACAGCATGCTCACCTGGATGGTGAACACGCCGCTCGCCAGGAAGGGTGAATACGTGTACAGCGACATGGGTTACTACCTCTTGCAAGAAGTGGTGGAGCGCGTCAGTGGTATGCCCTTGGATCGGTATGTGAGCAGCACGTTCTACCAGCCCATGGGTGCGGGAACCATCGGCTACAAGCCTTGGGAGCGTTTCCCCTTGGACCGCATCGCACCAACGGAATACGACCTCACGTTCCGCATGCGGCAGATCCAAGGTGATGTGCATGATCCCGGCGCTGCCATGAAGGGTGGTGTGGCTGGCCACGCGGGCCTCTTCAGCAATGCGAACGACTTGGGCATGGTGATGCAGATGCTCGCCAATGGTGGCGTTTACGGCGGTCGTCGGTACTTGAGCGAAGTGGTGGTACGCGAATTCACGAAGTGCCAGTTCTGTTCACCCAGCGGAACGGGTAACCGCCGTGGTCTTGGGTGGGACAGGCCCGTGCGCGGCAAAGGCGGACCCACCTGCGATTGCGTGAGCTACGCCAGTTTCGGACACACGGGTTTCACCGGCACCATGGCGTGGGTGGATCCCGAGCACGACGTGGTTTACGTGTTCTTGAGCAACCGCGTCTACCCCAACGCCACCACCAACAAACTGGCCGAAATGGGCATCCGCACCAAGATCCAAGAGGTGGTGCATGGTGCCGTTGCAGCGCGTGTGAAGGCGGTGAAGACGCCCGGCAAACCCACCGAGCTCATCGGTCGCTGACCGGTCATCCACGCGCTTTTCCGTTCATCCGAGGCTGGCCTGCGCATCCAGTGGTGTTGTGCATCTTCAGGGTGAAATAGCGCTTGCCATGTATGCCATCCCCACACGTCGCTTCCACCGCACGGACAAACACACGTGGAGTTTGTTGGATGAGGATGGCAAGGTCCTCGGCTCGTTGATCAAGTCGAAGTGGTACTCGCTGAAGCGCGAGATCGTCGTTTCAGGGAAACTCTACCACGCCAAAGCGTTGAAGACCTGGAGCAGCGACCAAGCCGTGTTCTTCGGTGATGTCCCCGTCCTGGTCGCGGACTTCGCGTGGGACCGCATCCGCATCGGCATGCCCAACAATGGTGGTACATCCTACATCGTGCGCCGCAAGCACTTCTTCAGTAGTGAATACCACCTGTTGGACCTGCAGGGCATCGTACGTGCACGGATCGAAACACGGATCAACTGGTCGGACTTCGACCGTGAACCGGAACTGGTGGGCATGGAAGGTGAACCGCTGGAACCGATGGTCCTGCTCTTCGCCTTCCATGCGATCAACGTGCAACACCAACGCACCGCCGGCTTCGCCGCCGGAGCGTGATCAATTCAGCTGCGCGATGGACGCGTTCAACAAAGCAGCGAAACTGACCCACGCCAAGTAGGGGTAGAGCAGGTTAGCCGCGCGGGGAGAGATCGGACGGAACGCGCGCATGCACAGGATGATCGCGGCAAGCAGCAGGGCGATGTTGATCAACGCCCCGGTGGGCGTGCGTAGACCGAAGAAGACCAGGCTCCACGTAGCGTTGAGGCCGAGTTGCACCACGTAGATCGTAAGCGCACGGCGAATGGTGCCTTGATCGTGCAAGCTGTTCCACACCAGGCCTGCCGCTATCCCCATCAATACGTAGAGCAATGTCCACACCGGCCCGAAGATCCAGTTGGGCGGGTTGAACGATGGTTTCTCCAACGTCGCGTACCACGTATCAATGGAATTGGCCGTGACAAGCCCGCTCAGGCTGCCCACGGCCAAGGTTCCGCCGATACAAATGATGTATTTCAGCGCCGGGGAGAGTGGTTTCATGACGGGTGAAAGGACAACGCCCGTGCCGTTCAGAATGTTCTGGCTTACAAGGCCAGCTCCTTCACCTCGCCGTCCTTGGTGATCAGCATGTACTTGATGATGTCCTTCACTTCCTTCTTGCCCTCTTTGTCCTGGAACGCTTCGGGAAGCTGGCAGTACATGGTGATGTTGTAGGTATACTGCACCGGTGGCTCGGTGATCTCGGCATGCAGCACGATATCGAATTGGCCGTAAGGCACCTTGTTGTAGAAGAGGGTATTGCTCTTCTTCACATCGTTCGCCACCTCGCCTTTGCGGCGGCTGTTCAAGCTGCTCTGCGAGCGTGATTGATAAGCCGTGTACCGATCCAGTGGGAAGTACGCGCCGTTCTTCTCCGCGGCCGTGCGGTGGCTCTCCTTCACCTTCAAGCCCAGCTTATCGAAGTTGTCCAGTTTCTGTTGAAGCAGCTTGGTGGCGAACATGCGCAACGTGTCGTAACACGCGCTCTGCTGTTCCACGAAGAAGTCCACTTTCACCAGGTCGTAGATCTGCATTTTGGCTGCGGCGGTGACCAGTTTATCCAAGATGCGCGCATCGCGGAATTTCACGTGGATGTTCTTCTGGATCTCGAATCCGGCGGGCACTTCCTGGTACGTGGTACTGAACAATTTCTTCGTGGTCTCGATCTCGTAGACCGGCACGAAGGAGAGCATATCGGCGAAGACATCCGCTTCATCCACACCATCCTTCTTCACTTTGCTGATGAACCCGTTGATGCGTGCGTTCATGAGGCTGTCGGCCTCTTCGGCGCTCTGTCCCAGTTGGGATAGATGGAAGATCGCCAGGTAGCTGTCGGCTTTCATGTTCATCATCGCGTTCACCTCCAACACCAGGAGGTTCCCTTGCACCGAGGCTTTCACGGGTTGTTCGGCCTGCTGGAAGAAGATGCGGCTGTTCTGCTCGTACATCAGATTGCCCATGGCCTGCGGGCGAGCTACAAGGGCAGAGGATACGGTGGCAGTGAACAGGAAGAGTCGGAGTGCGGAATGCATGTGGGGCGTTTTGGGCAGCGGTACACGCGCCAACGCCGCAGGTTCATCGCACCGGTGATCTATCCGTGATAAACACGCGAAGCCACGATAAGGCCATCGCGTATCTCCAACACTTCGCCGACGCGCAGATCCTCATCGCCCTGCACGTGCCGGACGTATTCCATGAAGACCTGCTCGTCATCGGCCGTCAACTTCAGCACCTCGTAGTTCAAGGTGGGCAAGCGATCGAAAGCCTCCTTCCACCATGACCGTAACGCGGCTTTCCCCTTGATCAAGCCGTTGGTCTCCGGCTGCCGCACCTTCAGCTTGGGGCTGAAATGCTGTGCATCGTGCGCATAGAGCGAGAGAAGGGCTTCCAGGTCGTGGGCGTTGAAGGCCTCGAACCACAGACGCGCGATATCCTTGTTGGCGGTGCTCATGTGGATGGCGTCGGTCGCGGTGTCAACCGGCGTGATCCTTCGTAGAGATCGTACTTCATGAACCGGCAATCCAATGAGCCATTGAAGAGTTGGATGCGCGGCTTCGGCGTTAGCTTGATGTGCTTCGCTGCTTCCAGGTTGGAGGTGATCACCCAAGCTTGCCATCCGGACCAGCGCTTCTTCAACGTATCACCGATCATCTTGTAGAAGGCGTTGATCTCCTCGTCCTTCGCCGCTGCTTCCAAGCCACGATGATCCATGCGCTCACCGTAGGGTGGATTGATGATGAGCGTGCCTTTGCCCGGCGGTGGTTCCAACTCCTCGAACGGCGTGTTGCGCACTTCGACGGTGTCCTCCAATTGCGCGCTCAGCACGTTGGCGCGGGCCATTTCAGCAACCCGTCGCGAGCGTTCACCGGCGATCACCGTGGGGCGTTCTTCGCCGATACGTTTCAGCAAAGCGTCGTGGATGGTGCCGTAGAGATCCGCATCGTAGTCGTTCCATTTCTGGAAACCGAATCCCTTGCGGAACAGGCCGGGCGGTATGTTGCACGCGAGCAATCCGGCTTCGATGGCAATGGTGCCCGATCCGCACATGGGGTCCACCAGCGGATGGATCCGTTGCCAGCCGGTGAGTTGCACCATGCCGGCCGCCAACACTTCGTTGATGGGAGCGAGGTCAGTGTCCTGCCTGTAGCCGCGTTCGTGCAACGAAGTTCCACTGCTATCCAACGACACATGGCACTGATCGTCGATGACGTGCAGGTGGATCCGCAATGTTGGATCGTCCAGATCAACGGAAGGCCGTTCCTTGAAACGCTCGCGGAACCGGTCCACGATGGCGTCCTTGGCCTTTTGCGCGGCGAATTGCGAATGGTCCAGGTAAGTCGTGTTGAGTGTACACCGTATCGCCAGCGTGTCCTGCGGGGTCATGAATTCTTCCCACGGGATGCGCCCGATGCCACGGTACAGTTCTTCGGCGGAGGTCATGCCGAAGGTTTCCAGGGGCACCAGCACGCGGATCGCCGTACGCAGGCAGAGGTTCGCTTTGTAGAGGAAGCCCAGATCGCCGTTGAAGCTCACAGCCCGGTTGTGCCGCTCGATGTCGCGCGCGCCCAGCTTCAACAGTTCCAGGCGAAGCACTTCTTCCAACCCGAAAAGGGTCTGGGCGATCATACGGAAATTGGACATGGAGAAGTTGCCAGTATTAAGCGGCGAGGATCAATGTTCTACGTTGGTGAAGTTCCGCACTTGCCGCTGAAGACTTGCCGCTAGCCGATTGCACTTCGCTCAATCCTTCTTCTTGAACGCACCGTTCTGCCACGCCTGCACGAATTGCGCCCACGCGATGGGGTTGAAGAGGTTGACCACCGGCGTGCCTCCCGCATAGTAGAGCTTGGTCTGGTCGTTGGCCATAGCGTACTGGAAGCTCTGGTAGGCATCGGGCGGCAGGTTCTCCATGCGCTGGATCATCTCCGCCGGGGAGAGGTTGCGCATCGCCAATTGGTGGTCATCGGCCGGTAGGCGCAGTGCCAGGAACGCCTCGCGGAACTGCTCGCGCGAAGGCCATGGATACACGGTGAATTCCTTCAGCGTAACGGTGTCCCGGTTCAACACGTGGATCATGGAATACTTGTCGTCGTTCAAGCTATCGGGCACCACGTACTGGTCGCGTTGGAAGCCGACCGCACTGAACAGGATGGTATCGCCTTCCTGCGCCACGAAGCTGAAGTAGCCGTAGACATCGCTCATGGTACCGCGGTAAGAGTGCTTCACCAAGATGTGGGTGAAGGGGACCGGCATGAGGCTGTCCGTCACCACCACACCGCTGAACTGGACCAGGTTCGGTTTGCGGCCCGGTTGGGCGAAAAGGCCACCTGCGGTGAAGAGCAGGGCTAGGAGGATCGCGTTGCGCATCGCTCCAAAGTTAGCGGACCCTGCGGGCGTGGACCGGATTTCACAATTCTTCGATCCTGGGCCCGGAACGTTGACCGGCACCGGTCTGCCGGGTAGATTTGTCCTGAAACCTCTTCCCATGCGGACAACCATACTCTCCCTGGCCATCGCCATTTCCACGGCCAGCAACGCCCAGATCACCATCAACGCGGATGATATGCCAAACGCGGGCGACACCCTGCGCTACCGGAATGGCAACACAGCAGGCGTTACGCTGGACCTCACCGGCGCTGGCGTTGTGTGGGACTTCAGTGCGCTCCAGCCCCAGGCCGAGGCGGCGGATACCGCGGTGAGCGTAGGGTCCACACCATTCCTCTACCAGTTGTTCTTCAACAACCCGTTCCTTTTCCCGCAGAACCGGGCTGACTATGGCATGGTGGGAGCGGAGTTCGATTTCCAAGTGCTTGCACTCAGCGATGTTTACGACTACTACCGGGCAGACGAAGATGGTTTCTTCAATGTCGGTTTCGGTGCCAACGTGAACGGGCTACCCACCAGCGTGCGCCGCGAACCAGTGGACCGCATCCACAGCTTCCCAATGGAGTTCGGGAATACCGAAGGTTCCAACAGTTCCTTCAATGTGAGCGTACCCACTTTGCTGTACTTCGGCCAGGACCAAGTGCGCGACAACGTGGTGGACGGCTGGGGAACCATCTACCTGCCAGCGGACACCTTTGAAGTGCTTCGCGTGAAGAGCACATTGCAACGCACGGATACCATCTTCATCGAACAGTTCGGGTTCGGTTTCCGCCTACCGGAGCCTGAGACCATCGAGTACAAATGGATCGCCGCGGGCATGGGCAAACCCGTGCTGGAAGTGGTGACCACGGCCGGTGTGCCCATAAGCGTGGAGTTCTTCTACGAACCCGAGGACATCACCACCGCCACGCGTTCCAACCAACGCAACGAATTGACCGTGTTCCCCAATCCTGCTGCGGATGAGCTTTTCGTGCCGATCCCCGCTGGCATGCAAGGGCAGCTCGTATTGTGCGATGTGGCCGGGCGTGTGGTGCGCACCCTCAATGTGCAAGCCGGTACCATCGAAAGCGTGGATCTGCGCGGCTTAGCGAACGGACCTTACACTGTTACAGTGCAGGGTGCAACTTCTTTGTTGAAGACGACCGTTCTGTTGCAGCACTAGCGGGTTACCACCCTTTGTAGGCCTTGTGCAGCGATGCGATCAGCGCCTCGTTCCGGTGGAGCCAAGTGGTGAGTCTGGCTTCATCCTTCATGTGCGCGAAGACGCTGTCCTTCTGTGTGGCTTGTACCAATTCACGCAGCACCCAGCGTCCGCGTTCGGCCTCTTGCTCTATGCGGGCCAAACGGTGGGCGTGTTTGCCGTGGAGAAGGGCGCTGCGCAGGTAATGTCCGGCGGCCCAACACACGAAACGCGAGCGGCCTAGACCACTGGCCCCGAACCGTTCTGCATGGGGGAGATGGCCCACCTCGTGCGCCAAGAGGAACAAGAAGCCGTGGCTGTGTTCCGGTAGGAAGAAATGCCGGTGCGCGTAGATCCGATCGCCCATAACGAAGGCGCCGCCACCTTTCGCCGCAGCGTACCAGGGAAAGCGCAGCCAGTTCTGATCCTTTGGGAACACCCGAACGCTGGCCAGGAGCGGAGCGCGAACCCCGCTCACCGCACCAAGCAGCATCTGTGTGGGACGTGTTAGCTTACCATCTTTCTCCAGCCACATGGCCGCAAAGTTCGCCATCCTGACAGCGTGGCAGCCGTTCGTGGATCGGCACGTGCATTGAAAGCCCTGCGCCGCTCACGCCACTTACCTTCGTGCGCTTAGAAAACCACCACACATGAGAAAGTACCTCGGACTATTCATCGGCCTCGGCGTTGTCGCTGTGATCGCCTTCTGGCTGATCGGCTTCTACAACGGCACCGTAGGCCTGAACGAAGATGTCTCCAAACAGTGGAGCAACGTGGAGAACGCGTACCAGCTCCGTGCGGACAAGACCAAGAACTTGGTGGAGATCGTGAAAGGTGCAGCGGACTTCGAGAAGGAAACGTTGACCCAAGTGATCGAAGCGCGTGCGAAAGCCACCAGCGTGAACATCGCGCCGGGGGACCTTTCTCCCGAAAAGATCAAGGAATTCCAAGCCGCACAGGACCAGTTCAGCGGTGCCTTGTCGCGCCTGATGGTGACCGTGGAGCGCTATCCTGAATTGAAGGCCGTGAAAGGCTTCCAGGATTTCCAAGTGCAATACGAAGGCATGGAGAACCGCATCGGTGTGGAGCGCGGTCGCTATAACGATGTGGCACGCAACTACAACGCGCGTGTAAAGAGCTTCCCCGGCAACATGCTCGCCGGTATGTTCGGTTTCGAACAGAAGGGCTACTTCGAGGCACAAGAGGGCACGGAGAACGCGCCTGATATCTCGTTCAAGTGAACCAGGTGCTCGCTGCGGAGGATCTCCTGACCGAGGCGGAGCGGCTGCGCGTACGCGATGCCATCGCTGCTGCGGAAAAGCGCACATCGGGCGAGATCCGCGTGCATTTGGAAGACCATATCGAAGATGAGGTGCTGGACCATGCGGCTTTCATCTTCGAAGAACTGGGCATGCACCGCACCCGAGACCGCAACGGCGTGCTCATCTACCTGAGCGTGGCCGACCGGAAGCTCGCCGTGATCGGTGATGATGCCATAGACCAACGCGTCCCGGATAATTTCTGGAACGATGTGCTCGGCTTGTTGAAGCTCCACCTGGTGGCTGGCCGCGCAGCCGATGGTCTGGTGGAAGCCGTACACATGGTGGGCGAGAAACTGCGCACGCATTTCCCGCTGAAAGTGGACGACAGCGACGAATTGCCGAACGACATCAGTTACGGTCGCCGATGAGAGCGGTATCACTGGTATTGCTGCTCGCGCTTTCACTGGTAGGCCAGGCCTCGCATTTCGATTGTGCGTTGCCCAAGCCTTCCGAAGCGCAACAGAACAAACTTGTATGGCAGTTCACCGACTTCCTGGATGCTCACGAGGAGCAGCAGCTGGACGCCAAGCTCTCGCAGTTCGCACGGGAGACCAGCAACCGCATCCTGGTCATCATCGTGGATACGTTGTGCGGCCTTCCAGAATCGGATCTCGCGTTCGAGATCGGTGAGAAGTGGGGCATCGGCAACGCTGGATTCGACAACGGCATCGTGTTCCTGGTCAAACCCACTGGCACGCCTGGCGAACGCAAGGTCTTCATCGCCACGGGCTATGGATTGGAAGGTGCCATTCCAGATCTGCGCGCCAAACAAGTGGTGGAGGGTTACGTGATCCCGAACTTCAAGGCCGGTAACTACTTCGGCGGGATCGACAAAGCCACCGATGCGCTCATGGCCATGGCCAAGGGTGAATACAGCGAGCCCAGCCACGACGCACAGAAATTCCCGTGGCCGCTGTTCGTGGTGATCGGCATCGTCATCTTCGCCGTTGTGATGTCTTGGCGCAACCGTGTTTCGCGGTACGCACGCACCAACAGCGTTGATTTCTGGACCGCCATGTGGCTGCTGAACGAGATGGATCGTTCGCATCGCGGCCGCTGGAACGGCGGTGGCGGTTTCGGCGGTGGAGGAGGTGGATTCGGTGGCGGCGGTGGTGGATTCGGCGGCTTCGGTGGTGGCAGTTTCGGCGGTGGCGGAGCCGGTGGCAGCTGGTGAACAGCGTACAAGCATGAGTTTCAGTAAATGGATAGGTGGAGGCCTGGGTTGGGCCTTCGGTGGGCCGATCGGTGGTCTGGTGGGTTTCGCCGTGGGCGCCATGTTGGACCACATGCAAGGCCCACAAGAGGAGCCTCCCGTGGAGCAACGCCGCGTGCATGGCTCGGCGGGTTACACCACCGGTGGGGATCTCACCATGAGCCTCGTGGTGCTCATCGCCGCGCTGATGAAGGCCGATGGCAAGGTGACACAGAGCGAACTGGACAACGTGCGACGCTTCTTCGTGCGCCAGTTCGGCCAACAGCAAGCGGGGCAACTGCTCATCGTGCTGCGCGATGTGTTGAAGCGCGAGATCCCGGTACACCAGGTGTGCGATCAGATCCGCCACAACATGCCACATCCGGTGCGCTTGCAGTTGTTGCACTACCTCATCGGCCTGGCGCATGCCGATGGCGATGTGCACCGCGCGGAATTCGACCTGCTCAAACGCATCGCGCACGACCTGGGCATCAACGAAAAGGACCTCGGCTCGCTCAACGCCATGTTCCGCACGGCGGATCCCGCATCGGCGTACCAGATCCTGGAGATCGCCAACACGGCAAGTGATGATGAGGTGAAGAAGGCCTACCGCCGCATGGCCATGAAGTTCCACCCGGACAAGGTGGCGCAGCTGGGCGAAGAGGTGCAGAAAGCTGCCGGTGAGAAGTTCAAGAAGGTGCAAGAGGCCTACGAGACCATCCAGCGGCAACGGGGTATGAAGTGATGGCCCGAAGCAACGGTCGTAGCGTGTTCATCCGTTCTGCGGTCACGCTGTTCATCGCCTGATCAGAATCGTACGAGCAAGCCCGTTGTCACCCGCGGGCTGTTCCACTGGATCCGGGAGATGGTACCGTCCGCGTTCACCAGGCCACCGTCCACCACCAGCACAGAACTGCCCGAAGCGGCATGGTCCGCCCCGATGAACACCCCGATGGTGTTGCTGTACATGAACTGGTAGCGCACGCCCAAGCTGATGGCGGAACCCGTGGTGGTGTAGGGCAGCCGCGAATCCACCGGGAACAACGAAGCGGCCATGGCACCGAAAGCGAGGTCTATCTCCACGGCCGAATGCTCACCGACCCACGGCCGGTAACCTACGGAGAGCAGGTAATTCGTCAGGTGAAGCCGATCCAACGCACCGTTGTGCCACGCGGATCCTACACGATCGTAGTGCATCCCCAACGACCATCGATCGCTGATGGCATAACCGAAGGCAGCGCGCATGGCCCCGGCCCCAAGGCCTTCCACGGCGATGTCCTTCCGGTCGCTGTACAGGTTGATGGTGCCGATACCGCCTCCGATGCTCATCACCAAGTGCTTGCGGCGAACGCCCTGGCCCATGGCCACATGCCCGAACCCGAGCACGGCAATGAGTAGGGTCCACTTCAGACGCACGTCCAAAGATGCGACAGCAGCCGTCATTGCTGGTAACTTGGGGGCCATGGCGTGGATCTTCGCGGGGATCGGGGTGTTGGTGGTGGCCTACGCGGGCGTGTGCCTCTTCTATGCGCTTTTCCAAGAACGGTTCATCTTCATCCGTTTCCGCACCTCGCGGGGCTACAAGTACAAATTCGCCGGAGCCTTCGAGGAGCGCTTCATCAAGGCCGATGACCGCACCGAGCTCCACGCGCTCTACTTCAAGGCCGAAGCACCGAAAGGGGTGATCCTGTATTTCCACGGGAACACCGGAAGTGTGCGGCGCTGGGGCAAGTACGCGCACCGGTTCGTGCGGTTGGGTTACGATGTGCTGGTACCCGATCCGCGTGGCTACGGGAAAAGTCGTGGCGTGTTGAGCGAAGAAGCCCTGCACGCCGATGCTGGCCTCTGGTATGATGAACTCCTGAAGAGCTGGGCCGAAAAGGACATCGTTGTCTTCGGCCGATCCTTGGGAAGCGGTCTGGCCACACCACTAGCCGCCCTGCGTTCGCCGCGCATGCTGATCCTGGAAACACCGTTCGCCAACCTGTACGATGTGGCCACCAATTACCTGCCCATCCTGCCTTACCGGTTGTTGTTGCGCTACACCTTCCGGAACGACAAGGCCATCAAACGCATCCATTGCCCGGTGTACATCCTGCACGGCAAGTTCGATGCGGTGGTTCCCTATTCCAGTGCGCTACGGCTCTACGCCCTTACCCCGAGCCACGTACACCGCGAGATGATCACCTTTCCCAAGGGCCACCACAGCGATCTGCCACGGTTCCCGCGTTACCAGCGTCTCCTGCTGCGCGTGCTGGGGTGATCGGTCAGCAGACCTGAGCGCCATCGCCGCAAAGTTCCCGGCACTACCTTCGCGCCCCTCTAAACCAAGCAAATGATCGTTCGTGTACTATCCGCTGCGGCGGCCATCGTCGCCCTTAGCGCGTGTTCCCAAGGCCAGAAAGGCCGCAACCTCGAGATCAAGTCCACCATGGATAGCGTGAGCTACGCTATCGGTGCCGATATCGGTGGCAACCTGAAGCGCGGCAAGATCGACTCGTTGAACGTGGACCTCGTGGCCATGGGCCTACAGGACGGGTTGGACAGCGCCATGAAGCTGGACGAAGAGACCCTTCGCGCCGTGATGCAATCGTTCATGATGCGGATGCAGACCCAGCGCCAAGCCGAAGAGCAGAAGGCTGCGGAAGAAGGTCGCGTGGCAGGTGAGCAGTACCTGGCCGAGAACGGCAAGCGTACCGGCGTGGTCACCACACCGAGCGGTTTGCAATACGAAGTGGTAACGATGGGCACCGGTCCGAAACCCGTGACCACCGATGCCGTGAAGGTGCACTACACCGGCAAGTTCATCTCTGGCGAACCGTTCGACAGTTCCGTGGAACGTGGCGAACCCGCTGTGCTTCCTGTAACACAATGGATCCCCGGTTTCGTGGAAGCGCTGCAACTGATGCCTGTTGGCAGCAAGTGGAAGCTTTACATCCCCAGTGATCTGGCTTACGGCCCAGCTGGTGGCGGCGGCGGTCGTATTCCACCGAACAGCGTGCTCGTGTTCGATCTGGAGCTGCTCGGTATCGAGAAGTGATCCGTTCTTAAGGGATGAAGGGTGCGTTGGTCAAGGCCAGCGCACCCTTCATCGTTACGGGGCTTCCGGCAGCGGCATCCAGTGCGTCACTTCGTTGAAGAAGCGGTTGCTAGTGCCTTCGCCCAACCACAAGTGCGGACTACCGTTGTAGCCGGTCTTGCTGGGATTCTTCAGGAAGAAGTCTTCCGCGAAACGAAGGATCACGATCGGCCGCGCCTCTTTCGCACCGGACTTCCCGGGGAGGAAGACCTCGTTGTTCGGCAAGTAACAGATGCAGCGTTCCCCATCACTGGGCGTGCGTTCCGTTACCGGGATCCAAGCTGGCATCGCGCCAAGATAATGTGGTGCGCTCAGAGCATCGGCACCCCTTCGCTGGAGGCCATCTCCACGATGTAGGCCATCGCCTTATCCACCTGTTTGCGGATGGCGGGATCGCCCACCTCGAACATCTTGTCGGCTTCCTTCTTCAGCATGAACTTGATCAGGTCCACGGTGACAGGCAGGTTGGTGGCGGTAATGTTGCCGTGTTTGCTGTGGTTCCATTGCCACAACAGGCGGATGGCCAAGAGCAACGAAGACCGATCGTGTACGCGACCTCCCTGGATCACCCAGCCTTTGCCCTGTTCGCGCTGCATCAAGCTCCGCAACGCGGTGCGCAGGATGCTCTTCAAGCTTTCTACGGTGATGGCTCCTTCGGGCCGTTGGATCAGTTGCGCCGGGGTGATCTCGTCCTTGCGCAAGTAGCCCATCTGGTGGGAGCGGGGCATGCTTTTATTGAACTCCACCATGGAGGCGTTCACCATATCCTCGTGTACCACCAGTGTTCCATCGTGACCGTCCACGGCTTCGCGTTCTTTGTCCGCCAGCATCTCCAGATATTCCGGCTTGATCTTGCTCAGGTCGCGCGAGGGCAGCATGAACGATGGTGCGCCCATGGCGTGGCAGCCGCGCCGGTGGCAGATGCCGATGGTGTTGAGGCTGAGGGCACGCAGGAACGGAGCGTTCAACCCGATGGTCTCACGATCCGGCAGCACGGCGGTATCGGGTCCGTGGAACAACGCGATGTGATCGGCCGCATACGCTTGTGGATCCAACGACAATCCGGCGCTGTGGTGTTGGAGTTCGAAGAGGATCTCGTCCGCTTCCAATGCCCCGGGGATGGTATCGATGATCACCGTGCAGCGCACCGATCCGCGGTCCAGTTCCAAGTGTTCTTCGATCTGTTCGATGAGGCGCACCCAGAGGCGTGCTTCCAAATGGCCTTGTACATCGCGCAGGTAGAGGCAGATGCCGCCCTGGCGTTGCAACAGCACTTTACCATGGGCCAGCAGCGCGGTGGCCAGGTCGAAGATGCCAGCGGGTACCGGCTCATCGTCCACCATCACGGAGGCTTCGTAGATGAACAGCGGACGTGGCGCCATCATCAACCGGGTAGGTGTAGAGGGGTTCACGCGCACGCGGCCTTCGCGATCGTCCAGGAACGCGAGGTCCAGGTGGGCAGCGCCGTTCAGGCTCTTGTGTGCCCGAAGTATGCTCCACGTATCCTGCGGGGTGAAGTTCCACAGGTCGGCGATGTAGCTCTTGGCTCCGGCGTTCAGGCCGTTGATCAGCTCGGAACGGTTGGCTCCACCGATCAGTTCCACTCGGCGTTCCAACAATGCTTCGGGCAAGGGATCCACGCGCCATTCGCCACGGCGCACGGTGGCCGTCTCCAGCAACGGGGCCACGTCGCCTGCGCTGAGGGCCGTTCTTCGCAATACACGTTGGGTAAGCAGGTCGCGATGCCGGGCAGCGAAGCTCCGCATCAGATCCCCGATCACTGTTCGCACCGCAGGCGTTACCAAGCGGTCCTTTACCAAGTCCTTCACTGTCGTTCTACTACGGCGCGATATTACGCAGCTCGCCGGTGCTTTGTTTCGACGGAACCAACTAATTCATCGACGAAGAATGCTTCGCAAGTTCCACCGTGGTATCGTTGGCCACCAAGTGCTTCAACCGCGGATGCATCACCGCGAAGAAAAGGGGAGGGAACAGGCTCATCAGCATCGTGCCCGGGTAGCCGGTGGGTAGCTGCGGCGCGTCTTCCAGGCTTTTCAGCCCTTGGTACTTCTTGCTGGCTTTCCAGTGGTGATCGCTGTGGCGGGTGAGTTCGAAGAGCATCATGCGGCCCAAGAGGTGGTCGCTGTTCCACGAGTGCACATGGTGTACCCGTCCATAGGTGCCCTGGGAGGTGCGCGAACGACGCAGCCCGTAGTGCTCGATATAGTTCACCGTCTCCAACAACAGGATGCCGATGAAGGCCGCGCCCAAGAAAGCCAACAAAGCGGTGGTTCCGAAGACGAGCCCGATGACCACCAACAAGGTGCCTTGCCAAACCATTGCGTGCAGCATCTCGTTGTGCAAGCCGTAGGGGCGTTCACCACCCTTCCGGAGCCGATCCGCTTCGATGTGCCAAGCCGAAAGCCATCTGAAGATGATGCTACGCACCCAGAACGCATAGACCGTTTCGCCGTAGCGCGCACTGGCCGGATCGTCCGGAGTGGCCACACGGCGGTGATGCCCCCGGTTGTGCTCGATGATGAAGTGCATGTACAGGCTCGTGAGCAAGAGCGCCCGGGCCAGGTCGCGTTCCCAACGTTTCGTGCGGTGCCCCAGCTCGTGCGCTACGTTGATGCCGTACACGCCGCAGAGGATGCCCATGGTGGCCACGCAGCCCAGCAGATCGCCCGTTTCCAAGCCGCCCGCCTGCACGCGTTGTAGAAAGAGGAACAGCAGCACGTACTGCACCGGAACAATGGCGTAGAGCAGCAGATCGAACAGCGGATCCGACAGCACGGCTTGTTCCTCTTCTTCGCTGAGGTCGTTCGGCCTTCCGCGCAGCAGTAGTTCCAGTATGGGGATCAGTACGAAACCGAACAACGGCACCATCCAGCACCATCCGTGCCGATCGGTGAAGGTGGCCCACGCACCCAGCGGAAGGGTGAAGGTGGCCAGGTAGCGGAGCACACGCCACCTGCCGCTTAGTGGTTTCGCGGTGCCACGTGGTTCCATGCGGTGAAGCTACACAGGGTGGACCACGCCAGAGCTACCCGTTAACTTGCCACCCCGGATCTCCCGGCATCCAGTTTGCAAACACCGCTGAACATCCCAACAAGTTCCTTGCCTCCGGAAAACGCCACGACCCACAAAAGGGCCATCGCCTACACCGAGTTCGACCTGCCGAACGGCCTGCATGTGATCCTGCACGAGGACCATGGCACGCCCATTGTCGCGGTGAGCGTGATGTACCATGTGGGCAGCAAGAACGAAACACCGGATCGTCGTGGCTTCGCGCATTTCTTCGAGCACCTGCTCTTCGAGGGGTCGCAGAACATCCAGCGCGGCGAGTTCAGCAAGTTGGTGGAACGGGCCGGCGGTGTGCTGAACGCGAACACCAGTGGTGACCGCACCTACTACTACGAAGTGCTGCCCAGCAACCAGTTGGAGCTGGGGCTCTGGTTGGAGAGCGAGCGCATGTTGCACGCCAAGGTGGACCAAGTGGGGATAGATACCCAGCGCGAAGTGGTGAAGGAGGAACGCATGCAACGGTACGAGAACCAGCCCTATGGCACGGTGACGTTGGAGGTGTTCAAACGCGCGTTCAAACAGCATCCGTACCAATGGCCGGCCATCGGTTTCATGGAAGACCTGAACACCGCTACCGAGGCGGATTACCAAGCCTTCTACAAGAAATTCTACGTGCCCAACAATGCCACGTTGGTGGTGGCCGGTGATATCGATCCGGCCAAGACCAGGACATTGGTGGAACGGTATTTCGGCGAGATCGCCCGAGGTGCTCCGGTTGTGCAGCCGTCCATCGTGGAACCTCCGCTGGGTGGGGAGGTACGCGACATCATATACGACCGTATCCAGCTGCCTGCGGTGGTGATGGGTTACCGCATCCCGGCCAACGGCACACCGGATTTCTACGCGGTGGAACTGCTGAACCGCTTGCTCACCGGCGGCAACTCCGCCCGGATGAACGTGGCGTTGCGCGATCAGCAGGAATTGGCGGTGTACGTGGGTGCGTTCAACTTCCCGTTCGAGCATCCGGGCATCGCCATGATCTTCGCGGTGGCGAATGCCGGTGTTGAAGCCGGAGCATTGGAAGCCGCGATGCAGCTGGAGATCGACGCGTTACAGACCGTACCCATCAGCACCGAGGAATTGGCCAAGTTGAAGATCCAGTTGGAGACGGAACTGATCGGGGAGAACAGCCGCGTGGCTGGTATCGCCAGCAGCCTCGCCACCGCGCATGTCCTGTTGGGCGACACCGATCTGGTGAACACCGAGATCGATCGGTACCTTGAATTGAGCGCCGAGGACCTTCAACGTGCAGCACGCACGTATTTCGTTCCACAGAACCGGGTGTTGCTCCACTACCTGCCGCGACCCAAGAACCAACCATGAACCACAGCAACCGACCCTTCTATGCCCAGGCCATCGCCGCAAGCTTGGTCGCAGGCCTGCTGGTACCGTCATCCATGAACGCACAGCTCGATCGTAGTCGCCCTCCTGCACCAGGACCGGCCCCCGTGGTACAACTCGCCGAACACTCCCTGACCGAGTTGCCCAATGGCATGCGGCTGATCGTGGTGGAGGACCACAAACTGCCCATGGTCAGCGTGCAGGTCCGTTTCGATGTGCCGCCGATCGTGCAAGGGGACAAGACGGGTTTCGTGGATATGATGGGCGAGTTGCTCACCACGGGAACACCCACACGCACCAAGGCGCTGATCGATGAACGGATCGATGCGCTGGGTGCAAGCCTCTACGCTGGTAACGAGGGTGTTTATGCCAGTGTGCTCAAAAAGAATCTGGACCCGCTGCTTGATATCCTGGCGGATGTGGTGCGCAACCCATCCTTCCCGGAGGAAGAATTGGAGAAGGCCAAACTGCGCGCTCGCTCCGCCGTGCAGCAGCGCCAGGAGGACCCCGATTCCATCGCGGAAGCCGTCGGCCGTGTCGTTACCTTCGGGAGCCATCACCCGTACGGCGAAGTGGCCACCGAGCGCAGCATCAACAGCATCACACGGTCCTCGGTATGGGCCTACCACCGCTATTTCTTCCGACCGGAGAACGCATACCTGGTCTTCGTGGGGGATGTATCGGAGAAAGAAGCGAAGGATCTGGCGAAGCAGTACTTCGGCAAATGGAAACCGGACCATTCGCTGGTGAGCACCGATGAGTACGGGCGCACCGAGGTGGAAGGCATGGGCGTGCTGAGCAAGCTGGAGAAAGCTTCCGTGCCCCATGCGGAACGACGCGTTTTCGTGGTGGACCGCCCCGGTGCTGCACAGTCGGTGATACGGATCTCGTTCCCCCTTAATCTTCATCCCAAAGACATTCGCAGCATGCAAGCCCAGGTCATGAACACCTTGCTGGGTGGGGGCGTGTTCAATGCCCGGTTGATGCAGAACCTGCGCGAGAAGCGGGGCTTCACCTACGGCTGTTATTCATCGTTGGAGGTGGATCGGTTCAACAGCAGCTTCGTGGTCACCACCAGCGTGCGCACCGCCGTTACCGACAGTGCGGTGAACGAGATCCTGAACGAGATGGCCCGCATGCGTTACGAGCCGGTAACAGCGGAAGAGCTGGAACTGGCCAAACAGTTCATGATGGGCAGCTTCGGCCGAAGCCTGGAGGATCCACGCACGGTGGCGCGCTTCGTGCTGAACACGCACCTGAACGAATTGCCTGCGGAACACTACCGCACCTACCTCACACGTTTGGAGGCCATCACGGCACAGCAGGTGATGGATGCCGCCAACGCGTTCCTCTATCCGGATCAGGCGAACATCCTGGTGGTCGGTGATCTGGAACGCATGGAAGACGAGCGGTCGTTATTGAGCAATCTGTCCGATAGGGGTATCATCCAACTCGACGAGAACGGTGCACCATGGAAGGAAGTGCTTTCCCCGGTCATGGATCGTACAGCCGAACAGGTCTTGGATGCCTATGTGAAAGCTGTGGGTGGTACGGAGAAACTGGCAGCCCTGCGTCATCTCTACATCGAGCGCACGGCGGTCCGAGGCGTGGACACGCTTGTCACCAAGGAGTGGTACGCTCCGGATCAATTGCGCACGAAGCTTACCATGAACGGAGCGGTGGAAGAGGAAGTGATCCACGACGGTAACCGGGTGTTCTTCGCGAACACCGAGGTGAGCGGCGAACTAACCGATGCGGGATACGATGATGTGGCGCTGCGCACCCCGCCCGTGCCCGAGGCGAAATATGCGAAGGTCCTCGAACGAATGACCCTGCTGGGCAGCACGGAGATCGCAGGTCGCCCGGCTTACAAGGTCCAGTTCCAGACCGTGTCCGGCTTGGGATTCGCCCAGTACTTCGATGCGGAGACCGGGCTGAAGTTGCGCCGGACCGACGAGCTGCTCTACAACGGCCGTAAGTATGATCAGGTGATCAGCTACGCGGACTGGAAACCCCTTGGCGGAGTGCTCTTTCCCCACGAGATCCGCGAGCGCGGTGGCTTGGCCGGTAAGGTGGTGCGCCACATCACGTACACCGAGGTGAACAAGGCGATGCCCGTAACGCATTTCGAGGTGAACATCCCTGAAGTTCCGGACCTGCCCGTTCCACCGGAGATGTTGCCACCGCCAGAGAACCTGGTCCCTTCCGATGAATGACCTCCAGCCATGTGACTGCCTCGCAGGGTAAGCCCGTGGCAAGGTCCAGTTACCTCGAATCAACCTGTTCGTACCCATGCTAGGCCTCCAACTCCCCACCGATCCCCGCTGGGCGGAACTCGTGAAGAGCGATCTGCGCGAACTCCTTACGGATCACGCATGGTGCGAGATGAAGGCCGCGAGTAATGTGATGAGCATGATGGTGCGCTACCCGGACCTCACCGAACTCGTCGCGGAGCTTACGCGGATCTGCCAGGAAGAAGTGGAGCATTTCGGCCAGGTACACCAGAAGATCGTGGCACGGGGCTGGACGCTCGGCCCGGAACGGAAAGACCATTACGTGAACGAACTGTTGCTCTTCGTGCGCACCGGCGGCAACCGCGAAGAACGCCTCGTGGACCGGCTGCTCTTCAGCGCCATGATCGAGGCGCGCAGCTGCGAACGGTTCAAGATGCTGAGCGAAGAGGCACCCGACCAGGACCTGCGCGAATTCTACCGCGACCTCATGATCAGCGAAGCCGGGCACTACACCACCTTCATCGGTTTCGCCCGCCGATATGGGGGTAGGGTGGATGTGGACGCCCGATGGACCGCGTTCCTGGCCTACGAGGCGGACGTGGTGGCCCGCTACGGCAAGGCGGCTACCATTCACGGTTGATCACGGGGTCGTCGGAAGGATCGGCCTTTTCCGGACCTTCGCACCCTTATTCCTTTTCCCATGCGTTCCATCGTCCTCGGGATACCGTTCATGATGTCCCTTACCCCGCTGCAGGCCCAGAAGACCTATCCGTTCACTTCGGTCCCTGGTGATCCGCTACAAGCCCGTGTCTACACCTTGGATAACGGCCTTCAGGTGTGGCTTAGCCGCAACACGGACGCACCGCGTATCCAAACCAACATCGCCGTGCGCGCGGGCAGCAAGAACGATCCTGCCGATGCCACCGGATTGGCGCACTACCTGGAGCACATGCTCTTCAAAGGAACCAGCAAGATCGCCACCACGGATTGGGAAAAGGAGAGCGCTGTGCTGAAACAGATCAGCGATGCGTATGAACAGCGCCGCGCCACCACTGACGAGGCCGAACGCGACCGCATCTACCACCGGATCGATAGCCTCAGTTCGGTGGCAGCCAGCTATGCCGTACCCAACGAGTACGACAAGATGATCAAGAGCCTTGGCGCGCGCGGCACCAACGCGTACACGAGCACTGAACGTACGGTCTACATCAACGACATCCCCAGCGACGAGATCGAACGTTGGATGGCGATCGAAAGCGAACGCATGCAAGAGGCCGTGCTGCGCCTGTTCCATACCGAACTGGAAACCGTGTACGAAGAGTTCAACCGCGCGCAGGACAATGATGGTCGTACGGCGAACAAGAAGTTGAACGAGCTGCTCTATCCGCACCATCCCTATGGCACGCAGAGCACCATCGGCACGGGCGAACATCTGAAGAACCCGAGCATGGTGAAGATCCACGAGTTCTTCGATACCTACTACGTGCCCAACAATATGGCCGTGGTGCTTGCTGGTGACATCGACTTCGACAAGACCATCGCTTTGGTGGACAAGTACTTCGGCAAGTGGGAGAAAGGCTACGTGCCGGAATTCACCTTCACCCAAGAGCAGCCGATCGCCGCACCGCAACTAGCAGAGGTGGCCGGTCCAGAAGCCGAATGGGTGGATCTCGCCTGGCGTTTCGGTGGCTACCATACACCGGACCCGATCATGCTCCAATTGATCGATGGCCTGCTATCCAACGGAAGTGCCGGGTTGATCGACCTTAACCTGCTGCAGGCGCAGAAGGTGCTTAGCGCGAACGCCTACAGTAACATTTCCAGCGACTATTCCACGTTGCAGCTGAACGGCGAACCCAAGGAAGGGCAGACCCTTGAACAAGTGCGCGACCTCTTGCTGGGCCAAGTGGATGCCTTGCGCAAGGGGAACTTCGACGAATGGCTCATCGAAGCCGTGGTGAACGACCTCCGCCAGCGCCGCATGCGCTCCTGGGGAGAGAACAACGCCCGTAGCGCTGGTGCCATGGTGGATGCCTTCATCCTCAAGAAGCGCTGGAGCGAAGAAGTGGACCTCTATGACCGGATGGCCAAGATCACCAAAGCTGAAGTGGTGGCATTCGCCAACAAGAACCTTAATGACAACTACGTGGGCGTGTTCAAGCGGGCCGGTGAGAAGGGCGACGTCCACAAAGTGGTGAAGCCCAAGATCACGGCCATCGATATCAAGCGCGATGCGAAGAGCGCGTGGAGCGTGGAGTGGAGCAAGATGCCAACGGCCACCTTGGCTCCGGAGTTCGTGGACTACAACACGGCCATCCAGCGCAGCACCTTGAAGAACGGCGTTGAGCTCGCGTGTGTGAACAACCCCACCAACGACCTCTTCAGCCTGCGTTACATCGTGGACATGGGTACCAACCACGATCGCGAACTGGAGATCGCCACCAACCTGTTGGAGTACCTCGGCACCTCCAAGCTCAGCCCCACGGACCTCAAGAAGGAGCTTTTCAAACTGGGGCTCTCCCTCAGCGCCACCACTTCGGAGGATCGGTGCTATGTCACCCTCAGCGGGTTGGAGAAGAACCTCGATGCGGGCGTTGCGCTCCTCGAACAGCTCCTTGCCGATGCGCAACCCAATGATGATGCACTGAAAGGACTGGTGGCGGATATCGGGAAGACCCGCCAGGACCGCATGAAGGACAAGGGTACCGTGCTTCAGCTCGGCCTTGGTAACCTGGCACGTTACGGTGCCAAGTCGCCCTTCAATGATGTGTTGAGCGATGCACAATTGAACGCGCTCACCAGCAAGGCGCTCGTGGATCGCATCAAGGAGCTTTCCAGCTACAAGCACCGCGTGGTCTACTACGGGAAGAAGGCCCCGAAGGATCTTGCCGTCCTGCTCAATGCCAAGCACCGTGTGCCCGCCAAGCTGAAGGATGTGCCTGCGCCGCGCGTTTACGTGGAGCAGCCTACTACTGGTAACACCGTGCTCTTCGTGGACCACGACATGGTGCAGGCGGAGATGCTCCTGGTGAGCAAAGCCGGTGCCTTCGATGTGGAGAAGATGCCGTACGCGAGCTTGTTCAACGAGTTCTTCGGAAGCGGCCTCAGCAGCATCGTTTTCCAAGAGATCCGCGAAGCCAAGGCCTTGGCTTATGGCGCCAGCGCTTCGTACTCCATCCCCAACAAAAAGGAGGATGCGCACTACGTGCGGGCCTTCATCGGCACCCAGGCTGATAAGCTCAACGATGCCGTTGATGCCATGCTGAAGCTGATGAACGATATGCCCGAGGCCAACGCGCAGTTCGAAGGAGCCAAGACCAGCGCTCTCAAGGTGATCTCCAGCACACGTGTCACCAAAGAGAACATCTACTGGAGCTGGGATGCAGCGCAACGTCGTGGGTTGGATTACGATGTGCGCAAGGTGAACTACGAACGCATCCCCGCCATCGACCTCGCCGCCATGAAAGCGTTCTTCGACAAGGAGATCAAAGGCCGCAACTACACCTTCCTCGTCATCGGCAAGAAGAGCGCGATGGACCTGAAGGTGCTGGAGAAGCTCGGCACCGTGCGCGAGGTGAGCAAGAGCGAGATCTTCGGCTACGATGAAGTGAAGTGATTCACCCACAAAGCGAAGGGCGCGTGTTGCTTCTGCAACACGCGCCCTTTTCGTTAAGTAGCCTCTATGCCGCTACGGCCACCTTCACCGCAGGAGCCACACCCATCGGGATCCGGGCGGTGCGGCGTTTCAAGAAAGCGATCACCTCCTCGTCGTTGGCATACCGGCCATCGATGTCCACGAAGTGCTGGGCCAGCAGATCGTAGCGTTTCTTCATCAGCTTGAAGAAGACATCCATGTAGTTCAAGCCGGCGAAGACAACCGCTTCGTTGTCCGCGAAATCCTTCAAGTGCTCGCGGAAATAGACCGGATGCTCCGTCCAATGCATCGTGGGGTCGATGTGGTGGCTGATGTGATAACCATCGTTCCAGCAGCGGTGGTTGAACGGCACGTTGATGCACGTGATGCTGTTCTTGAAATGGTTGCCTGGATCATCAGGACAGATGAACGTGTGCTGCACCCAGTTACCCGCCATGGCCACCAACCGGAAGATCAGGAAGGGGATGATGAACACGATCAACGTCGCAGGCAGGTTCACGAAACACATCGCGAAGCAAAAGGCCAGGAACAGGAACTCTCCACGGATGACCCCCACGAAGAGCTTGGTGCGTTTGCGTTGGAACAGGTACGCCGCCAACGTATAGATACCGGTGAACAGGAAGCGCAGGTAGTAGTGGATGAATCCGCGCACCGAATCGCGCTGGTACGGCATGGTGCTGCTCTCATCGGGTTCCAGGTTGTTCTCCGCATGGTGCATGCCAACGTGGTGCGCACGGTAGGTCTCGGGGCTCTGGCCGAAGAACGGCGCAAGCACCCACGGGATGAAATAGTTGAGGGCGTTGTACTCCTTCTTGTACAAGGCCCGGTGCGTGCTGCAGTGCATCATCAGGCCGAAGGGCCCTTTGAACGTCACGTTGTTCAGGAAGAAGTAGATCGTCGCCAGGATCACCCACAGCCAGCCCGGTACGAAGGGCATGTAGAGCAGGATCGCCAACGGCACCATCAGCAACGCCACCTTGATGGTCATGTACGGGAATGGTAGGTCCCGTTCGTCACGGATCAGGCGCAGGAAGAAACGATCGAGTCCGGTACGCGGCCGTGAGGCATCATACAACGGGTCCGTATTGGCAGGTAGGCTGAGCATGCGGGGTGAAAGCTATCCATTCCACGCATTGGCACCGCGGTTCTCGCACGATCGACCGACCTTCGCACCCGTATGACACGCGAGATCACGGCCGAGATCATCTCCATCGGCGACGAACTGCTCATCGGGCAGACCATCAATACCAACGCGGGCTGGATGGGAGAGCAGCTCGCCCTCATCGGTATCCGCGCCAAACGTGTGCTCACCATCGGCGATGACCGGCAGGAGATCCTGGACGCCTTGGCCAACGCGCAGTCACACATCGTGCTGATCACCGGTGGGTTGGGGCCTACCAAGGACGACATCACCAAACATGTGCTCTGCGATTTCTTCGGCACACGGCTCGTGCGGCACCCGGAAGTGGAAGCCAGAGTGGTGGATATCTTCGTTAAGATGGGGCGCGACCCCAAGGACATACTGGAAGTGAACCGCGCCCAAGCCGACCTGCCGGAAAGTTGTACGGTGATCAAGAATGACAAAGGCACCGCCAGCGGCATGTGGTTCGAGCGCAACGGCAAGGTGTACGTGAGCATGCCCGGTGTGCCCTACGAGATGAAGGTGATCATGAGCAGCGGCGTGCTGCCCAAGCTGAAGGAGAAGTTCGTGCCGCCGACCATCGTTCACCGTACGCTGCTCACCACCGGCCTGGGCGAAAGCATGCTCGCCAAACGCATCGAGGATTGGGAGGACAGCCTGGAGGCCGAGCGCATCAAGTTGGCCTACCTGCCTTCGCCGGGCATCGTGAAACTGCGCCTCTCTACCTACGCGGATGCTGACGGCACATCGGCCCACGAACGCGTTGATCGCAAAGCTGCGGAACTGTACGAACGCATTCCCGAACTGATCTATGGTGAAGGCGATGAACGCTTGCCGCGCGTGATCGGCCGGATCCTGAAGGAACGTGCACAGACCCTGTCGCTCGCCGAAAGTTGTACGGGTGGTTTCGTCAGCCACCTTATCACCAGCATCCCGGGCAGCTCGGCCTATTTCACCGGTGGTGTGGTGAGCTATGCCAACGCTGTGAAGATGGAAGAGCTCGGCATCCCCAGCGACATGCTGGAACTCAACGGCGCCGTGAGCCAACCCGTGGTGGAAAAGATGGCCACCGGTGTGCGCACCGCCTTGCGCACGGATTGGAGCGTGGCCATCAGCGGAGTTGCAGGCCCCGACGGTGGCACGCCCGAAAAGCCCGTGGGTACCGTCTGGATCGCCGTGGCAGGGCCCGATGGCGTGATCAGCACCAAAGTGAACTTCCCCGGCACCCGTGACCTAGTGATCGAAAGGAGCGCGCTGGCGGGGTTGAATCTGCTGAGGAAAAGGCTGTTGGTCGCCAGTTAGCGAGGCGCAGATATAGGGTCTGGAGCAAAGCCCGGATAGTGCGCCTGCGCCGGTTCCGTGCTCCTCGTTACAACTAGAAGTACCAACTTCCAGCCTTTTATCTATCTTCGCGCCCCGTAATAAGTCACAGTCATGTCCAAGGTTTGCGAGATCACCGGCAAGAAGGTCATCACCGGTAACAAGGTGTCCCACTCGAACATCAAGACCAAGCGCACGTTCGCCCCGAACCTGCAGGACCGCAAGTACTTCATCCCCGAAGAGAACAAGACGGTGTCCATCCGCGTGAGCGCTGCTGGCATGCGCACCATCAACAAGCTCGGCATCGCTGCTGCGCTGAAGAAGGCGAAAGCTGCCGGCCACTACAACGGCTGAGCACGCGGCACACTATTGGAAGGCGTCGATCGAACTAGCTTCGATCGGCGCCTTCTCTTTGTCCCCATGACCCCTCGTACAGCCCTTTTCGGTTCCCTGCTCATCCCGACCTTGCTCGCCGCGCAGGACGTCTCCACGCCGTTGCGCATCGCGGACGAAAAGCACGGCATCTATGACAACGACCTGCTGAGCCCGGAATTCCACCGGCAACGCCGCGAAGCCCTACGTACCAAACTCCCCGAAGGTGGTGTGGCCCTCTTCTTCGCTTCGCCGGTGCGCAATCGCAGCAACGACGTGGACTACGAGTACCATCAGGACCCCAACTTCTACTACCTCACCGGCCTGCGCGAGCCCGAAGCCCTGCTGTTCGTCTTCAAAGAGCCACGTACCATCGCTGGGGAACCCATGAACGAGCTGCTGGTGGTGCAGGAGCGCGACCCCAAGACCGAAGTGTGGAGCGGGAAGAGCACCGGCCCGCAAGAAGCCAAGGAGGTGCTGGGCATCACCCATACCATGAGCGCTTCCCGTTTCAAGAACACCGAATTCCCGTGGAAGGCGTCCGATGGCATCTATGTACACCGCGTGGATGAACCCGAGGACGACCCGCACTCCACTACCGACCTTGCCGACCTGCTGAAGCACATGGCGAGCAGCTCACCGGACGGAAAACCGAACGGTGGAGCCGATATCCGCCGGTGGATGGCCGAGCTACGTGAGTTGAAACAAGGAGAGGAGCTCGCGCTCATGCGCCGTGCCATCGAGATCACCTGCGAGGCCCAGAAAGAGCTCATGCGGAAGCTGGAGCCGAACATGACCGAGTACCAGACCGAGGCCATCGTGGAATTCGTCTTCAAGACCAACGGTGCAGAGCACGAAGGCTTTCCCAGCATCCAAGGCGGTGGGCCGCACAGTTGCGTGTTGCACTACGTTACCAACCGCCGCACCTTGGTGGCTGGCGACCTGCTGGTGAGCGACATCGGTGCAGAATACCACGGCTACACCGCGGACGTGACGCGTACCATGCCTGCCAGCGGGAAATTCACGCCGGACCAACGGGCCATCTACGATCTGGTGCTGGCCGCCCAAGAAGCGGGCATCGCCCAAGTGCGGGCAGGCAAGGCGTTCCGCGCCCCCCACAACGCCGCGTGGGACGTGATCGTGAAGGGGATGAAGGACCTGGAAATCATCAAGGAAGAGGGTGAACTGAAGCGCTACTTCATGCACGGCACCAGCCACTACCTGGGCTTGGATGTCCACGATGCGGGTACCTACGGCGACCTCAAAGCGGGAAGCGTCATCACCGTGGAACCGGGCATCTACATCGCCGAAGGCAGCCCCTGCGACCCACGCTGGTGGGGCATCGGCGTGCGCATAGAGGACGATATCCTGGTCACCGGAGGCGATCCGGTCAACCTTTCCGCTGGGGCGCCCCGCAAAGCGGAGGAAGTGGAGGCGCTCATGGCGAAATAGGTTGAATTTGGCCGGACCGGGAACTTCACCTACTTTTGCCGCCCCTATGCCCGTGGCATGGGGTAAGAAGCACAGCGATGGCCAAGAAAGGGAACCGTGTACAAGTGATCCTGGAATGCACCGAGCATAAGACCTCTGGTCAGCCCGGCACTTCCCGTTACATCACCACCAAGAACCGGAAGAACACCACCGAGCGTATGGAGTTGAAGAAATACAACCCCATCCTCCGGAAGATGACCGTTCATAAAGAGATCAAGTAATAGGCGCCCAGCGCAACTACCATGGCTAAGAAGACCGTTGCTACCCTGAAGAAGGCCGATGCGAAGACCTTCACGAAGGTCATTCGTATGATGAAGAAGGAAGGCGGAAAAGGCTATTCCTTCGTAGAGCAAGTGGTGCCGACCGATGAGGCGGACAAGCTGCTCGCTTCCGGCAAGTGATCAATTGACCCTTTCATGAAAAGGCCGCACCCTTGGGTGTAGGCCTTTTCAAGTATTCGGACCACTCCAATGGCATTTTTCGGACTATTCGGGAAGAAGAAGGAAGAGAAACAGGTAGCTGCAGAAAAGCAGGACCTGGATCAGGGCCTGGAGCGATCGCGTACTGGCCTCTTCAGCAAGCTGGCCCGCGTGGTGGCCGGGAAAAGCACGGTGGACGATGCCGTGCTCGATGACCTGGAAGAGGTGCTGGTGACCAGCGACGTGGGTGTGGAGACCACCCTGCGCATCATCGAGCGCATCCAAGAACGGGTGAAGCGCGATAAGTATGTAAGCACCAGCGAGCTCAACGGCATCCTACGCGCCGAGATCGCTTCGCTGATGAAGGATCCGGTACCTGTCGATCCGGCCATCAAGCCCTACGTGATCATGGTGGTCGGCGTGAACGGGGTAGGGAAGACCACCACCATCGGGAAGCTGGCGCACGCCTTCAAACAGGAGGGCAAGAGCGTGGTGCTGGGTGCGGCGGATACGTTCCGGGCTGCTGCTGTGGACCAACTGCGCATCTGGAGCGAGCGTGTGGGTGTGCCCTTGGTACAACAAGGCATGGGCGCCGATCCCGCGGCGGTGGCCTACGATACGGTGGAAAGCGCGAAGGCCAAGGATGCCGATGTGGTGATCATCGACACCGCCGGCCGGTTGCACAACAAGGTGGGCTTGATGAACGAGCTGACCAAGGTGCGCAACGTCATGCGCAAGGTGATCCCCGATGCCCCGCACGAGGTGTTGCTGGTGTTGGATGCCAGTACAGGTCAGAACGCCATCGAACAAGCGCGCCAGTTCACCAAAGCGACGGATGTGACGGCCTTGGCGCTGACCAAGATCGACGGCACGGCGAAAGGCGGGGTGGCCATCGGCATCAGCGAGCAGTTCGGGATCCCGATCAAATACTTGGGCGTGGGCGAAGGCATGCACCACCTGCAGATCTTCGACAAGAAGGCTTTCGTTGAGGCGCTGTTCAAGGACTGACAAGTAGGTCTCGAACGCAAGAACGGCGCATGGATCCATGCGCCGTTCTTGTTCCGTAGGTAGGTGCCTCTTTTGCCGCCGTGGTCACTATTCCGAGAACGATCCCAATGCGTTGTTGGAGCAATTCGTAACGATGAATTCGGTGCGGCGGTTCAACTGGTGCTCCTCTTCGCTGCATTCCGTTGCATCGGCACATTCGTTAACCAATTCGCGCTCCCCGAAACCATGCGCCGTGATGCGCGTTGCTTCGATGCCTTGCTCGATGAGGTATTGCCGTGTGCTCTCTGCGCGGCGCTGGCTCAGGGCTTGGTTGTACTCTTGGCTTGCACGGCTGTCCGTGTGCGAGCGAAGATCGATCCTCATGGCTGGGTCCACACGCATCACCTCGGCCACCAGATCAAGTTCGCCCATGGCATCGCTTCGGATCTTCGCCTCACGGAAGTCGAAATAGATGGGGCGCAGGTTCATGGCCTTGGCGATATCCACTCCGTTGATGACCGCGCTCAGCGTTTGGCCTTCAGGTCCGGTGAGGGACTGCTCCAAGAACATCAAGATGCGGAAATCCACGAACGAGACCTTCTTGAAGTATCCGTGCTTGGTGAAGGTCACTTCCAGGTTCATGTCATCGCCATATCGGCGATCCGGGATCTGTCCTTGGGAAATGCCGCGTTCATCGGTATCGCCAACGAACAGGATGGAACCATCACGTGTATCCTTCACCGATATGCGTACACCGGCCAACGGTTCGTTCGTGCGGGCATCGGTCAGGATCGCGTTCACCGGGAGGTCCATCACACCATCGATATAGAGGTCTGGAAGTTCGGTGTCGCCGAATGTGGAAATGGTGATATCGTCCTGTGGAAGTATGGCTGACCCGTCCTAAAACAGGTTT
>DLGQ01000040.1 GCA_002482775.1 Flavobacteriales bacterium UBA7690 | reverse complement strand
GCTGGTGCAACTGCTGAAGGAGAAGCGCCAGGCCCTTATTACCCGCGCCGTTACGCGGGGCTTGGATGCGAAGGTGAAGTTGAAGGAGAGCGGGGTGCCGTGGTTGGGAAAGGTGCCGGAGCATTGGGAGGTGAAGCCGCTACGACACATCGGAACATTCCAGAACGGGATCAGCGAAGGGGCTGACTACTTCGGTTCGGGATATCCGTTCGTGAGTTATGGCGATGTCTATCAGGGCGCGACCCTTCCGCTAGAAGTTGAAGGGTTGGCGAACTCAACCGAGACCGATAGGCTTCGTTACTCTGTTCAGCAGGGCGATGTACTATTCACACGCACTTCAGAAACCAACGAGGAGATCGGCTTTGCGTCGACGTGCATGAAGACGATTGAGAACGGAACGTTCTCAGGCTTCGTCATCCGCATGCGACCACGCAAGAACATGTTGGTGCCCGACTTCTCAAAGCACTACTTCCGAAGTGATGTACATCGCGCCTTCTTCGTAAAGGAGATGAATCTTGTAACGCGCGCATCGCTCGGTCAAGATCTCCTTAAGCGCTTGCCTGTGCTACTCCCACCACCTAGAGAGCAGGAAGCCATCGCAGAGTTCATTGACGATCGAACCACCCGCATCGACTCCTTGATCACCAAGGTGGAGCAAGCGGTGTTGCGTTTGCAGGAGTACCGCACGGCACTGATCAGCGCGGCGGTAACGGGGAAGGTGCGGGTGGGGAATCAATTGTGAAGTAGCATTTGAAGCCGATCGGCACAACAATGGCATAGGCGATCATTCACCACCACCACCATGAATGATGTACGCCAATGGCTCCAAGGGCACGTAACCCTAACAGATGAGGCATGGTCGGCGCTGACCGCCAAGTTGCACACGTTGGAACTCCGCAAGAACGCGGCCTTCCAGAAGGCCCATCAACCTGCCGATCATTTGGCCTTCTTGCGAAAGGGTGCGCTGTATGCGCGCTATGCGGACGATTCCCGGAAACACCGCATCGCCTTTTTCTGCCTGCCCACGGTGAACCGTATCGTGTGCGACCTGGAAGCCTTTGCGGGTGGAACCAGGTCGCGGATGAGCATCGTGGCCAGTGAGGCCTCAACCTTGCTCGTGGTGAATAGGCAAGACCTCTACAGGCTCTATGAGGAGCATCCCTGTTTGGAGCGCCTGGGAAGGAAGCTGGCGGAATACAGCTACGCCCGGGCCATGGAGCGTATCGGCCGCATGGAACTTAAGAACGTGGAGCGCGCTGCCGACCTCCACCACCGCTACAGAGAGGTGTTCCAAACATTCACCAACATCCAGATCGCCGAGTACCTCGGCATGTCCGATGGTGAGTTGAGCCGTGCGAAACGGCGTTTCAACGGGCATAAGTGGAGTCTTGCGGAAACGCAGATCCACGTATCGGTCGGCCGAGGATCTTTGTCGTGCTTCTAATCCAAAGCGCATGACAAGAATTCTGCCTACTCGAAATGACTACGGTGTCGTGAGTGATATTTCCCGTGCAGGAAATATGCTACTCGGGGATCGCACCGGTCGAACGATAACCCAACGTACCCAGGATGGCATGTACAACTTGACCAATGGCCTCATCGACCCGAGCGGAGAGGGAATGCACGCCGTGATGCTGGCTGGCGTCGGCGGGCTGGCATCGAAGAACCGTGCGGGAGTGATCATCGGAATACTGGCGCTGGTAGTGGTCTTATTCTGCTGGATCGCTGGACAGGATGATCGGTATTGAGTGTTGTTGTGGTAAGTGACTGGCGAGGGCTACCGATCGGTAGCCCTCGTTCTTTTTGGTAGCGGTAAATGTCTTGCAGTATATCCGACGAAAGGCGATCCAGTCACCGGCTGTAGTTTACTGCTTTGGAGAGCAATGTACAAGGGTCCTTTAGCGTGGTTTATACCACGGTAAATAGCGGCGGCGGAATTGGAAGACGTTCGCGAGATTTGTGGGAGAACCTACCACAAATGGTCAACACCATGCGCTGCCTTGCATACTGGCTTGGCATGATCAGTTTTTGTTCCGCCATAGCCCAAACCTCCGCGCAACCTGCAAATCCGGACAGTCTCTTCCGACTTCCTGCAACTACAGATAAGAAGGAGGCATCCGCGCACTTTGTGAAGTTCGCGATCCCTTCTCTCCTGAATGGATCGTTGCTGGATCCTTCCATTGTACCGAACCTCGCCGTGGACCTTGGGGATGAGAAAGTCACCTTCAAAATTGGGAAAGTACTGGTCCGGAGCCGGAGAACCAGTGACATGCTCAACGCCACAATAGCTCCGTATTTCGGCGCAGACGACGGGGTCAGTAAGTTGTTCAGCAAGGGCAAAGCACTAGTGACGTATGGTGGCAGTCTCAATCTGAATTATCTCTTCTATTCACGCTTCTATACAGCTACTGAACTTGGAGTAAGCAAACTAGGTGAACGTGTATGTCGGCGACAGCGGAGACTTAACCGGACCTTACTGCCGGAAGATGCGCCCATCATACTCCCTATGCCCGAAGTCGGATCGCGGGTATCGATCCGCACAGTGTGGCTGTCGTTCAGGTCTGATCTCGAGCAGAAGACCTTTACACTACTAGACAGCACTGCGAGTTTTGGCAACATAAAGCGTGAACAAGAGCTGGCGTTAGGGCGTGGATACCTCTCAATGAACTACTTCTTCGATAGTGCATTGCCGCGCTATTGGTGGGGCGCGCTCATTGCCAGTGTTGGTATTGGATGGGCATCATTCACCAACTACGGCGAACTGGATGAACGTGAGCTCATCGAGGGACAGCTTCTATTCAATGGTACCACGAACCAGTACCAGTCCATTGCGGAGACCACAAAGGGGGCTGAAGGCAACTTGAAGGTGTATAATGACCTAACGTACTATGCCGAGCTCTACAAGAGCTTGTGGCGCTTGCGCAATGATGGGGCTGTCCGGTTCGGCTTACGCTACACCCACTTCGGTACGAGTGGCGATTCGAGCACCGGCACAATGGATGGGGGCTTCTTCATCACCACAAAGAAGAAGCCCGATGAAGACGGAGCCTCGGAAGATGCTGCGAACTTCTCCATATCTGTGCGCCTGACACGCTTCCAAGACCGCTTCCAGGAAGGGTATCAAGACAAGAACCTGAGCTTGTTGGTTGGCGCCTCAGTTCCACTGCGTTTCAAGTAACCGTCACCCCTGCACCATGAGAACATCCACCATTTCCAAGGAGGTCGTTGCCGTGCTGCGAAGCATGGCAATGGTATCCGGACTTGTTCCCCTTATCCTCTTCGCCCAATCACCAGTCGCCTCTACGCCGTTGACTGTGGATACCATCATCAAAAGAGACCTGTTTCCGATGGTCCTTGAAACAAGTGGTCTACTGAACGACCAAGGTTACTTGTGGACGCACAACGATCGCGGTGGATGCAACTGCCTTTACGCTATCGAGAATAATGCCCGTGCTAAGCGTAAGCAATGGCACTTGCGCGGAGTTGACAATCTGGATTGGGAGGACCTAGCTTCCGATGGCACGTATGTGTATATCGCCGATATCGGAAACAATGCTGTGCCCCTTCGGAGCTCACTTGCCATCCATCGGATCCCGTTGGATGCACTTCGCAGGGGTGGCCCTAGGGCTAACTGGGAGAATGACGATGTCGTTTCCAGCTCCGTGAACTGTTTCTTCGATCTGTTCACCTGTTCTGATCGAACGGAAATTGAGACCATGACTCTGACATACCATGGAACGAAGGCAACGAACGACTCGATCGGCAACCACAATGACTTTGAATCCCTGGTCGTTATTGGGCAAGATATCTTCGTCTTCAGTAAGAACTGGAAAGGCACGAAGTCTTCCCCCAATGATCACAAAACGCAGATCCATACTGCTCCACTCAGTGGTTTCTCCTCCACGGCGCCAGTGCTACTGACCAAGACGGCGGACGGAATATCAACCAAAGGCTTGGTCACCTCCGCGGACTATGACGCGGCAACCAAGCAGCTCGTTCTTGTGGGTACTGAGCAAGACACCTATCGGCCCTTCTACATGATCTTCGGCAACTTTCCGCAGAACGGATTTGGCACCGTTCTGGCCAATGCATGGCTGGATATGCCTTGCGCTCAAGTGGAAGCTGTGGCATGGGATGGCCCCAAGGCATTCTATATGACGAACGAGAACGACAAGGGCAAGAAGATCAAAGCCGGTACCTGCGAGGAACTTGCTTTACCTCAGCTTTGGCGGGTTGAGTTGAAGTAGGGGGCTACCTTCGCTTCCATGTACTACCGCCGCCGCCTGCTCTTTGCCCTATTGCAAGCCCTGGGCGGCCGTGCGGAAAAGATGCGCCTGCACAAGCTGTTGATGCTGTACATGGTGCAGCGCGGTGAATCGGCGTACCACTTTGTGCCGTACCGCTTCGGGGCCTTCAGCTTCCAGGCCAATACCGACCTGGTGGCGTGGACCACGCGTGGCCTGATGGCCAACCACGAGAAGGAATGGGAACTGCTAGATAGCGAGGACCATTTGGCCGCCCTGAAACCCACCGACAGGGCCATCCTTCGCCACCTGCTGGATAGCCACGGCGCGTTGGACCGAGATGCCTTGGTGCGTGATACCTACGTGCGTTACCCGTACACCGCGCTGCGCAGCGAGATGGCGGGTCGCCTGCTGAACGCACAGGAGCGGGAAGCGGTGCAGCAGGCGCTACCGCCCGCCGGACCCGTGGGCCTGTACACGATCGGTTACGAAGGCCTCGACCTGGATGCCTTCTTGAACAAGTTGATCCGGGCGCGCATTGCCGTGCTGTGCGATGTGCGGCGCAATGCATACAGCATGAAATACGGCTTCAGCAAGAAACAATTACAGAACGCTTGTGAAGCGGTGGGCATACGCTACGAGCACCTGCCCGATGTGGGCATTGCCAGTGATGAACGCCAGGAACTGAACACCCAGGCCGACCGCGACGCGCTCTTCGCGCGCTATGCACAACGGACCTTGCCCACCACCGTACCCGTGCAAGAGCACATTGCGCAGTTGGTGGCACAGCATGGCCGAGTGGCCATCATGTGCTTTGAGCACGAGGTAGGCTGCTGCCACCGCAACGCGCTATCCAAGTCCATTGTCGTGCTACCCGATTTCAAAGGGCAACTGGTACACCTGTGAGCCATGGCCTTGACCCGTGTACTGCTCACCGTGACCACCTACCCACTGCCCAGCCGCAGCTACGACGAGCTGGTGTGTACGGCCGGAGTGCGAGAGGATGGTACTTGGGTGCGCATCTATCCTGTCCCACTGAGCTTCTTGATGCAGGTGAAACGCAGTGGCCGCATGCCGGTGCGCAAGTACACGTGGCTAGAAGTGGACCTGGAGCGGCGCAAGGATGATTTCAGGCCCGAAAGCCATTCGCCGGTGAACCGGGATTTTGCGGCCATTCAGGTGCATGAGCACATCGGTCCCGAGCGCCATTGGTCCGAACGGAAGAAGGTGTGCCTACAGCACGTTTACACGGACCTCAGCCAGTTGATCGCGGACAGTCAAGAGCCTACGAACGTGTCACTGGCCACCTTCAAACCAACGCGCATTCTTGACTTGATCATCGAGGCTGAGGACCGGGATTGGAAGCCCGTGTGGAAGGAACTCCGCCAGCAGCTTGACCTCTTTGCCGAAGGAGCCCAGGAGGAGCCGAAGCAGATGATCCCGAAGTTGCCTTACAAATTCAGCTACCGCTTCGAGGACGATAAAGGCCGCGTGAGCACCTTGATGATCGAGGACTGGGAGATCGGGCAACTCTACTGGAACTGCCTGCGCGATGCCGACGGAGACGAGCAAGTGGCTTTGGAGAAGGTGCGCGCCAAGTATGTAAATGCGTTCCTTACCGAGCATGACGTCCACCTCTTTCTGGGTACTACACAGAAGTTCCACGCCATGCGTGCCCTGAACCCATTCGTCATCATTGGGGTGTTCTACCCCAAACGCGTGGAACAGTTGGGGCTGTTCGAGTGAAAGGGGTCGATTAACTTGCTCGCATGTCCAAGGTGACCAGCGAGACCACATTCGAAACGAACCTCGAGGAGATCCTCCACACCAAGAGCGGCTGGCACGTGCTGCCCAAAGACGGCTGGGATAAGCCCCAAGCTTATTTCCCTGAGGAGGTGATCGGCTTCATCCAACGCACGCAGCCCACGCTGTGGCAGCAGATGGAGAAACTGCACGGTGGTGAACTGCGGCCAAAGCTGCTGGACACCCTGCTGAAGGAACTGGACCTGAAGGGCACCTTGCACGTGTTGCGACATGGCTTCAAGTTCTACGGCAAGACATTCAGGATGGCGTACTTCAAGCCTGCGCATGGGCTGAACCCGGAGGTGCTGGCGCTGTATGCCGAGAACCGCTTGACAGTGTGCCGCCAGATACCCTGCCACCCCACCGATGGCAGCGAAATGGATCTGACCTTCTGCCTGAACGGGCTGCCCGTGGCCACTTGCGAACTGAAGAATCCCGGTACGCATCAAACGTGGCGCGACGCGGTACAACAATACAAGACCGATCGCGACCCACGCGCGCCGCTGTTCAGCTACCAGAAACGCGCCTTGGTACACTTCGCCGCCGATGTGGAAGAGGTACACATGGCCACCAAACTGGCCAAGGACAAGACCTTCTTCCTGCCGTTCAACCGGGGCAGTCACCCGGGCGAAGTGCAGTGCGGAGCAGGAAACCCGCAACACCCGAGCGGCTATCGCACCAGCTACTTCTGGGAAGAGGTGCTGCAACGCGACAGCTTCTTGGACATCCTCGGGCACTTCATCTTCACCGAACACAAAGAGGAACAGGTGAACGAGGCCGGGGGTGCCAGTAGGATGGTTAAGAAGGAGACCACCATCTTTCCGCGTTACCACCAGTTGGATGCGGTGCGCAAGCTGATCGCTTCAGCCCGCAATGAAGGTCCAGGTAGCAACTACCTGATCCAACACAGTGCAGGCAGCGGCAAAACGAACAGCATCAGCTGGCTGGCACACCGCCTGGCCAGTTTGCACAATGAGCGCAACGAGAAAGTGTACGACTGCGTGGTGGTGATCACCGACCGCAGCGTGCTGGACCAGCAGTTGCAGGATGCCATCTACCAGATCGAGCACGCACAGGGCGTGGTGAAGGCCATTGACGACAACAGCCGCCAATTGGCAGAAGCCTTGGTGGACGGTACTAGCATTGTGATCACCACCCTACAGAAGTTCCCGTGGGTGCTGAAAGGACTATTGAACATCGCGGCCGACGGGAGCTATGAAGGGCTGACCGAGAGTGAAAAGCTGGTAGCCGCTGAACAAGCAGCTGTGTACGAGACCGCCATCAGTAAGCGGCGCTACGCGCTGATCGTGGACGAGGCGCACAGCAGCCAGAGCGGTGAGGCGGCGCGCGAATTGAAAGGCATACTCGGTGCAGGTCAGGGCGAAGAAGGCGAAGACATCAGCAGCGAGGATGTGCTCACCAAGGTGATGAGCGCTCGCGGTAGACAGAAGAACATCAGCTTCTTCGCCTTTACCGCCACACCGAAAGCCAAGACCTTGGAGCTGTTCGGTCGCACGGGTGCCAGCGGCAAGCCCGAAGCCTTCCACAGCTACAGTATGCGCCAAGCCATCGAGGAGGGCTTCATCTTGGACGTGCTGCAGCACTACACCACGTACGACACCTACTACCGGCTGGTGAAGTCGATCGAGGACGACCCCAACCTACCCAAGAAGAAAGCGGCGCGCACGCTGGGCAAGTTCATGAGCTTGCACCCGCACAACATCGAGCAGAAGACCGAAGTGATGGTGGAACACTTCCGCCTGCACGTGCGCAAATTGCTCGGAGGCAACGCCAAGGCCATGGTGGTCTGTGGCTCCCGGTTGCATGCTGTCCGCTACTTCCTCGCCTTCCAGCGTTACGTGAAGGAGCACGGCTATGCGGATGTAAGCCCGATGGTGGCCTTCAGCGGCAAAGTGACAGACCCTGAAACCGAGGATGAGTACACGGAGCCCAGCCTGAACAAGGACGTTGTCACGGGCGCTCCCATCAGTGAGGCGCAACTGCGTGAACGGTTCGACAGTCCAGACTACAACGTACTGTTGGTGGCCAATAAATACCAGACCGGGTTTGACCAGCCCAAGCTGCACACCATGTATGTGGACAAGCGCTTGGATGGCGTGCAGGCTGTACAAACGCTGAGCCGCTTGAACCGCACCTACCCCGGCAAGGAACATCCCTTCGTTTTGGATTTCGTGAACAGCACGGATGACATCTACGCCGCCTTCAAGCCCTTCTTCGATGCGACCACCTTGCTGGAACCCGCGAAGCCGGAACAGCTAGAAGCCCTGAAGTACGAACTGGACGGTACGCAGGTGTATCACAAAGCAGAAGTGGAGGCCTTCGCGACCATCTTCTATCAACCCGCCACGAAACACAAAGCCGCGGACCACGGCCGCCTGGAGAAACACACTCAACCGGCCATCGATCGCTTCCGTGGCTTGGAGTCCGACGACCTCCGCCAAGCCTTCCGCGACAAGCTGCGCAGCTATGTGAACCTGTATTCGTTCATGAGCCAGATCATGCCTTGGGCGGATGCCGAACTGGAGAAGCTCTATAGCTACGGGCGCTTTCTACTTCCGCATCTGCCATCGCAACGCGAGTTCAAGGTGATCCGTCCTGAAGATGACGTCGCCTTGCGCTACTACCGCTTGGAACGCAGCAGCACGGGAGCCATCGACCTGAATACCGGCGATATCATACCGATCGGTGGACCAACGTCCGTCGGCACAGGCAAACAAGACGATCCCGAGGCGCCGCTATCGACGATCATCGGAGTGCTCAACGAGCGCTTCAGCACCGAGTTCACCGAAGCAGACCAGCTCTTCTTCGATCAGGTACAGGCCGAAGCCGCCGTAGACCAGCGGGTGATCGATACCGCCATGGCCAACCCAGAGGACAAGTTCCTCCTCGGTATCCGCGAGATCATGGACAACCTGATGATCCAGCGTATGGAGAAGAACGACCGCATCGTCACGAAGTACTTGGACGACCAACAGTTCAAAGACCTTGCGTTCAAGATGATGGGGAAGGCGTTGTACCAGCAGATCATTGAGCAGAGCAGACAATAGCACTACCGCCCCTTAAGCGTATACCACTTTCCGCAGTTTGCTGCACCCTTCGGCGCTAGTGCGGTCGGTGCGGATCGCACCGCCAGCATATGGTTCGTTGACCAAGCAACTGGTTAGCCGTTGTTCTTTCCTTCCGCCGGCCTGTTCCAATCAATGGTGGCACATCATTCGTTCCCGAGGAACACGCCCTGCACATCAAACTCCGATGGACCCCTTAAGCATCTTCGGTCTCTGTTCCCTTAGCGCCGGGCTGGTCTTCTATGCCATGGAGGCGAAGTACCATTGGGCGGTCTTGGGTTTCGCGGTGGCGTGTGCCTTGGGTGCGGTCTATGGTTTTCTGCTGCCGGGAGGGTGGCCCTTCGGGGTGGTGGAGGCGGTGTGGTGCTTGGTGGCCTTGGCGCGGTGGGCGAAAGGGCGAGGCGCGGCGAAGTGATGCGATCCGGTCGACAACGACACGACCATGCCCGCGCAGGGAAGAAAGACGCGGCGTCCTGACCAGGCAGGAATTCCGCACGCGACGAACTGGTCCGAACCCGTCTTACTCCTGCTCCCCCAACGCCACCCGATACACCGGCTCCGTCACCGCCCTGCCATCGTGGAAGAAGAACACGGCCCCATAGGCGTGTACCACTTTGCGCAGTTCGCTGCAGCCATCTGCGGTGGCGATGCGGTCTGTGCGTATCACGAAGCGGGGGTGCGTTTCGATGTCGTGCGTGCCGCAAGGGCGGCTGTCGGTAGCGGGTGGTTCGGGCGTGGGGCGCTTTGCTGTGGTGCGGTGCGGAATGGAATCTATGCGGGCCACGGGTGCAACGGTCCTGGTCACGACCGGTGCGGGCACAGGGATGCTGACCGCCGGGGCTAGAGCAACAGGTGCCACGGCGATGGGCGCCGGTAGTGGTGCTACTTCCACCACGTCCACGGGTTCTGCTGGAACAGGTGTTGGGGCCGGTGTTGTTATGGTTGTTGCGGCAGCGCCCGTGGCGGCTTGTGCCAGGAGGGAAGCGAACGCAGCTGCGAGCGGGTCGGCACTGGTGGTGTTGCCGAGTGCGCTGGCGGGCA
>DLGQ01000094.1:101552-107360 GCA_002482775.1 Flavobacteriales bacterium UBA7690 | reverse complement strand
GTCGCAGGCGATGTGCCCCGGAAACGCATGCACGTCCGGAACCACCTGCGTCTCGCCGCTGGCCCAAGCCGTCCCGCAAACCCCCTTGCCCCAGCCGATCCGCGAGCAGCCCGGCGTTCCCTGGTACGGCCCGATCACCAGCCCGCCGCCGACCACCCGGTAAAAGCCCGTCCAGAACGCATGCGGCATCGCCTCATGCAAAATACAAGCCGCCCCCGCCATCCGCGCGATCGCATCCGGCTCCCCGGCCCACAAGGCATGCAGTCGCTCACGGGCCGCGGCGTAGAGGGCTCTTTTCTCGGCGGCGTAGGGAATCATGCGGAGCATCGGAAATCGGAGCCTTCCGCGAGTCAATGCCCGAGACCCGCCGGGTCACAGCGGGCCGAACTTGACCTTGCTCACCAGCGCCCGGACCGCCGCCTCGTCCTCTTCCGTTCCCAAACGGCTTCCCGAATCGGTCTTCTGCCACCTTCCCTCCTCATCGACCTCCATTTTCCAGACCATGATCCCGTGCAACCGTCGCGGCATCCGCGACCGCGCCGGCCGGAGCGGGGCTATCCGGCTTCCCGCATCCGGCAACCCAGAAGCAACAGAATGCCCATGCGCAGAGAAACATCCTCATTTCCGGAAGATGAACCCGCCCACGGGTGAAAAGGAAGCGGCAAAATCAAGCGAAGCACTTCGCCTGCTAGCTCCCACTCTCCCCGGACCCGGCTGCTTTTCTCACCGCCTTGTTCTCCGGGAACCCGTCCGGCTTCCACTCCCAATCATACGTGCCGCTGAATACCGGCATCCCCTTTTTTCCTGACTCGCAGATCCGCAGCAGCGACTGATAGACCGGATCGAAATCGCCGTGCTTGTCGCCCGCCCACTTGGCAACCGCATGCTCCTTGTCGCCGGACTTGACCGAGATCAGCGGGCGAGCCTCGTCAGGAACGCCGGGCCGATCCTTTGTCTTGATGGAGAGGAACCGGTGGTCGTTGACCGACCGAAGCAGGGTCGCCCTTTCCTCATCTGACAGCGCAAACCGATACCGCTTTTCCTGAAGCGCCGCTTGTCCCCCCCCACGGAGCCACGGCCATGCGGCAAACCACATGGCCATCATCGGAGATCCAAAGGTCCTGGCCACCCCAGAGACCCTGGACGTCGAGAAGGATCACTTGGTCGAGCTTCTGCAACTCGACGGCGGAGTCCTGGCACCCCGTCAGCAGCAGCGCAGCGGTGAGCAACATGGGACCGAATCTCGGGAGCATCGTTCTCATTCCAAATCACCTCTACCCCCGGGTCCACCGAACAAAAGCCGGAATTGCCAGCGACCGTCGTGGCGACAGGAGTCTCGCCACTCCTTTCTTCGATCCGCCATCCATCTTCCTCCCAAATGACGCCCCCGCCGCGATTCCACACTTTCCTTCCCGCCGCGCCCCCTTCACCCTCCGCCGCGTGAGCTATCAGGTCTTCGCCCGGAAATACCGCCCGAAAACCTTCGACGACGTCCTGGGTCAGGATCACGTCGTGAGGACGTTGAAGAATGCCATCGCCCAGAAGCGGCTGGCACACGCCTACCTGTTCGTCGGCCCCCGCGGCACCGGCAAGACCTCGACCGCACGCATCCTTGCCAAGGCCCTGAATTGCAAGGGCGGACCCAAGGCCGACTTCGATCCCGACGAGCCGCTCTGCGTGGAAATCGCCGAAGGCCGCTCGCTCGACGTGCTGGAAATCGACGGTGCCTCGAACAACTCTGTCGACGACATCCGCAACATCCGCGAGACCGTCCGCTTCGCCCCGGCCGTCGGGCAGTTCAAAATTTACTACATCGACGAGGTCCACATGCTCTCCACCGCGGCCTTCAACGCCCTGTTGAAGACCCTCGAAGAGCCGCCGGACCACGTGAAGTTCATCTTCGCGACCACCGAGGCCCACAAGGTTCTGCCGACCATCCTCTCCCGCTGCCAGCGCTTCGACCTGCGGCCCATCCCCTCGCAGTGCATCGCCGACCACCTGCTGCACATTGCGAAAATGGAAGGCATCAACCTCCACGAATCCGCCGCCTGGGCCATCGCCAAGGGGGCCGACGGCGGGATGCGCGATGCCCAGTCGATGCTCGACCAGCTCGTCGCCTTCTGCGGTGAGACCATCACCGAGGCGAACGTGCTCGATGTCTTCGGCTTCACCTCGCGCGAGACCGTCGCCACGGTCATCGGCAGCCTGCTCGCCCGCGACACCCCGACCGCCCTTTCCACCGTCCAGCGCGAGGCCGAAGCCGGCCGCGAGCTGTCCCAACTGCTCAACGAGCTGATCGGCTCCGTCCGCGCCCTGCTGGTCGCCAAGCTCGACTCCACCACCGGCGGCGACGGCATCCCGTCCGAAACCTGGGCCGCCCTCCGCGCCGCCGCCGAGAACTACCCGCCGGAGCGCCTGCTCTCCGTCATTGATGTCTTCGCCGAAACCGAAGCCCGCATGAAGTGGGCTTCCAACAAGCGGCTTCACCTCGAGATCGGCCTGATCAAGGCGGTGCAGACCCTCGGCGAAGTCCGCCTTTCCGACGTCATCAAGGTCCTCGCCGGAGCCGCCGACCACCTCGATTCCCCCCTCACCTACGCCGCCGCCCCGGCCCCGGCAGCTACAGCCGCAGCTCCAGCTCCCACTTCGAATCCGGCACCGGCACCGACACCTGCCGCCGCGGCTCCTGCGTCTGCTGTCGTTGTCGAAACTCCTGCTCCGGCACCCGACCCAGCGGCCGAAATCCCCGCTCCACCTCCGGCCGCCGCCGAACCCGCCATCCCGGCCCCGCCGAAGACCGAGTCCGTGCTTTCGCTCGACGAGCTCATCGCCACCGCGCCCGACGAACCGGAGCCCGAACCCGAGCCGGCGAAATCCGACACACCGCCGTGGAAGCCCGAATCCGCCGCGGCCGAGCCCCCCGCGCCCAAGGCCGACCCGATGGAAGAATTCTACAAGGACCCGCTCATCCAGACCGCCCTCGAAATGTTCGAAGCCACGCTGAAGCGGTGAAGTTCCAAGGAAGAAAGTTCCAAGTGCCAAAAAAAGAAACCGCGGCATTTCCTCAATTCCCTCATCTCCCAGTTCCCCAATCTCCCAATACCTCAATTCCCTAATCTCCTAGTTTTTACAATTCCATGGACATTCAGAAACTCATGAAGCAAGCGCAGAAGATGCAGGCCGGAATGGCCTCTGCGCAGGAAGAACTCGCAAAGAAGACCGTCGAAACCAGCGTCGGCGGCGGCAAGGTGACGGTGGTCGCCACTTGCGCGGGCGACGTGCTCTCGATCGTCATCGACAAGTCGGTGGTCGATCCCGACGACGTGGATTTCCTCCAGGATCTGGTGCTCAAGGGCGTCCAGGAAGCCATCGCCAAAGGCCGCGAGATCTCCGCCGCCGAAATGAAGAAGCTTACCGGCGGCATGGGCCTGCCGTTCTGAGTTTCCAACCCGCCCGCTGTCCGGCCTGATGAAGTCCTCCCGCTTCCGCCGACGCTCCGGATGGCTCCTCATCGGGTTGTCGCTGCTGCTGCACCTGGTGACGATCTTCGCGTTTTCGCGCCAACCGGACCAGCTCGCCGCTTTCACCGTCGTGCCCATCTGGATCTGGGGCGGGTTCGGGCTGCTGTTTTCAATCGTCGCCTTCTGGTTCCTCCGCGCACCGCTTTCGCTGATCATCACCGGGATCTGGGCCATGACCATCCTGCTCGGCGCCGACGAAGCCCGGGTGATCACGCATGTCGGCAAATCCGCGCCCCGGCCCGGTCCCGTGATCAACGTCGAAGGGCGCCGGCCGGTCAGGGTGCTGACGCTTAACTGCAACTACTTCAAATACAACGGCCTCAGCGACCCCGCCGCCGACATCCGGCGCTGGGACCCGGACGTGGTGCTGCTCCAGGAAGCCCTGCCTCAGCATGTCCGCCACGTCGCCGACCTTCTCTACAAGCGGGAAGGCGACTACCGGCTTTACTCCACCAATGGCATCGTCACCCGCTGGAGCATCCGCCGCGAAGTCAATCCCCAGCCCGGCGGCATCCGCGTCCAGCAAGTCACGATCCGCGATCCCAACGGCTCCGAATTTGAGGTGGTGAACCTCCACCTCGCCAGCGCCGCCACCGACCTCCGGCTCTGGCGCAGCGACTGCTGGCGGACGCACCGCGTCAACCGCCAGGTCCGCATGCGGGAACTCGGCATCGCCTTGAGCATTCTCGCCGAGACCTCCCCAGGCCGACCGGTCATCCTCGGAGGAGATTTCAACGCCCCGCCCACGGACCCCATTTTCAGCCTGCTCAGAGCGGACTTCGAAGACGCCTTCACCAACGCCGGCACCGGCTGGGGCAATACCTACCAGCGCCGGATCCCGATCCACCGGATCGACCAAATCCACCACAGCCGCCACTTCCGGACCATCAACTGCGGCACCGTCACCACCCGCCAGAGCGACCACCGGATGGTGATCACCGACCTGCTGCCTGCGTCCTGAAACCGGCTGCGGCCATCAATCCCCTCTCAATTTCAATCTCCCGTGGATCCGTACGCGCCGCCCATTCCGCCGATCACCGCGCCGCTGCGGGGCATCTTCTGGGGAGGACTGCTCTGCGTGCTCGATTTCCAAATCAGTTCGACCTCGAACGGCGAAGGCTGGCGCTTCGACTTTCTCAACGACTTCGTTGGCATGTTGACGATCACCTGGGCCGTCTTCCGCTTGTCCCGGCTTGAAGTCGAGCCGCGCTATGACCTCGCGATGTTCTTCTTGAAAATCGTCGCCGTGCTGGGCTGTATAAAAGCCCTGCACGGCCATCTGATTTATGACACGCCGCTCTTGATCTCGCTGCTGATCAGTCTGCAGGGATTCCTGGCCATGGCCGCCACCGTGATCTTCTGCGTGGCGATGCAGTGGCTCAGCCGGCATGCCGGACTTGGTCGGTCGGTCGGCAGTTGGAAGATCACGACGATTCTCTTCATCGTGATCTACCTCATCCCCCTCGGCCTGTTTTACCTGGCTTCCCTCTTCGCCACTGCGACCGGCCAGAGTTTCAATCTCAACCTTGGGATTGGAGGCCTGATTCTCGTTCCGATCTTCCTCATCCCTCTGGTTCATTTCTTCATCTCCACTTCCCGGATGAGAGACGAGGCGATGACTCGGGACGGCTTGTTCCATCCCCAGTTCCAGTGAAGCACCGGAGCCCTGCGGACGGGAAATTTTCGACTGTCCCGCGGGCACCGGCTCCGTAGCCTCCAAGCATGTCCGTCACCCGCGAGCGCCTTGTCGAAGTCCTGGAGGAAATCGCGCTGCTGTTAGAGATTCAGGGAGAAAACCCCTTCAAGGTCCGCGCCTACCGCCAGGGCGCGGAAATCGTCTCGGGCTACGACGGCGACATCGTGACGCTGGCCCGTGACGGGAAGCTGGACGGAATCAAAGGCATCNNCTCGGCATCGGCGAGGCCCTGCGCGACAAGCTCCACGAACTCGCGACCACCGGCGAACTGGAATTCCACAAGAAGCTCCGAGCCAGCTACCCGGACAGCTTCTTCGGACTGTTCGACATTACCGGCCTCGGCCCGAAGAAGATCGCCGCGCTGCACAAGACGCTGGGCATCGATTCCGTCACCGCTCTGAAAGCCGCCTGCGACAGCGGCAAGGTCGCCGGGCTTCCCGGCTTCGGCGACAAGACCCAGGTCAAGATCCTGGAAGCGATCGCCCGCCTCGAGCAGAGCGCCGGGGTCTTCCGCCTCGACGAGGCGACCACCGCCGCCGAAGAGATCCTCGAGATCCTTCGCTTTCACCCCGAAGTCCTCCGCGCCGCGGT
>DLGQ01000094.1:87743-101525 GCA_002482775.1 Flavobacteriales bacterium UBA7690 | reverse complement strand
TTCATCGTCGCCACCCCGAAGCCCGCGGAACTCACCGAGTTTTTCTCGAAGCAGCCTTTCGCCAAGGAAGTCATCGCCCATGGGGACACCAAGTGCTCGATTCTGCTGGAAAACGGCATGCAGTGCGATCTCCGCGCCGTCTCGAACGACCAGTTCCCCTTCGCGCTGATGTATTTCACCGGCAGCAAGGAGCACAACGTCGCCATCCGCTCCCGCGCCCTCAAGCACGGCTGGTCGCTTAATGAATATGGCTTCTCCGGTGAGAACCTGCCGGTGGTCCGCGACGAGGCCGACCTCTACCGCGCCCTCGGTCTCGATTTCGTCCCGCCCGAGCTCCGCGAGAACCGCGGCGAGATCGAGGCGGCGGACGAAGGCACCCTGCCGCGCCTGATCGAGTGGGAGAACCTGCGCGGCACCTTCCACAACCACACCACCGAGTCGGACGGCCGCTCGACCCTCGACCAGATGGCCGAGGGCGCGCGGGAACTAGGCTTGCAGTACTTGGGCATCTCCGACCACTCGAAGTCCTCGCCACAGGCCCGCGGGCTCGACGAGGAACGGCTCGCCGCCCAGCTGGAAAGCATCGCCGCCTGGAACCGCGAGCACGGCGGGCCGCAGTTCCGGCTCTTCGCCGGGTCCGAGGTCGACATCCTCAAGGACGGCTCGCTCGACTTCGACGAGGCCCTGCTCGCGCGGCTCGATTTCGCCGTCGCCTCCGTCCACAACGTCCTGAACCTTGATGAGGACACCATGACCCGGCGGATCATCCGCGCCATGGAAAGCCCGCACATCACCATGCTCGGCCACCTCACCGGCCGCATGCTGCTGCGCCGCGACGGCTACCCGGTGAACCACGAGAAGATCATCGACTGCGCCGCGGCGACCCGCACCGTCATCGAGCTGAATTGCAACCCCAAGCGCTTCGACATGGACTGGCGCTGGTGGCACCGAGCCCGCGACAAGGGCGTGCTCTGCTCGATCAATCCCGACGCCCACTCCGTCAACCAGCTCCAGTTCCTCAAGTTCGGCGCCAGCGTCGCTCGCAAGGGCTGGCTGAGACGGCAGGATGTGATCAACACCAAGCCCCTCGCCGAGATCGAAGCGTGGCTGAAGCTGCCGAAGGAAAAAAGGTAGGGTCGGACGCCCTCGGCCGACCGGAACGGTATCCGGCAGCCACCTCAGTTCATCAGGTCCGGATCGACCTCCAGCTCACGAATCCGAGCCTTCCGCCATTCCGACAAGGTCACTGTTCGCCGCAGCTATGAACCATCCCCAGGAACTCCTCGACTACTGGCAGGACATGGATTCATGGGGAAAGAATCATGAACCCCGGACTGGATGAAAGGAGCGATGGCACTCTGGCAAAAACGTCGGGCTCCCGGAACAAGGAAAGCTTCAAGTCCAACCGAAGTCCGGTCAGACGGGGTATTCTATCTTCTCGCCAGTTCCGTTTTTCTCGCCCTCTCCACCCTGATCCTGGGAATGCCGGGCGACTACTGGCCGATGCTTCTTCCGGCTTTCGTCCTCTCCGTCATGGGCTGGTTGAAGGCAAAGATCCGTCCACTCCGGATCGTTAGCGTGTTTGTGACCGGAGTATCCGGCGGCATGCTGTTCGGCGATCTGGCGGCATGGTTTGTTTGAGCGCAGGCAAGGCCAAGCATGAGCAGTTCCATCCCCAATGCCTCAAAAGGGTGATTTGACCGCTTTTCCCCTGTCAACAACCCTGCGATCTGGCACCAGGCCAGGATGCGGTCGCTCCCGGACTTTTGGTTATGACGGTGAAACTCCACGCTCTGCTCACCCTCGCAATGGCGCTCGTCGTTTCGCCCCTGCGCGCCAACGACCCCGGCGGCGGCGCGCCCAACGTGATCCAACCGACGATCCGCTACGATGCACACAACCCCTTCCTCCGCCCGGACTACGTTGGCGAAACCAACACCGACACCGACTTCGAACCTGGCACACTGACCACCCTCTTCACCTTCGCCAACCAGACTGGCGAAGGCGTCCGCGAAACCCTCGGCGGCGGCAACGCGAACTTCCGCAACGTCATCGAATCCCGCCGACCCGCCGGCAACTTACTCACCGTCCTGCTGTACGGCGGCGACGGACAATACCTGACCTACGGCAGCGAACACGCCGACCCCGCCGTCCACCCCGCCCTCGTCATCACCAACCCCGGCCATGTCATCCATTGGCAATGCGTCGCCGGACTCTCCTTCAAGATCCAGCGTTCCGGGAACCTCACCGCCTGGTCCGACCTCTCCACCGTCGCCGGAACCAATGGCCTGAACTACTACACCGACGCCAGCCCGCTGCCCGGCAGAAACCTCTACCGCATCGTCCTCCTGCCGTGATCCGCCCGCTTCTGTTAGAGAGAGTGGTTCACTTGAGGGTTCCGTCGCGTTCGCATGCTCATGGAGTGCGACGGCACGACGTCGCTTTGGCTTGGGGTGACACCGGCCTCATCCCGTCGACCGGGGATCGGCTGTCGCGGCGATCCGTGGCCAGCAGAGCATAGCGGCCGCACCCCAGGTAAAAGCTGCGTCGTGCCGCAGCACTCCAAAGCAGTCTCTGACCCCATCCTCGACAATCCACCACGCCCTTTCCCACACTGCCACCGTGCGCGTCCTGCTTGCCGCCTTCCTGCTCAGCCTCTTGCTCCCGCTCCCCGCCGCGGAAAGCCAGCCGCTGATCACCCGGGTCTGGCAGTCGGAAGACGGACTGCCGGGAAACGTCGTGCGCTCGATGGTCCAAGCGACCGACGGCTACTTGTGGATCGCCACCGCCGAAGGGATCACCCGCTTCGACGGCGTCGAGTTCGAGCCCGTCGAGCCCGACGGCGAACTCCGCCGCGTCCGCTTCGCCTTCCGCCGCCTCTTCGCGCCCTCCGATGGCAGCGTGTGGGTCGCCACGTTCCAAGGTGCCCTCTTTCGCATCAAGGGCAGCCGACTCGTCCAGATCGTCGAAGCCCCGGCGGTCCGCCCGCCGCCTGTCAGCCAGCTCGTCGCCGATAAGGCCGGCGTGATTCACTTCGTGCAGGGCGAACAGATCTGGAGCGTCACCAACGACGTCGCCGCACCGGTCGAAACGCCATCGGAAGAACTCCGCCAGCTCTTCACCGACGACTTCAAAAAGCAGGAAACCGGGGGCCGCTCGGTCATCGCCGATGTCACCCCGTCCCTCCATTCGCGCGACGGCCGCCGCTGGGCCTCCGATGACAAAAGCCGCCTCAACGTCTCCGATCCCGACGGCAGCATGACCCCGGTGGAGCTCCCGGGCATCGCCACCTTCGCCTTCAACGAGATGCTCGAAGACCGCGAGGGCAACGTCTGGGTCGCCACCCAGCTCAGCGGCCTCGCGCGCATCCGCCGCGGCCGCGTCGACGTGCTCTCGACCGCCCAAGGTCTTGCCGAGCGCACGGTCTACGCCTTGACCCAGGAATCCTCCGGCGCGTGGTGGATCGCCAACCGCCGCGGCGGGCTCGACCGCCTAACAGACGAAGGTGTCCAGCACCTCGAACTCGTCCCCACCGGCTACCACCGGCCCGCTTCCACCGTTTTTGAAGACCGTGAGAAGCGCCTCTGGGTCGCCTCGCGCGGCGGCTCGGTCTTCCTCTACCGCGACGGGAAATTCGAGCCGCAGTTCTCGCGCAGCCAGGTCCCGTCGAAAGTGCGCACCATCGAGCAGGACGACAGCGGCTTGATCTGGTTCGGCGGCGAGCAAGGGCTGTCTTCTTTCGATGGCCTGCAAGTCCGCCAGTACGGAGCCGGCGACGGCTTGGTGGATTGCACCATGACCGTCATCGAACGCGGCCCGGGAGACACCCTGATCGCCGGCACCAGCGACGGCCGCGTCTTCCGCGGCAAGCAAGGAGAGTTCCATCTGTTAGGCGACCCGTCCTTGCTCCGGCATCACTGGATTTCCGGCATCCTGCCCGCGGCCCGCGACGAGATCTGGATCTCCACCCTCGGCGGCGGACTCTTCCTCTGGGACGGGAAAAAGTGGCACCGCTTCGCCACCGACGACGGCCTGCCCGATCCACGCCTCACCTGCATCCTCGACGACGGCCGCGGCTACATCTGGTTCGGCTCGCTCGGCGGCATCCTGCGCGCCAGCCGGAGTGAACTCCTGGCCCGCGTCACCGACCGCGCCAAGCCGCTCCACTGGCTGCGCTTCGACCGCTCCGACGGCTTGCCCACCCGCGAATGCATGGGCGGCTACCACCCCGCCGGCTGGAGGGGCAACGACGGCCGCCTCTGGTTTCCCACCAGCAGCGGCGTCGTCCGGCTCCGTCCCGACCTCGTCGAAGTCAACCGCATCCCGCCGCCGGTTTATCTCAAAAGCACCCGCGTCAACGGCCGCCAGCACGATGCCCCCGGCGGCCGCGTCGATGCCGGACCCGGCCGCTCCCGACTCGAGTTCCGCTTCGTCGGTCTCAGCTACAGCGCGCCGGAAAAGGTCACCTACCGCGCCCGCCTCAAGGGCCTCGACGACAGTTGGCGCGAGCTCGGCAGCCAGCGCGTCGCCGCCTACGAAGCCGTCCCGCCCGGCCGCTACACCTTCGAAGTCGTCGCAGTGAACGGCGACGGTGTCTGGAGCCGCGAGCCCGCCCGCATTTCGATCCGTGTCCAACCGCACTTCTGGGAGTCCGCCTGGTTCCTGCTCGCCCTGACCGCCCTCACCGTCGCTTGCGCCGCGGCCGCGGGTTGGGCGATCGCGCGGTCCCGCATGAAGCGCCGCATCCAGGGCCTGAAAATCCGCCACGCCCGGGAAGCCGAACGCGCCCGCATCGCCCGCGACCTCCACGATGACCTCGGCGCGAGCCTGACCGAAATCTCCATCCTCTCCGCCCTCGCCGCCGAAGGTGACGATGAAACGACGATGCGCCCCGCGCTCGACCAGCTCTCCCACAAGGCGAAGGTCGTCGTCGGCGCGCTCGACGAGATCGTCTGGGCCGTCAACCCGCGCGAGGACACCCTGCGCTCGCTCGTCGACTACCTCGCCGCCTTCGCCCGCGAATTCCTCGACACCGCCGGCATCCCGCTGCGCACCGACATCCCGCGCAATGTCCCCGACCTGCCGCTCGACGCCACCGCGCGCCACGGCATTTTCCTCGCCGCCCGCGAGGCCCTCAACAACCTCGTCAAGCACTCCAAGGCCACCCAGGCCCGCCTTTCCATCCAGCTCGATCGCGATGACCTGATCATCCGCATCGAGGACAACGGCCGCGGCTTCACCCAGGAATGGGAAGCGAAAGGCTACGGCGTCGCCAACCTCCGCGAACGCATGAAGTCCTGCGGCGGCGATTGCTCGCTCGCCAGCGTTCCCGGCGAGGGCGTGACCGTCACCCTGACCCTTCCCCTGCTTGCCGACCCTTCATCACCAACCTAGCATGAGCACCGTGCCCGCGAAACCCGAGACCACCAACGTCGCCATCGTCGAAGACAATGCCGCGCTCGGCAGCAGCCTGAAAAAGGTCGTCGAGTCCGACTCTTCGCTCCGCTGCATCGGCGTCTGGACCACCGCGGAGGATGCCTTGAAAAAGATCGATGCCTTCCGCCCGCACATCGTGCTGATGGACATCAATCTCCCTGGCATGTCCGGCATCGAGGCCACCGCCCGCCTCAAGCAGCACCTGCCCGACATCAAGGTCGTGATGGTCACCGTCTACCGGGATCACGACAAGATCTTCGCCGCCCTCAAGGCCGGTGCCTGTGGCTACCTGCTCAAGCGTTCCAACCCGTCCGAGGTCCGCGAAGCCATCCACGACGTCCGCAGCGGCGGTGCGCCGATGAGCCCGGAAATCGCCCGCCGCGTGGTCGAGGCTTTCCATCAACCGGTCAAGACCGGTCCGTCGGTGGTCGATGACGTGAAACTCTCCAAACGCGAGACCGAGATTCTCGAACTGCTCTGCGAAGGACTCGCCAACAAGGAGATCGCCGACCGCCTCGACATCTCCGTGGAAACCGTCCGCGTCCACTTGAAGCACGTCTACGAAAAGCTCCACGTCCGCTCCCGCACCGAGGCCGCGATGAAGTTCCGCGACTCCAAGGAAGAGCCCCGCTTCCCGCATTAAAATGCCTCCCATTCGGCATTCAGTTTTCAGCGTTCGGCGTTCGATGTTCGCCTCCTGACACCGATACCCCCCTTGGGGTAATCGACGGGTTGTCCGACATCTCGGATAACGATTCTTGTAAATGCGGAACTCTCCGCGCTCTCCCCTTTCGGGAGGAACCCAAGAATCGCCAAACCCATGAAACACGCCCTATCCGGCGCCCTCTCGCGCGCCTCCCTCCTTGCCTGCGCCAGCCTGTGCACCGTCACCTCCGCCCATGCCGCGAACGGCACCTGGACGGGAACCACCAGCCCCGGCCTATGGAGCGATACCACCAACTGGTCATCTTCCACCATCGCCGACGGTGCCGGCAGCACCGCGGACTTCAGCACGCTCGACCTTCCCGACGGCCTGTTCATCACCGCCCTCGACACACCACGCACCCTCGGCAGCCTGACCTTCGGCGATACCGACACCGCCACCGCCGGTTCGTGGCTGGTCGACAACAACATCGACCCGCTCAATATCCTCACCCTTTCCGGCACCCCGACCATCACGGTCAACGCACTTGGCACGGCCGCCACCGCGGAGATCTCCGCCGAGATCGCCGGCACCGAAGGCCTCGTCAAGGCCGGCGTCGGCACCTTCACCCTCAGCGGCCTCAACACCTACAGTGGCACCACCTCGGTCAACGCCGGCACGCTCCACATCAACTCGGCCACCGCCATCGGCACCAGTTCACTAACGCTCGCCGGAGGGAATCTCGGCACCACCGGTGCGGCTGTCACCCTCACGACCAACAACCCGCAAACCTGGGGGGCCAACTTCACCTTCGCCGGCCCGTCGAACCTCAATCTCGGCACCGGAGCGGTCGGCACCGGCGGCGTCGCCCGCGAAGTCACCGTCGACGCGGGCATCCTCACCGTGGGCGGAGTCATCGCCTCCCCCGGCCTGACCAAATCCGGCCCGGGGCAGCTCGCTCTCAACGGCAACAACCTCGCCACGCTCACCGGCGGCAAGACCTTCAAAGCCGGCACCGTCACCCTCGGCGGCGGCCAGGCCAACGTTCAGAATGCCATCGGCACCACCACCGACATCCTGACCTTCGAAGGAGGCACGCTGACCCTCAACCAAGGCACCTTCAATGCGACCACCTGGGGCAATCTCGCCAATCCGATCACGGTCGCCTCCGGCCAGACCGGCACCCTCAACTTCCCGCCGCGCGGGGCCCTCACCTCGGTAATCTCCGGCGGAGGAACCCTCAATCTCGGCATCCGCGACACCCGCTGGGACTTCAACGCCAACCTCGCCGGCTTTACCGGCACGCTCAATGTCAGCTCCACGATCAGCCCTGCGTTCGGCGATCTCCGCGTCAACGGCACCGGCCAGTTCGCGACGACCAAGCTCCACCTCGGCACCAGCGTCTTCATGACGCAGATCTTCAATCCGCCGAACAACACCGTCGGGACCAACCAGAACATCGGCCAGTTGAGCGGCGACGCCGGCAGCATTCTCGCCGGCCAGCCCGTCAACGGCCGCTACGTCAACTGGACGATCGGAGCGCTGGGCACGAACAGCACCTTCGCCGGTACGATCCAGAACGGAACCGGTGCCTGCCGCATCTATAAAGTGGGCACCGGCACCCTGACGCTGACCGGCAACAATACCTACACCGGCAACGCCGCCGGGATCGCGGGCACCCAGATCAATGCGGGCACCCTCTCGATCGGCGACGGCGGGGCCACCGGAAGCCTCGGTGCCACCGACGCGGCCGTCGCCAGCGGCGCGACGCTCATCTTCAACCGCGACAATACCGCCGCCAGCACTTACCCCGGCATCCTTTCCGGCGCCGGCAACGTTATCAAGCGCGGCACCGGCCGGGTGAATTTCCACGGCGTCAACACCTACGCCGCAGGGACCTCAATCCAAGGCGGCATCATCGGGGTGAACAACGGCTCCTCGCTCGGCAATCCCGCGGGGCCGGTCAATTTCACCGTGTCGGACGGCGGCGTCCAGGCCACCGCGCCCGGAGTGGTCGACGCCCACAACTACAACATCGCCACCGGCCTCACCGCCAGCTTCGGCGGAGTGACCGCCGCGGACTCGTTCGAAGTCACCACTTCCATCGCCGGTGCGGGCAATCTCACCGTCAACGGCTTCGGCGTGCTCACCCTGTCCGGTGCCAACTCCTACGCGGGCAACACCACCATCACCTCCGGCACCCTGGTCGCCGCCAACCTCTCCGGCAGCGCCACCTCCGCCGGCTCCGTGACCATGACCGGCGGCAAACTCGGCGGTTTCGGAACGATCACTGGCACCGTCACCACCGTCACCACCGTCTCCGGCGTCGAGCTCAAGCCCGGCCCGGTCACTCCGACCACTTCCGGCGTCGGCACGCTGACCATGGGCGGGCTCTCCCTCGCGGGCGGCAGCGTCATCCGCATGGAGCTGACGGATGCGGTAACCTACGACAAGATCCTCGTCACCGGAATCAACGCCCTCACCTCCAGCGCTTCGATCGGCGATCCGATCCTCATTGATCCCCGCGTGGCCAACTCCAGCGCCAGATGGACCACACCCGGCAACTACGACATCATCCAGTTCACCGGTTCCTTCGCCGGCAACGCCGACGATCTGTTTGAAGTGCCTCTGGCCAGCCGCCAGGTGGGTCTCACCTACACCTTCGCGGTGAGCGGAAACAACATCCGCCTCCAGATCGGCGGCTCCCCACCTTCCGTCTGGGCCACCGACAGCTCCGGCAACTGGAGCGATCCCGCCAAGTGGCTCAACGGGGTCCCCGACAGTATTGGCGGCTTCGCCGACCTCGGCTCCGCCATCACCGGCCCCCGGACCCTCACCCTGGACAGCAACCGCACGCTCGGCTTGCTGCAGATCAGCAATGCCAACGCCTACACGATCAACGGGGCGGCCACGCTCGACTTCGACCAAACGGTCGGCGACGCGGAGATCAGCGTGCTCCTTGGAAATCACAGCATTTCCGCACCACTGTCTTTGACCGACTCGCTCGGCATCTCCTTGAACACGGCCGCCGACTCGCTGGTCCTGCAGGGCGACATCAGCGGATCCGGCGGCATCGTGAAATCCAGCCCCGGCAACCTGACCCTTGGCGGCAACAACAGCTTCTTCGGCGACCTCGTCTTCAGCAACGGCACGCTGACCTTCGCCACCAACGGCCTCGGCACCGGCAACCTCACGCTGGACAACGCCCCGCTCGTCTGGGCACCAGGCAACAGTCAGGACATCACCGCCGCCCGCACCGTCACCTTCGGCAACAACCCGGTGACCTTCGCGATGGATGATGATGTCACCCTCTCCGGCGACTTCGGCGGCGCGGGCACCGCCAACCTGACCAAGGACGGCGTCGGCAAGCTCACGCTCACCGCCGACACCACCTTCACCGGCAACCTCACCGTCCTGAACGGCAACCTGACCCTCGGCAACGGCGGGGTGACCGGCTCCACCCTCGGCGGCATCGATCTGGCCAACGCCGGCAGCGTACTGACCGTCAGCCGCTCCGGCGACCACACGGTCGGCAACCTGATCTCCGGCACCGGCAGCCTGGTGCTTGACGGCACCGGCATTCAGTCGCTGCCCCAGGCGAACACCTTCAACGGCACCACCACCATCGTGGGCGGCTCCGCCCTGCTGGTGAACCCGCTCGCCCTCCAGAACAGCACGGTCCTCTACTCCAACGCGGGGGGCTCGGTCGACTTCGACGGTAACTTCAACGCGACCTTCGGCGCGCTGGACGGCGACAAGAACCTGGTGCTCGAAAACTCGAGCCTCGGCAGCGTGGCCCTCACGGTCGGCGGCAACGGGGCCTCCACCACCTACACCGGCGTCCTCTCCGGCACCGGCTCGCTGACCAAGGTCGGGGCGGGCGTCATGGCCCTCACTGGCGCCCATACTTTCACCGGCTCAACCCAGGTGAACGGCGGTGCCCTCGAACTCGACGCCACCGTGACGCTCAACAACACCACGGTGGGCGTGGGTGCCACCGGCCGCCTGACCAGCCTCGGTGCCAGCCTCAACGCATCGGTGCTGTCCAACGTGGCCAACGGAGCAACCGGCGGTGCGGTCTTCCAGCAGTTCTCGGGCTCCGCCAACTTTGCGGGCGGCCTGAATTCCAACGGCAACGCCAACCAGCAGGGCCTGATTCAGGTCGACGGCGGAACCCTGACCGCCGCCTCGATGCAACTCGGCCGCACCGCCCAGAACCTCAGTGCGGAACCGGCCGCAGGCTCCGTCACCGACGGCCTCAGCATCAACGGCGGCGACGTCGACATCGCCGGGGCCCTCAACATGGGCGCCGTCTCCGCCTCGAACTCCACCGTCAACGTCCGCATCGACTCCGGCAGCCTCGACATCGGCGGGCCGGTGACCGTCGGCCTCAACAACGGCGGCCGCTGATCGGTCATCGACGTCGCCGGCGGCACCTTCACCGCAGCCGACGCCGCGACCGGAGTCCAGCTCGGCGGCGCTTTCCAAGGCAATGCCGCCTTCCTCACCCGCGGCGGCACCGCTTCCGTCGAGCGATTCCAGTTCGGCCAGGGAGCCCTTGCAGGAACCAGCGTCGTCCACGTCAGCGGGGGTGAGCTCTACGTCGGAGGCGGCGGCATGGTGGTCGGCAGCTCGAATGCCGGCTTCGTCGCCACGCTCCGCCTCTCCGGCGGCACGCTCGCCGCGAAGGCCACTTGGTCGACCGAGATCCCGGTCGCCACTTCGGCCACCTTCGAAGTGAAGACCGCCGATGCGTCCAACGTCCCGCAAAACATCAACCTGTCCGGCCCCGTCACCGGTACCGGCAGCCTGATCAAGAGCGGCGCGGGAACCCTGACGGTCTCCGGCACCTACAGCTACTCCGGCGGCACCACCGTCACGGAAGGCACCCTCACCTTGGACTCGGGCAGCTTGAGCGACACCGGCATCGTCGACGTTACCAGCGGTGCCGTTTTGAACCTGAACTTCGCCGGCACCGACACGGTCGACGAATTCAGCATCGACGGCTCCCCACAAGGCGAAGGCACCTTCGGCGCGATCGGCTCCGGCGCGGACACCGAAACCGCGCTCATCACCGGCACCGGCATCCTGCTCGTCCTGCCGAACGATCCCTTCGTCCCTTGGGCGGACGGCTTCGGTCTCGCCGGACTCGATGCGGAAAAGACCGCCGATCCCGATAAGGACGGCCTGAGCAACTTCCAGGAATTCGCCTTCGACAGTGATCCGACCACGGGTGCCGCCTCCGGCAAGATCCGCTCACGGATCGAAACCGTCGGTGCCGACCAGGCCCTGGTGATCACCCTGCCCGTCCGCAATGGCGCGGTCTTCGCCGGCACCCCGGCCAAGGCATCCACCATCGATGAAGTCCTCTACACCATCGAGGGCAGCAACAACCTCGCCGCCTTCGACCAAGGGGTGAGCGAGATCGCCGTCAGTGCCGCGGGCATGCCGTCCCTCAGCACCGGCTGGTCCTACCGCAGCTTCCGCCTCAACGGCGCGATCCCTGCGCGCGGCGCGACCGGCTTCCTCCGCGCGGACGTCGCCGACGCCACCCCCTGATCCGGTTTCCTAGGGTTAACACAACGGGTATAGGGCCGGGGGAGGGATCCCCCGGCCTTTCCTTTTCCTTGGATCTCAGCCCGTGATCGGAGCCCCCAGCACGCTGATCCGGCCGGTATCGAGCCGGTAGATCCAACTGTGGATCTCCACCATTTGACCGCGCTCCCAGGCGTCCTCGATGATCGTCGTGCGCGCCACGTTCTTGGCGTTCGCCAGCACGTTCAGCTCGCACAGCCGGTCGACCGCCCGCTCGTGATCGAGAGCCATCAGTTCGTCGTCCCAGCGCCGCGCGGTATTGCGGATGTGGCGCAGCCAGTTGTCCACGATTCCGTGCCGCTGGTTCTCCAGCGCCGCCCGCACCCCGCCGCAGCCGTAGTGGCCGCAGACGATAACGTGTTTCACCTTCAACACTTGCACCGCGTACTCCAGCACGCTCAGCATATTGAGGTCCGTATGCACCACCATATTGGCGATGTTGCGGTGTACGAAGATCTGGCCCGGAACGGTGCCCGTTACCTCGTTGGCCGGAACGCGACTATCGCTGCATCCGATCCATAGGAATTCGGGTGTTTGCACGTCGCTCAAGCGTTTGAAGAAACCGGGGTCTTTGGCGGTGACATCGGCTGCCCACGCCTTGTTGTTGCGAAGAAGTTGTTCGTAGGAATCCATCGGTCCAGAAGGATGTTTGTTTCGTTATCGTTCGAGATGTTCAGCGCCCGGTGCCGGCGAATTTGCGCACAGCAACGGCCAGGTCGTTCACACTGAGTGCTTTCACGGCAGGCTTGTCGTAGCCCACCAGTTCAACGTTGATGTTGCGGCTGTCCGCACCGTCCAAGAAATCGTCGATGATCTCACGCACGTCAGGGTCCAGGTCCATGGTGCGGCTCGCGTCGATCACTACGCGGCAACCGTTGGGAAGCTCACCCAGCGTGCGTTTGATGCCGGCCTTGTTCAAGAAGGTCACATCCTCGCTCAGTTGGATGTGGATGGGCATGCCCGGCCGGTATTTGTAGGGATCGAAGTGGTACGGCACGCGGTAGTTCTTCCACAGGATGTGTACGATGGAGACCGCCAGTCCCAAGCCTACACCCCACAACAGATCGATGAAGTAGACACCCAGCACGGTGATGAGGAAGGGCAGGAATTGCATGGGCCCGGCTTTCCACATCACCTTGAATTGAGCAGGGTTGATGAGCTTGTAACCCACCAAGAGCAAGATCGCTGCAAGGCAGGCGTATGGGATGCTGCGCAGAAGATCCGGCAGCATGAGCGCAGAGATCACCAGGAATACGCCATGCAGGACACCGGAAAGCGATGTCCGCCCACCGGCCTGCAAGTTGGCCGAGCTGCGCACGATAACCTGTGTCAATGGCAACCCGCCAAGCAATCCGCTTACGATGTTGCCCGTGCCTTGGGCCAGCAATTCACGGTTGGCCGGTGTGGTCCTGTTGTACGGATCCAATTTGTCGGTGGCCTCTACGCACAACAGCGTTTCGATGCTCGCTACCACAGCGATGGTGAACGCCACTTTCCAGATCGCCCAGTTGCCGATGCCGCTGAAGTCCGGCATGTTCAGGTCGCTCAGCCCATTGATGTTCGGCAAGGCCACGAAATGCTCCGGACCGATGGCCAACGCCGGAATGCCGCTGAAGACCTTCGATAGCACGATGCCGAGGACCACCGCCAACAAGGGCCCCGGTACCAACCGGAGGATGCTGCTGTTCTTGATGAACGGCCGTTCCCACAGGAGCATGATGGCCAAGCACACCACGGTGATCACCACAGCGCCGTAGCTGATCCCGTCCATCATGTAGAAGAGCTCGCTCCACGTGTTGTGATGGTCAGGCTGCTCGAAGCTCTCGTCACCCATGAAATCCGCGTCGTAGCCTACCGCATGAGGGATCTGTTTCATAACAATGGTGATGCCGATACCGGCCAGCATGCCTTTGATCACCGCGTTGGGGAAGTAGTATGCGATGATGCCCGCCCGCAACGCCCCGAAGATCACTTGGATCACGCCCGCTAGCACCACGGCCAGTAGGAATGCCTCGTAGGCTCCCAGTTCCGCGATCGCTGTAACAACAATGGCTACCAGGCCCGCTGCCGGACCACTTACCCCTAGCGAGGAACGGCTCACCAAGCCA
>DLGQ01000094.1:51877-87723 GCA_002482775.1 Flavobacteriales bacterium UBA7690 | reverse complement strand
CCCACCGCACCAGCCACAAGGCCCGCGATCAAGGGAGCACCCGACGCTAGGGCGATACCCAAGCAGAGCGGCAGTGCCACCAGGAAGACAACGACGGAAGCGGGGAGATCCTGCTTCCAATGTTCAAAAGACAGAGGAGACTTCATCGAACGAAAAGTAAGTGATGGACGACGCTATCGGTGGGCGGAACTATCCGTCCGCGCTGTGGCCGCCCGCTGGCGGACCTATCCGGCGCTATGCCCAGGGTGGTGGGTGCGGTACCTCGCCGTGCAGCGTATGCAACAGCAGTTCTTCCCAATGCGGGAGTTCTACTTCGTCGTGGTCGGTATGCCCATGGGCGCTACCTAAGGCAGAACAAGGAGGTATCGCCGTGTGGTGCACCTCTTCCTCCTCGATCAGCGGCGGAGCACTGGCACCGAACTCGTCGCAGAAGCTGAGCACGGCGGTGGAGAACATCACCTGTGGTACCATGAACAACCAGCCACACATCAGCCACGTGAAGAGGCGCAGCGCCAAGGAAAGGCGCGGGCTTTTCACGAGGGAACGCTTGGCGGTGGTCAGCATACAGGGCGCGAAACTAGCAGGGAGGTCCGAACCACGCTCGGCATGTTCACGCGTTTTAACAGCGGAAAGGTGTTCTTAGTTCGATGCGTAAGGGTAACGCAACTGAAGTTCGGGGATCACCACATCGAACTCGCTGCCATCGCTGATGCGGTGCATCCTGTAGGTGCCCTGCATGGCCCCGAAGCCGCTGCGCAGATCACACGCACTGCTGTAGGTGAATTCCTCGCCGGGCCGCAGGGTGGGGGTTTCGCCCACCACACCAGGGCCTTCCACCTCGCGGGCCTTGGCCAAACTGTCGCGGATGTACCAATGCCGACTGCGCAGTTGCACCGTGTCCTTGCCCGTGTTGGCAATGGTGATCCGGTAACTGAAGAGGAACCGACCCACCTTGGGGTCGCTGTGCACAGCCTCGAAACGGCTGCGGACCGTTACGCGGATGTCTTGCGTTACCGTGGTGCTCATGGTACAAAGATCTGTTATCCGTTACTCCCGCCGACCGCCCAAGCATTCGTTGCTCATCATCCTTGACCGGGATCGCTCGATCCTGAACTATCCGTGGTCTACTTGAAAGAACGCTGAACGACAGGCACAAGGTGTGGGGTGGACGGCCCATGCCGCCATGCTTGGTGTTCATCTTGCTCACCACGCCTTGTGGAAAGCGAACTGGCCACACCTTGACCCGTGTATGGAGCGCCGGGTACCTTGCCGCGCCATGAACCACCCCTTCTTGCGGATCAACATCGCTGTCGCCACCCTGGCCACCGTGTTGTTGTCCGCCGCTTGTTCCGCACAGTACAACGGTCCGGAGAGCGTGGAATACGATCCTGTGGGTGACCGGTATTTCGTGAGCAATACGGGGAACAACCTGATCCGCGTACAGGGCCAGGCGGGAACGGTCTCCACGTTCGTGGACGTGGGTTCGGCCCCATACGGATTGGAGATCCTGGGCGACACGCTATTCGTGTGCTCCGGTTCGCGGATGAAAGGGTACCTGCTCAGTGATGCGTCCCTGGTGTTCGATCTGGACCTTGGCGCTTCATTCCTCAACGGCATCACCACCGATGGGGAATTCCTCTATGCCACGGCTTTCTCCGGAGCGAAGGTGTATAAGGTGGATCCCGCGGCGGAGACCTTCGAGGTGCTTGTGGCCAACACGAACGGAACGCCGAACGGTATCGTTTGGGATCCCGTAGGTGAACGCCTCGTGGTGGTGTTCTGGGGCGGGAATGCGCCCATCAAGTCCTTCGATCGCGATACGGGTGCTGCCACCACCTTGGTAGCCAACAGCGGCGTGGGCAGCATCGACGGTGTTACCATCGATTGCCTGGGCAACTTCCTCATCGCCTCCTGGAGCCCCAACCGCATAACCCGGTTCGAGCCCACTTTCACCCAAGCGGGCGTCAATACAGGCATCACGGGGTTGAGCAGCCCTGCCGACATCGACTTCGATACGGTGAACAACCGCGTTTGTATCCCCAACTCGGGTTCCAATACGGTGGTACTAGAGGAGGTGAATTGCACCAACTCCATCGCCGAGCGCCGATCCTACATCACCCGCGTACTGCCGAACCCCACCACGGGCCTTGTTCGTTTCGACCCACCGCTGAAGCGCAGTGAGCCGTACATGGTCTTGGATGCCCGAGGCCTTTTGCAAGCCGCAGGTACCGTGCGCGCCAACGCGTGGCTGGAACTGGGCGACCTGCCCAACGGGATGTACACCATAGTCTTCACCCGCCTGGCCGAACAGGTGCGCGTGGTGAAGGAGTAGGAACTACGCCTCCTTCGGGGCCTCGCTGGTCTTCTTCACCCGGCGATACGTGTACACACTAAGGATGTGGCGCCGTGCAAAACGCAGGTTGCCGCTGTTGTTCACGAACTTGTTGTACACGTTCTGCGGCACACCGAAGTACTCGTACTCGCTGCCGTCGCCGAAGATCAGGTGCAAGGTCATTGACTTGTAGCGCCAATCGCTGATCACGCTGGTGCTTGCCGTGCGCTCGAAGTCCTCCTTGTTGGTGGCGTGCGTTTCCGGATGGATGCTTACCAGGAAGTGGTACGCATCGATGATGTGCTTGCTGGTCTCTTCCGCTTGGTGCCGCTCACCCTCATCCTGGAACCGGTCCGGATGGTGCTTCTTCATCAAACCCTTGTACAGGTTGTTCAACTCCTTCAGGTCGGTCTTCACCGTGGAACCGAGGAGTTTGCGGCTATCGAGGATCTTCTTACTGGACATGGGGCCTGCTTAAGCGGCCGCAAAGGTCGCGTTTTACAGGCTACGGAAGGTGAACCGATCGCGAAGTTCAGTTCGCGGACGGCGCGGGGAGCGCTGCGGCGGTCAATGGCTCGGCACTATTGGGTACCTCCACTTCGGCCCACCGGTTCCAGTTGTACACGCTCGTTTGCCCATGTGCCTTGGCGAAGGTGATGGCATTGTGCGCATCGGTGAACAGGCGACAGCTGGTGTAAAGCACCCGGCCATCGGGCAGGCGTTGGCCACTTACCACAGCATCGTGGTCCAACGCATGTTGAAGCACGGTCTCCAATGCGGGCAGCCCATCTTTCGCGTTGGCAACGGCATAGGCCGCCACCAGGTCCGAGGTCACGTACGAGTTGCCACGCACATCGTAGCTGAAGCGCTGCTTGCGGGCGGCGATGGAACGGAGACGGTCGAGGAGAAGGGTGAAAGCGCGGTCTGACATCGAGGCCGAAGGTGCGAGCAGGCGTCGCTCTCCTATGCCATGCCGTGCGCGAAGGATCAACAATGTTCTGTCGTAAACGCGGAAGTGCTTGGTACTGAGCGATGAGTCAGCCGAGGCTTCCGTGCGAAAAGGCTCTCCTCGCCCTAGCCGCGTACCGAATTCACGAAACGCACACCCACCAACCGGTCATACCGTTGCTGGCGGTCCGTAAGGTAGACCAGCACGATGTAATCGTTCTCCGTCTGGTAGTGCGATCCTTCCACGGCCGTGAGATCCGGTGCTTTGGCATCGCGCGGGATGGTGGCATACGTGAAGTCGTAGAATCCCTGTTTCAGGAAGATGGTGGCCTTGTAGGTCTTTTCTTCCAGCACCCACGTCATGCGGTTCTCCTTGCGGCATTGGAAATCGCTGAGAGCACCGTAGATGAAGACATCTTGGCCCAACTGCTCGGGCATGGGCTGGTTGAAGTGGACGTTCACATAATCCGCGCCCAAGGGATCGCCGTCCACCATGTCGTTCTTCACCAGGAATTTCCCGTTGATGTCTCGCTGGTTGTCGTACACGCGGATGTTGCGCTTCTGTTCCGGTAGCAAGTAGGCGTCGTACACGGCATTGCCTTCACCGGGTGTGATCCGTGCTACGCTGCGGGTGAGGAAACGGAGGTTCTTCAGATCGAAGTTGCGGTATTCGTTCGCGCCCATGAAGAGGCCTTGTTGGGGGAAGTCGTAGACGAGCTCGTTGTCGCGTACGAAGCGGGGCTGAAGACCGGTGCGGGCATCATCCCACCGCATGTTCTGTAGGATGGTTACATGCACATCGCCGAACGGATCCTGGATGTTCACGCCCGGATGCCGGATGGTGAGGTCCACTTGTTGGGCCGCATCGCGCAGCTCCACATCGCGTGTAGCAAGTACCCGGGCATCGATGATCACTTTCTGCTCGGCCACCATGAAACGGCGCGTCAGCACCAGATCCTCCTCGTCGCCACCGTAGTACACCTTCAACAAGTAGTTGCCCGAGCGTGTGAAGCGCATCATCTGGTTGGGGAACTCCAGCTCGTAGTGGATGAAGGGCTGCAAGGTGTTGTAGCTCTGGCGCCCCGTGGGGATATAGTCGCTCAAGGCACCGCTGAGGTATTGCCCGGCCATCAGATCGCTGGGTGCCCAATCCGCCGTGCAATGCACCACGGAATAGCTCATGTTCTCGATGTTCGGCTGCAGATCGTCGAAGCGGAGGGTCAGCGGGTCTTGCGTCTCCAGGTCGGTGATCGGTGGGGCCAGTTCGAAGCCCTTCTTGAAGAGTTGGACCGTGTGGATCGTAGGGCTGTACACATGGTCCGTGTACCGCAACGTGGTCTCCTGGTAGTATTCCACTGGTTCACCCGCGGCAACAGGCGTGGTGGAACCACAACTGGTAGCTGTTGTGAGCAGGAGCGGAGAGCAGGCCGTGATCAACAGGCGGCCGAGAAGGTGCAACGAGTGGTTCAAACGTGTGGCGTACAATGATCCGTTCTTTTGGCCAACTTGGCGGTTCCGAAGGTAGGGACGTCCGCAACCTCTCCATTGTCGTGCCATGTCCATCGTCTTCATCACCGTCGCCTGTGTGCTGCTCGTAGCAGTGGTGGTGCGTTGGATGTTGAAAGGTCCCACCCATTCCCGGATCCGCATCACGATCAACGGAGAGCGGACCATAGCGGTAAGCGGTGGCGATACGCTCTTCAATACGCTGGCGCGGGAGGGCATAGCGCTGCCTTCAACCTGCGGTGGCAAAGGTTCGTGCGCGTTGTGCCGTTGCCGTGTGCTGAAGGGAGGAGGACCGATCGCCGAACGCGAGCTGCCGTATTTCACCCGGGCGGAAGTGGCCCAGAAGTGGCGACTGGCCTGTCAGGTGAAAGTGCTCAACGACCTTGCCATCGACCTGCCCGCTGGGCTTTCCAACGCAGCGCCGATCCACATGCCGCCGCGGTGACCTCCATTGCCCAACACGGCCGATCTTTGCACCCCGCACTGGCGGAACCTCCCGGAATGCGCATCGGCATAGTCTGTTATCCCACCTTCGGCGGAAGTGGCGTGGTGGCCACGGAACTGGGCATGGCCCTGGCCGAGAAAGGGCACATCATCCATTTCATCACCTACGACAGGCCCGTGCGCCTGCGTGATCACCCCAACGTGTTCTACCACGAGGTGCGCGTGAGCGACTACCCGCTGTTCGATTACCAGCCGTACGAACTCGTGCTCACCAGCAAGTTGGTGGACGTGGCGAAGTTCGCAGGGCTCGATGTGTTGCACGTCCACTACGCCATACCGCATGCATCCGCCGCGTGGATGGCCCAGAAGATCCTGGCCGCACAAGGCATGCGTTTGCCTTTCGTGACCACCTTGCACGGCACCGATATAACCCTCGTGGGGCGCGATCCCAGCTTCGAGCCGGTGATCACTTTCAGCATGGAACGCAGCAATGCGGTGACAGCCGTTTCCGAGAGTCTGAAGCGCGATACCTACACGCATTTCCCCTTGAAACGTGAGGTGCAGGTGATCCCCAACTTCGTGTGTGTGGACCAGTACCAACACAAGCCGAGCGACGAGCTGCGCGCGCGGTATGCGCCCAACGGTGAGCGGTTGGTGGTGCATGTGTCCAACTTCCGCCCGGTGAAGCGCGTGCAGGATGTGGTTGGCATGTTCTTGGAACTGCGGAAGAAGGTGCCCGCGCGGTTGTTGATGATCGGCGATGGGCCGGAGCGCCAACGCATCGAGACCCTCTGCCGCCAAACCGACAGCTGCCACGCGATCCAGTTCCTGGGGAAGATGACGCGGCCCGAAGAGGTGATGGCCAGCTGTGATCTCTTCGCGCTCACCAGTGAAACGGAGAGCTTCGGACTCGCAGCACTGGAAGCCATGGCGTGCGGTGTGCCTGTGGTCTCCACGGATGGCGGTGGCCTTCCCGAAGTGAACATCCACGGTGTAAGCGGATTGCTGAGCCCGATCGGGGACATCGCTGCAATGGCCCTGAACGCGGCCACCATACTCGGCGATGAAGTCACCTATCAACGCTATCGTGCTGGTGCATTGGAACAGGCGCGTAGGTTCGATCTGGAGAAGATCCTGCCGATCTACGAGCGGTTGTATGAAAGCGTGGTGGCTACCGAGAAAGTGTGATGGAGATCGTCAGTGACCGGGTCAGTATCGACCGCAGCGGAGGCCGCACCAGCGTGGTCATCAGTGCACGGCTTCCGAAGCAGAAGGAAGCCTTGCTCGTGGCTTGGTACCTGTGCTGGATCCTCGTGGGCGTTTATATGATGTACGCGCGTACCAAACTTCCTGAGGGTGACCCCTTGCGCCAGTACCTGTTGGCTTTCCTCGCGTTCTGGCTCTACTTCACCGTGAAGGTGGGCCGTGCGGTGTTGTGGCGGTTGAAGGGTTTCGAACAATGGCGCTTGAAGGATGGCGTGCTCACGATCAAGGACAGCATCTTCGGCTATGGCAAGGCGCGTCCCTATTTCGTGGAGAACATCCAGAAGCTGGGTGCGCTCAACATCGATCGTACCTCGTTCAAGTACCAGCTCAACGATTCGTTCTGGACCATCGGCGGCGAGCGCTTGGGCTTCGAGCACTTGGGCCGCAAAGTGATCTTCGGCAAGGGGTTGAACGAGGCCGAGTCCAAACGCGTGGTCTCCGTGTTGCAGGATGCGCTGAAGGAAGCGCGGAAGAAAGCCGTCGCTCAGTAAGGCTCTATCCGGAACGCATTGCCGCTAACGCGCCGTGTCGGCTGGCCATCGATCTCTTGTTCTCGGATCATCGCCTGCGCTGCCGGTGTGGCCAACGCCGCATCGATGGTGTTCAACGCACCCGCCGGGACCTGGGCTTCCAGTAGGGCGTTCAACAAGGGTCCGCGGTCCCATGTCGCGATGGCAATGCCGAGTTCCTTTGCAAGGGCGGATCGGTTCTGCACGCGTACCGCATTGCGGCTGTAGTGTTGGTCCGTTGGCAGTTCCGCACGACCGACCACCGTGCACAACGCAGCGAACTGCGCATCGCTCCCCACCGCGAGGATGATCCTGCCGCCATCGGCACAGCTGAACGTTTCCCCGTACGGCGCGATGTTCGGGTGCAAGGTCCCTAACGGCTTGGCCACCGCGCCGGTCATCAATTGGTTGCTCGCTTGGTTGATCAATCCCGTTAGCGCTGCTTCTTCCAACGATACTTCCACGTAAGCTCCTTTGCCGCTGCGTTCCCGCTGCAACAAGGCAAGTAGGACACCTTCCTTGAGTTGATGCGCAGCGAGCACATCGATAAACGCGATCGGCAATTTGGCGAGGTGCGCTTCATCGGTACCCGTCATGCTGATGTAACCTGTCTCTGCTTGCAATACCACATCAAAGGCAGGCCGTTGCGGTTGTGCCGCGAAGCCCTTGATGTGCCCATGCACCAAGCGCGGGTTCAGTTCGCGCAAACGGTCGCGTTGCAGGCCGAGCTTCTCCGCATCGTCCGCGAGGTGGTTGGTGATCAGCACATCGGCTTTCGCCAGCATGGCATCGAAGACGGCACGGTCCGCTGCATCTTTCAAGTCCAGCCAACGGTGTTCCTTGCCCCAGTTCACACTGCTGAAGTAGGCGCTTACCGGGGAGGCGGGATCCTCCACTGGCAGTTTCCATTTGCGTGTGACATCACCACCCGCACGCTTGTTCTCGATCTTGATCACGCGCGCACCCAGTTCCGCGAAGAACATGCCTACGGCCGGGCCAGCTAGAACAGCAGCGGTTTCGAGGACGAGAAGGTCGCGCATGGATGGCCCTTAGGTATGTTGATCTTTGAGGATTCTGAACTACCACTTTAGAATTCTCAAAGGTGCCGATGCACTTCCGCACGGGCAAATCGGAATATTCCGGGGAACGTATGGGGCAAGATGGAATGGCTTCATTGCGACCTTCATCATCAAGTGCCCAGGACTGGACTTCCCGCATCTCCGGTAGCGCTCCGTGCGGGATGAACTTCTCGCCAGTCCATTTCCCCGCGTTGCGTGGAAATGAAAGAGCCCCAGCTTCGCTGAGGCTCTTTCGGCACCTTCGGTGCCCAGGACTGGACTCGAACCAGCACACCGGTTAGGGCACACGCCCCTCAAGCGTGCGTGTCTAGCGAGGTTTCCGGGCTTCCGCGTGTCTACGGACCTCGCCAATGCTACGGTTACGGAGATAGGGAACCCGAGAACCCTTATCCCATGCCGTTTCCCTTATAGTGGGGGGTGTTGCTTTCAAGTTCGAGAATGGGCCATTTCAAGTTCGATTCGCCCCTTTTTCGCCCCTCAAGTGCCTCAACAGAATGCCAAACACCACTAGATGAACATGATCAGCGTAGTTCTGGAGGAAAAGGACGATCAAGTATCGAGGATCCGCGTTCTGGTCAATGGTCTGGCTCCGATTGTATCCAATGGGAGGACGAAGTACCAGCGGTTACGCTTTGCGGCTGGGACAATCCCTACAAAGGACTGGGACATGCGCGCAAATCGGCCATCAGCAGCTTTCAGTAAACGGGATGGTGGAGTCCTGCACCGTGCGGTGGATACCCTTTGCTTGAACGTGCAGCGAGCATACACCGAGTCGACTGTCAAGACAGCCTTTGCTGTGAGGCTGCGGTACGACGACCTGTTGGGTAGAAGACGTGTACAAGAACGAGCAAGCACGCTTTTGTTGGATATCGTCCAAAGCTGGATCGACAAGCGTTGCATGGCGGACCACACCATACACACCTATATCGGCTTTCAACGCAAGGTGGCCGACTACGAGCGCAGATCTGGGATAGTTGACCTCGCTCGGGTCAACCCCCAAGATTTGGTGGACTTGTTAAGATGGGTGCAGAGGAACTACAAGCTCGCCCATAACAGCATGGCGTCGATTCAGAAGCTGTTGAACAAAGCGTTGAATGAAGCAAGGGCTAACGGCGTTCAAACATGCCCCAAGGCCAAGCTTTTTGCGTACACAACCCCAAAGAAGGAGGTACTTGATTGGGCTGATCTCGCCAAGATCCTTGCCTACCAGCCGACTACACGAACGGAGGCCAATGCACAAACTATGCTCGTGGCCATAGCCCTCTCTTCAGTACGTATCAGTGATATCTGGCTCCATCTTCGGTCAATTGAGACTCGCTCCGGGATACTATGCAGTGATTTCATTGTCTCGAAGAACGCATCACGCCATCCAGTATCCGTCTCTCCGATCGTCTTTGAGCCCGTCCGTAACTTACTTGAAAAGAATGGCATGCCAGCCCATGTCAGCGAGATCCATATCCGGCGTTCCATCAAGGCGTTATTAACTGCGGTGGAAATCAGAAAGGATCCGGAAGTGCATAGTCTCAGGCGCGCATTTGTGAGCTTGTTCCTGAGCCTAGGACTTATCCCCGATCATCTCCTTGCGCGAGTCTTCACAGGCCACCGGATGATGGGGGAGAAGTCGATCTTTCACGCCTATAATCATGCTTCAATGCTAGTCGCTCAGAAAACGGTGATACAGCTATTACGAATGGTAGATGTCAAGCAGATGTCGGGGATCCAGCTTATATCAGAGAAGGTTTGTGTGGTTTAACGTGCGGTCACAATGAGTAGGGGCCACTCTGAGGTGGCCCCTACAGCTTTGCTCAGCGTTTCGGAATCAGTGCGCGCATCCCTGCTCTTCGCCCTTCGTTAGGCCATTAATTAGTTTCCGAAGGTTTTGAGCTGTGGGCCCGATCTGGTCTACGTCGATCTTGCCCGCAACAGCCAGTTTCATGGCACTCTCGAAGGCTACGATGTTGGTATCAACCAGAGCTTCACTACCGCCTTCCTTTTGGACCACGGGTAGAGTGGGCGGTACTTTCTTCTCAGTCATTTGGACTTGCCTTTGGGGTGTCTTGACGTGGGGGGGAACCGTATCCCCCACACCATCTGCCGGGATCTCTTCCATCTTACAGGGGCGGAACTTTAACGTGTCGGCTTCGCCTTTTTTTGTAAGGGGTTCGTACTTGTACCAGTATGCTTCGTGCAAAGGGAAGTGCTTCTCACTGGCTTCAGATTTCGCCCAGTATTCCCCTTGAAGGCCCTCCTTGAACCGTACGACGTATCGAATCAGTTCTGCGAATTTAGTCTTTATGAGCCCCGAGTTCTCAATAGAGACGCAAGTTAGTTGGCTTGTTTTCATTTTTCTTTTTGTATTGTCTACTTGACAGCTATGCTGATCCTGAAACTCAAATGGCGACTTGTTCATCAGCATGGGAACAACGCCATAACGTGATTTGAAGGCCTCCGCCAGCGCATCACGTGCTGTATGGATATTTTTCGCAGTGGTTGCTAAGGAATCGTGCACGGTAAGCACTGGAGCGTTGGTTCCTGCCATCGCCACGAATCGTGTTACAGCGTCGAATACCACTTCGACCTCCGCCCGTTGGAGTAGGATAGCGACTTGTTTGTAGTCGTCTCGCTTTGCCTCATCCATAGCTCTTGCGTAGGATGGAAACCGCTTCCTAAAGGTTTTCGCGATAGTGGAAGAGATGTTGATCTGCCCAAACAGCATCTGGAAGAACTTCTCCTTGATGTCCTTTCGCTTCATATGCACTGTACCAAAGGCTTCGTAAAAACGGCCTGAAAGAAGAAGTCTCTCCATGTCCTGTTGTTCAACCTCGTTGGAGATACTGCCCCGGAGCTGGAGATGGAGAAGCCAAGGCTGGCTGCTGGCAATGTCTACCTGATGTAGGACTTCACCTTGAATCGTGACGAACTGCCTCAGATCAGCGGCTAGATTGCTGAAATTGTGGTGGGCTCTACCTGCTGTATCATCCACGGTGAACCACAACTGGCCGAGTTCAATTCCTCGGATCGATCGTAGACGGGCTTCATGCTCTTCGGCCCGATCAGCGTAATGTGTTTGGGTGAAGGCGGTTGCACATGGACTGTTAATGGCAATCCTCTGCACCCAGTGCTCGACATGGGCGTATCCTTCATTGTGAGCCCGTGCTTTTTGAGACTTTTCAGTAAGGAAGCGTTCGAGATTCCTCCCGACACCCTTGTCGGTGATTTCGAAGTGATGGACCGGGCTTTCCCGAAAACGTTTTGTTAGCCGATAGGAGCGAGAGTAGTGCGAAGGCTTGTAGCTCGGATTGACCTCAAGGATGCACTCTTCCTCCAACTTTTTTATGAAGGCAGAAGCAAAGCGCTGACTAATGATGCGACGTAGGATTTCCATGTTCAGGTGTACGTGAATACTCGGATCACGCAAACGACGGTCAATGAACCGTTGGAAACAGATTGAGTGGATAATCCACCGGTAGTGGTCAATGAAGCGGGGAGTTTTGGGGTGGTGCTTGGCAACGAGCGGTACTAGGATTTCATCCACCTCTTTTGGGACATGTGCATAGTGCTTCCGTCCACTGGATGTATCTACATAAGGGACATGCTGGGTTACTCTCTTTGGATTCACTGAACTTGGTATTTTCTCTCTTTTCTTTGTCATGTACTCTTGCTCCACATTGCTTCCTTCATTTTCCGTCATCGATCTTGGACTGCTCTGTCCATCGACTACACTGGGATTGCGATCAGTGATACCTTCAATACTGACTGTCATGGCTTTGGGTCAATTGAGTCGCATGGAGTGGTGATTTCTGAGTGAGGTGCCCTCAGGAAGCAGCAGAAGTGGACTCATCATCTCACAGTTGCGGCGGGTTGAATTGGTTTGGCGCAATACCTATGTCTCTCACGCTTGCATCCCAACACTGCTGTAGCACCGTGTTATCTGTGTTTTCACCCCTGAAGTCCCTGTGGGAGAAGGGGAAGACCTTTCAAGTACCTTCAGCCTTTCGCAGATAATGCATCTTGACTTACTTGTTCTCCCGGAGCGGAACAAGCGCGGGCAGCCTCTCAGCCCTCCCCAAAGGGCTGAAGGGCTGACCCGATTGAACCGAGTAGTTGAATGTCTGGTCATGGAACGGGTTGAATTGGTTTGGAGAAAAATGGAGGGGAAAATTTGCGGTCACTTGGAGCGTCGCAAACGAGGGGAGCTTTTTAGGGGCTTATTTTTGATACGCCTATTCAGCGCACTGATTAGGGGCCTTGATCTGGGCGTTATCCAGCCCATTCTTTCCCGATAGGTGCGAGGGAGAGGAAGGAGAGGAGGCATTGCTCGTGGAGTTCGCATTCCACGTCGTACTGGCGGAACTCCAGTATTCCACGGGGTTTGAAGGAAGAACCTCGAACGAAGTAGAGTCGGGAAGCGAGGGTTCCTCGGTTCCTTGAAAGGGTGGATCTGTCCCCCCGATTATGGCATCGATCATCGCTGTGCGCTCTTGCTTCTTCTCCATCTTCGAGCGATAGATCGATCGATGGTGCTCTGTCAACATGCCGAACAGCCAGAGGGCCAGTTCTCGATCTGGTGGCGGACCGACCCACTTGCTGATCCCTTGTCTAGGACTGTCGATCAGACCACGTGAGATCAGGTGTCGGCCTGCACAATGCTCCAATCCGTTCGTTTGGCACAACTCAGTCAGCCCTCGCTTTCGATAACCTCCATGGATTGACGTATAGATGCCCTTCAGCGCAGCTACGATTCTGTCCAGCCGCTTGTCCGCAGTTTGGCCTACATCGAACGTGCGATGCATCTCTACCCGAACGACCGCACCACGGTCACGTCGCCGACGTACATAAGCCATGATGTAGTCACACCAGTCATGAGCCATCTCCAAGAACGGCGCGGGTCCGGTCCAACGGTATAGGAGCCCTTTCCTCTTAATGATGCCGTTGCCATAGAAAAAGACCATTGAATTGGAGATCTGATGAGCAGCAGTAAGCTGCCGCATGGGTATTTCTGCCCATGTATGGGAGTAGACCAAGTTCAGCAGGGATAATCGCCGCCTATTTGCGGCTGCTCGCTTGGTCGGTGTTTTGGTCGGAATCCACTCCCTTTCGGTCCTTTCAATGGCTTTTCTTTCGTTGGACATTTACCACAGTTATTTCGTGTTACCAAGTACTTCTGCGCAAAGATATGAAGAAAATTTCATAAGTGCTTGATAATCAAGTTTATAAGAAGTAATAAAAATAGAAAGCACCATTTGCTGATTCTCAGAACACGAAGAGAATCGAGCTGCCAGAATCTCTGGGTTGCTTAGGTAAATGGGGCATTCGACGCCAGTAGACCCACTTCAGCCTTCAGTAAGTACTTTCAGCGCCCGACAAACGCCCCACCAATTGCGGTGAGGGAACGATTTAGGGTTTAACAATCTGGAATACAGGGTCTTGAGAGCAAGTACTGGTAGGGTGAGCCCTACCGACGCCTTCGGGTTCTATTCGGCCATCACGGGCACGCACATGTCGCGCAGCATGATGCTGGAGGAACTGACCGCACTCCTGAGGGGGACGCGGGAGGATGCGTCGATGGAGTCCATGAAGAAGGCTATCGTCGAGGAGAACCTCCTCGGTAAGCCAACGGCCAGCAGTAGGGAGAAGACCTTCAACCACCTCCGACGGGCCTACACATTGGACTCCACCAAGGTTCTCTGGCGCCTCCTGAAACATTTTACCGTACAGGAGCCTCAAGCATTGCCCTTGATGGCCTTGGTGCTGGTCTACTGTCGGGACCTCCAACTGCGGAAAAGCTTCGATCTGGTGAGCACGTTGAAGGCAGGTGAGGAACTGACCCGTGTGCGGATGGAAGCCGCCATGGAGGAAGCCTTCCCGGACAAGTACAGCACGGCCATGAAGAAGTCCTTGGCCCAGAACGTGAACGGGACATGGACGACCACAGGTCATCTGGTTGGCCGTTCCCACAAGTTCAGGTCACGCCCCAAGCCGCACTGGATGGCCACCACTTACGCCATGTTCGCGGGCTATCTGGCTGGAGTCCGAGGTCAGGTGTTGCTCGATTCCGTCTACGCCCGACTGGTGGGTGTGGATCCGATGATCGCAGCCGATCACCTGTCCATCGCGTCTGCTCATGGCCTGCTGCGATTCCGCAACGCTGGCGGAGTTGTGGAGACGGACTTCTCCTCCCTTCTTCAACCCTCGGAACAACTGATGCTGCATGGCGCGCATTGACGACCTGTTGGCCAATTACAAGCGCCGCGCAGCAATGCCCCTGCGTTCGGGCTTGCCCATGAGCCAGCGCGTGTGGTTTCTGGTCTACCCACCAGAAGAAGAACGGCGGTTGGCCACCCGCGTCACGGAGTTCGAGATGGCCACTTCCAGTGTCCCACTATACTGGCACCAGATCGACCTCAGCGACACCTTCGCGGAATGGATCGACACCTTCGATGACGAGGAGGAGCGGGCCACCATTCTGGGGGACCCCGAGATCTTGGAGGAGTATGCCCAGACTGGCTTCCGGAATCACATCCGCGATCGGGTGGCGAAGGAGATGGACCAAATCCCTGCCGACCAGATGGCCCGGACAGTGATCGCACTCACTGGCCTGATGGAACTGTACGACTTGCTGCATGTGTCGGAAGTGATCGACGCATTGGACCATTCGTTCACTGGAATTCTGCTCGTGTTCTTCCCCGGTGAAAGGGAAGGCAATACCTACCGCTTTCTTGGTGCCCGCACTGGCTGGGACTATCTCGCTGTACCTATTCTCTCCGACCCGATGTCATGAAGACGCGTGAACTCTTTCTGAAAGATCCTCTCTCGTGGGATGTAGAGAATGGTGGCGTTTCCTCGAACAACTCAGAGGATCCGAAAACCCTCAAGTACGAGCTATCCACCTTTGTCTGTCAAGGCGAATACCATACGGGCCTTACGCGCATGGTCCAAGGTTTTCTGGACAGCCTCGGCAAGGAGCAGAAGGCCGCGTGGGTGAGTGGTTTTTACGGCAGTGGGAAGTCGCACATGGTGAAGGTGCTGCGGTATCTGTGGACCGATCACGCAATTGGTGATGGCAACACCTCACGCAGCTTGGTGGACCTGCCCAACGATCTCCGCGATCTCCTCAAGGAACTCTCTACGCGTGGAAAGCAGGGTGTTGGACTTCATGCCGCTGGGGGTACACTGAAGTCAGGTGTGGGCGACGTGCGCCTCCGCGTGTTGGCCATCGTGTTGAAGTCGGTCGGACTTCCGGAGAAACTGTCCATAGCTCGTCTCATGCTGGACCTCCGCGATGAAGGCAAGCTCGATCTGTTGATGGAGTCGATCACCAAGGCGGGCAAGAAGCCACTGACGGAGTTCGATCAGATCTACACGAGCAAGGTTTTTCAGCAAGCCTATCTCGATGCTCATCCTCACCTTGGCACCCTGAAGGACGTGGCTGCTGCACTGCGCAACCAGTACCCCACCAAGGTGGAAGAGGTAAGCGTGGCCGACATGCTCACCGTGATCCGCCGCGCGCTAAACCGCAAGGGAGAGTTGCCCTGCACGGTGCTCGTATTGGATGAGATCCAACAGTACATCAACAATGACCCGGACGTGGCGCTCGGCGTGCAAGAGGTCGTGGAAGCCTGCCAGAAGGAACTCGATGGTCGCGTGCTGGTGGTCGGGACTGGTCAGAGTGCTCTTACCGATACGCCCGCCTTGCAGCGCATCATGGGGCGTTTCCAGATCAAGGTCCACCTCAAGGACAACGACGTGGAAAAAGTGATCCGCACCGTTGTTCTCCAAAAAAAGACGGATAAGAAGGAGCCGATCGAGAAGCTGGTGGTCACACACTCCGGGGAGATCGCGCGCCAACTGAAGGCGACCAAAGTGGCCACGCGGCCCGAAGACAAGGACGTATATGTCTCCGACTACCCATTGCTTCCCGTGCGCCAACGCTTCTGGGAGAAGGTGCTCCACAGCATTGACGCCTCAGGAGCTACTTCACAAATGCGCACCCAGCTTCGGGTGATCCATGAAGCATGCCGTGAGCTTGCCGACAAGCCACTGGGTTCCGTTGTCCCTGCTGACTTCTTGTACGACCAGCTTGCACAGGATCTGGTGATCAGCGGTGAGATGCAACGCCGTTATCAGGAGATCATCGAAGCACAGAAAACGAAGAAGGACGGAGACCTCCGGAGTCGCATTTGCGCACTGGTCTTCCTCATCAACAAGCTACCTCGGCAAAGTGCGGATTCAGGTATCCGCGCCAATGAAGAGCACATGGCTGATCTCCTCTCGGATGATCTGGATGCCTCCGCCGCAATCATCCGCCAGCGCGTGCCTCCTGTCCTCCAGAGCTTGGTGGAGGACGGTGTACTGATGCCCGTGGACGAGGGAGAGTATCGCTTGCAGACCACGGAAGGACAAGCATGGGAAGGAGAGTATAGGAAGAAACTGGCGGGTGCGAAGAACAACGACCCCCAGATCGCTGCGCAACGGAGTTCATTGCTCAGCGAAGCAGTGAGCGAAGAACTGAAAGGCACTGCCGTACTTCACGGTGATGCGCGTGAGAAACGCAAGGTGAACGTCCACAAAGGGCTGGAACCACCACCGCCCAGTGACGGGATCAACGTGTGGGTACGCGATGGCTTTTCGGAGTCCGAGAATGCCATCATGCAGGACATACAACGCCGCGCCGTGGATGACGCTACGGTTCACGTCATGATTCCGAAGGTGCGCACCGATGACCTGAAGAACGCATTGGCCTCGGCGATCGCTGCGGATGAGACGATCAACTTCAAAGGGAGTCCGACCACCGAAGAGGGCAAGGAAGCACGGGCTTCCATGGTCACACGCAAGACCGCTGAGGACCGGAAAGTCGAGGACCTGATCGGTGAAGTGCTGAATGGCGCACGCGTCTTCCTCAGCGGTGGACAGGCCGTGACCGGGATCGGTCTGGAAGGAGCGGTGAAAGTGGCCTGCGAGCAAGTGCTCGATCGCCTCTACCCGGAATTCAGGAAAGCCGATTCGGGCAACTGGGGGGCAGTGTGGAAGCGTGCTAAGGAAGGATCAACGAACGCGTTGCAGGTCGTTCACTTCAACGGCGATCCGCACCAGCATCCCGTTGCCATCAAAATACTGGGCATCGTCGGCAGTGGAAAGAAGGGGACGGATCTGGTGAGCATGTTCACCTCCTCGCCCTTTGGCTGGCCGAAGGACGCGATCGATGCGATGCTGGCTGTGCTCATGCAAAGCGGCCACCTCAGCGCGCGCATCAACGGGCAGGGCGTCAAGCTCTCCGAGTTGGACCAACGCAAAGTGGGTCAAGCGGACTACCGCTTGGAACATCCCGTCCTCACCGCAGCGCAGAAGCTGGCCGTGCGCAAGCTCTATCAGGATGCGGGCCTTCAGTCCAAGGCAGGTGATGAGATCAACGATGCCTCCGCTTTTCTGCTCAAGCTGAAGGAACTCGCCCAACAAGCGGGTGGTGATGCTCCCGCACCGCTACCACCAGCGCCACCTGTTTTGAAAGAACTGGGCACTATGAGCGGTAACGACCTGCTCTTCGCCATCCACGAGAAGGATGCGGAACTGGGCCAACACATCGCAGCGTGGAAGCAATTGCAGAAGCGCATCGCTGACCGCTTGCCCGGTTTCCGGCTCACCGAGGAACTGTTGAAACATGTACAGACAGCAGCACTGCCTGTAGTGACGGAACAGGCGAGTGCATTGAAGGCCGTGCATGACAAACGCGATCTATTGGCCGACCCCGACCCCGTGGCCAGCATCCGCATGGCTGTCGGCGCTGCGCTGCGCACCGCATTGACCAAGGCGTTCGAGCACCACCAGAAGGTGTTGGCCGATGCCTTGGCGGGTATGCAGCAGAATGAGGTCTGGTCGAAGCTCGCCCCGGATGCACAACAGACTTTCCTCGCAGCAAGCGGTGTATCGCAACGCAATGCCCCCGAGATCGGTTCGGATGGCGATCTGGCCACTGCGCTCCGCACCTGCGATCTGGCCACATGGAGCACACATGCTGATGCGCTCGCCACCCGATGCCAGCAAGCCTTGGAGGCCGCTATCAGAGAGGCCATGCCCAAGGCGCGCAAGGTGGACCTGCCCAAGGCCACTATCAACAACGAGCAGGAACTGGAGGCGTGGTTGGCCGATGCGGAGAAGACCGTGGCGAAAGTACTGAAGGACGGCCCCGCTATTATTTGACCACATGCCCTCTCTTTCAAAAGAACTCCGGATCAAACTGGCCAACCAGACCGTGGCTGCGCGCGAATGCGCCGAACAAGGCGCGTTGGCTGCACTGGAGAACCTCGCCGTGCATGAAGCGAATGCAAGGCCGCACATGAGCGCCGAGCAGAAGGGCCTGCGGAACAGACTGCGCGCAAGGGGCAGGGCCTCTGGTGATGTGCGCGAGGCCAATGGAACACAGAGACTGTACCATCTGGTGGGCGAAGCGGCCTACGAGCATTGGCACCGGTTGGTCTTCACACGCTTCCTCACCGAGAACCACTTGCTGCGCACCGATGAGGCGAACGGCTTCGTGACCGTGACCGTGGCCGAGTGTGATGAACTGGCCTCTGAACTGGGAGCACGCAACGGCTTTGAACTGGCGTGCCGTTTCGCCAGCCAGATCCTTCCCGGAGTGTTCCGGAAGGATGATCCCGTGCTGGAGCTGCGGTTGGCACCCAATGATGAGGTGGCCCTGAAAGCGCTCCTCGATGAACTGCCCGCTGAGGTGTTCACGGCGGATGACAGCCTCGGCTGGACATACCAATTCTGGCAAGCGAAGAAGAAGGACGAGGTGAACGCCAGCGGCAAGAAGATCGGTGCCGATGAGATTTCACCTGTCACCCAGCTTTTCACCGAAGACTATATGGTGGACTTCCTCCTCCATAACACGTTGGGTGCGTGGTGGGCCGGAAAGAAAGGCCCCATCCATGCGGCCAGTGAAGTGGATGCGCGCCGAAGCGTGGCCCTGACTGGGCGTGATGGAATGCCCGCACTGGAGTGGAATTATCTCCGCTTCGTGCAGGACGAGGAGACCAAGACATGGCGACCTGCCGCAGGCACCTTTGATGGCTGGCCCACCCATGCCAACGGGATCACGATGCTGGACCCGTGCATGGGCAGTGGCCACTTTCTGGTCTTCGCGTTGCCCATCGTGGCGCGCATGCGGATGGAAGAGGAAGGACTGTCCGCACAAACTGCTGTAGTCTCAGCACTGCGCGATAACATCCACGGCTTGGAGTTGGACCCTCGCTGCACGCAGATCGGGGCGTTCAACGTGGCGCTCACTGCATGGAAGCTGGCAGGTTTTCAACAATTACCCGCACCGCACATCGCATGCTCAGGTCTTGCCCCACAGGCCAAGCTGGCTGATTGGGTGAAGCTGGCGGGTGATGATGAGCGTTTGAAGGCTGGTATGACCCGGCTCTATGAACTCTTCGAGCAAGCGCCCGTTCTTGGCAGCTTGATCGACCCACGACGTGGTGGAGGCGATTTGTTCGATTCCACCTACGATGATCTTGAACCGTTGCTCGACAAGGCATTGGCTGATGACAAGGTTGATGACACTACCCATGAAATGGCGGTGGTTGCTCAAGGCATTGCGACCGCAGCAAGGCTGCTCTCAACTTCGTTTGTTCTGGTTGCTACGAACGTGCCATACTTGGCCCGAGGTAAGCAGAATGACGAACTGAAGAAACACCTTGATCGTTTTCATTCTGCTTCCAAGCAGGACCTATCAACAGTTTTCTTGGAGCGATGCCTCAGTTTCGCTGACGGATGTGGCGGTGCTGTGGTGAACGTACTTCCCCACTACTGGCTCTTCCTTCAGACCTACAAGGTCTTTCGGAAGCAGCTACTAACCACTAGGTCTCTTTCTCTACTCTGCCGACTCGGTGCGAACGCATTTGAGACCATTACTGGAGAGGTCGTGAATGTCTGTCTGGCGCTTGTCGAAACCAACAAGCCACGCACCCACCATTCTTTTGCTGCAATTGACGCGAGCGTAGTGAATGATAGCCGATCCAAGGCAACATTCATCAGCAGTTCTCTTCTCCGATGTGTGCAACAGGACTCCCAGTTGCAAACGCCAGATCACCGTATTACCGGGGAGACCTTTGTGCCGTCACCTCTCCTGTCAAAGGTTGCCGAGGGGCTTCATGGTCAAGGTTGTTTTGACGTGCCCTGTTTCGTTGCCTCCTTTTGGGAGGTCGATCCTAATAGTGGCCAATGGGAGCTACAGCAGACTACAGCGGACCGTTCGGGTCATTTCCAAGGATGCTCTGGCGCATTTCGCTGGGAAGAGGGTAATGGTTTGCTTCGTCGGTTGATGGACCTCAAGGCCGCTCAAGGCTACAGTTCTGGGAAATGGAAGGCGGGGGTGTCGGCATGGGGTAAACAAGCAATCGCCATCTCTGGTATGTCCGCCTTGAGATACACTCGCTACCTCGGCCGAGCCTTTGATGAAAATGTGAGTATCGTACTTCCGGCTGACGAGACAATGTTATCTGCGATATGGTGCTACTGCGAATCAGGTGAGTTTGAGATGGAAGTGCGCAAGGTTGATCAGAAATTCAAGGTTACCTGTAATACACTCGTCAAGGTACCATTTGACATCGACCGTTGGAAGAAGATTGCGGAGCAGAAGTACCCTGATGGCCTTCCGAAACCCCACAGCGAGGATCCCTCACAATGGTTGTTCAACGGCCATCCAAAAGGGAGCGAGGAGCCTCTGCACGTAGCTGTAGCACGGCTGTTGAACTACCGTTGGCCGCGCCAGACTGGTAGCAGCTTTCCGGATTGCCCCGCATTGGAGCCGGATGGGCTGGAGTCCTTCGCTGACAAGGATGGCATCGTGTGTCTATCGCCCATCAACAACGAGCAACCTGCATCGGCACGGCTGCGGCAACTGCTGGGCGCTGCGGTAGGCAGTTTCGACGAGCGCTCATTGATCGCGGCCACGGGGAGCACAAAGACCAACTTTGAGGACTGGTTGCGCGATGAGTTCTTCGAGCAACACTGCAAGCTCTTCCACCACCGCCCTTTCATCTGGCACATCTGGGACGGACGCAAGGATGGCTTCCACGCCTTGGTGAACTACCACGAGTTGGACCACGCCAACCTCCAGAAGCTCACCTACAGCTACCTCGGCGATTGGATCCGCGTGCAGAAGGAAGGCGTGCAGGCGGACAAGCCCGGCGCTGCCGAGCGCTTGGGGGCCGCGCAAGCACTGGAGCAGGAGTTGAAGAAGATCATCGACGGCGAAGAACCCCATGACCTCTTCGTTCGGTGGAAGCCCATCAGCGATCAGGCCATCGGTTGGCACCCCGATCTCAACGACGGTGTACGCCTGAACATCCGTCCCTTCCTATCGGTCAACGACGTGGGCAAGAAAGGGGCGGGCATCCTCCGTTGGAAGCCAAACGTGAAATGGGACAAGGACCGGGGCAAGGAACCGCAGCGCGACAAGTCAGACTACCCGTGGTTCTGGTGTGAGGAAGAACCGGGCACGGACCCGGTCGGTGGGAAGACCTTCACGGGCAACCGTTGGAATGATGTGCATCTGACGGTTGACAGGAAGCGGAAGGCGAAAGGATGAAGTAGATGTTGATCCATGTTCAATCACCAAATGAGCAGCAAGTATGCCCTACTGCAATGATGTAAGGCGATACTCTCGGTCCCAGTACCGCCTACTGACACGGTACTTCAACTTTAGATTGAGTGTATCGGAACTAGGGAGGACCGATCGATTTCTTCTTTTCCTTGCTGAATGCGAGCATCGGCATGGGCTTGGACTGGTCCAGATCTTCAAAGCCTCACCACGTCGTGAATCCATTTGGGGTAATGACATCGACCTCTTCATTCAGAACCCGCTGGGCACATTTGACTGGTATATTCTTCAAGCCAAGGTCATGTCCTTCAATGGTGCATACAGGGATCTTAAGGTCAGGCCTGACGCAGCGCGTCAGCAGTGGGATAGGTTGTTGGACCATGAACAGTCATTCGGAAGCAAGGCGTTCTATCTCCTCTATAATGGTCGCTCACAACGTCCTCCAGTAGGTCGCGCGGTCCGGGCAGATTGCATGGGAGTACCTTCAACTTCGGAGCTTGGCCTCGGCATCGTGGAAGCCAACGTTGTCGCTGCTATCCGAACGAATGTGCTGACGCCTTGGCAGATGTTCTATTTCCACCACGTCTTCCCGGACCACATTGACTCGATACGAAAGCTGTTCTGTTGCTCACCCATAAATCCGAGGAGCAGGAGGCAGTTCCGTCGCGAAGAGATTGATATCGATGGCTACATCAATGCTGCATTCCTTCCGTTTGATGGAAGGGAGTTATCTGATGATGTGAAAGAGCCAGAGGTGGACATTGACGATACCGTTGAATTGAAGGAAGGGCAAGCTCCATTGCGGATAATTGTGATGACGGGCGAGGAGAGGGGGTGAACCTGACAGTGCCGACATAGAATAGCTACCGAGAGGGATGACCGTAGTTGAAGAACTGATCAACGCGCTGCGCAAAGCAGCCCACTACAACCGGAACGATCTGGCGGCACCGCGTGTCGTGATCTGGCCGGATGGTGAGCGCCTTTGGATCAAAGTGGTGCCTGAGCTGGTGGAGGCAATGCCTGAGCTGCTGGTGTTGGATGCTGCTGAGATGGACGGCAATCGTGGCCCTAGCACTTATCTGCGTTACCTCGTCGCCAAGTCACAAGAGCACGTCCCCATCTTATACCTGCCCGGTGTATCGCGCCAAGCGTTCCGGGGAGCCACGGGTTTCCCGTTGGAGGCCCGCCACCTCTTCGCACTCCAGTTCCATGGCCAGTTCTGGGGGCAGGTCAATGGCAAGGACTGGACCCCATCTGCTTTCCTCACCAGCGCCGATGGTGGGCTTGATCTGGACATCGCCCGTGATGGGGCCACGCAAGAAGCGCTAGGGGAGCAATTGAGCCATCTCATGGGCACGCCCGTGGAGCAGTTGAAAGGCCAGCGCATCACCGCCGAACAGTTGCATGGTCTGGTGGCGGATGATCCCGTGCGCATGCTGTTGCAATGGATGGCCAGCGATGGCCGAGTACAGGAGAACTGGAGCAAGAATACCCAATGGCAGGGCTTTCAAGCCTTGGCCAAGAAGCAGTTCAAGTTCGATCCAACGAAGGACGGCGTGATCACAGCAGCAGAGCATTTGGTGAAAGCCACCAAAGGCTGGGACAGTGCGTGGAAGCGTTATTCGGAAAGCCCGCGTGCGTACCCCGGCTTGGAACAAGTGCTGGAACGGATCCAGCCAGATGGTTTCTTTCCCGACAACGAACGCATGCCTGCGAACAACAGCCAGCAAGAAATTGCTCTGCGTGATGGAATGCTTAGTCTGGGGAATTTGCCACCACAGGAGGCACGGAAGCGGCTTGCTGAGTTGGTAAAGACCCATGCGATAAGGGCGCACTGGGTATGGGCTCAATTGGGCAGTGCTCCCTTGGCTCAGGCGGTGCTACACCTCGGCAATATGTTACTAGCCATTGAACGGGGCTTGGACACGAGCGAGTGGAGCACAGCAGCAAAGGACTATTTGCATCATGGATGGAGGGTGGATGCTTCTGCACGCGAAGCGTATGCTGCTTCGCATGCGGTCGAGGTCAATAGTGCAGTAGCAGTGGCACTCCGTGCGGTTTATCTGCCTTGGCTGGAAGAGGTGGCCACACGTTGCCAAAGGCTTACGAGCAGTTACCCTAAGCGGAATGCTTTGGATGCGATCCGTTTCACGCCTTCGTCGGGCAGCCTGTTACTCTTCGTGGATGGCCTTCGTGCAGATCTGTGTATTGAGCTTGCCGCCATGCTGGAGAAGGATGGCGTCAGTGTCCAACGCGAAACAGCATGGAGTGCCTTGCCCACGGTAACAGCAACAGCCAAACCTGCGTGGGCACCGATGACCGAGCAGGCCCATGGAGAAGAGATCAGTGCAGGCTTCAACGCGGTGCTGAACAACGGCAAGCCCTTGGAGGCAGCAACGTTCAGGTCAACCCTCAAGCAACTTGGATGGACCTATTTGGCCAGCAATGAGACAGGAGACCCGGCCACAAGCGCATGGACAGAGGCCGGAGCCTTCGACCGCTATGGTCATGAGCAAGGTGCAAAGCTGGCTTGGCGTGTGGGAGAGGAATTGGACGGGATCAAAGAGCGCGTGCATGAACTGTTCGCAGCAGGTTGGAGCAAGATCCAAGTGATCACCGACCACGGCTGGCTGTGGATGCCCGGTGGCCTGCCCAAAGTGGAACTGCCCAAGCACCTCACCGTCTCGAAATGGGGCCGTTGTGCCGTGCCACAAGCGGGCGCGAAGCATGGCCTTCCAGAGGTCAATTGGTTCTGGGGGCAGCAACACCCTGTTGTGCTAGCTCCGAACATCTGCGTTTTCATGAATGGCGTGGAGTACACACACGGTGGCCTGTCGATCCAAGAAGCATTGACCCCGATGCTGGAACTGGGCAAGGTTGCATCCACCACTTCGGCCTCTGTGAGTATCACCTCCTTTAAGTGGGGGGGTATGCGTCTCAACGTGCAAATTGGTGGAGCCTTGGAACAGATCACGGTGGACATACGCCTTCGTCCAGCGGATGCTGGAAGTAGCGTGTTGGCCAAAGCAAAGGTCCCGGATGAACAAGGCAAGGTCTCGCTGGCCGTGCCGAACGACGAACTTGAAGGCACCGCTGCTTTCCTCGTGGTACTGAATGGCGATCTTGTGGTCGCCAAGCAACACGTCACTATCGGAGAGAACTGACCATGGAACTCGACCACCTCGACCAGATCACCGCCAAAGCCTTTGAGGGCTTCATCGTCCGCAAGGATCTGGTGCGCCGTTTCAAAGGGCAGTACCCCGTGCCCACCTACGTGGCGGAATTCCTGCTCGGCCGTTACTGTTCTAGTACCAACGAAGCCGAGATCCAAGAAGGCTTGGAGATCGTCCAGCGTCAACTGGAAAGTCGCGCCGTACGGGCAGGGGAGGAAGAACTGTTCAAGGCCCGTGCTAAGGAGCATGGACGCGTGAAGCTCATAGATATCGTACGCGCCCGTCTTGATCAAGCCAATGATTGCTTCGTAGCCGAGCTTCCCAGCATCCGCCAGAACGCGGTGCGGATCTCTGACGCCTTGGTGAAAGAGCATGAACGCATGCTCACTGGTGGTTTCTACGCCGAGGTTGATCTGGTGTACGATCCTTTGATCGCTGACGAGAAGAACGGCAAGCCTTTCGGGATCGAATCCATTCGTGAAATCCAGTTGAGCAAGCGCGATGCCTTGGATGTTCTGTCACGCGGTCGTGACATGTTCACCTTTGATGAATGGAGGGACATGCTCCTGAGGAGTGTTGGACTGGAGCCAGAGGCACTTTCACCGCGTACACGGGATGTGATGCTCCTCCGTATGGTACCTTTCGTAGAGAACAACTACAATGCGGTAGAGTTGGGACCGCGTGGGACAGGTAAGAGCCACCTTTTCCAGCAGATCTCGCCCTACGCGCATCTTGTCAGTGGTGGTAAGGCCAGTGTTGCCCGCATGTTCGTCAACAACGCCAATGGCCAGCGTGGTCTGGTGTGCCAGTACGATGTGGTCTGTTTCGATGAGGTAAGCGGCATTTCCTTCGACCAGAAGGACGGCGTAAACATCATGAAGGGCTACATGGAGAGCGGTGAATTCAGCCGTGGTAAGGAGAGTATTCGGGGCTTCGGAGGCATCGTCATGGTCGGCAACTTCGACGTTGACGTTGCGCACCAGCAGCGTGTGAGCCATCTCTTCGGCCCTATGCCGAAAGAGATGCGCGATGACACGGCGTTCATGGACCGTATCCACGCCTTCATTCCCGGCTGGGACGTGCCCAAAGTGAGCCGGGAACAATTGACCGATCACTTCGGTCTGGTGAGCGACTTCCTCTCTTCATGCTGGAATCATCTCCGCACCCAAAGCCGTCTCCAGAAGCTCCAAGGCCGGATCCAATTCGGTGGTGCCCTCAGTGGCCGCGATACCACAGCGGTAAACAAGACCATGAGCGGTCTGTTAAAGCTCATGTATCCACATAAGGATGCGGATATCCCGGACGATGCTATCGAATGGGCTGCACGTCTTGCGCTTGAAGTCCGCCGCCGCGTGAAGGAGCAGCAGAAACGTATCGGATCTGCGGAATTCCGCAATACCCATTTCAGCTTCCAGATGGGTGCTGATGGGGTGGAGCAATTCATTACGACTCCCGAACTACATAGCGACACCAGTATTGTGGACGATCCCTTGCCACCCGGACAGGTCTGGTGTTTCAGCCCCGGTGGAAGTGAAGAAGCTGCGGGCTTATTCCGGATCGATGTCACCAGCGGACCCGGTTCTGGCGTTCGCGTATTGAACCTGCCCACACCCCCGCCATTGAAGGAAAGTGTTCGATGCGCCGAGCAGAACCTGTACACCCGCGCCAAGGAACTGGTCGGTGATCGTGATCCCCGTTCGCACGAGTTCAGCGTTCAGGTCCGGGCCTTTGATGCCAATAAGAGCGCTACCGCCACAGGAGTTGGTGTAGTGCTTGCCTTGTGCTCCTCCTTACTGGAGAAGAGCCTCAAAGGCGGATTGGTCGTAGTAGGTGGCCTCAACCTCGGCGGATCCATTGAACCCATCCATAATGCGGTAGCAATAGTAGAAGCAGCCGCTGATAAAGGAGCAAGCACCATCTTAATGCCTGTCACCACCCGAAAGCAACTGGCTGACCTCGGCGATGATGTGGCAACCAAGGTCACCATCGTGTACTACAGCGAGGTGCGAGACGCGTTGCTTAAGGCATTGATGGAATAGTTGCCGTTCGAAGTGGAGAAATCAACTTAGAGAATCCGTGTTTGAAAGGAGCTACTGGCAATTCTTGATACATACGTCGCGTAGCTTTTCATAATACGCGGTGTACGTTTCTGAGCATACTGGTCCTTTGATTATCCTTCTAATGGCAAAGGACGTAGGAGAAAGCCTAGTAATTCCACCGGGGTTTTCCGGGGGTGAATAATTAAAGCCACAACCTGAGCCGCTGCATTCACCCTTTATTTCATAGACTTTCCCGGCTTTGTCATCAAGATTGAATGTTTGTGATGAAATAATGTACTCATCATCATCGCTGCAATCCCAGCACTCTGGGTGATTGATCACAAAGGCCTGAAAGTACTTATTCCCTTTTTCATCCTCCTTCATCCACTGTGGTTCGTAAACCGGATTCTTCGGAGGTGGAACAAATGCAATCAGGTCAATGGCTGGGACATCAAATCCCTCTACCGATATCTTGATATAGGCAGGCAGCCTGTTTTCAAGCCGCTTGAATTTCTGAGTGAGGCCTGTATAGTTCTCAAGGGTAGCACCTTCCTTAATATTCTCTCTACCTATTAGCTTAAGATTGCTGGAATAGTCAATCCCTGTAACGGTTGTTCGCTCAGGGTCAAACTTGCTTTTGGGAAAGTAATTGAGGTTCAAAACGAATTCACTGAACTCATCCCCTGAGGTGAAAGTTTGGATGCCACGTTCGTTCTGAAAGGCTTCTTTAATACAGAACTTCCACGCGTCAATCAGCGTAGGGTCTCCAACTTGCATTTCAATTTGCAACAGGTCCTCATCGGAGATATCCAATGTAGAGTTGTCCCTGTATTTCCTTTTCAGGCTCTCGAATTCTTCATGGTCACTGTTGTAGGAGCCGTTAAATGCTGCGAGCGCTTTGGCCAAGGGGATGGAAACACCGAGACTCGCCGACTTACTATCATCAATACTTTTGAGCTGATCTTCATCGAGAACTATTGCCTTTTTCAAGGCCGCTTTGAACTCATGCACGCTCTTATACTTAAAGTACCTCATGGTACCCTTATCAATTACATCACGGCAGACTTGCCCTGTGGTACCGTTGCCGCCCGATGTATAGTAGTAATTCGCCCTAGCATTAGCATAACTAGTCACAATTACTGCATTCGCAGAATCCCTAAACTTCCCGTCGATTCCATCGTCAGACGAGCTGGATGAAGGATTTCCACATGAGAAAAGAATCCCGAGGCTTGCTATTGGAAACAAGTACTTCATCATGATGAGTGTGGTTCAGGGTATTTACAACGTGGTTCCTTGAGTTCCGTTTACTTGTCTGTTCCTTCGCCCATCCATATGACTCATGAACGCTACAAGTCGGATACCAACGTTCATGTTAATGGGCCAATCCAAACATAATCAAAAGTTCCACTTCCTCTTGGTCAATCACTGGGGAAGCACAAGGATGTGTAATCAATTGAGCCTCTGCCGTTCAGCGTTCCCAATTTGGCTCCCGGAATAGTGGCTCAAGTAGATGAAATGGCTGCTGACGTATGACGCTGGAGGTCCCAACTGCCTTAAAGACTACATCTAGAAGAGATGCAGAATGCTTCAGTTGAGCCGATGTCGTTCGCCGTTCCCAATTTGACTGTTGAAGTAGGTGCTCAGATAGAAGAAATGACTGCTTACAATCTGGACCCGCTGGAGGTCCACACTGCCGTCGAGCGCAACCGTGTATACGCTGTTCTTTGTAGCTATACGGGACTGGGCGGTGAGCAATCGCGCATAGAGGTCAATCAGCACTGAATCGGTGTTGGCCCATCCTTCTGCGGTGAGCATTACACACCGAGCGCTTCGATTATGTGAGAAGATATAGTTGAGGGTCGGTGCCTGCGACATCCGAAATGCTACTTCGACAGGATAGAACTGTGTGAGGAATCGGAAGATACCTTGTCGGAGATCGGAAATGGTGCCGAGGCGGTCGCATGAGAACATTAGACTCAGAAGGGAAGGCCGAGGTTGGAATGGATCGTTCTCCATGGGCGGATCTGAGGGAATGTGACCCCTCTACTATAGGGCAATTTCGGTCCGGATTCGCCCCGGCATCCGTGCCGAACGCGGGGAATGGCCGTCATTCCTCGAAAGGTTTCATTCCTATAGGGACTCGAACGGTGCCGGAGATGCATTGTCGAGGCCGCCACATTAGAAGGATGGTTACGAAACTGGTTGTGCGACCCTGTGTTTGCCATGTCGGCTTCAGAAGTCTACTCCATAGGGTTTGGCAATGATTCCTTTGGGGAACTCTTCCCAGTACCTTTCCTTCAGAGGTGTTTCCGAGACGATCTGAATGTGAGTACCGAACTCACCATCTTCTCTGGTATGCACAACCAGTTTAATGGCGTAGAGGAATTTTCCAGCGAAATTGGTGTCGAAGATGATGCCGTAGTCAACCACCAGTGCGTCCCCCATCAAAACCTTGGCGGCAATGTCGGGTGGTATATGTTCCGGGGCGTCTTTCAGGCTGCTCGGATCCTGTCCCGCGCTACCCACAACGAATTTTTGACCCGGCCCAACGGGATAGTTGCTTCTGCCTTTGCTGCCGAAATAAACCTTGGGGATCTTCCTGCTCTTGATCGGTGTAGAATTGAAGTCATACAGGGTGTGCAACACTATGACTGGGCTACGACCCATGTTGGTGAAAGTGGCGCTGAATTTTGTCCTATCTGGATTACCAGAGCACTCGGTGTACATAAGATAGCCGCGCTCTGCTTTGATATAGGTGTCAACATTAAGAGATGTGATTCGGTTCGATTCCCTTGTTGCCTCCAACGCAGCTCTGGATGCTTTCATGGAATCTTCGGCAGTTTTGTTCGCGGTTCTAACGGCCTTGATGGTGTAGCAGAGAATAGCCAAGGTTCCACCGGCCATAAGAGTTTGAGCGATAAGGTCGGCTACTTTAAGATCAAATTCTCGCTCCTCTTCATTGGTGCCCTTGCTACCGGATTCGTCTGCATGTACATAATACTGTCCCACAATCACGCAGCAAACAATCCAGACAGGGACGAAGAAGACGATGAAAGCGGCGATCCTCCAACGGTTAGGCATTCGACCAAGCTAAAGATCCTGCCGAAAATTGTCCTCTGCAATGTGGGTTTCCCCAAAGAGGTGCAGGCTTCCTACTTCCTTCCGATAGCGATCAGTACCATGTCTTTAGGCATCGGAGCTTTGCCCTTTTCTTCCTTCATCTTCAGTGCGGGAATTGCGTATCCTGCTGCTATGAACGCTTCTTGTAACGCAGCGGCATGGGGCGGTTCACTACTAGTGTCCACTACTGCGATGGCATTGCCCGAATGGGTGAACACTCCTGTGCAGTGTAGTTCAGATGCGTATCCATTGGCCGACAAAAACTCGTGGACTTGTCTTGCAAAGCGCTCCGCTTCTGGGTCCAAGGTGTGGGACATTACACGCACGGCCCCGCGTGGCTTACCAGCCAATGAATCGCGAAGCACTTTTGCGCCCGCCTCACTGAGCGTACGTGGAGACTGCGCGGCAATCACTTTCTCTAACTCAAGTTCTAATTCTGCTGTCCTCTTTTTCGCCAATTCCGCTCCTTCATTAGCCCGCGCTGTTTCGGCCTCATTTGCTGTGATCCGATCGTCGGAGAATCTCTCATTTATCGCTGACAACTTGAACTGTAGAATGGTAAGGATGGCCAAGAGGATGCCAGCACCCAACACAAGCGCATTAACCCAAGACAGCCAAGCCTCGGCGCGTTCTGGAGTGAATGGAATAAACATCAGCCTTGGTTTGTGGTTGGAGTTTGGGGTGCTCTGCTTCACTTTGTTGTGTGCCATTGTAGTTGGTGTGCAAGAACTCAGGACGAAACAACGGCGGTAACGTGACCGCCAAACTAGCCGATTCCATTGACCCGAAGAATCAAACGCGTTCAGATCGTGAACTTGCTCGTTGAAGATTACAACCTACGCAGCACCTCCCGTGTGTGCGACGTGTCGATTAACACCGTTACCAAGGTGCTGGTGGAAGTGGGCCGCGCGTACCAAGTGGGCCACGGCGAAAAGGTGCGCGGGTTGGCTGCCAAGCGAATCCTGTGTGACGAGATCTGGTCGTTCACCTATGCAAAGCAGAAGAACGTTCCCGAAAGATGGAGGACGTAGCTGGTGCCGTGTGGACTCTGACGGCACTGGATGCCGCTAACAAGCTCATCTTGTCATGGCTGGTGGGTAACCGTGACGCGGCTCGGGCCTATGAGTTCATGACATATGTGGCGGAACGGGTAACCGACGGGTTCAACTGACCCCCGACGGCAATCGCCTCTACTTGGATGCGGTGGGTGCTGCCTTCAGCTATGACAACGACTGCGCGATGCTAAAAAAGCATTACGGCAAGCCTGAAGGTGGTGGGAATATGCGCCGTTAAAGCCCTGCTATATGCACGGGGATCACCAAGGTCGAAGTGATGGGAAAGCCGGACGGCAAACACCTTAACACGTCTTACGTGGAGCGGGCTAACCTGACCATGCGTATGTCAATGCGTCGGTTCACCCGCCTAACAAACGGGTTCAATAAGAAGGTGGGAAACCACGGCTACGCGAATGCCATGCACATCGTCCACTACAACTTCTGCCGCGAACATACGACCGTGAACGGACTTACCCCAACGGGGGCGGCTGGCATCTACGATGGCATCCAGAGCCTCGCCGATGTGGTCAACCTAGCCTACCCCAATGCAAAGTGAGACACTACCCAAGATTTCATACCGGGTCTTCTTCATAAATTGCGGTATATGAACAAGATTGACTTGGATGTCGTCGTCCTAATCGGGATAGTCGCCATTGCTGTTTTTAACCTTGCGTCCTTATTGCATGAAGCTCGGAAGGAGGTTCATAACAAGAGAAGGGAAATCCTACTGGGCTTCGTTGTGGTATTCACGATGGGCACGGGGATTGTTCAATGGATCCAAATGAAATCCGACCGGGTTATCGGTGATCAGCGTCATGATTCGATCAAGAGGCAATTGAATCGACCAATGCAACCTGTCGTATCCGGAGAACTTCACTACACGATTGCAATAGACCTCACTGCCTGCTTCGGGGAATCATTCGCGCGGGACTTTCTACGAAACGGACTGGCGTTTTCAAATGAAATCGAGCATCTAATAGGGGCGGAGAGGGTCAAGGCAATAGATGACCATTTTCTAGAGAGTGAGTTCGGCGATGAATGGTATCAAATGACCCGTCATACGCCCGTTGTTGAGTTTCATTGTTCCAGTGCTTCCGCAATTGAGTCTTTCTCCCTACATGGAGCCTTTGACGACGACTACTCACATATTGCTCATTTAGGGTTGCAGAGGGATAAGGTCTTAGTGTTGGAATGCACCTTCTTGCTGGAACCATCTACGGGTCGCGAGCCCATCGAAATCGCCACGATGAACGATTTTATCCATGCACAACCAACTCTAGTTCTACACAATCCTCATGTATGGCTTGGTCGGAAGACATGTTCGAGGGCAAACTGGGTGTCTTGTGAACTGTTGATCAATGATCAATGGAGCATTGATCTTTCGGAGTGCATTTCAGGTCAACGGACCGAGGACGCATTCACTTTGCACTGCCCTAAGTTGGAAGAGTGGCCATTTGATTATGGGATGGAGACCTATTGACATGGAGAAGAGATCTGTATGGGTCAACGGTGATAAGGATAAGCGAAGGTGAGGGCCACTCCGCATTCACCCCTTTTTCACCCCTTACTACCTTTCAGAGCGTTGAACCCCGGAATCCCTGAACCTCTGAAACACGTTAGTGCTAAGGCACTTAAGAGAAAGGAGACCTCTCGGTCTCCTTTCTACGGGTGCCCGGGACTGGACTAGGACTTGTACTAAGGGCTAGGGCGGCAAGCGAGATGCCACAAACATGACGGCTTTGGAGGAATGCGAGGGACAGTTTTAGCCCGTTCTATTCGTACGCGGCATCACCTTTCCCATCACCGTCGGCATGATCGGGTCGTTTGCCAAGGCCAGCGGGGAAATGACTCGATGTTCCCTTGCATAGGTTGCCGCGAGCTCGTTAATCACCTCTCTATATCCGAACATTTGATTGTACAGCCGGTCGATGTCCTTCCCGTCCTCTTCCACTATCGATTCACATAAATCCTGCAAGCGATTCAGACACATGTTGAATTCCACCGAGAAGTTCTCCGAGTATGGCTTGATGGACCGGACGTCCATCAAAGTGAACGTAGCTTGTAGTAGAATGCTCCAACGGTTAATCGCCGTATACTGGTCATACATTTCTTTTTGATCGACATTCAGAGCCAGCAGGGCTCTCCAATCACGGATCGCCGCTTCGAGCGTCGCTTGATCGGTCATCCAATGCGTCTGGAGCGGACGTGCCAGATCGAAGTACAACCGATTGAACACCTCATTGAACCTTCGTGTGCAGCTACGAAAGAGGATGGCCTGCTTCGACGCTACATCGACCCGTGAATTCCGACGGTTCATCACCTCGATGACGAGCCAGAACGGGATCGCGGACATCATGGCCAAGGAAAGGTCCATCATGACCTTGGTGAACTTTTCGCTGTGTGCAAAGGGGTGCAACTGTTCCCCCATCCACAAGGTATTGATGAGGTAAGGAAGTGACCCCAGCACAAGAATGAACCATAACTGACCGGAACTGAATCCTTTCGGCAACATGGGCGGTTGTACTTATTAGTACGGCAAAGAGAACGGAATGGGTGGGCGGTTCAAAGAAGAAGCGGAGGCGCAAAGGAGCGCCGCATTTCTCAGCCTTGGGGAATATGACGCATGTATGTCCTCACGGATGAAGGCACCGGACAATAACATCAACCTGCCTTCTCCGGACCTGATTCCGCAAACACTGCGTCATCTACTTCAATAGCTATCCGACGGTCAGCGGGATTCTTCAGTTGATCGCGATTGAACTCGTCCGCTGCGTTCTTGGTCTCCTCCTTTTGTATCTGTTGGCACACGGCCCGAAGCCGCTCGTTGGTGCGAAGGATCAAATCCCGCACCTCATCCCGTGTGTAGACTTCCTGCTTTGACTGTTTCAGTCGTTCCAATTCTTCAATGAACGGGATGTTGGCATCGGTACTGACACGTTTATGGATCCTGAACGCTGTGTTGTTCGCGAGCTCGTTTTTGGTCTTCTCGTCGTGAAGGTTGAACACTGCGGCGCAACTGCTTAACACCTCCGCCAATAGGACTGCGAAGCTGATCGCGTACCGCTGTTCCAACGTGCCCACAAAGTCCAAGTTCTGTTCTGCTTCATACTTCAGCAGACGTTCCTTCGCAGCGACGCCTTGCGTGCTGTACTTGGTGTAATAGGAGGTGTAGGTCTTGAATTCCGTTCCGTGTGCGAATTCGTTCCGCAGCTTCTTGAATTCGTTCAATAGGCTCAGATCGACACCTTCCGGCTGCATATCCTTCAACAGCTTGATGTGGTTGTCGAAGGACAAGTCCTCGATGAAGGTCTTCCGTTCCTGTGGCCGGATCCCAAGAAGTCTGATGATGCCTTCCGCGATCAGGCTTTCCACGTCCGCAGACCCGGAAAGGATTGATCCACGGACCCAAACAAGATGTTCGTGATCGGCACCATGAGCCTCTGTGTCGATCTTCTTCAGGAACTCCGATGCCGGGACCTTGGTGCGCTGTCTGGTCATTGTGCGGCGTGATGGAACTCAAATCTCGCAACAGATGGTCAGAAAGGGAGTGGGATCGGATTGGCTTCAGGAGCAAGTCACTCCATCTCAGAGAGCACTTCAAAAGGGCCACCTAGCTCATAAGTTGACCGACAATCAATGATTAGCACACCGGAGCTGATACCGCAGCACCCACCCACTCCCTGTCGTATCCCAACGCTGCATCGAGAGCACGCAATTCTAGTTCGGTTACTAGAAGTTCTTCGAGGGTGACATATCCCCACATGCCAACGAAAGAGTCGGGTTCTTGGACGGATAAGACGGAGGCTGAATAGCCAAGAAAAATGGCAACCTCTTGCCCAACTTGGATTGGTCCCTCCATGTGCCGCCAAATTTCCAGCCTCTCATTCAGTGCTGCGCAGTATATGGTTGCGTCTATTCGGTAGGTCAAGTTTTGATCCATGGAAACAAAATTACTTCAGTTTTCTGCCGTTCCATCCTTCCCAGAACCCAAAGGTAATTTGCCCCTTTTTCGCCCCTCACTACATTTAGAAGTGTTGAACCCCGGAACCCCTGAACATCTGAAACTCGTTGGTCCTAAGGCACCTAAAGAGAAAGGAGACCTTTCGGTCTCCTTTCAAAGGGTGCCCAGGACTGGACTCGAACCAGCACACCGGTTAGGGCACACGCCCCTCAAGCGTGCGTGTCTACCAATTTCACCACCTGGGCAATACGACCGCTAGGAGCGGTAAGGGGGCGCAAATATAGAAGTCTGGATCACTCCTCGGAAGTACGTTCACGTTGTGTTCGGCGGATGAGCTCGGTGCGCACCGCAGCCAAGCGCCGGGCATGCTCCGGGTCGGAATAGCTGTCGTCCTCACGCCAGTCCTGCGCATCATCTTCAGGCGGCAGGGGTGGTACGGGTTGCTGCTGCGGTGGGCCGCTCTGGAGAGGGCCGGCCGGGTCGGGTTTGGGAGAGGAGTGGTCGGCCATGGTTCCGAAGTTAACGGCGCCACAAGGCCTTCGGTATCAGGGTTCGACGAATGAGTTATGCACCGAGATGGCCTAATGGTTCATAACGGTTGGCCTCTAGACTTCTAGACCTCGTGAGGGATGAACTTCTCGCTCATAAAGGACAGAAATGGAAAGGCCCCAACTAACGCTGAGGCCTTTCTTAGTGATCCCGCTGGGGCTTCCCGCATCTCGCTACCGCTCGTGCGGGATGAACTTCTCGCCCGAAATGACTTGAATGGAAAGGCCCCAGCTTGCGCTGAGGCCTTTCTTAGTGATCC
>DLGQ01000094.1:22266-51839 GCA_002482775.1 Flavobacteriales bacterium UBA7690 | reverse complement strand
TTTCTTAGTGATCCCGCTGGGGCTCGAACCCAGGACCCCGACATTAAAAGTGTCGTGCTCTACCAGCTGAGCTACAGGATCTTCCACACTTCTTGATCGGTGACCCGCTTTCCGAAGGGAGCGCAAAAGTAACGATCCATCCCGAACCACAAAACGTTGATCGACGAACCTACTTTTTCTCGATGATCGGATGCCGCTCGAAGGGCTTGCTCCGATCGAAGAGATAACGGTAAGTGGCCAGCGTGCGGTAGTTCTCCGCGCCGAGGTTCTCGCACACTTTCACCATGCGCGGGTTGAAATCGCCCACCCAGGTGAGCACCGTGTCGCGGTAGAGCTTCTTGTCCACGATGAACTTCTCGCCGTAGACGATCAGCGCTCCTTCAATGCCCTTGCCTTGGAACTCCTTGGCCACGCCGAAGACGATGCCGGTCATGGTCTTCACGGCACCCGTGTTCTTGTACCACAGGAATTTCAACTTGCCCAGCCAGTTGAGGTCGCCGTTCACGTGTTTGAAGATCTCGTTCAGCTCCGGCAAGCTGATGTACATCGCGATGGGCCGGTCGTTGTGGCGTATGAAGATGATCAGGCGTGGATCCATCACCGGCTTCATGGCCCTCACCAACTTGATGGACGTGGCTTCGTCCATCGCTTTGTGGTTGTCGTGGTCCACCCATGCATCGTTGTACACGGTGCGGAAGTCCGATGCTATCTGCTCCACACTGCGGCCACGGGCATCGTGCATGCGGATGGCCGGGTCGTTGGCGAGCTGGTTGAATTTCCGGTGGAAAATGGGCTGTACCGGCACCAGCGCACTGCGTTTGAAGAAGAGCTGGTTGAAGTACAGCTGGAAACCATAACCCTCCAGCAGTTCCTTGTAATACGCAGGGTTGTAGTTGGTGCCGTAGATGGGCGGGTCCGTGTAGTTCTTGATCAGCAGCCCCCAGAACATGTTGCGGTCGCCGAGGTTGATGGGGCCGTCCATGGCTTCCATGCCGTGCGACTTCAACCAGTCGCGCGCGGTGTCCAGCAACAGCGCGGCGGCCGCTTTATCGTTGATGCACTCGAAGAAGCCCACGCCACCGGTGGGTTGTTTTTCCGTGTGCGCCGTCTTCGGATTGATGAAGGCGGCGATCCGTCCGATGCACTTCCCGCCATCGTCCAGCAGGTTCCAGCGCTGGGCCTTGCCATCCTTCAACAGTTTGTTCTTCGCCGGATCGAACACCTTGGCAACATCCTGCTTCAGGTGCGGGATCCAGTTCTTGTCGTTGGCATAGATGCTCCACGGCAGGCGCATCCACTGCTCTTCCGTTCGTTTGTCCGTTACCGGCACGATCTTCATCCCCATCACCAGCGAAGGTGCGATCTTTCGGCCGATCCACATGCACATCCAACTCATCGGCTTCATGTGTACCGGCAAATCGCGTATCGGTCGCGAGCTGGCACCCCTGCTCGGCCTGCCTTTCCACGACCTTGACCGCGTGATCGAGAAGCGCGTCGGACCCATCAAGCCGTTCTTCGAACGCGAGGGGGAAGAAGCGTTCCGCACGGTGGAAGCCGAAGTGTTGCACGAACTCCTGGCTGGACCCGACGCCGTGATCGCCATGGGCGGTGGTACCCCGTGCGAAGCCGATAACATGCAACGGATGAAGGCCTCAGGAACCGTCCTCTGGCTCGATGTGCCGTTGGATGTGCTGATGCCGCGGATCGAAAGGGCAGGGGGAGACAGGCCCTTGCTCGCCGGACTGAAAGGTGCTGCCTTACGAGATCGGGTGGAAGCGTTGATGGCTCCGCGTCTGCCGATCTACGCCCGAGCGCACTTGCGGATCGAAGCGGTAGGTACGCCGGAAGGGATCGCGCTGCGGATCGCCGAAATGCTTCAGGCCAAATAGACGGTGTCCTTCTTCCCCAGTTCCACGCTGATGTGCTCTTGCAACGTGGTGCTTAGCGTGAGCCCCACGATGTCCGCACGGATCGGGTAGGCGCGGTGGCGGCGATCCACGAGAACAACGGTGGTCAATTTCTTCAGTGGAACTTGGACCAGGAAACTCGCCGCGTGCATCAAGGTGCGGCCGCTCATCAACACATCATCCACCAGCACCACCACGCGGTCGCGCAAGGTGGAAGGTTCCACTGAGAGTTTCGCCGGACGTTCCAACGGTGCATCCTTGTCCAACTTCAGCTCCACGAGTTCCACCTTCATGTCCGTGGCTTCCGAAAGGCCGGCCTGTAACCGTTTGGCAAGGGTGAGCCCGCGTGGAGCGATGCCGACCAATACGATGTCTTGCTCCGCATGGTATTCCTCATGCAACTGATGGACGATGCGTGTGAGCTTGCGCTGGACGCGGTCGTGGTCTAGAACGATGGTCTTGCCGGGCATGCGCCGAAAAGTAAGCAGCAGGGCGCTCAACTCACCAACCGAGAAGGTTGGCGCCGGGTCCGGACTTCCACCAATTGACTTTCGTCCATCTGGCTACCGGTGTATTTGATGATGCGGTCAAAGAGGTCCAGCGTTCCCTGCTCCAAGCGCTTGAAGCGGATGCAGGAGCGCCCCTTGTCGAAGACCAACAGGTCTTTCTTGAAGGCGTTCAGCAGATCATGCGGAATGATGTACAGCACCATGAAATTCTTCTGGCTGGCCAACGCGCACAACGTGCGGCCCTTCAAGTGGTACGTGGGCATCTCACGGTCCATGTCCTCCACGATGCCCGGCCAGATGCCCACGATCATCTTGCGTAAACGAAGCAACGGCTCGCGCCGCTCGGGTTCGAGCTGGTCGAAATACTCAGTTGCCGTTCTAGCGAGGGATCTCATTCCGGAAATGGGAGGCTGAAGTTGCGAGATCCTTTTCGATCGTTCAAGTCGATCTCATCAACCATGTTGCGGACGGTGCAGATCGCGCACTTCATCCAAGCGGACCTCTGTTCCATCGCTCAAGCGCATCCATTCGATCTGTTCACGCACGAAGAGATCCACGATCGAACCCTGTAGTTCCGATCCATCGCGCAACTGAATGGTCACCATTTCCTTCAATGTGGCCGCTGCCTCGAAGTGATCGTAGAAGTTGCAGTCGATCGGTGCATAGGGCGTTGGCTTGGTCGCTTTCAACCACAATTCGCGACCAGCACGAGGTGGTATGGAGTTGTAACAACGCGCGAAGGAAACACCGGGAAAGAGCGGTGTGAAAAGTGAGCGGTATTCTTCTTCGGAACCACCGAAGGGAGGACCAACGGGGTTCGGCACCGAATCGAACAGCACCCCTACGAGTTGCCCTGCGGGCTTCAGTACGCGGTGCATCTGCTCAACATACGTGCTGCGCAGTGATGGGTCGAGCGCACAGAAGAACGTCTGTTCCAGTACGATGTCGTATTCCGCATCATGCGCGAAGAAGTCTCCCACCAACAAGTGCTCTTTCGGGAATTCCGGGCAGCGATTCAACAGATCCTCGAACGGCGCACCGGTGAGGTCCATCGGGAATACCTGGGTGAAACCAAGGCGATGCGCATATTCCGCTTCGTACGCCCGGCCAGCACCGGGAAGGAGGATGCGCAGATCCTTATCCGCCAAGCCTTCCAAGAAGGTGGCCAAGGGTGTGGACGGTGCGCCGATGTCCCACGGGGAGTTGCCTTCCGCGTATCGTTGATCCCAGTACCGTGCATCCAACGTGGCTGAGGACATGCTCAATCCACAAGTGCGAACCGGAACGTCAAGGAGCGCTCGCGTAGGTTGAAGAATTCCGGGTTGCGACCGAATTCGCTCTTCATCATTTCCTGCTTCGCCATTTCCATGATGCTGTCCAACCAGGAAAGTCCTGTTCCTGATCCCGGCGCATGGGCAGAGATGAGCTTGCCGAGTTTGCGACCCCCCATCGTTGCCAAGGTGCGTGCTTGTTCTTCTGCACGCTTGTGGAGGCGTTGCATCAACTCCACCTCAGAACCGCTGTTGGGTTCGTATTCCCATTTGCTCACGTGGCCGTCGCCCTTGCCTTCGTTGCGCAGGTAGGCCACTAAACGTTTCAGTTCGGCCTCGTTAGCCAGTTCCACGTCCACGCTTGCTGTTTCGCTCATTTCCTCATACGAGCTGATCGTATAGTCGTCATACGAGGGGCTTGCGTCCGTTAGTTTGAAACCCTCCTTCACCAGTTTTGACTTCAACTTATCGGCTTTTTCGCGCGACTCTTCCTCGATCTTCTTCTGGATCTTCTCCCAGTCGTCGCTCTCTTCGTACACCGCATCGCTATGCATCTCTGCCGCCTGTGGGGTGAAGGAATACGTGATGCGCTTGAGCTTGGATGACAACGTATCCGATACGGTGAGCTCGATGTAGTTCTCCGTGAGGGTTTGTGCCGAAAGGGTGCAGGTCGCAAGCAATGCTGCTACGAACGATGCCCGGCGAAGTAGGGTGTGCATGTGTGGGTCTTGGGGATGCGAAGATCGTACAACGCTGCAAGCTGGCGCTTGGGAAAAGAACGAACCGTGAATGGACGTGTATCAACGTGAATGAATGCGTGGGGTTGGTCTATTGCCGTTCATTCCCGTCCATTCACGGTTGATCCCAAGTAGAATGCCTCATCGCTTCACCAACCGTACCACGTTCTCCACGTGGTACGTATGCGGGAACATGTCCACCGGCTGCACGAAGTCGATGCGGTAGGTGTCGTTCAGGATCGCGAGGTCGCGGGCTTGTGTTGCCGGGTTGCAGCTGACATAGACGATGCGTGGTGGCGCTAATTCCAACAAATGGCGAACAACGGGTTCATCCATACCGGCGCGTGGTGGATCGGTCACTACCACATCGGGCTTGCCATTGCGTTGCACGAAGGCGGCGTCCATCACCTTCTTCATGTCACCGCTGGTGAAGCTCACGTTGCTGATGCCGTTCAACTCCGCGTTCAAGCGGGCATCGGCCACGCTTTCGGGTACCAGCTCCACACCGGCAACATGTTTCGCTTTCGCAGCGAGGTAAAGTGTGATGCTACCCGCGCCGCAGTAGAGGTCGTACACGTTCTCTTCGCCCGTAAGCCCAGCGAGATCGCGCGTGAGGCGGTACATGTCGATGGTCTGCTGCGGGTTGGTCTGGAAGAAGGTCTTCGGGCCGATGCGGAATTTCAGAGGACGACCACCCGGACCGTCAGGGAGCTCTTCGATGATGTGATCACGACCATGGAACACCTGGATGTCCAAGTCGTAGATGGTGTCGTTCTTCTTCGTGTTCACCGTCCACAGCACGCTGGTGAGTTGCGGGAAACGTTGCACCAGTTCGCTCAGGATCCGTTCGCGCGCATCCACGTCTTCGTGACCGAGCGCCAACAACACCATGCATTCACCCGTGGTGGTGGTGCGGATCAACAAGGTGCGTAAGAAGCCGACGTGTTCACGTGGGTCGTAGAAGGAAAGGCCGTGTACGCGCGCATGTTCGCGGAAGAAGTTGCGGATGCTGTTGCTGGGCTCCGGTTGCAGATAACACTCGCGGATATCCAGCACCCGGTCGAAACGCATCGGTATGTGGAAACCGAGCGCGTTCTTGTCCTCGCCGCGCTGGTCATTGGCCACTTCTTCCTTCGTGAACCAACGGCTGTTGCAGAAACTGAATTCGAGTTTATTCCGGTAGTACTGCATCCCCTGCGATGCCATGATCGGCGTCACGCTTGGCAAGGTCAACCCGCCCAGCCGTTCCAGGTTGTCTATCACCTGCTGCTGCTTGTACTCGAGTTGCTTGGGGTAGGAGAGGTCTTGCCATTTGCAGCCGCCACAGGTGCCGAAATGCTGGCAGAAAGCCGGGATGCGGTCCACCGAAGGCTTCACTATACGCGTGGTGATGGCCTCGGCATAGTTGCTCTTCTTCTTCGTTACACGCACATCCACCACATCGCCCGGCACAGCGCCGGTGATGAACACCACCATGCCCTCGTGCTTGGCGATGGCCTTGCCTTGCGCACCGGCGCTTTCAATAGTGAGGTTCTCGAAGAAGAGGGGTTCTTTCGATCGGTTCTTACGCATGCAAGGGCTCTGGACTAGCTATAGGGGCGGCGAAGATACCCTACTTTTGCGGCCCCCATGGAGCGGAAAAGCCGCGCCACGCAAGCCATGCAAGAGACCAGCATCCGTACCAAGACACAGCAAGCCATCGAACTCGAAGAGCGGTACGGTGCGCACAACTACCACCCGCTACCCGTGGTGCTGGACAGTGGAAAGGGCGTGTTCGTGTGGGATGTGGAAGGCAAACGCTATTACGATTTCCTCAGTGCCTACAGCGCGGTGAACCAAGGCCACTGCCACCCGCGGCTGGTGAAGGCCATGCAGGAGCAAGCGGGCGAGATCACGCTGACCTCCCGTGCGTTCTACAACAGTAAACTCGGGAGCTACGCGGAATACGTGTGCAAGACCTTCGGCTACGACAAGATGTTGCCGATGAACACCGGTGCGGAAGCCGTGGAGACCGCGTTGAAGATGGCCCGCCGCTGGGGCTACATGAAAAAGGGCATCGCGAAGGACCAAGCGAAGATCATCGTGTGTGCCGGGAATTTCCATGGGCGCACCATCACCATCATCAGCGCAAGCACCGATCCGGACAGCAACACGGCGTTCGGCCCGTATACGCCCGGTTTCATCACCATCCCGTACAACGATCCTGCTGCCTTGGAGCAAGCGTTGAAGGATCCCACGGTCTGCGCGTTCCTGGTGGAGCCCATCCAGGGTGAAGCCGGGGTTTTCGTGCCCGATGAGGATTACATCGCGACGGCGATAAAGCTGTGCAAGGCGAACAACGTGCTCTTCATGGCCGATGAGGTACAGACCGGCATCGCACGCACCGGTAAGTTGTTGGCGAGTTGCCACAGCCACGCATGCGGTTGCACTTCGGGCACCTGCAAGAATGGGAACTATGCCGATAAGCCCGATGTGGTGATCCTTGGCAAAGCCATCAGCGGTGGCATGTATCCGGTAAGCGTGGTCTTGGCGGATGAAGCCGTGATGGACGTGTTCGGACCGGGCAGCCACGGCAGCACCTTCGGCGGTAATCCCATGGCAGCGCGCTTGGCGATGGAAGCGTTGGAGATCGTGAAGGACGAGAAGCTCGCCGACAACGCCGAACGCCTCGGCCACATCTTCCGCAGCGAAATGCAAAAACTGGTGGACGAAGTGCCCTACGTGAAACTCGTGCGCGGCAAAGGCCTGCTGAACGCCGTGATCATCGAGCCGCGAACGGCTGCTGATGGCTCACCGAAAACCGCATGGGAACTGTGCTTGCTCTTGCGCGACAACGGCCTGCTTGCCAAGCCCACGCACGGCGATATCATCCGCTTCGCACCACCCTTGGTGATCACCGAAGAGCAGCTGATGGAGTGCTGCCGGATCATCGCGCTGAGCGTGCGGTGGTTCGCGTAGGTGGAGGAGGAGGCTTACCACCAAGCCGCGTGCTCCCTACTGGCGGTGGTCATTCGTAGTTGAACGCTGTTGCGCGGCTTTGCGCGAGATAGCGTTCAACGGTTTGCGGCTTGGCGTAGTGGCGGATTTATAGCACAAAAATTCATGCAAAGAACTGCACTTGAACCTACCACAAAACTGTAATACGAAGCACTGAACCCGCCATTACGCCAAACCGCTGTTAGCAGTAGTGGTTCTGTTTTCGTCCGTCATTTCGATAGTTTCAAGATTTTAAATGCTCCTTGTCCAACGATGAAAAATACAATTGTCCCAACGATAAGGTCAGGATATTTTGAGTTTGTCAAGTAAACAAGTCCGCCTGCTACGATTACTCCAAGATTTACAATTACGTCATTAGAAGTAAAAATCATACTTGCTTGCATATGTGCTTCTTTACTTTTACTTTTTTGCAGTAAATACAAACAAAGTCCGTTTCCAATAAGTGCAAGAATTGAAATAATTATCATTGTCTGAAACGCTGGAATTGTTTCAGTCCCAATAAATCGTCTGATAACTTCAATAAAACCAAAAACTGCAAGTGTCAACTGAAAATAACCTGCTGATTTTGCAATGTTCTTCTTTCGTGTCAATGTCCCACCAACTGCAAAAAGTGCAAGTCCGTAGACAATGCTGTCGGCAAGCATATCCAAGCTGTCGGCAACAAGTCCAATTGAGTTTGAAATAAAACCTGTCGTAAGCTCAAGTGCAAAAAAGAAAAAGTTAATGGCTAAAACTTGCCAAAGCAATTTTCTTTCTTGGTCTGTGTTGTCTGTCGATGCTTTGTAATTGTCTGCCGAAACGCTGTCTATAATTGAAGTGTCAAACTTTAAGTTGTCAAGTCGTTGAAAAATTTGGTCGTGATTGTCGGTGTGAAAAACGGTCAGTTGTCTGTTTGCAATATCAAAGTCCAACGAATTGATGTTTGTCAAGTCGGCAAGTTTCATCCGTATAATTTGTTCTTCGGATGGGCAGTCCATTTTTGATATTTTAAATGTCGTTTTATTCATTGTCTATCGTTGTCGGTTGAGTCGTCCTACCATTACTGCTAACTACTCGCTTGTATGACCTGGTACAACAACTTCGGTTATAGCAGGTAGCACTATTGCACTATTGACGGAGCAAAAGCTTACCATCGCCTTAGATGTCAAGGTCATCCAAGGGGCTCCGAATGTTGCCAAGTGCCTTTGTGCTGACATGCGTGTAGATCTCCGTTGTCTTACTTGAACTGTGCCCAAGCAGGGTTTGAATATAGCGCAGGTCTGTCCCTTTCTCCAAGAGGTGTGTTGCGAAAGAGTGTCGCAGGGTATGTACGGATGCTGGTGCCGTAATACCGGCCTTGGCTTTGGCATCCTTGAACACCTTCTGCACGCTAGCTGCGGAATACTGATCACCGAACTGCCCTTCGAATAGGTACCTCTTGGGCCGATATTCGCTCAAGTATGCGTCCAGTTGTGCCAAGACCTTGCTGCTTAGCAACGATACGCGGTCCTTACCCCCTTTCCCTCCGCGTATGAGCACCTGCTTACGTTCGGGGATGATGTCCGTGCGTTCCAGCGCGATGAGTTCCCCTAGGCGCAGCCCGGCGGAATAGATGAGCATGAGGATGCAGCGGTGTTTCAGGTTCGCCGGGGCCTTCAAGATGGCTGCCACCTCCTGTTCGCTCAACACCTTGGGTAGCTTCCGTTCGCCTCGCGGCCGCTCGATGAACTTCACGCGGTAGGCATCACCCAATACGTCCTTGTAGTAATACCGAACGGCGTTCACCACCTGGTTCAAGTAGCTGTTGCTCACTTTTCTTGTTGATGCCAGTTCGTGCTGGTAGGCCTCAATATCAGCAGTGCTGATGTCCTTTGGTAGTTTCTGCGGAAAGTGCAGGAAGAAGTGTTTGGTGGCGTTGAGATAGGTATCGATGGTGTTGATGCTGTACCGCGCGATCCCCAGCTTACGGCGCATGGCGTTCAAGGCTTCTAGCTGGTCCACATCCAGCGGTGCTGGCGCCGTCTTACCTGTTCTAGCATTGGTGAGCGTCGACGAGGTCTTCGTAACCATGTTCCCTTGTGCGCCACTGGGTCGCCGTTCCGGGGCTGTAGCTTCCAGCTTCTTCCGCAGGCCGTTCATATCCACCCAGGCCACGCCTTTGTATGCGGCGAAGATGGCTTTCAGTTCTTCAGGTCCATTCTGTAGATACCAGCGCCTATGGCTTGCGCTCCATGTGGCCCCGGCCTTCTTTGCCGCAGCAATGAGTGCTGTGTCGTAGGGGAAGTTCAGCGCGATGCACCGCTTGGCTTCATGCACCAAGTGTTCCAGTACCACCGTTCGCTTGCCGACTTTTTCGTCCATGAGCGAACAGCAAGATAGTGCGCGGTCATGGGTTCAGTTCGCGGCAAGTGGTCTTGTCCATGTCCAACACCTGTTCAGGTTGGCTTGGTCCCATCGCACCCTTGGTGCGTTGCAGCCCTTCGCGTAGGGCTGTGCCCTACTTTCACCCCATGATCGCCTCTCCCGGCAAGGCGCTGTTGTGCGCCCTTCTGGCCTTACCGGCCTTGTGTACCGCCCAATTGAACGTCTTGGAAGAGGACGCCAGTCTCACCTCCCGCTGGGAACTTTCCGATACCACGCAGAAGGCCAATTTCCTCATCCGACCGCACAAGCCGGTGTACTTCTTGCCAGCGTATTGGAGCAGCGATCCGAACATCCAGCCGGTCACCGACAACCCAGAGACCTCGCTTCCGGTGCCCATCGCGTTGCAGCCGTTGGAGCTGAAGTTCCAGTTCAGTTTCAAATTCAAGGTGTGGCGTGGGATCTTCGGGCACAACGGCGACCTGTGGCTGGGCTACACGCAGAGTTCGCGTTGGCAGATGTACAACGCCGCTCTTTCCCGCCTGTTCCGCGAAACGAACTACGAGCCGGAAGCGATCCTCAATTTCCGCACGAACGTGAAGCTGCTCGGTTTCCGTATGACGATGGTAGGCGGTGGCGTGAACCACCAGAGCAATGGCCGCAGCTTCTACCTAAGCCGCAGCTGGAACCGCGTGATCGGTCAGGTCGGGTTCGAACGTGAGAACTGGGCGATCATGCTACGTCCGTGGATGCGCGTGAAAGAGGATATCGCCGTGGACGAGAACCCGCGGATCGACGAGTACATCGGACGTGGGGACCTGCTGGTGGTGCATTCGCGCAAAGGCCACCAGATCAGCGCGCTCGCCCGGCATTCGCTGGACTTCAAGCGCGGGCATGCGTCCATCCAACTGGATTGGGCCATTCCCGTTTCAGGTTACTTCAAAGCGCACGTGCAGTTCTTCACTGGCAATGGCGAAAGCATGATCGACTACAACCATCGCCAAACGATGATCGGCGTTGGTTTCTCCTTGATGGAGTGGATGTGATGGACCTAGTCCCCTTGGTCCAGGAGCTGCTTCGCCATGGAAGCGCCGATCAAGCTTTCCAGCGGTGATCCACCTTTCTGGTCGGCCATGATCATGGTCTTCGGGAAGGTGATCTTGGCGAACTCCGCCGCCACACCGATGGCCGTCTCTTTCTTGAAGATCGCCTTCTCCTGTGGCGTGAGACCAGCACTTACCAGCTTCGCGTTCTTGTAACTCTCCGCATCGGCCTTCACGCGTTCCGCATCGGCTTTCAAGCGTTCGGTCTGCAAAGCGATCTCGGCGAGTTGTTTGTTCGTGCTCTCCTGTTTCAGCAAGGTCTCGATCGCGATCAGTGCCTTCACCTGTTCCTTCTCCTGCTCCACACGTTCGGCGGCCTTGTCGCGCTCACCTTCGGCGATGATCCGCGCCTGCGCATCCTTCGCGGTCTTGATCTTCTGTTGTTCCAATTGGCGTTTCGCGCTCTCGTCGCGTTGGGCTTCCAGACGCTCTTTGAAGGCTTCTTCCAGTACCACATCGTCCACGATCACTTGCGCCACCAGGATCTTGTTCTCGTTGATGTCGTGCGGCACACGCTGCGTCTTGCCATCGGCGCCGATCCGCTTCTTCACCTCGTACCGCGTGCGGATCTCCTTGATCTCGCGCGCTTCGGTCTCGATGGAGGTGAGCACCGTGTCGCGGAACTCGATCTTCTCCACGCTGTAGGTGCCCAACTTCAATTGATCGTCCACGGCTACGCGGAAATCGGAAGCGGAACCCGATATGTAATCCTGCGCGGCGAACATGTAGCCGGTGTTACTCACCACTTCGCGTACGGTGGGCACAAGCGTTGTCTGCACCAGGTTCTGCAACGAACGGAATTCAACGGCCAGTTCCAGGAAGGACTGTTCATCCGCCGGCAATTGGAAACGTGTGCTGACCTTCACCGTGGCCGTGACCTGGTCGATGAAGCGCACGGGTATCGGCCGCATAGGCCCTTCGATCTCGCTCTTGGCTTCATTCTCGTCCACGACCTTCACATCGATGAACTTCTGCCAGGGCGTCACCTTCGCAAAGCCGCGCCACGTGATGCCTTCATTCAATACCGCCTTCTTGCTTCCATTGGGGAACACCACGAAGTACTGGTAACCGGGTTCGGCCCAGAAGAAGAGGTAGGGCAGGAAGACCAAGGCCACACCGGCAACGAACAGCCCGATGATGGAGCGTAACGAGAACAGGGCGAAGAACGCGGAAAGCGCGTTCATGCGTTTGTTCGCAGGGCCACCTTCAGTTTCCTGCTTTTGCCGCATGCGGAGAAGCACCGGCGTGAACAACAGGAGGATGAGCGCTGCAAGGATGAGGACGATGCCGATGGTGGTCATGGGTGGTGGTAAGTCCCACGAATATCGGAGAGTCTCGCGATATGGCGCAACCCGGCTACTGTCCGGGACCGCTCAACACCACGCGCTGAGTGGTCATGCGGCTTGCGGTATCCTGTGTACGGACCAGGTACACCCCGGCCGGGAAGGAGCGCAGATCGAAGGTCCCATCCACCACTCGCACCTGATTTATGCGGCCATCGGAAGAGATAAGCTCGGCTGTGGTGTTGTTCGCCACATGGTCCATGCGGATCATACCGGTCGAAGGATTCGGGAAGGCTGCTGGGCGCACTTCTGTTCGGTCTACGATCCCCGTGCTCGTGCAGATCACAGCGTTCAAGCGCTCCCAGATGTCGTTGTTGTACACGTTGGGTACGAAGAGGTCGCCGGGTAGATCGCCCATGCGCACCACCACCAGGCCGGTGCTCGGCGACACGTTCACGATCTGGCCGTTCTTGCCCATGGCGCTGTAGGTGTCCTGCGGTGCATCGGGCATCAACGGGCCGGGGAACACCACTTGGATGCCGGGCAGCATGAAGTCTTCCTGACCGTTCAACCACCAGAGCAGGCCGTAGGCTTTGTTCAGGTTCTGCGAGGGTGTTGTCATGGCTTCGAACCAGGCATCGTCGTTCAAGATCGGCGTGCTCTCCCAGGTACCGCGGTTCTGTGCCAGCAGACCGAAACGGGCCATCACACGCGCCTTGCTGAAGAACACGTTGTTCGCGCCAAGCTGAATGAAAAGCCCCAGGATACCGGTGCTATTGCCGAGCCTGCTGTAGACGTACGCGTTGAGGTTCTGACCGGTGGCGCTCTCGATCACACCGTCCATCAAGGTGTACGGGCCGTTGTGGTAGGCCCACCGTGTGCCAGGATCAGCGAGGTAGGTGAGGCATTCGGGGTCGAGGCAATCGAAGTTGGTGCCGCCATCGTCCAAGCCGGTGGTCATGGAAAGCTGGTTGCGTACGGTGATCGCCGCTTCCTGTTCCGGCGTGCAACTGGTCCAACCTTGGCCTAGGTAAGTGCTGGTGGGTTGGTCCACATCGAGCAGGCCTTCTTGCTGAGCCATACCTGCCAGGAAAGCCGTGAGCGATTTGCCCGCCGATGCCCAGTACCACGAACTGTCCTGCGTGAAGGTGCCGAAGTATTCCTCGATGACGATCTTCCCATCCTTCAGAACGATGAATGCCTTGGTATTGCTGCTCTGCAGGAATTCGCGCAGCGCGGGCATCTCATCCGTACACCACCCCAACGTGGCGGGGTCTGTGCTGTCCCACGTGTCGCCGGTGGTGGGTGGGAAGTACAACTCCTGGGCGAACAACAACACCGGAGCGGACAGGAGGGAGAGGGTGAGGCTTCGTTTCATGTGTTCGGGTTGGACACGCTGCCGTTGGGTTGGTTCGATCGCGACCAGAGGAATACGCTCAACAGGATGATCCCGAAACTTCCGATGCCCAGCACGCCATGGTGGATCAGCACATCGGAGAAGTCGCCCAACGCATCTTCGAAGTTGCCCCCGTACACGAACAATAGCGGTATGGCTAGGAAGACCAACCAACGTGGATCCGCCTTCGGAACAAGCCGGTGGATGATGTAGGCCACGAAGGGAACGGCAAGCAGGAAATGTTCGGTATCGGTGAGGGTGATGCTCGGCACCAGCGCGACGAGCAACAGGTATTCAAAGGGGAACGCGTTCGCGATCCCGCGCCTTTTGTTCCAGAGAACGAACACCGCGAATGCGCCTGCGATCAGTGCAAGAAGGGCATAGGCTTCAACACCGCTTGGCGTTGGTGCAATGGATTTCAACGCAACACGATGGACGAACGAATAGATGGTGTTCACTGCGCGGTAGTCGTCATTGCCCGTGTAGATCAGTGACGCGTTGTGTTTGGCCATTTCGCCCAGCCAGGCCGCATGCACTTGGATGTTCTCGCTCCAGCCGAGGAAGACCGCTGGCAGGAGAAGCCCCGCAGCAATGGCGGCCACGGAAGCGGAGAGCGACTTCCACCGCCCGCGCAAGACCAGCAGCGGCAACAATACCACGAAGTGCGGCTTCGCTAGGATCGCTGCTCCCAGCAGTAACCCGCCACGGATCTCGCGTCCGCTTAGGAGCTGTTCCAGCGCTACCACCATCAACCACAACAGCATCATGTTGATGTTGCCCAGGTGAAGCTCGCGATGCAGATGCACCACGCACGCTAGCGCGATCAGGAACAACGGCAAGTAACCTTCGGACTTCCCGCCGAGCCATTCCTTGCGCACCAACCGATCGATGCGTCGTATGCCGTCGATGAAGGCCAGCGTGATCAGCAGGTATTGGATCGAAGCGGCGACGGAATAGGGCAACAGTGCGAAGAGCGCGTAGACCAGTGCCAGCAGCGGCGCGTACTTGAACACACCGCTGTCCAACCCATGCGCCACGCCGTAGAGCGGTTCACCGTTCAACAGGGCTTCACCAGCGCCGTAATAAACCCGTAGATCATTCAGCCAGAAGCGGCCGTTGACGTGCTCCACCACGAAAAGCAGCAACGCGATAAGCCCGAAGACGACCGTGAAAAGACGCGGGTAAGGACGGAGCATGTTCACTCCGCAAAGTTCGATCAACTACGCCAATGTCAAGATCTGCATCTAGGCATTGCACGAGAGCACAGAACGCCCAACAGATGAACTCCTACAACTGACAACTACCAACTACGAACTGAAAACTGTCTCCCTCAATTCTTCGACCGATCCACCTCCTTCACCACTTTGCCTTTCTCGTAGTGCAATTCGCGGTACACCTGTCCGTCCGGGGAATAGTCCAGATGGATGCCTTGCTCAACACCGTTCACCCAGGTCTCCAGGTATTTCTTGGTGCCGTTCTCGTAGTAGTACAGCCATTCGCCGTGCTCCACACCTTTCTCGAACCGACCGACGTATTCCAACTGGCCGTTCGGGTAATAGACCTTCTCCATCACCTTCTCGGCTTCGTCGCCTTCGCCTTTCATGTAGATCACCACCTCGGGTTTGCCGTTGGGGTGACTGCTGGCCACGAATTTGTGGGTGGAGCAGGCGACCAACAGAAAGGCGGCGAGGAGCGGGAGAGCGGCACGGAACTTCATGGTCCGGCGAAATTAGGGGAAAGCGACGTCCCCGATCAGGGGCATGGTACCGATGCCAGTTGCTGCGTGTAGCTGGCCTTGGACACGTCGGCATAGCGGAGGTGCCCGTCGTTGTTGGGGTCCAGGAGTTCTCCGGTCTTGATCCAGAGCAGGCTACCCTCCCTCTTCATCACCTTCGTTTCGGTCTGGCGCTGGCCTTCGATCATGTAGTCGTACACGAGGTCGAACTCACCTGCTGCCGTGCGGATCCCGGCCAGTGTGCCGGTAGCGCCGTCCTTTTCCCACGGCCGCCAACGCATGGTGCCTGTGATGCTGTCACCCGCCAACGTGAGCTGCACGAAGGTGCTGTCCTTGTTCAGCGCGTGCAAGAAACAGAACCTGCCTTCAACCACTGCGGGCGGCGCTGGTTCCGGTGTAGGCTCCAACGTGGTTGCCGGTTCTTCTGGTGAAGAACAACTGAAGAGTGCGATCGCAGCGAGGAACAGGATGGGAGAGGTGCGCATGTGCGAAAGGTACGATCGTCTCTTCGGCTGCGACATGGATACAGGAACTCATCCGAGCAGCATGTGCCGGTGAAGAGGACCGGATCGCTTCACGCCTCTGGCCTATAGAAAAGCAGCTTTCCCTTCACCACATCGCCGGGCAGCAGTTGCAGCGAACTCACCTTGCGCCCTGCCTTGCCGAAGTTCTGGTGCAGGATGGTGACCTCGTCCGGCCCTTGTACCGCCGTTACCACGGCGGTGTGTTTCATGAAGCTGTACTGCGTCATGCCGTTCGCCGTGCGGTGCTCCATCGTCACCCCTTCGAACTGGATGATGTCCCCTGGCAGCACCGGCTCTTTCTTCGGATCGTAAGCACGCCCGAAACCGTACAGGCCATCCCACTTCGCACCGGCTTGGTTCAAGGCTTGTGCGGCCAGGTCCCAACACTCACCACGGTCCACTTTCTTGCCCTGTTGCGACAAAGTGTAGGCGACAATGCGCTGGTTGAGCTCCGGCAGCGCGGTGTCTTGCACCGTGAGCAACGCGCCTGCGAGGAAGGGGAGTAGAAGGTTCATGGAAGAGGGAACGGTGGAAGGGACGGGCAAGGTATCCGCAAGAATGGTACGGTGCCTGCCGGAGGCAAGTCCCATTCGGGAGAACGCTGCGGAGGTTTGTCTTTCCGGTGGCTAGTGGAGGACAGTCTGCGTGGGCTTAAATGCATCAGGAGTCCGGATCGCAGATCCGAACCAGCGAACATCCGCGCTAACGGGGGCGGGGATCAGAGATCCGCGGTAGCTGGGAGCTACGAGAGAAAGTACCACAATACCTTGGAGTCCATCTTCATGGCCTTCGCGCACTGCTCAAGAAGTTGCTCCAGAACATTGCGGTATTTGTCATAAGCGGTGCGGTGTACCAAAGCGAAACGCATTTTTGCGAAATCCAGTGTGTGCTGCTCGGCTCCGATCGATAGGTAAGTCTCTTTGGCTGGCTGGGTCGTGTCAACACAGAACAGCTTTACATGCGAGGGGTAGTCCAGATGACTTGTGTAACCCTCAATATAGCATCGTGAGTTGTCGATTTCAAACCAGTCGGTCCGCAATTCTCCATTCAACTTGAACTCCTTGGGATAGATGTCCACTCCTTCTTTGAGGTCGTGGATGATCACATTCAGGGCCTCCGCGAAGTCAACCGGACTGGTACCCGGCAGGTTCGGCCATTCTCGAAGAAAAGTGGGAGGATCGAAGTAGACAGCAGTGAGCACCTTGCGCTGTGACCACGTAAGCAAATCGTTCAGACGCCTAATGCCGAAGTGGGAATCCTCGTAAAACAAATCGCGATAAGTCGATGAACTGACCTCAACCGCTTTTTCGGATTCAAGCCGCGATGTAAGTATGCGAAGATTGAATGTCATGGTCTGAATCAGTTTAAACCTCCGCAGGCTCTCCGCCTCAGGCCCCTGCAGCCTCGAAGACGCGATCTTCCACCCATTTCGTACTCCGAGCGCCTCGCCCTCAGAACCACGCGATCAACTTCAAGTTGTACCGCCGTGGCGTGAGGTAGTCCGGCACGGAGTACTGCCTGCCATCCACGCTCTGGATCCAGGTGTGGGTGATGGTGTTGTTGATGTTGAGCAGGTTGAAGACCTCCAGGCTCACCCACATGTTGTCGATGGCGCCCAGGAAGCCTTGTTTCTCCTGGCCTTTCGCGCCGAGCAGCTGTTTGCTGAAGCCGATGTCCACGCGGCGGTAGAGCGTGGTGCGTAACGTGTCCGCGTAGCGCGTGGCGCTGGGTGGACCGAAGGGCACACCGGTACCGAAGTTCACGTTCAAGTGGACTTTCAACGTGGGGATGCTGGGCATCTCATCCTGGAAGAAGAAGGCCACGTTAACGCGTTGGTCGGTGGGGCGTGGTATCCATCCGGGGTTCACCACGGTGCTGTCCACGGCTACTTGGTCGAAGGTGTAACCCGGTACGATCAGGTCGCCATCGGCGTTGTAGCGGTTGGTGTAGCTGTCGTTGTAGAGGTCTTCCTGGATGCTCATCACGCTGGCACCGATCCAGCTCTCCACGCCGTCGATGAACTCGCCGTTCAATTTCATATCCAGACCGGTAGCGAAGCCTTTGGCGAGGTTGGCGCCGTAGTAGCGGATGCGCACGTTGTCCAACTCGTACGGGATCAGGTCGTCCATCTGCTTGTAGTACGCTTCCGCGGTGAATTTGAACGGACGTTCCCAGATGGTGAAACGGCGATCCATGCCCAGTACGTAGTGGATGCTGCGCTGGGCCTTGATGTCCGGGTTCAACTGCCCTTGCAGGTTGCGCACTTCGCGGTAGAACGGCGGTTGGTAGTAGAGGCCGGCGGCGGCCCAGAAGCTGTAGTCCACATCCAACGTATCGCCCTTCTCGTCAAGCTTTTTCCAGCCGGGGTGGTAGGTGAAACGCACGCGCGGACTGGCCACCGTTTGGCCGTTGTAGGTCCAGTGCTGGGCACGCGCCCCGGCGATCAGTGTGTACCATTTGTCGTTGCTGCGTTCCCAGCGCCACGTGTTCTGCAGGTAGCCGCTGGCACGGAGGCTTTCCATGGTCAGCTTGCTTTTCAGCACGTAGTTCAAATTCAGATCCTCGCTCTGGTTCAGCGGAATGCTGAAGTCCGCCGAGTCGATCACCGTCCACTCGCTCAGCTTGTCGTTGATCACTTCGCTGCGCACATCGGCACCCCACTGCAGGTAGCTGCGTTCGCGTTGCAGATAGCCTTTGTGTGCGAAGGCGATCACCGTGGCATCCAGCGAATTACGGGCGTGTTTCAGCGATCGGCCGATGCCCAGGTTCTGCTTCACTTCGCCATACCGGCTGCTGTTCGGGTCGCGTTCCAACTCGTCCAGGAAGTATTCGCTCAGCACATCGAAGCGTTCGCTTTCCACGGTGTTGAAGGCGCTCGCCGTGAATTTGAGCCGTGTGTTCTTGTTGGCTTGAACATTCAAGTTGAGCGCACCGAACAACGTTTCGAACCGGGTGACTTCCTGCCCTTCGAAGTAGGAGGTGAAGCGTAACGCTTGGTTGAAGCTGCCGTATTCCGTTTCGCGGTTCTCCGGCACCACGCCATACCTGTTGCTGGAGTAGAGGCCGAGGAAACCGAGTTCCACCTTCTCGGTGATGTCGTACGTCCAATAGCTCTGGATATCGGTGTATGCCGGGCGGTACTGGCCTTTGGTATCGAGGCCGTTGAGCACGAGCGTATTGGTTCGGTAACGCACTCCGGTGACCTTCCGCAGGCGCTTGTCCAGCATGGTGTTCTCCAGATGGAAGGCCCCACCGAGCAAGCTGGCCATGGCGCTACCGGCGAACTTCTTCGGCCGTTTGTAGGTGATGTCCAGCACGCTGCTCATTTTGTCGCCATAGCGCGCTTCGAAGCCACCGGGACTGAACTGGATGCGCTCGATCATGTCCGGGTTCGGGAAGCTGAGGCCTTCCTGCTGGCCCGCACGCGCGAGGAACGGACGGTACACCTCGATGTCGTTCACGTACACCAGGTTCTCATCGAAGTTGCCGCCCCGGATGTTGTAGCCCGCGCTCAGCTCGTTGCGGGTGGAGAAGCCCAACTGCCCTTGCAGCAAGGCCTCCACGCCACCTTGCACGCTGGGAATGAAACGCGTTACGCGCGGGTCCAGCGACTCCAGACCTTCTTCTCGATCGCGTTGTGTGCCCCGTATGGTAGTGGTGCCGAGGGTGGTCACCAACAGCCGAACATCGATCACTTTGGTGGCATCGGCGCCCACCGAGACACGCTCCTCGTAAGGTTGCATGCCGCTGTAGCTCCAGCGGATCACGACGGCATCATCCGCAGCCAGTGCGAGGGTGTATCGACCGAGCGCGTCGCAGGCCACACCGGTATTGGTGCCTACGATGGTGACGTTGGCGCTGGGGAGCGTGTTGCCATACTCATCGCGGACGGTACCTGTTATGGTGCCGGAGCTCTGGGCCAACGTCCACGCGCTGTGCAGGAGGGATAAGGTCAGCAGGACGTGCCGCATGCGAAAGGTCGGCTAAGATAACGGGGCCTTTTCCAGTGAAGTATGCCGCATCAGCCCAGAACGCCGCCGATGTTGGCCACCAGTTGCGCTGGACCGCCGAAATGTTCCAGTACCAGCACGTTGTAGTGCTCGCACGCAGCGCGCAACCGGGTGCGGGCCTCGTCTTCCACGCCCCCGCCGATCACCAGCAGCTTCGCATCGCCCGTGGCCAGGTCCGCGAGCAACGCCGCTTCGTCCATATGCCCCACGGCCGTGATGCCCGCCGCTTTCAGCTGTTGATCCACCAACGCCATCATGGCAGCGTTGCGCCCGAAGAAATACACCCGTCGTGTCGGCATGGGCGCAAGGTATCAGGAGCGGGGGGAACTCAAGTGGCTAGTTGGCGAGCGGCCAGCGGCAAGTGAGCTCACTCGCCGCTCGCCAACTCGCCGCTCGCCGACTTCAAACTACCTTTCCCCCATGGATCCCCGCGCTACGGCTTTCTTGCGATTGTTGGACATCATGGACACCCTGCGCGCCGAATGTCCGTGGGACAAGAAGCAGACCCTGGAGACGTTGCGGCCCCTCACCATCGAGGAGACCTATGAGTTGGGCGATGCGATCCTGAACGACGACCTCACTGAAGTGAAGAAGGAACTGGGCGACCTGATCCTGCACATGGTGTTCTATGCCAAGATCGGCCAGGAGAAAGGTGCTTTCGATATCACCGATGTGCTCAACGGCATCTGCGAAAAGCTGATCCGCCGACACCCCCACATCTACGGCGATCCCGTTTCGGGACAGGTCGTGAAGGTGAAGGACGATGAGGAGGTAAAGGCCAATTGGGAGAAGATCAAATTAGCCGAGCGCAGCGTCGACCCATCGGGTCCATCTGCGCCATCCCCCAGCGTATTGGACGGCGTTCCCCGTGGCCTGCCCAGTTTGGTGAAAGCCATCCGCGTGCAGGACAAGGCCCGTGGTGTAGGGTTCGATTGGGACCACCGCGATCAGGTGTGGGCCAAGGTGCAGGAAGAATTGGGCGAACTGAAGCACGAGGTGGATGCCGGTTCCCCAAAACAGACCGAGGAATTGGGCGATGTATTGTTCAGCCTTGTGAACTACGCGCGGTTCTTGGGCATCGATCCCGATGAAGCTTTGGAACGGACGAACCGGAAATTCATCCAACGCTTCCAATTCCTGGAACGCGAGAGCGCCAAGGACGGAAAGGTGATGGGGGAGATGTCGTTGGCCGAGATGGATGGGTATTGGGAGCGGGCGAAGAAGGCCTAGCAAAGGGCTGATGCCCACGGTCCATCACGGTCTCCGTCCTACGTCCAACGCTCTATCACCAGCGTGGCAGCATTGTGTATGGTGGGGTGCGTCCTTGGGGCACAAAACCCTCCGCCATGCGTTCCACACTACTCCTGATCGCTGCCATCCTGGTCACCAGCACCCTTCACGCGCAAACTCCATTGCCCTATGCTTCCGGTTTCGACAATGCTGCGCAACAGGCGGGTTGGCAGCTTTTCCGTAAAGGCTATTTGAGCAACTACCCCTGGACCATAGCGCCTTTCTTCGCTGCTTCGGCACCCAACAAGTTGTGGCATGACTACAATGTGGCCGGCGAAGCCACGGATACCATCCGCGACTGGTACGTTTCGCCTGGTTTCGACCTTTCCGGGGGTGGAGCGCTCAGTCTGAACGTGAACGTATTCTCCATCATGGGGTCAACCACACCTAGCGATGGGTTGAAGGTGATGCTTCTGACCGGGAACAGCGATCCAGCGCTTGCAACATCCGTGGTGGAAGTTGAAGACCTGACGGGTCTGGTGACCAATACGGACGCATGGACCAGCGTTGGGCCTCTCGCGATCCCGGCAACAGTGGGCACCTCGTATATCGCATTCATGTATCAAGCCACCACCAATTGGTTCACGCCAGGGGTCGATGATATCAGCATCACGGGCAGCGGCACCGGCATGGCAGAACCCGTGGGCGCTCCACTGGGCACCACGGTTTTCCCGGTACCGGCTACAGGACGTGTCACCATCACCCTTTCCGATCCGGCATCGACCAGCGGGCCCGCACTGATCACCGTGCTGAATGATGTGGGACAGGTAGTGCTGGAGCGGTCGTTCAGCCGATCCATGGAGTTGAACGGTATACTCGTGGCAGGTATGTACGCGTACCGCATCACCGATCGGATGAGCGGAAGGGTCGGCGTGGGTCGCTTCGTGATCCAGTAGGTGGCTGGTGCTTGGAGTGATTGCCCGTCACCCCGTTTCTTGACATTCTGCTGATCTTAAGGCTACTGACGATCAGCGGGATCGAGCGACCTTTGCAGCCCGAATTCCGTCACCACCTCGAATGATCGCGACTTTCATCCGCTCCTGGTCCGCCGCAGTGCTGCTTGCTCTCGTTGCGCTCCCGTCCCAGCTTTCCGCCCAGATACCTACCAAGTGTTTGGAGATCGAAAGCATCCTGGTGGATGCCTGCAACCCTTCCTCCATCTGCCCCGGCAGTGCGGAAGGAGAGAACGAGATGGTGCGTTTCCGTGTGGGTCCCGAAGCCATCGCTATCGGGGATCTGGAAGCCGACTGGCCCAACGGCACGTGGCGCGGACTGGTACAGAACGCCATAACGGCGTCCATCACCAGCCAATTGAACGCCACCATCACCAGTTGTGGAGAGTTGCTGGAACCTCCCGGTGGCGTGATCCCTGCCGGTAGCGAGGTCCTATTGATCACGAGCACCGATATGTGCGTGGTCGGCAACTCCTTCGCTGGGCTGGCGGAAACGATCTACATCATCTTCCAAGATGCGGCCAATACCGCTGGCCATTTCGCGAATAGTCCATCGGCAGGCTCGCCGATCAGCCCAACACCGCAAGCCGGCAGCACTGCGCGGACGCTGATCATCTACCACAACCCTAGCGGCTGCAGCGATACCGCCACGTACATCCGCGAGCAATTGCTGAACAACCTTGGTACGTATGGCGGCCAAAGCGGCGAAAGCGATGGTGGTACGGCCGTGTTCACGTGGCCCGGCATTCCCCAAGTGAGCTATGTCAACTACGGCTGCCAAGCACCGTTCGTGCCGCTACTGGTGCAAGCCGAAGCCGATGGTGTGCTCTGCGGCGGTACCGGTACGGTGAACATCAGCGCCGAGGTCATCGGTGGTGCCTTCACCACGGTGCAATGGTCCGGGGGCACCGGAACCTTCGGCGATGCCAGCGCATTGAACACGACCTACACCGCCGGGCCTGGTGACCTGGGGAACGTGGTGCTTACCCTGTGCGCACAGACGGCCTGCGCCGATCCCATCTGCGGAAGTGTGAGCGTCCCCTCGGGTACCGGACCGACCGTGAGCATCGCTGCCGATGGGCCTCTGGAGCTTTGTGCGGGCGAGGACCTGGTGCTCACCGCATCCGGTGCGAACAGCTATGTCTGGGGCGGCGGCCAAACCACGCCTTCCATCACCGTTACCACCACCGGAACGTATTCCGTTACAGGATCGAACGCCTGCGGCACTGGTGCGGCATCCGTCGTGGTGACACCCGCGACCAGCATCACCATCACCATTACCGGTCCGTCGCAGATCTGCCCGGGCGAGACCGCAACGCTCACCGCCAGTGGTGCGCCTAATTTCCTGTGGAGCACCGGTGACTTCACACCAAGCATCACCATTAATGGCCCAGGAACCTACACCGTTACCGGCAGTAGCAGTTGCGGCTCCACCACGGAATCGCACATCGTGACGCTGGGTACCGCACCTGCCGTTTCCATCTCCGGTGTTCTGGAGATCTGCCCCGGCGAAAGCACCACACTAACAGCTGCTGGTTCTGGGAACTTCGTATGGAGCACCGGTTCCACCAATTCTTCCATCACCGTGAACAGCACTGGTCCCTACACCGTTACAGCCACCAACGGGTGTGGTAGTGCCAGTGCTACGGCCAACGTGGTGCAGAGCGCTGGACCGGTGGTCACCATAGCGGGAACATTGGCCGTTTGTGCCGGACAGAGCACCACGCTCACAGCTTCTGGCGCCGATAGCTACACGTGGAGCAACGGCGCATCCGGAGCTACGATCAGCGTTGCCGTGGATGGCCCCATCACCGTTACGGGTACCACCGCTTGTGGCAGCGATGAGGCTACCGTGACCATCGTTGCAGCCGATCAACCCACCGTGGAAGTGACCGGCGATGACCTGCTGTGCCCCGGCGAACAACTCGTGCTCACCGCAACGAGCAATGCGGCGGTCTCGTGGAACACCGGAGCAACCGGCAACTCCATCACGGTGAGCAACGCAGGCCTCTTCATCGCAACGGCTACGAACGGTTGCGGCACCGATTCCGATGGGTTCCAAGTGACGGCTTCCCCATTGGATGCCGGGTTCTCGCCCAGTGTCACCTCCGGTGTGGCACCGCTCACCGTGCAGTTCACCAATACCACGGCTCCAAATGCCGCGACTTACGTGTGGGACTTCGATGGCGAAGGAACCAGTACGGCAGTTTCACCGGTCCACCTCTTTGAAGCACCAGGTTCATACACCATCACCTTGGTCGCCACGTTGGATGGTTGCACCTCTTCGGCGGTAGCCGTGATCAACGTGGTGCCACCCAGCGCTGGTACCTCCAGCAGCATCGTGATCCCGAACGTGTTCACACCGAACGGGGATCGCCAGAACGACCTGCTCGTGATGGGTGTAGTGAACATCGTGAAGGTGGAGATGCTGCTCTACAACCGCTGGGGTCAGAAGGTGAATGAACTGAACCGCGTGGGCGAATCGTGGGATGCACGTTCCATGAGCGGGGACCTGGTTCCCGATGGGACCTATTTCTACACCCTCACTGCCGATGGTGCGGATGGGAAGAAGTACGACCTCACCGGCCACATCACCCTGCTCCGATGATCGGTCCGGGATCTGCGAACGAACGGCGCTGAACAGGCGTTATTGACATGATGATCGTTCGATGGATGGATAGGTGTTTAGTGGCGGCGTTTGTTGCCGTGACATCAACCCTACCTATCCTGTGTGTTGCGCAATGCACTACCACGATCACCACTTTTCCGTACTTCGAGAGCTTCGAGAGCGCCCCGTCGTGGACCAGCGGCGGGGCGAATAGCGACTGGGCCTGGGGTACGCCCGCGCATCCCACGATCTCTGGCGCTGCGGATGGGGACAACGCTTGGTGTGTCGGTGGGCTGACCGGCAGCTTCTATACCACTGGACAGCAAAGCTGGTTGGAGTCGCCTTGCTTCGATCTTTCCAGTTTGGCTTATCCGTGGATACGCTTCACGATCTTCTGGGAAACAGAACCGGGTTATGATGGTATCGGCTTCCAATATTCACCCAACGGCGGTACCACGTGGATCAATGTGGGGACTTCAGGAGAGCCAGAAGATTGCCACACTTCGAACTGGTTCAATTCACCCAATATCACCGCGCTCAACCTGGCCAGCCCTCGTCAAGGTTGGAGCGGCACATCCGTAAGCGGTGGCTGTGCGAACGGTGGCGGAAGTGGTTCCTATGTGTTCGCGGCGCATTGCTTGGCGGATCTGCCCAGCGCGGATCCGGTGAAGTTCCGTTTCATCTTCGGCGCAGGTACCATTTGCAATACGTTCGATGGCGTGGCCATTGATGAAGTATACATCGGAGAGGCCTTTCCCATGGAAACCGACTTCGGGTATGCCTGTGCGGGGAATACGATCACCTTCGCCGGAGGCGGACTTGCGGGATGCGCCGAGAGCGGGGTATGGAACTTCGGTGACCCTCCTTCAGGTACTGGCAACAGCGCGGTGGGCGCCAATGTTTCCCACACCTATCCCGGCCCGGGTGAATACACGGTGACCTTCACCATGACCAGTTCCTGCAGCGCACCGGAGACCATGGAGCGAACCATCGTGATACCCCAACTTTCGTTCAACATCACCGATGTGAGCTGCGCCCCCAACAGCGGGGCTGTTACCGCCATTATCACAGGTGGCTCTGGTACGTACACTTACGATTGGGAGCCCGGTGGGGAGAGCACACAGACCATAACCGGACTTGCTCCGGGCAGTTACACGGTGCTGGTACAAGCAACCGACATGTGTCCAGTGCAAGCGACAGCCACCGTACAGACGGTGGGCACCGCCATCACGCTGACCGTCACTGAAGAAGATGTCTCATGCAGTGGAGCGAACGATGGCAGTGCGACCGTTACGGCAAGTGGCGGCTCGGGTTTCTATACATACGCGTGGTCGCCAACGGGCGGAACAAGTGCCACGGCCACTGGACTTGCTCCGGGTGAATACACCTGTACCGTAGAAGACGATGCGGGTTGTTCAGCGGACATCACCGTAACGATCAGCGAGCCGGATCCCGTGGTGGTCACCGCCCAGGATGATGTGGTGATCTGCGCCGGGCAAAGCACCACCCTACAAGCGGAAGCGAGCGGTGGAGCAGGTGGTCTCGTATTCGTCTGGTCGCCGAACGGTCCTGCTGTTTCGCCAGCAGCAACAACGGTGTATGAAGTCGTAGCAACCGATGTGAACGGATGCGCCAGCGATCCGGAAGAGGTTACGGTGAGCGTAGCCGATGCATTGGAGCCGACATTCACCTGGGATGTGGAAGAGGGATGCGCGCCTGTCTGTGTCACCTTCACGGATGAAAGCGCAGCAGCAGGTGTGCGCGCGTGGTCGTTCAGTGATGGTGGGTCAGCCGGTGATGAGGCGAGTCCGACCCACTGTTTCAACGATGCCGGTGTGTTCGGCGCTACGTTGACCATCACCTCACCAGAAGGATGCATCGGGACGGTGACCGTCGCGGATATCATCACGGTGTTCGCCACGCCCACGGCAGCATTCAGGCCTTCGCCGGATGTCGCGGTGATCGATGATCCAACCTTCCGCTTCTTGGACAACAGCCGTGATGCGACCCTATGGCAATGGTCGTTCGGCGATCCGCTCAACAGCACATCCACCGAAGTTTCGCCCACGTTCACCTACCCGGCGGTGGGCTGTTATGTGGTACGTCTCGAAGTCCGCAACGGCGGCGGATGCACGGATACCGAAGAGGCCGTGGTGTGCGTGGAGGATGCTTTCGCCATCTACGTGCCCAACTGTTTCTCGCCGAACAACGATGAATTCAACGACCTCTTCGGCGTGGTGACCACCGTCTCCGATCCACGCTCGTTCCTGCTCAACATCTACGATCGCTGGGGCCGCATCCTGTATTCCACAGATGATCCTTATCGCGGTTGGGACGGGTCAGAACAGCCGATCGGTGTGTACGCTTGGCAAGTTCGATTGATCGACCGTGAGGGGTCCACGCAGCAGCGGCAAGGACACGTCACACTGCTGCGCTGAATGAAAGAAGCCCGGCAGAGCCGGGCTTCTCGTGCGTTCTATCGTTAAGCTTAGCGGATGTCGTTCTGCTTGCGCTTCAACTGTTCCACTTCTTTCTGGGTCTCTTCACGCGTCTGGGTGCGCTCAGATTCTTCCTTCGCGGCATCGGGTTTGTTCCCTTCGATCTTGTTCAGGTTGCCTTGCACCTTGGCTTCACTGCTCATCAACTTGGCCAGCTCGGATTCACCCTTGGTGAGTTTCTGGCGGATCTTGGCGAGTTTGGCCAGGTCCTTCGGATCGTTCGTCAACTGGAACTTCTTCTCCAGCCCAGCGATCTCGCCGCTCAGCTTCGCATTGTTCCCTTGGATCTTGCCTTGTTTGGATTTGATCTTCTGCAGGTCATTGTTCGTTTTAGCGCTTTTCTTGTCCAGTTTGGCCGCATCGGCCTGGGCGCTTTCGGCCTTTCCAGTGGCTTTGTCCAAGCTCTTCTCTTTGGTGGTGATCTGGGCTTGCACCACCGCTTTGTTGTACTTCACGGCCATGTCGCGCATAGCACGCTCCACGGCCTGCTGATCATCCACAGGTGTGCTATCATTCTTCACGAAAGCCAGCGTTAGCCGACCGATCCCGGCCTTCTTGTCCGTGCTGCTGCTCGCAAGGACCATCAACGGTGATGGTGCCACTGCAGGCTGCGTTACACCGATCGCCTTCACCGGTTTGCTGCCGGTCACATCCTGGCTCAAGGGTTTGTATTCCGTGCGCCACAGGTCCATGGCGGTGTTGGCGTCGCTCTCGAACAAGGTGATGGTGTGCGCCGGTAGTTTGTGTTTCCCGTTCATGAGCGTGTCGGGCACTACCGTGATGGTATTGCTCCACAAAAGCGCGTAGCCTTCTTTCGTGGTTTGGGCGTTCGCGGCGAGGCTGAGCAGCAGTGCGCTGGAGAGGATGGTCGAAGTGCGCATGTTCGTTGGTTCTGTTTGTTCGGTTCTGACGATAGCAGGGGCAAAGGTCACATCATTTCACCGGTGCGCCCACCAATTCGTTCAAGGTGCGATACACGCGATGCAGTGGCAGGCCCATCACCGTGTAGAAACTGCCATTGATCCGCTCTACGGCTGCATACCCGATCCAGTCCTGCACACCGTAGGCACCGGCTTTGTCGAAAGGCTTGTGGTGCTCGATGTAGTATGAGATCTCCTCGGGCGTGAGCGTTGCGAAGGTGACCTCTGCGATGTCCGAGTAGGCGATGGTCTGCGCGGTGGTGCGCAGGCAAACTCCCGTGACCACCTTGTGCGTTCGACCGGCCAGCATGGTGAGCATGGCGTGCGCTTCGGCCGAGTCGGCTGGTTTGTTCAACAAGTTGTCGTCCACGATCACCGTGGTGTCGGCTGTGATCAATACCTGGTCTTCTGCCAATGGACCGTTGTAGGCATTGGCTTTCTTCAACGCGAGGTGTTCGGCCACCTGATCGATCGGCATGCCCGCAGGCGGTGTTTCGTCCACATCGGTGCTGGTCACTTCCACCGGGAGATCAAGACCAAGTAACAGTTGCCTGCGACGCGGAGAGGCCGAGGCGAGGATCAGACGCCAATTCAGTTTCATGGAAGGAAACGGATGAGTACAGCATAGCCGACCGCCATCACCATGGCCAATTTCATCACGGTGCCTGCACGCACGAATTCGCTGCGTTGGTGCGCTTGGTAGGTGAAGCCAGCAGAAAGCAACAACGGGCCGATGACACCGATGCCGATGTACCAATAGGAGAGCGGGTCGCGCAACAATTGGGAGCGGATGAAGAGCAAGAGCACGATGATGATGCCGATGTCCAGCAGCGCGATCGCACGCGCCCATTTCATACCCCAAACGATCGGGATCGTGCGGCAGCCGTCGGCCTCATCACCTTTCACATCGGCCATGTCCTTCTGCAACTCGCGCACCAGCGTACTGAGAAAGGCGAACACCGCGAAGCCCAGGATCCAGTACCACAGTTCGATGTAGAACGGTTGCATCTCGTACTGTTCCCCGTTCGGTAGTGCAACGATCCACGCCGGATCCATAGCGCGTTGGAGCAACGGCAGTTCATACAAACCCACCGTCAGCGGAACGAGTGCCGTTAGTGTGGCCACCAGTCCATTCCCGATGATCAGTTGCCGCTTGAAGGTGGTGCTGTACACCCACAGCGCGCCGATGGCGAAAGCCGGGATGGCGGCCCATTTCAGCAAGCCACTGCGCCAAGCGACATACGCGCCCAAGAGCAATCCGATCCCGCTGAGTACAGCGTGGGCCGTCATTGCTACGCGGCGTTTCACCGTGCGCCCCACGATCACTTCGCCGGGTTTGTTGATGCGGTCGATCCGCGTATCGAAGTAGTCGTTGATGACGTTGCCACCTGCTGCGATCAGGACCGTGCTCAAGATCAACATGATGAAATGCACCAACGGCATCTGCGGACCGAAGTCCGGCGGCAGGATGAGTCCGCTGCGTTCCACGCCC
>DLGQ01000094.1:5667-22238 GCA_002482775.1 Flavobacteriales bacterium UBA7690 | reverse complement strand
AAACGAGCTGGTTGAGGCCGCGCTCCAGGTGACCGCCGATAACGCCGTAGCGCATCAGCAGCATGGTGGCTGCGATGATCAGCAGGTTCGTGGGGCGCGTGAGTTTCAGCAGGTCCTTCATCACCACGTATGCGCTGCTTCGGTCATCCACTTGCCCTGCACCTTCATCACTTGTTCCAGCAGGTCGCGCACGCAGCCTTCGCCACCTTTCGCATGGCTCACGAACGCACTGATCGCTTTGATCTCTTGCGCTGCATCCGCAGGACAACACGGAAAGGCCACGCGCTGCATCACCCGGAGGTCGGGGATGTCGTCGCCCATGTATGCCGTGGTCGCAGGATCCAAGCCTTCGGTCACCAGCCGCTCGAACAATTCCACTTTGTTCACCGTGCCCAGGTTGATCTCTTTCACGCCCATACGGCCCAGGCTTTCGCGCACACCTTCGGAATTCCCACCGCTGATGATGATGATCCGCACGCCTTCTTTCACCGCATGTTGCACAGCGTACGCATCGCGTGTGTGGAAGGTGCGCACCGGATCGATGCCGGGGATCAGCAGATTCCGGTTGTCGGTGAAGACGCCGTCCACATCGAAGCAGAGGGTCTTCAGCGCCGCAAGTCGTTCTTTATACGTCCGTGTGTCCATGGTCCGGATGCCCGTACGCACGCAGGATCATGCTGCTCAAGCGGGCGTAGGCGGCGCGAAGTTCGGCATCCGCTGTTAAGCGATCGAGGTGATGGTGGATCGTTCCTAGATCGCCGCGCCGTGCCGGACCGGTCAACGCTTCGGATGCGCCGATGGCAGTGGCTTTCTGCGCCATGGCCAGGAACGATGGTAGAAGGATCGCCGGGTCGATGTTCTGGTCTTTCAGCAGATCCTGTGCACGGGCCAGCAGGTGCAACGGGAAGTTGAGGCTGATGGCAGCTGCTGCATGCACCAATTCGCGCTGCTGGTGGTTCAATTCGGAGACCTGAACGCTCAAGCTCTCCGCGAGGTACCGAACCACCTGGCGCGCACGATCCGTGTTCCCATCAACCACTATTGGAACATGCTTGAAGTCCATCGGTTCACCGGGGCTCAACGACATCAGCGGCCACAGCACCGCACGGTCCGGGTGGGGCAGGAGCTTGTCGAGGTCGCTGGCACCGCTTGTGTGGATCAGCACCGCATCGCTGATGGGGATGTTCAGGGCCACATCGGCGATGGCATCGTCGCTCACGGCGATCAGGATGATGTCGGTCTGTGGAAGCGCTTCTTTCAAGGAGAACGAAACGGTGCCAAGTGCTTTCGACAACCGATCCGTGTGCTCGGTGTTGCGACCCACAACGCCGATCAAATGATGATTCGCACCAACCATAGCGTGGCCCAGGTGGAAAGCCACACGGCCCGTACCGACCAAAAGGATCTTCATGGGGGAAGGGTTGAAGTTACCGCCTCACCCGCTGCCACACGGCCATGAACGTACCTACGAACAGCAGCACACAACCGATCCACAGGATGTTGATGCCGGGGAATACGATGGCCTGCATCACCAGGAATTCGGATTCTGCTACGTTCAACCCAACTGCCCAGCGCGGCCCCTCGGTGCCGGGGATCGGTCCGCCATGGCCCATCTCCGGACCTTCTTCCAACTTCGCTGTGGCCAGGCTATAGCGGATCCGTAGCGCACCTAGCTCGGCCGCTTTGCCCATCACCGGTTCGCCGTTGGCGTAGATCACCAGCGGACGGGCCTCGAACCAACGGTCGGGTTGGTAGAGGTCGCGGACACGAAGCGCTGCGGCGTACACGGTGTACTGATCGCCCAGCATCTTCTTCGTCACACTGTCCTTCACCACGTACACACTGTCGATGATCGCCATCGCCGTGGGCGTGATGATGGAATCGCCGACGTGTTTGTCGTAGAGGCGATCGGGCATCCAATCATCATCTGCTGTGTCGCTCGCCATCGCCAGATCCGCGTAGCGCACGTGCGTGTAGAGATCGCGGTGCGCCCAGTGTTTGGTGCTGGGTTCGGCCACGTTGCCGAAGCGCGGGTTGATCTGTACGAACGGCGCCAGTGCGAAGACCTGTTCGCCGGGTCTGCTCGAACTCCATTCGTTGGCATGCCAGAGTTCGCGGCGTGTGAATTCTTCAAGCGGTATCCAGTGCGCTGGTTGATCTTCCAAGAAGAACTTCCCCGCTTGGTGTGCATCCTTCGCCGCGAAGAGCATGTCGCCCACACGCACCGTATCGCCCGCTGCATACCTGCGTGGCACGGCGGCGAAGTAGTCCATGTCGTAGTAAAGGTTCACAGCCTCTTGCCGCTTCGCATGGTAGCGTACGTAGTGTTCGCCCATCAGCACGGTGTCGCCACGGTACAGCAAGATGTCTTCGCTGTTGCTGAACCCCTCGTTCAAGAAACGCAGGTCCATGTTGCGGGTGTTGCGGCTGACTTCATCCTGACGGCTGGTACTGATCAACGCGCCCAGCAAGACCAGGCCGAAACCGATGTGTGCCACGGATGCTCCGGCGCTCTTCAAACTGCCTTTCAGGATCACCGGGATGTACCACGCGTTAGCCACGATGGCGAAGACGGTGGAGAAGAACAGCGCGATCAGGTTGAGCTCGGCCAGCTCGTACTTCAGCAAGTACACGCCCAATGCGGTGAGAGCGATGGAGATGAAGAACGAGGCGGCCAGCTGCTTGCGGAATTTCTTCACGTCGGTATCCTTCCAGCGCAGGTATTGCACGAAGGCGATGAGGAAGCTGACGATGAAGGCGAACGGGATCTGCCACTTGTTGTAGTGCGCGATGGCTTCGCCCGGAGGTGCGAGCTTGGCCTCAGCAAGGCCTTGGAAGAATTCACTGCCGGTCTTGTCGCCGATCCAACTGAATGCCGGTCCGAACGGTTCCAGCAACAGGTTGAAGACCGGCACACTGGTGCTGAAGGTGATCTGCATCGCGCTCAACAGCAACACGAGGGAACCGATGAACAACCAGAATTCGCGCGACCACAACGATTCTTCAGGCTCTTTGCTGGTGAAGCTCTGGCGGTAAGCGCTCACCAACATGCCAATGCTGATGGCACCGAACAACAGGATCGCCGGAACCTGCACTTCGAGGCCTACACCGATGGCGAACATCACCACCGAGATGCCCGCGTAGAACTTGCGCTGGCCCATGTCGGTCAACAGCATCATCACGCTTAGGCCGATGAAGAACAGCAAGAAGATCAACAGACCGGGAAGCATGCCATCGCCGGTGAAGCTGTGTACGCTGGTATCGCCCAGCACGCCGCTGCGCGTGAGGAAGGTGGAGTAGAGGATGAGGATGAAGGTGATCAGCGTGAGGAGGAACAGGCTGAAGAGCGCCGTGGGTTTGCGCTTGTTCACCAACATCAAGTGGCCCGCTGCTACTAGCGTGATCCACGGCACGAGCGACGCGTTCTCCACCGGGTCCCACGCCCAGAAACCGCCGAAGCTGAGCGCCTCGTAGGCCCATGCACCGCCCATGAGGATGCCGGTGCCGAGCACCATGATGCCGAAGTAGGTCCACGGCAGCGCAGGTGTGATCCAGCCGATCCGGTCTTTCTTCCACAGGCCAGCGATGGCGTAGGCGAAGGGCACCAACGTGGATGCGAAACCGAGGAACAGCGTGGGCGGATGGATCACCATCCAGTAGTTCTGCAACAACGGGTTCAAGCCGCGACCGTCTGCGAATTGTGGTATCGCGCTGAGGTACGTTGCCATCGCTGTCCACGGCAGACCGATGTTCTCGGGCAACTCGCGGATCAACAGGAACGGGCTGCTGCCCACACGCACGTCGCCCACGTAGATACCGAGGATCATGATGGCGAGGAAGACCTGCACCGTGGCGAAGACCGTCATCACCGGACCTTCCCACGCCTTGGCACGCCAGATCAATACGTTACCGAGCACCACATGCCAGAAGGTCCACAACAGGAACGATCCTTCCTGCCCTTCCCAGAAACAACTGGCGATGTACTTCATCGGCATGGCCAGGTTGCTGTGTTTCCACACGTAGTCGTACTCGAACCAATGGTTGAAGAGCATCACGAACAACGTGACCACGATGCCCAGCACCGCCACCGAGTGCATCCGGAAACCGATGCGCCCGAGGCGCGTCCACTCCTCCGAGCCGTTGCGCGTGCCCAAGAAGTAGCTGCACATCGCCAGCAACGCGCCAACGAGCGAAACCACCGTGAGCGTATGTCCCAACTGTCCTGCCCAAAGGTGTTCGCCGATGTATTCCGTCATGTTCGTTTTTTCGTTCGATCCGCTCTGCCCAGCCCGCTCGCAAGAGGCAGGCATTCCACTGCCGACCGCCAACTGCGAACTGGCCACTATCCCTACCCGTTCACCTTGTTCTCTTCATTGTACTTGCTCGGGCACTTCATCAGCATGTCGCGCGCCTCGAACTCGCCGTTCTCGTTCGCTTCGCCGATCAGCACCAGCCGTTCGCTGCGCTCGAAGTCCTGCGGTTTGGCTTTCGCCAGATGCACTTTGCAGGTCTTGCCGGTGAGGTCGCGCATGGTGAAGGTGGTGAGGCTCGCGTTCATGCTCGGCTCGTACACGATCTCTTCCGACCGGTCCAAGGTGCCCACCACATGGTACTCCTTACCCGGATGCGCGATCGCCTGCTCCAGGTCGGCGTAGGTGCTGCTGTCATACAGCGATCCCACCAGCGCTGCGATGGCCACCGCGATGATCACGATCGCGATGATGTGCGAACGTTTCATGCCCTTCGGCACCTGTGCGTTCGGGTAGGCGGGCATGGTGTGGTCGGGCGTGCTCATGACTTGCGTTCGAGGTTGGAGATGCGGCGGTCCATGCGCCAGAGCCAGATGCCGATGCCGAGGATGATGATCGCCACCACGCCTACCACGACGTTGATCTTGCCACTGCCGTAGAGCGTGCTTTCCAGCCAGCTCGGAGCAGCGTTCTGCGCGTTCGCGACGATGGTCGATAGCAGTAGGAAGAAGGAGAGGAGTGTTCTCATCGGTCCAAATTATTGGCGAGGCGTGCAGCGCGCACCCGCAGGTCGTACATCCAGCAGCCCACCAGGATCCAACCCAGCACGGCCGGGTAGAAGATGGAACGCAGGCTATTGTCCATGTCCAGGTCGTTGAATCCGCTGTTGCCGCCGTTGCCGGGATGCAGGCTGTCGATGGCGTTGAGGCGCGGCACCACGAAGAGGAACAACACCAGCAGCATGAAGGCGAAGATGTTGTAGATCGCGGCGAGCCGTGCGCGTTTGTGGGCATCCTGCACCGATCCGCGCAACACCAAGTAGGCCACGTAGATCAATCCGGTCACCGCTGCGCCGTTCAACTTCACGTCGTTGGTCCAGAACGCACCCCACGTTGCGCGAGCCCACAACGCCCCGGTGATCAAGCCCAGAACACAGAACACAAGGCCGATGCGCGCCGCCATCTCCGCGGCCAGGTCGTTGTCCAGTGAGTTGTTGCCCAGCACCTTGATGCTCTGGAACACCGAGATGCCCATCAGCACGATCATGGTGAACCACATGGGCACATGGAAGTGCAGATTGCGGATGCTTTCGTAGAGGATACTTCGATTGGGGAAGGTGAAGCTTGCTGGTGCCGGATACGTTTCGGGGCACACTGCGGACGTGATGCCAGCGCCTAACCCTTCGGTGAACAACGCACCCGTGTAGATCAAGTCATCCACAGAAACGTCCGTGAGGTTGGCTTTCATCCCCGCAGGAACTTCGAAACGCGCTGTCAAGTGGCTAGCATCCAAGACCGAGACCGACGTTGCACAGACTTGCTGCTCTTCGTTCACGAGTTTCACCAAGGCCCCGGAGGTGAATGCGGTATTGTATCCCGTTATAGTGATATCAGTCGTTCCTGGCGCGATCCGATCCGGCGACACATGCACCAACGCCGGCGCCAACGGGATCCGCAATGCCGCTATGGAAGCCAACAACAACAAGCCGATGCCGAGGAACTTCCACCAGTTCTTCATCGCACGGAACAACTGTTCATTATCACGGCGTTGGTCGTTCGATCTGAGCTTGATCCTGGCATTCTTCTGCGTTCTCTGCACCTCTGCGGTGAACCTGTATTTTCAATCGCGCCAAAGGTACGGGAAGAGTATCCAGGCCAATGTGATCGTGATCACGTCCAACAACACCAATCCACCGAAGTAGGTGCTGGTGATGCTCCATGCCACGCCATCCAACGCCAGTTTGCTCGCACGCATCACGGTGAGCAGCAGCGGCAACACCAACGGAAAGCCCAGGATCGCCATCAACCCGATGCCGTTGCCCGCCCGCGCCGCGATGGCCGAGATCAAGGTGAGCACCGCCGCGAAGCCGATGCCACCCAGCACCACCGCCAGCACGAACTGCAGCAGGTCCGCGTTCTCCAGAACTTCCGTGCCGAGCAAGAGGGAATAGACCAGCAGGCTCAGCAGGCTCAGCACCACCATGCTAGCCGCGTTGTAGATGGCTCTGGCCAGGATCACGCTGCGCGGATCAACCAAGGTGTAGAGGTAGAGCTGGCGTCCGGCATCTTCCCGCTGGAACGAACGCGTGAGCGCATTGAACGCCGCGAACAACAAGATGATCCAGAACAAGGCGTTCCATGTGGCCAGGCCCAGCCCCCCCTTCACCGCGAGGTAACACACGTACACCGCGCTTACCACGTACAGCAGCATGCCCGCCCAAGCCGCGCGCTGGCGTAGGTCCAGGGCAACTTCCAAGCGCAGGAGGGCTGCTATCTCACCTGGTTTCACGGGCACGAAGGTAGGCGGACCACCTTCCCCATTTGTGGAACATACGCCCCGCAAGGAAAACCAGACTGCCGAGCACAATGCACTGACCTTCATGGACTTGGTCGCCCGGTCCGCAGGTTGCTCCACCACACCCAAATCCTAGAACCATGCGTACCGAACACACCATCTTGAAGAAACTCGCCTGGGGCGCACCGCTGCTCTTGGGCTCGATGCTCTTCGTGCAATGCTCCAGCGACAACACCGCAGACCGGAATGCCGACACCATGAGCGCCGATGGCGTGAACAATGAGATGGCAGATGATAACACCGTGACCCGTTCGGAATTGGATGCCGAAGTGAACGCGATGTATGATGAACAGAATGCGGCAACAGGTTCAACAACAACGGGTAGCACCGTTTCTCGCACTACGGTGACTTACACACCTGCCAAGGAACGTGTGATGGCCACGAACGACATGCGCGGACTGCGCAACTTGCTCGTCGCTGATCTCGAGGCCGTGCGTGTACGCCTGAATGATGGTGCACGTCCTGCACCCGCCCGTGAGGCCGATAAAGCTCTCGCCGCTGATCTCGCGCAAGGCTTGGAGCGCGTGGATCGTGCGCTGGAAGCATTAGGTGCCTCCACCGATGCGACATGGGCTTCCATGCGCGACGTACAACTGAAGGAAGTTTCCGAAGTGCGGTCCTGGATGGCCGACTACCGCTCCAAGGAGACCTGGTCCATGAAGTGATCATGCCGGTAAAGGCTGCGGCCGCTCTGGTGATTTCCGGAACGGCCGCAGCGCCGCTGGTACTTGCAATTCACCAATACGCGACCGAGATGAAAGCCCTCGACGTGACACCTATCCCGCTTGGATATCATTCCATTTCGCCGTTCTTGCTGTTGAACGACATCGGTGGTTTCTTGGAATTCGTACGGAAGGCCTTTGATGTGCAGGTCATACGCGCTTTGCCGGATGCGACCGGGAAGGTGATGCATGCCGAAATTCGCTTGGGCGATTCCCATATCATGATCGGTGACCCGATGGGGAAGCACGAGCCGCACCCGGCATCGCTCTACTTCTATGTGCCCGATGTGGACGCCGTGTACCGGCAAGCGATCGAGGCGGGTGGTACTTCCGTTCTGGAGCCGGCTGACCAGTTCTACGGGGACCGAAACGGCGGAGTACAAGATGCGTGGGGAAATATCTGGTGGATCGCCACCCACATCGAGGATGTGAGCGAAGGGGAGCTCCAGCGCAGGAATCCATACCTGAAGAATAGCGGCAGCGTGGTTCGTTGATCTTGAAGGAACATGCTCCGGAAATGGTGCCGGACAGGCCCCGGAATAACCCTTGGCACTTGGAAATACGATCGTCAGGATCTTGTTCTGCCATAGCGGTAGTGGAGTATGGGTGCATGGTGCGTTAGGCCCGGCCATGCTGCCGCGAATTCGGACCAGTTCTGCCAGAACGTCCACTGCTGCGCACAGTTCATTGAAACGCGCGTTCATGGAACATGCCTTGAGTCCCTTCGCATCATGGTGAAGCTTGGGTGAACGTTCCGTCACCCCTTCCGTAGGTGCTAGGATTTCTGGGGATCATGCACTAGTATCGCAATTCCAAAACGAACGGACGCTCCCCGTGCGTATTGGTCGTCAATTCAAATTCATCGGCCATGGTCGTGGAGCAAGCGTATATCTAAGTCGCCCAAAGCAGCCTTCCGGTGCCACTTTCGTTCTTGGATGGTAAAATACCAGGGTTGCCCACTGGTGTATGCCTTCTTTACTATAGCGGAGCCAGACTCTGGCTTGGCGGGCGGACCAGCGGACCAGCGGACCAGTGGACCAGCGGACCAGCGGACCAGCGGACCAGCCATGTACAGCAAAGCAAGGTAGGCCCAAGTGGGTATACCTCCATAATGAAGCCCCCGGTGCTACTAACACCAGGGGCCTCGGTCACTCATGTCCCACCAACCCACTTGCATAGTTGAACGAAACAGAGTAACGCAAAGGTATCGCACCACCACAACGTGCCGCTGCACCCTGGCAGCATACCCCGGGATGCCTATCCGGAACCCGCGACGGATAGAACATTAGTGCAAGCGGAAGAAGGACCGGAACGATGCTTCCCGGCAAAACGCCGGAGGCCATACGAACTTGAATTTTCGACATGCAACGCCGCGACCCATACCAGCTTTGCCAACGCCTTTGGTGGCATGCCCTGATGCTCGTGTGCTGGGCCGCAACAACACCACCTGCCTGTAGCCAGAATTTGGTGCCCAACGCGGGGTTCGAAGGGACGGATAGCTGCTGGCAAACACTCGGTTTGGGGGCACTCCAGGATTGGTATAGCGCCTTCCTCACCCCTGACCATCTGCAAAGTTGTTTACCACTGGGCTCCGTGAATGGTTTGCCGTTGAACGCATTCACCTATCAGGCACCGTTCGAAGGCAACTCCTGTGTGGGGTTGTTCACCTATGTAGATCTAAGTGGTCAGGAGCAGCGAGAATGGGTCATGGTGCCCTTGCTGGAACCGATGGTAGTTGGGCAGACCTACTACTGCAGCTTCAGGTCCAATGCAGGTTTTGGGGGTAATGCGCAGTACCCGACCGTTTGGTTGGCCAACAACAATGTGGGCATGCTCTTTACATCTTACGACCGGCGTTGGTTAGCGGGGCATCCTTACCCGGCCGCGTTGAACACAGCGCACGTAATGCACCCGGAAGTGCTTACGGATACCGTTGGTTGGACGTTGGTGAGTGGCAGCTTTGTGGCGGACAGCACATACCAGTACTTGATGATCGGCAATTTCTTCAGCAATGCTCTAACGGATACACTGCATCTGGGGCCACAAGGTGATCCATGGTCATGGTTTCCGAGGGGCTACACCTTGATCGATGCCGTGTGTGTTTCACCAAACCCATTGGGTTGTGATCTGGGACAACAAGTCGGAGATCTGGCAGGTGATAGACCAGCTTTGTTCCCGAACCCAGCATATGACCAATTGGTGTTGGTAGGCCGAAGTGGCGCGCGGTTGTGGGTGGGGGATGCGGTAGGTCGGTTGGTCTGGCAGGGCAGGGTACAAGGCGATCATTGGGTGTTGCAGGTGGGGGCATGGACTCGGGGCACGTATGTATTGCACGTTGAGCAAGCAGGGCGCATAGAAGTACACAAGTTCGTTTTGGCGGAGTAAGAGCATCGTTCCGGTCCTTTCGGTGATCATCAAACACGAAAGGTCATGTACACAACAAACATTTTCAGGCACCTTGTATGGGGTGCATTGGTGCTGGGCGCGAGCCATGCACAGGGGCAGGTTTCTGTACCAGGTCATCTCGGGGGAACTGGGGACCATTTGGGCTGGAATGCTTCCACGCCTCAGGCCTTGGAGGTGCGGCATGATGGGAACTATCCCATCGACTGGTACACGGAAATGATCCAAAGGATGTCTTTGCGTCCGAACGAGACCTTCGATATCGGTCTTTTCTTGAACCAGAACAAGGATGGCGGTCTGCTTCTAGGTGGTGATGTGACCCCCTTCCTAGCAACCGGGTTACGGCCTTTCAGTGCCTTGCACCTGATCGAACCCAACACCGTGAATACGCAGGTGTGGGGCTACCGCCCGTGGATGCGCAACGGGGTCACCTTCACCGGTAATTACGATCTGGGCTACATCGGCCACAAATACGGAACGGACCAGAACGGGGATATCGTGGACGACGAATCAGACATGGTGATCCACTGGAGCAACGACAATGGCGGGGAATGGGGTCCGGATCGGTTGACCTTCCGGTTCACCACACCGTATAACCCGTTGCATACTACGGGAAGCAGCACTGTGGAAGGGTTGGAGGCCATGCGTATAACGCCCATTGATGCGAACAACGCCAACGTAGGTATCGGCGATTTCGTAGCCGGTGGTGGTGAACCTACGGAACGGCTCGATGTCTTGACCGGCAATGTCCGCGTACGCGACCTACCCGCGAACGGCCCCAGCACTAGCAACAACTATGTAACGGTGAACATGGCCACCGGTGTTCTGGAGAACCGGCCACTGCCAGTTGATCCAGGTGCCTGCGAATGGACCATGAGCAACACAGCCCCCAACAACGTGATCACCGCGGTGGGTGCGCCAGACGCGAACTGCCCCGATGCGGCGGAGCATGTAGGTATCGGTACCACCCTGCCCACGTCAAAGTTGGATGTGGTCCACAACGAATCGAACGGTACCATGCCTGGTGGGGTCAATGTGGTCTTCACCCCAGATGCAACGGACCCTGCGCACGGTGTTAATGTGAACGTGTCGGCAGCTTCCGGCAGTGCACCAGGGACCATCAACGGTGTGTTGGTGACTTGTGCGAATTCCACCTTCGATAACTGGGCGGTGGAAGCCACTGCGCAACAAGTGAACACCAGCAACACGAATTCGGTAGCTGGTGGGCACTTCACTGCTGATATTGACGGAAGTTCCAATGTTGCGAAAAGCCACGGGCTTGTCGGCCAAAGCATAGAAGAAGCCTCCTCCACAGTAACGGAAGCCTTTGGTGTATATGGCCGTGCGATGTACAACAAGGTCAATGCTCGCGGTGTAGTTGGCTGGGCGGAGTCAACGCCAAGCGCTGGCAACGTGGCCTATGGTGTGCATGGCTCCGCAAAAGGAGCTGCAACGAATTACGGTCTGTATGGAATTGGGAACCAGACCGGAGCTATTAACTATGGTGCATGGGGCCGTGCAACCGGGGGAAGCTCTTCCAACAACTACGGCGTTCGGGGTGACGCCAGCGGTGCAACGAATAATTTCAGCATTTGGGCATCCAACCCAGGCAGTGGTGCCACCGATTGGTCGGGTTATTTCACGGGCAGAGTGACGATCGTGAGTGACCTCTATCACAATACAACGCTTCACTTCTCTGACGCGGCGCTAAAAACCGACGTGGAAGATCTGACCAGTGTCCGTGAACGCTTGGAAGGTTTAAGGCCACGTAGCTACCGCTTCACGCAGCAGGCCCAAGCAAGAATGGGTTCATCACCAGATCTCCAGCTGGGTTTCATCGCCCAGGAGGTTGAGCAGGTGTTACCGGAGCTGGTTTCACCCACCACACTAGCCGCGATCCAGGACACTACGGGCCAGGAGATATGGCCGGCTCAAGATGTGAAGGCGGTGAATTATGTGGCTATCATCCCTCTATTGGTCGCGGGTTACCAGGAGCAACAGAGTACCATTGATGAGTTGCAGAATAGATTGGGGGAGATGCAGGACCTCCTCGCCGCCTGCTGCGCCAACCCCGACCGAGCCCTGCAACAACCCGGCGGCGATACCGGCATCCCCGCCTTCGCGGGGATGACGCCCGGCGGCGAGAAACTCCGCATCCAGCCCAACCCCTTCAACGAGCGCACCACGGTGTTCTACAAATTGGACAACGGCGGTCGTACCCAGTTGATGGCCAACAGCGCCGATGGTAAAGAGTTGCGCGTGTTGCACGAGGCTACCATGGAAAAGGGCGACTACCAGTACGAGTGGAACACCGCTGCGTTGGCACCCGGCATGTACTATGTGACGTTGCTGGTGGATGGCCAGCCCGTAGTGAAGAAGGCCGTGAAGGTGGATCGGTAGGAAAGTGTTCTAGAGTTGTAGCGTGAAAGGGTGCGAGAAACTATTTCTCGCACCCTTTCGCATACGCACGTTCCCAGCCTTATTTCTTCGTCTTCACCTCCACCGCGCTCTTGGCGTAAACCATGTAGATGTCCAAGTGCGGGCGCATGGTCAGTGGCATGCGTTTGTTCAGATCCACCGGTACCACCAGCAGGACCTTATCATCCCACGCGGCGGCTTGGAAGGCTTTGTATTTCTTCAAGTCCTTGGCTTTGGGGTAGCGGCGCTCGAAGGAGTCGATGCCTTCAGGCCAGTTGCGTTCGTGGCTGCGGAACACCACCGCGTCGATCTCCGGCTGGCTGAGGCCGCGTTCGATCAATTCCTTCACGATCGCGCTGTCGGCACCCAGGTCGTAGGTGGCATACACACCGTCCGGGGTGGTGATGCGGGCCTCCTTCATGCGTTTCCAGTCCGGGCCTTTGCTTGGCTTGGGGCGTTGGGCATCGGTGAGGGCTGTCTCCAAGGCACTTTCCGGCAGCACCAGGAACATATCCTCCCGGCTGCGCAGGTCCTCGGGCATGTGGTAGTTCTCGCTGGCAGGCACTTGCACCAGCACTTTCTGTCCGGCCTCATCGGCATAGCTGCACACCTTGTGGGCGCTGTAGTTGCGCACGGCAGCGGCATTGGCCGCGAGGGCGCTGTCCGTGCTGAGGCCCGCCGGTAGGTTGATGGCTTTGCCCAAGCTGAGGGCTTTCTGGGCGCGTTCCTCGGCCACCCCAGCAGCTTGCATGCCGCTGCGCACGGCTTGGTCTTGGGAAAGGTCCGGTTTGCGCACCAGTTGGGCGATGTCGGTGATCCGCACAGCGTCCTGGGCGGTGGCCACGGAGCCAACGGAAAGTGCAGCGATGATCAGGGCAGGGCATGGGTTGCGCATGTGCGCTTGTACGCGAACGGATGCAAAAGGTGACGTTGATGTGAACAGCCTTGGGGTAGAGGGTGTTGGACGCCCGTACGAAGGACCGATCAGGACGCTACCTGCGGCGTTACCCCGAACATTGCGGACCTTCGCACCCTGGAACCCATGCGCAACATCTTCAAGTTCATTTCCGCCGCCATCCTCTCCACAGGCTGCTTCAACCGGGTGCAAGTAGGGCCCGTTTCCATTCCTGTGAACGGCCAGGACCAACGCCCCATGCCCACCATGAGCTTCTTCGACCTCAGCGCTACGGACATCAACGGCCAACTGGTGAAGATGGAACAGTTCAAAGGGAAGAAACTGATGGTGGTGAACACCGCCAGCGAATGCGGCTACACCCCGCAGTACGCCCAGCTCCAAGACCTCTACAGCACCTACAAGGACAAGGGTTTTGTGATCGTCGGCTTCCCCAGCAACGATTTCGGTGGCCAGGAGCCGGGCACGGAACAAGAGATCGCCACGTTCTGCCAGAAGAACTTCGGCGTCACTTTCCCGCTCATGAGCAAGGTGAGCACCAAGGGCAAGGACCAGCACGCCGTATACCACTGGCTGGCCAACAAGAGCCAGAACGCGGTGATGGATACCGAGGTGAAGTGGAATTTCCACAAGTACCTGATCGATGAGCAAGGCTACCTGATCATGTCCCTGGAGTCCGGCATAGAACCCGCCGACCCGCGCATCGTCAACTGGATCGAAGGCAAATGAGCACCGTGGTCGATATCCTCTGCATCACAGCGCACCCGGATGATGTGGAGATCAGCATGGCGGGGACCGTGCTGCACCACCGGGTCTTGGGCCACACGGTAGGCTTGGTGGAGCTCACCGCCGGTGAGTTAGGTACACGCGGCACACCAGCCATCCGCAAGCAAGAAGCCGATGCCGCATTGAAGGTTCTTGACGCTTCGTTCCGCTACCAACTGGGCTTGGCCGATGGTTTCTTCCGTGCCGATCAAGAAAGTCTGCTGGCCGTGGTGCGTTCCGTCCGCGCGCATCGCCCGAAGGTGGTGCTCACCAACGCCATCCGCGACCGACACCCCGATCATGGGCGAGGCGCGGCCCTCGTAGCAGAAGCCTGTTTCCTTAGCGGTCTGCGGCGCATCGCCACCGAATGGGAGGGAAGGGCCCAAGAACCGTGGCGGCCCACCACCGTGCTACATGCCATCCAGGACCGGTACATTGACCCAGATCTGGTCATCGACATCACACCGCACTGGGCGAAGAAGGCCGAAGCACTGCGTTGTTTCAAGTCGCAGTTCTACGATCCGAACAGCACGGAACCCACCAGCCCCATCGCGAACCCCGATTTCCTCCCGTTCCTGGAGGCACGCGCCCGTGAGATGGGCCGGTTGTTGGGCGTCACGTACGGCGAGGGATTCACCACGGTACGGCCAACTGGCATCACCGATCTGTTGCAACTGGGCTAGCCCACCAGCCGGCCGCGGATCCGCGTCCACACCTGCTTGGCACGCTGGCCGTCACCCGCGTGAGGGAAGAGTTCCAGCCAAGACGTGCCGGTAAGCCGCAGGAACACCACGGTCTGGTAGGCCACGCTCGCTGTGTACGCCACAGAAGAAGTGATTGCAGCACCGATCAAGCCGTACCCCGGGATCAACGCGAAGCCCAGCGGCACCGTTACCAGTAGCCCCAAGGCCGAGCCCACGGTGTTGTGGTGTACCCGTCCCGTACCGCTCAGGTAATGGCTCAGCACCTGCGAACCGGACATCGCCAGAAGGCCAGGAACCATCCAGAGGAGGATGGGGTGAAGACCACGGATCTCCGGCCCGAAGATCCAACTGTAGAACGCGCTCGGTATCAACAGCAGGACCGCGCAGAAAGACGCGCCCACGATCACGGCGGTCTTGTACAGGATCAGGGTCACATCGCGTTGGCGCTCGGCCTCGGCCAGATTGCTCACCTTGCTGTAGAGCACGCCACCTATGCTCTTGGGCACCAACCAGGTGCCTTCCGCGAGTTGGGTGGTCACACTGAAGGTCCCCAAGGTGGCCAGGTCGCGGTACCGTTCGATAAGGTAATAGGCGAACCGGTAATTGAGGAGTTGCATCAGGTTGGCCACTTGGGCCAGCCCGCCTTGGCGGAACAGCATCTGCAGCGCACTGCCGGGGTCGCCGGAACGGTTATGCCGCTCGCGCAAGGTGAAGTATCCCGATACGATCGCGGTGGTGCCGTGGGCGATGTAGGTGGCCCATACATAGTCCAGTAGATCCGTGCTCCCTACCCTGAGCAGGATGGTGAAAGCAACGAGCTGGGTGGCCGCCTGCACTACCAGGATGCCGTTCTGGAGGCCGATCCGCTCGCGCCCCACCAGGATGTTCAAGTGGATGCTGTTGAGCGATTGAAGGAAGGCCAGCGCCACCACATGGATCACAAGGTCCGTGGGGACCAACGGGACCAGCTGCTGTGCCGAGAACGCGACAAGGGCGGTGAACACGGCCCAGCCGTAACTCCGCACCAGTAGACCATACACACCGAAACGGGGTACGAGGTACACCAACCCGCTACCGCCCACCAGGTGGTTGAGCAGCAAGATGATGGTGATCGCCAACACGATCAGGCTGATCGCCCCCAACCCTTCGGCACCCAAGGCATGCCCACCCACCACCATCAGCAAGAGGTTGAGCACGGTGATCACCACGCGGGCCAGCACGGTTCCTGCTACCGGCCGTATCATGGTTCACTGGAGGGTCGTCGCTCGCGCGGTTGCTTCGGCTCGGTCGCGGACTTGGGCCTGTTCGCCAGCCGAACCCCATCGATCAAGGTGATGTCTCCCATGGTCGACAACGTGCGTACGCCGTGCCCATAGACCGATCCCCAGAATCCGGCCACACGTTTCCCGGTCTTTTCCCGGAAGCTGGTGGGTGTGAGGTCCTCCACCTGAGCCAGGATCACTGCCATCGTGTCGGTCTCGCTCTTGTCCAACGTGGGGCGCCACAGCTGCTCCCCGTTCCGGAAAAAGGTCCCAGCAGGACGAACCCCGACTGAACCCACTTTGATCGGATTCAAGGTATGGGGCTGGAAGGGGCCATCAAAGTCGGGGCTATGGAACGCCAAGAGGATGTTGTCCGGCGCATCGGGGTCTGTGCCGAACAGCCACCAGCGCCCTTCATGTTCAGTTAATGTAGGGCTGGATATTGCCCTGTTCATCAAGATTTTAATATGATGAAGTTGGTCGTTCGTAGGAGCCACCTTGAAGAGCTCGGTGCGTCCTTGGTGCGGGTAGCTCACGATCACATATGCCCCATCTGGCCG
>DLGQ01000094.1:268-5655 GCA_002482775.1 Flavobacteriales bacterium UBA7690 | reverse complement strand
ATGGCCGTTCCACCACGAACGGGTACTCAAGGTCGGCTTGGGTAGAGAGCATGGACCGTGAACGCTTGAGCACACTGTCGCTTTTGGGACGCAGTCGAGCGAGCGTATCGTGCTCCTTGGCCTTGGACTTCTTCCGGTAGATCACGTTCAGCTGCCCATCTTCGGCCGTATACCCGAACGGCTCCATCCGGTGGTTCCCTGTGGAGGGCGAGGGTAACCAGCGCACGTTCATGCTGGGTTCTTCTTCCAGCAGCACCGTTATGGGTTGGTAGAGGATGCCGATGTTCCAAGAACCCGTGGCGCCTTCGATCTCGTTCCGCCGCTGCCAACGGGCGATCTCTAACCTGATCGTCAGGTTAGCAAGTTGCATCATAGATACCTCATCGTCAATACTATTTGTTATTTCATTTGAAGTTGATCCTATGTTCATCACACGCTCCACGATCATGCGGGCTGGTAACCAAGCTGCCCCATAAAGCAAGGCGTCAATGCTCCGCGCGCCCTGTTGGTCGGTAAGTGAGATGTCCAGCCCGAGACCGGTCTTTCCATCGACCCCTACAAGCGCCGTTCGTGCGGACGGGCCAGCAAGCAGGTGCGATCCCATGACCGGTAGGCCGGTTGGCAACAGCCCGCGACCCGCTATGTTGAACTGCCAAATTGGCTGTTCGTTCTGGACTGAACTTGGTGCGAATGGCGGTAGAAAGGAGAAGGTCATCTCGGGCTCGTAAGGATTGAACTGGGCCAGATCCGCAGGTGTAGGGCCATCAGATCCAATGGCCACGACCGGAGTTTGGCCAAGCAGGTCGGAAGCATCTTCACGGAGGTGCGCTTTGGAGCACAGTAGATCCAAGGCGCGCTTTTCCAAATAGCCCCTGATGCCACCAGTAAGGTGCTCAGAACTCACTAGGCCCGGTATGCCCATAACCACCAACCGCACACCCGGAATTTCCATTGCATGACGCATGGTATTGACCTGCCAGCTCGGAAGGGTGGTGCCGGGGAGCAGGAACGCTATTCTTACCTCACGCAATGCCATATCAGTGTCTCAAGGTCTGGCGGTAAAGATCCAAGAAAGCCCGGCCCACAGCATCAGGACTGAACCGTGTGGATACATCGGAACGGATGGTGGCCGGGTCATACCGGGTATGATCGAGGTACACGTGCTTCATGGCTTCTGCCAACCCATGTGTATCGCCCACTTCGATCAGTTGTCCGTTGTTCGGGGTGATGAACGCCTGTGGGCCACCGCATCGTGTGGCGATCACCGGCTTCCCTTGCACCAACGCTTCGCCGGTGACCACGCTGAACGTCTCCACGTTGCTGTTCACGATCACCGCTCCGGTATTGGCCATGTGGTCCAACACAGCACTGTTCGGCAAGCGGCCAAGGAACGTAACATTCGTGGCGACTTCTTCCCGGAGTGCCAACGCCTCAAGCATCGGGCGGTCGGGGCCGTCGCCGATTACGGTCAGTTCCAGGTGGGTGCCAGCTCGCTTCAACAGGGAAAGGGCCTTGATCACCCCGCTCACGTTCTTGGTCTTGTCCACCAGGTCTGCCACTACAAGGAAGCGACCCGCCGGCCCGCGCGGTGGAACCGGCCGGTCCAGCCCGGGGATCACGTTCGGTATGATGGTGTACCGATCGCATAGCCCAAGCTTGGTAAGACCGTCGCCCAGCCATGCCGAAACAGCGCTGATCCCGGATGCACCCTTGAACAACTGCCGGCTGATCCAGTGGAAAAGCGGGCCTTTTCGCCCATAGGTGCCGTCCAGGTATTCGCTGCTTTGTTCGCTTAGCACATACGGGATGCCCCATTTCTTCTTGATCCACCACGCCAGCAATGCCGGGCGTACCAGGATGTGCACGTGGGTCAAAGCCGGCACACCACGCAGGGCGAACACCTGTTCCAACCCGGCCATGGAAGCCCGCCTGTAGCGCATGGAATTGAGCACCTTCCGCACCGGTCCTGATGGGTGCTCGCTCGCGGGATAGGCGCTTCGTACCAGGAAAAGACCATCCACTTCACGCGCCTCAACCACCGGTGTAACTCCTGGAACACCCTCCACTTGGAGCACGGTCACCTTCACCATACTGGCCACGGCCTGCATCTGCTTACGAATGAAATCGCCCAGTTGAGGATCCCGCGCATTGGGCCACCACTTGGGAATTACCAGGATGTGCAGGGGCTCTGGGGGCGTCGCGCTCGGGCTGCTGGACATAGGCCGCGAAAAGTAAGCGCTGTGCTCACCAATGCGTCCCTACAAAGCCAAGTAGAGCGCTATATTTGCCGCCCGTTACCCTCGTGGTGACCCGTGGTGGTTGTAGCTCAGTTGGTTAGAGCGCCGGATTGTGATTCCGGAGGTCGCCGGTTCAAGCCCGGTCTACCACCCCAAAGCCCCGAAAGGGGCTTTGTCAATTAAACATCGGGCGCAGAAACCTGTCCCGCGCGAAGCTTTGCGGAGGCGCGGGAAGTCCGGTCCACCACCCCAAAGCCCCGAATGGGGCTTGGTCAATAAATACAGGACGAAAGAACCTGTCCCGGGTGCAGATCCGTTCAGGCTACTGCGGGCTCGGGTTGACCAGCCAAATAGCGTTCAAACCTTGGAACCGTGCTTGGCATTATCCAGTACGGACCCCAACTGCCAGGTGATCCGATGGGCTTGTTCAGCCTTGCGCTGTGGGCAACCTTCCAGCGAACAGATCCGGCAACTCGTGGGGATGCATGGGTCCATGTGGATGAACAACTCCACTTCCTGTGCACAATGCGCGTTCACCAATTTTTCCATGGCCGCGATCTCATCGTGCGCCTGCTCCAACGAGTAGTACCACGGCAGTGTCACATGGCAATCGATGTGGAGCACCGCACCGTATTTGATCATTCGGAAATTGTGGACATCCACCCACTGTGGCTTACGGTTCTGCTCTAGCACGGCGATCACCTGCGCCGCCAGGTCCAAGTCGGCTTCGTCCATCATGCCCGCCACCGAACGTCGCAGAATGCGCAGCCCGGTGATGATGATGTAGATGGCGAACGCGATGGCGAACACACCGTCCAGCCACGGTATGCCCGTGATGCGGATAATGATGAGGCCGACGATCATGGCTGCTGTGCTCCAGGCATCGCTCAGGAGGTGAGCGCCGCTGGCTTCCATGGTGAGGGAGAATTGCTCGCGGCCTCGCTTCCGCAAGGCCAACCCCATGAGCAGGTTGATCACACCCGTCCCCGCCGTTATCAGGATCCCGGTGTCAAGGGATCGCAGCGGAAGTGGATGCATCAAGCTCTTTCCGGCGCTCCAGATGATCAATGCTCCGGCGAGCATCACCAGTCCACCCTCGAAACCTGCGCTAAGGAATTCCACTTTGCCGTGGCCGTAGGGGTGCCCTGTATCGCGCGGCTTGGCGGCCAGGATCAAGCTGTACAAGGCGAAGCAGCCTGCCACCACGTTCACGATGCTCTCCAAGGCATCGCTCAGGATGGTGCTGCTCCCGGTAAGGCGCCAGGCCAGGAACTTCCCGCCCATGAGCACGATGCCCACCGCCAAGACCCATGTCTGCAGGCGAACAGAGGCCTCTCCGGAGCGCTCGACCGGTGCGGTCATTCGTCTTTGACGGCCTTTCGAGGTGCCCTGACCAGCCAGAAGTATCCGAGCGTCCCGGCCAACAAGGAAGCGCAAAGCACACCAAGTTTCGCTTCTTGCTGCAACAGCTGATCGGAGAACGCCAGTTCGTTCACGAAGAGCGACATGGTGAAGCCGATCCCAGCCAGCATGCCAGCACCCGCCATTTGGTGCCAGCTGACCCCACTGCCCAGCTTCGCCCCGGCGAAACGCACCATGATGAACGACATGAGCAGGATCCCGATGGGCTTGCCAAGGACCAAGCCTAAGCCGACCCCAAGGGCGACCGGGGTTCCCAGCGCGCCTAGCAGATCATCGGGCAGCACCACGCCTGCGTTGGCCAACGCGAACAACGGCAGCACGATGTAGGTGACCAACGGATGCAGCGCATGCTCCAAGTTCTGCAAGGGCGTGCTCGCATATTCGGTCAGCCGGTTCATCCGCTCCAGGTCATGGATCTGGTCCGCCGTGCGGATGCCTTTGTCCGGTGTGTCCTGGCTGGCGTAGCTGTGCAGGTAGAGGCGCATCCGGCGTACGAAGACCAACTCGTCCACTTTGGGAATGGCCGGGATCGCGAACGCGGCAAGTACACCGGCGATGGTGGCATGCACGCCGCTCAACAAGAAGGCCGTCCAAACACCGCCGATACCGAAAATGGCGTAGAACCACGGACTGCGCACGCCCAGCCGGTTCCCCAAGATCATCACCGCCAAGAACGCAACGCCGATACCCAGGTTCAGCATTGAGATGTCAGACGTGTAGAACAAGGCGATCACCACCACGGCGCCGAGGTCATCCGCAACAGCAAGGGTGGTCAAGAAGACTTTCAACGCCAGCGGTACACGCTTGCCCAAAAGCGCCATCAGCCCAAGGGCGAAAGCGATATCCGTGGCCATCGGGATCCCCCAACCATCCTGCGCTGGACCGGTAGGGTTCTGCCACAGGTAGAACAAGGCTGGTACCAGCATACCACCTACCGCCGCGGCGATCGGCAACATGGCATCACGTGGACGTGATAACTCGCCGGCCACCATCTCCCGCTTCAACTCCAAGCCGACAACGAAGAAGAACATCGCCATCAATCCATCGTTGATCCAATGGTGCAGGCTCAGGTCGAAGTTCCACTCGGCCGTGCCCAAGGTGATGTGCTGTTCCCAGAAATGCTGGTAGCCTTCCGCCCAGGGGGAATTGGCCCAGATCATGGCTGCTACGGCCGCTGTGAACAGGAGCACCCCACCGGTGGTCTGGGCACCCAGCAGGGCATCGAACGGTTGCCGGAGACGATCTATGGGAACGCGGTAGGACATGGCTTTTCGTGGGCCGCAAATGTACCTCGGGGATACCTGAGCGGACCGTACTACATGGTGCCGATCCCGTACAATTTGCACAACCAGCTCAGGTGGCCAGTATGCAGCCCTTCGTGGCGGATGGCATGGATCACCACATCGCGCACCGTGGTGCCGATGAGTGGTATCCCCGTCAGGTTCGGCCCCTCCAAGGCGACATCGGTAAGTGTGGCCACATGGGCAATGGCTTTGGTGTGGATCCGCTCGAAGGTCTCCATCACTTCAGCGAACGGTGGGCATTGGTCCGGGGGTAGCCCGGCGCCGCCACGCCCGTAATGCTTGGCCCATGAGAATTTCTCGAAAGGGCCACCACACGCCATCAGGAGCAGCCCGTTCTGCGTCACCGCGATGTGCGCCATCAACCAGTAAGCACTGTTCAACTCGTGGCCTTCGCATACGAACCGCCGGTGCAGATCCTGGTCTT
>DLGQ01000094.1:0-246 GCA_002482775.1 Flavobacteriales bacterium UBA7690 | reverse complement strand
GAAATAGAACAGGGTGTACTGGCGGCTGCGGTCCATCGTGTGGGCGAGCACCTGTGCTTCCGTGGGCATGAGCTGGAGTTTGGCGCCAAGGTCGGCACTTCTCCGGTTCGCCTAGCCGTCTATCTTTGCCGCCCTTCTGTGGCGCCCTGGCCGTAGAAGGCCAAGGAGAGGTGCCAGAGTGGTCGAATGGGTCTGTCTCGAAAACAGAAGTGCTCGCAAGGGCACCGGGGGTTCGAATCCCTCCCT
>DLGQ01000005.1 GCA_002482775.1 Flavobacteriales bacterium UBA7690 | reverse complement strand
GTAAACCCATTTCAGGACGAGTCAGACACTGCGTAGCTTTAAAGAGTCCATCTCACCGAAGTGGGGGGACGCATGCACCACACTTCGCTTTCGGCATTGCCAACAAGGACAAGGTCCAGCTCGTCACCATCATTTTGGTGCGTCTTAACTCCCACTAGTGGACTTCGAAGCGCTGCTCAACTTTGCCGACCAGAGCGCGCTACCCCGGCCCGTGCTTGCCCGTCTTAGCCATACAGGCGGCGAGCAGAACGCCAGCCGCGGTGCCCGAGATGATATCTAGCGGAAATTCTATGGGAGGTGGCGTTAGGAGCTTGTCCTCACACCCCCGGTAAAGCTGGAAGCTGGCTCAACGCGGAGCGCACTACTTCCAACATTGGCTTTGCCGTTGCCTCTGAGACCATTCCTGATGCTACCCATCCGGTGACCGTACCTGTGTACTGCTTATACCATTTCTTCTTGCCCAAGTACAACAGATCCTTCAGGTCCTCGACATCCTGTGCAACAATGCCTTGCCCTTCCTTGATCTGCGCCAACTCGTTCAGTATATCCTCAAGCTTCTGGAAAATAGCGTCCCGTTCACGCGATGAAAACGGATCCTGGTCTACGACCACATCCATACGGGCAAGTTCCTGCTGTAAGAAATAGAGCACCTTCTTACATACCGGTTCCATGCGGCAGGAAGGGTCGCCACAAGTGCCATGCTCCTCCAATAAGGCGGTAACCTTAGACATGATCAGGGTGATGAACACGATCCGATCGGCTTTCGCATCAATATCATGAGCGATCGTTCTGGCTTTCGGAATGAACTCATCTGAGTAAACATAATCCCCGTTGTCTTCCCAGAATTCTTCGGCTAGTTGGTTCGCTACGCTCATGCTTGCTGTGTTTCGTCTTGACGACTTTATTGGCACATCCGTGTTGGCCAACATAGCACCGTCCCATGGTTTGAGTTCGACCACTTATCAACAGGGCGGTTCATTTCCCATCTTTACCCCCATGCCCACCCTCCACTGGATCGGAAAAGACAAGGTGATCAACCACCACCGCGAGGTGCCCTACAAGGTGCTGGAGCACGGCTATGGCTTCCATGCGGATAAAGGCAAGACCAAGCAGCCCACCGGCAGGGGCAACATGGTCATCCATGGCGACAACCTGGAGGCCCTCAAGAGCCTGCTGCCCCAGTACGAGGGCAAGGTGAAGTGCATATACATAGACCCGCCCTACAACACCGGCAACGAAGGCTGGGTGTACAACGACAATGTGAACGACCCGCGCATCAAGAAGTGGTTGGGCGATGTGGTGGGCAAAGAGGGCGAGGACCTGAGCCGCCACGACAAGTGGCTGTGTATGATGTACCCGAGGTTGGTGCTGTTGCACAAGTTGCTCGCAGAGGATGGGACAATCTTCGTGAGCATAGATGATAACGCTTACGCACTGCTAAAGACAGTGTTCGACGAAATTTTCGGCGTTGGCAATTTTGTCGGGAACATTGTCTGGCAGAAGAGAACATCCCCAGATGCAAGGTTGAATCTTGGTCCGGCACATGACTATGTCTTGGTTTTTGCTAAACAAAAGGCACGGATGAGATTGAATCTTGTTCCAGTAAGTGATGCTCGTGCTTCCGCTTACAAGAATCCGGACAATGACCCGAGAGGGCTCTGGGCCTCCGTTGATATTACTGGTCAAACTGGACATGCTACGCCAAGTCAGTTCTACACGATAACAAGTCCAAGTGGTAGAACGATGGAACCGCCGGCTGGTCGATGCTGGGCCATGGCAGAAGCTACGTTCATGAAGCTTAATCATGACAACCGCATCTGGTTTGGAATGGATGGGACAGCAAGGCCTAGGTTGAAAAAGTTCCTTAGTGAATCTGAAGGAACAACTACGTGGACTTGGTGGCCAAATACAGAGGTGGGGCACAACCAGGAAGCCGCCAAGGAACTGGCAGATATCCTTGGGAGTGTGGGACAGTTCGACACCCCAAAACCATCGCGACTCATTAGTCGAATCCTGCAACTGGCTACTGATAAGGAAGCCCTCATATTAGACTCCTATGCAGGCAGTGGCACCACGGCCCATGCCGTGCTGAACTTGAACAAGCAGGACGGCGGCGACCGCAAGTTCATCCTGATCGAGATGATGGACTACGCAGAGACGATCACCGCTGAACGCGTAAAGCGTGTGATGCAAGGGTATGGCGAGGGTAAGAACAAGACCGAAGGTACCGGTGGCGCTTTCGACTACTACACCCTAGGTGCGCCGCTCTTTAACGGGCGAGAGCAACTGAACGAGGAAGTAGGCGTGGAGCGGATCCGAGAGTACATCTGGTACAGTGAGACGCGGTCAGCGTTGCCCACTGCCATCGGAAAGCCGACAACCGCCAACTACTACCTCGGCACCCACGAGCGCACGGCGTTCTACTTTGTGTACGAAAAGGACGAACTGACCACGCTGGACCACGACCTCCTTTCCACGATCACGGTGAAGGGCGAACGCACCGTGATCTATGCCGATAACTGTTTGCTGCCGAAGAAGTTCTTGGAACAGCACGGCATCGTGTTCAAGAAGATACCCCGCGACATCAGCCGCTTCTGAGCCTATGGAACTGAAACCCTACCAACAGCGGGTGATCGACGATCTGGGTGATTACCTGGACCTGTTCCAGCACATCGGCGACCCGGCCAAGACCTACAACCTCCACTGGGAGCGTAAGGCCGGACCCTACGATCCGCTTAGCAACAAAGGCATGCGGCCCTACCAGGACAACGTGCCGGGGGCCATCCACCTATGCATCAAGGTGCCCACCGCAGGCGGAAAGACCTTCATGGCGGTGAATGCGCTGAAGACCGTGTTTGACCACTACGGCCCGGCTGCGCCGCGTGCCGTGGTATGGCTGGTGCCCTGGAGCAACCTGTTGCAACAGACGGTGAAGAGCCTGAGCGATCCGGACCACCCCTACCGGCAGAAGTTGAACCAGCTTTTCCAGAGCCGCGTGGAGGTGTATGAGAAGGACCAGTTGCTGATGGGCGCGGGCTTCAACCCCACCAGCGTGCAGGAACAGCTCAGCATCATCGTCATGAGCTTCGCCAGCCTGCGTGCCCGCCGCAAGGAGGACCGCAAGGTGTTCCAGGAGAACGGCCAGTTGGCCGGTTTCAGGGAACTCTATGACAAGGACACCAAGCACAAAGCGGATACGGACGACACGGCACTGATCAACGTGATCCGCTACCTGAACCCCGTGGTGGTGGTGGATGAGAGCCACAACGCCGAGAGCGACCTGAGCGTGGACATGCTCAAGGACCTCAACCCGAGCTTCATCCTGGACCTCACCGCCACGCCAAAGACCATTAGCAACATCATCAGCCTGGTGCCCGCGTTGGAACTGAAGAAAGAGCAGATGGTGAAGCTGCCCGTGATCGTGTACAACCAGCACGACCGCAGCGAGGTGATCGAGAACGCCCTGCACTTGCGCCAACGCCTGCAGGCCATCGCAGATGAGGAGCACAAGGCCGGTGGCCGGAAGATCCGCCCCATCATCCTCTTCCAAGCCCAACCCCGCACCGGCGAAGAGAACGTCACCTTCGAGAAGCTGAAACAGCCCTTGATCAAGGCCGGGATCCCCGAGGCCGAGATCAAGATCAAGACCGCGGACAAGGACGAACTGAAGGGTATCGACCTGATGGCCGCGGACTGCCCGGTGAAGTACATCATCACCATCAACGCCCTGAAGGAAGGCTGGGACTGTCCCTTCGCCTACATCCTCGCCAGCTTGGCGGACAAGAGCAGTGCGGTGGATGTGGAGCAGATCCTGGGTCGTGTGCTGCGGCAGCCCTTCGTGATGCGCCACAGCAACCCCATGTTGAACATGAGCTACGTGCTCACGGCCAGCGTAAAGTTCCACGACACGTTGCAAGGCATCGTGAAGGCCCTGCAACAAAGCGGCTTCAGCGACAAGGACTACCGCGCGGTGGATGCCATGACGCCCGCCGAGAAGGAGAAAGCTAAACTGGATGCCGTGCAACTGGCCTTGCAGCCCGATGCCGCACCAGCCGAGGACCTGGACCTGAAGCCCATCACCTTCGACCCAACGGCCGCCGCACCACCTGCCACTAAAGACCTGAAGGCCATAGAGGTCGAGGCCCTGAACAAGGCCGCCGAACTGGAAGCCGAGATCGAAAAGGCCGCCGGTTCAGCAGAAGATCCCATCTTGCAGGAAATGGGCGAACAGGTATACCGCTACGCCATGCGTGACGATGTGGCCGAACTGGCCAAAAGCATCGTGCTGCCCCGCTTCGTCATCAAGGTGCCCGGCAACATTTTCACCGGCGCAGAAGAGGCCTGGGGCGAACTGAGCCAGGAGCCATTGCTGAAGGACTTCAAGCTCAGCAACCAAGACCTGAACATCGATTGGGAGAGCATCGAGAGCGAGCTCTACATGGTGGACCTCGAAAGCGGCACTGGCGGGCAAGCCAATCCCGCATTCAAGAAGATCCTACAAAGCGAGGTGCGCGAACCGGTTATGGCCTACATCCTCGCAAAGCCACCCGAAGCCCGCTTGATCGATGTGGCCGACCAAGTGCTAGCGCGCATCGGCGACATGTGGCCCATCGCCGATCAGGAGATCAAGCGCTATGTGGTCCGCCTGCTGGAGGACTTCACTGCCGAACAGCTGCACGATGTGCTCACCCGCCCCGTGGCCTACACCAGCCGCATCCGTAAAAAGGTGCAAAGCCTCGCGGACGCCCACGCCGAGCAGCGCTTCAAGGAGTTGTTGCAAGTGGGCAAGATCAGCGCTGAAGCCCACTGGCGCTTCACCGAAAAGATCGTTCCCGGCCAGCTTGGCAAGAGCATCCACAACGCCCTCTACGAGCGCGAAGGCAGCATGAACGGTTTCGAGGAACGCGCCATCAGCGAACTGGGCGCATTACCCAACATCGCCTGCTGGCACCGCAACATCGTCCGTGGTAAGGGTTTCTCCATCAACGGCTTTGCCAACAACCACTACCCGGACTTCATCCTACTTACCAAGAGCGGGAAGGTGATTTTGATCGAGACCAAAGGTGATCAATTCAGCGGCAGTGCAGATAGTGCCGCCAAAGCCCGCCTCGGCCGCATCTGGCAGGACCAATCCGGCCCCAACTTCCGCTACTTCATGGTCTTCGACCAAGGGAAGGTGGATGGGGCGTACACACTCGGCGAGGCAAAGCGATTGGTTGGGGAGGTGGGGTGATTCCTCATACAACTATTTCCTGTACATGGGGCAACCTTTTGGGGTGGTCTATGTCTCCTATTGCCCACTTCCGCTACTCTGGATCGGCTGGGCGACGTTCTTTGAAGGCGCGGTGGGTTTTTATGGATTGGCAGTCCAGAGCCACGCGCACGTCTCCAATGGTCCGTATAACTAATGCTATGAAAAATGAATGTGAACCCGAACACGGAGGAAGGGTCCTCCCCAAACCGGTTCACCGCTGTATTGAATAATCTCATAAGATTATTTCATCCTATTAGCTTGGCTCTCATTGCTCACCAACTATTGCCGCAAATCGGCTCCTTGGGTGCGCTAATGATCGTCTTGATATATGTTATGAAGCGGTGATTCAGAAAAGCAAAGGGGGGCAATTGCCCCTCTTTGTTCGTTCAAGACCATTCGGGAGCCTCAGAAACCAACTACACGCTCCCCTACTCCCTCATCCCCACATACTGCCGCGTCGCGAACACCTCATGCTCGCTCATCTTCGGCAGCTTCACGCCGTTGTAGCGGAATTCCAGGTCGTAGCCAATGCATGCTTTGGTGCGCAGCCAGTAGCGGGCGGTAACGAGCCATGGTCCGCTGTGGGTGGTCCATACTTCATCGCCCACTTGGAACTGGGCCACCATGTGTAGTTCGGCGGGGTTGGGGGTTTCCATGGGATCGACGGGGAATTGAGCAAGGCCCGATGTGCAGTATACGAGCTGTGCGTGGGTGCCCAACGGATCCTTAGCCCCCCGCAAGGTGTCCACCCAAACCTGCCAAGCGCCCTTCCGTCTTCGGAGCCCCTGCGCCCTCCAGCGTTGACCGGCCCGACATTAGTTGCAGCCAACGCCAACAACATATTCCAGCGGATCCTTCCAGCCCACGAACACCCGCACCAACCTGCCGTGGTCCTGCTCCTCCTCCACTTGGTGGTAGTGGCCCAGGGTATGCGCCAGGGTCCATCGGGTGTGGCGCACCCAGCGCACCAGGTTGATGCACGGGTGCTGGCGGGGTGTGCTGCCGAGCAGGTATACGATGGGTTCCCAGGGCAGGGGATCGTAGAGGTGGATCCAGAACACGAGGCGCAACCGGGGCCAGGGGTGGTGGCCCGGTACCAAGAGCCCCGTGCCGGGCAGGAGCACGCGGTGGTACACCAAGGGGAACGGGTGCCAGCGGCCGAAGGTGAGGCGCTTGGGGCGGCGCTCTCCCCGCTGGCGATCATCCAGCGCCAGCAAGGCCTTCTCTGGCCCAGTGAGCTGCGGGGTAGTGTGCAGCTGCTGGGGCCGCAAGCGCAGGCCGTGGCACCAGGTATGGTGGTGGTACACATCCAGCCAGAGCAGGCGTGGCTTGGTGGCCGCCATGTGGGCCAGTTCGATGCCGATGCCTTTGAGGCAATAGGCGTCCTGCACGATGCACTCTCCCATCGCAACAACGTGTTGCGCACCGGGAGAGGATGTGCGTGGTTACGCGTGGGCAGGGAGCAGGCTGCCCAACACTTACCCCGAAGATGGCACCTGCAGGAGCCGTTCGCGCATGACCGCTCATCGGGTTTTCAACCGGGCCTGTTCACAGCACGGTCCGGAGGGGCTGATCGACTATGCGCTTGATATTCTCGATCGTGAACGCCGCATTCCCGATCGAGAACATGATCCACACGA
>DLGQ01000110.1 GCA_002482775.1 Flavobacteriales bacterium UBA7690 | reverse complement strand
TTCAACGGCGAAGGGCATGGCACGTTCCGGGCCGGCGAGGGCACCGATCCGCACGTGGGGGAGCGCGGCGTGCCATGCCCTTCGCCGTTGAAACTGCACTCATCATACCCCCCGATCCGCCCTGCGCCCACCACGAACATGGCCGATCGCACGGCTTCCACATGACCTTTCGGCACGAAGACGACCAGCTTGCGCAACTGATCGGGCTTGGGGTCCAGGATGTGCAGATTCTTCAGCCCCAGGCGTGCCGCGATCTCCGCGTTCACACCGGAAACCACGTTGTCCAGATTGGTGTGCATGGCATACAGCGCGATGCCGTTCTTGATCGCCGCGAGGATGGTCCGCTCCACGTAGCCCTTGCCGGAAAGGCTCTTCAACCCGCGGAAGATGACCGGGTGGTGGCTGATGATGAGGCCGCAACCCAGGCGCGCGGCTTCTTCCACAACGGCTTCGGTGCAATCCAGGCATACCAAGGCGGAACGCACCTCCGTATCGGGGTCGCCCACCTGGAGGCCGCTGTTGTCATAATCCTCCTGAAGAGAACGTGGCGCCCATGCTTCGAGGGCTGCCGTGATGTCTTTGATGCGCATCTTTCGCCTTGAATATCGTTCTGGCAAAGTACGCGATGCTATTCCGAAGGATCCTGATGTGGCCGTTCACCGTGTTCTACGGTGCGATCCTCTACGCTCGGCATGGCTTGTACGACCTCGGCATCCTGAAGAGCACGCGCCCCACGGTGCCCACTATCGCCATCGGCAACCTTGCGCTCGGTGGAACTGGGAAGACACCGATGCTGGAACTGGTGCTGCGGACCTTGGCGGACACCGTGCCCTTGGCCACCCTGAGCCGGGGTTATGGCCGGAAGACGACCTCCATCCATGAAGTGGGGAGCAACGATGATGCTGAACGTAGCGGCGACGAACCGGTGCAGGTGAGAACGAATTTCCCTGCCGTGCGCGTGTTCGTTGGCGCCGATCGGGTAAGGGCCATCGAGCAGGTCCAACGGGAAGTGCCGGATGTGAAGGTGGTGGTATTGGACGATGCCCTGCAACACCGCCGGTTGAACGCCGGACTGAACATCCTGCTGACCACAGCCCAACGGCCGTATTGCGATGATGCCTTGATCCCGGCGGGAACCTTGCGCGACCTGCGGTCCCGGGCGAAGGCTGCGCAGGTGGTGGTGGTGACGAAATGTGCTGAATTGCCGACGTCTGTTGAACAACGCCGATGGCGGGAACGCTTGGCACTTCAGCCTGAACAACATTTATTCTTCTCGGGTATCGCCTACGGGCAACCAACCACGCTAGGTCGACCCGGTGGGTCGACGCTACGGGATCTTCGGGCTGATGTTGGTGAAGGATCCGGAACGGCCGCCCTCCTGTTCACGGGCTTGGCGGATCCTGCACCGCTGGTGGACCACCTCCGTTCCCGCTACCAACAACTACACCATATCGCCTTCGCCGACCACCATACGTTCGCATCCGCCGATCTGCGCAGGCTCGCGGACGTTTTTGGTAGCTTCGCGGCCGGTCCGAAAACCTTGATCACCACGGAGAAAGACGCCGCAAGGCTCCGATCCCTGATCACTGGAAGTCCCCTCGAAGGGCTTCCGCTCTCGGTGATCGGTATGCGGACCGTGATCTTGAACGAACCCGAACGCTTCGCAGACCTCATCCGCCACCATGTTGCAACGCATCCAGCGCATCGCTGAACACCTGAAGAAGACCACCGGCTTCGAACCGGAAACAGGCATCATCCTCGGCACAGGCCTCAGCGGCTTGGGCAAAGAGATCGATGTGAAGCACGCGATCGCCTACAAGGATATTCCCGAGTTCCCCGTGAGCACAGTGGAAGGCCATCCCGGCAAACTGCTTCTCGGATACCTCGGCGGCAAACCCGTTGTGGCCATGCAGGGCCGGTTCCACTTCTACGAAGGTTGGGACATGGGCGATGTGGTACTGCCGGTGCGTGTCTTCAAATACCTCGGGATCAAGCGCCTCTTCGTGAGCAACGCGTGCGGTGGTGTGAACCCCAACTTCGAAACGGGCGACCTGATGATCCTGAACGATCACATCAACCTGTTCCCCAACCCGCTGATCGGAAAGAACATCGATGAGCTCGGGCCGCGCTTCCCGGATATGAGCGAGCCGTACGACCACGGTTTCATCGCCAAAGCGAAAGCCATCGCAGCGAAGAACAACATACCCGTTCAAACGGGTTGTTACGTGGGCCTCACCGGACCAACGTTGGAAACACCTGCTGAGTACCGCTACATGCGCATCATCGGTGGTGATGCCGTGGGCATGAGCACCGTGCCCGAAGTGATCGCCGCGCGCCAGATGGGCATCCCCTGTTTCGCCATGAGCGTGATCACCGACATGGGTGTGGAAGGCCGCATCGAGAAGACCACGCACGAAATGGTGCAACGCGTTGCCGAGAAAGCAGAACCGAAACTCACGCTGATCATGCGTGAAATGATCGCGAGCTTCTGATGAGCGAGAAGAAGGATGTGGTGACGGGCTCCGATGCGCCGCATTGGAGCGAGAAGTACGAACTCGTCGTAGGGCTTGAGGTACACGCGCAGTTGATCACCGAGAGCAAGGCGTACAGCAGCGACCCCAACGCGTACGGCGATCACCCGAACACGAACGTGAGCGTGATCACACTGGGGCATCCCGGAACGCTTCCTGTGGCGAACAAGAAGGTGATCGAGCTGGCCGTGCGCATGGGCTTGGCCACGAACTGCACCATCGCCCCGTGGATGCACTACGCACGCAAGAACTACTTCTACCCGGACCTGCCGAAGGGCTACCAGATCACGCAGGACAAAACACCGATCTGCACGGAGGGCTTCGTTCTGATACCTTCCACCGAGGACGGAACCGGAGGGGCACAACGAGAATCCGGGTCTTCCCCCGGAGTGACAACCCGCAGTGAGAAGCGTATCGGCATCACGCGTATCCACATGGAGGAAGATGCGGGGAAGAGCATTCACGATGTGGACCCCTTCAACACGTTGGTGGACCTGAACCGTGCGAGCGTTCCGCTGATCGAGATCGTGAGCGAGCCGGACATCCGCAGCGGACAAGAAGCCTACGACTACCTGGTGGAGATCCGTCGGCTGGTGCGCTACCTGGACATCTGCGATGGCAACATGGAAGAAGGCAGTTTGCGTTGCGATGCGAACATCAGCCTTCGCGAAAAGGGCGTTGAAGCGTTCGGCACCCGCTGCGAGGTGAAGAACATGAACAGCTTCCGCAACGTGATGCGTGCGATCGAATACGAAGCGCAACGGCAGAGCGAAATCCTTTCCAACGGCGGGACCATCCACATGGAAACGCGCACCTTCGATGCCGGCAAGGGCAGCACCTTGGGCATGCGTAGCAAGGAACAGGCGCACGACTACCGTTACTTCCCAGAACCCGACCTGCAGCCCATCACCGTAAGTGCGGAGATGAAAGAGCGCATCCGCAAAGAGATGCCACCGCTACCACGCGAACTGCGCGCGAAGTACACATCCACGCTTGGCTTGAGCGACTACGACGCTGCGATCCTGACCGACGATAAAGCCACCGCGCTCTACTACGAAGGGGTGATCGCCACCACGAGCAATTTCAAAAGTGCCGCCAACTGGGTGATGGGTGATGTCCGCAGCTGGATGAACGAACGCGGACTCACGATGGAACAGTTCCCGATCTCCGCAGAGCGCCTCGCAGGTCTGGTGAAGTTGATCGATTCGGGGAAAGTGAACCACAGCACCGCGAGCCAGAAGCTCTTCCCGCTGATGTTGGAAGACACCACGTTGAGCGCTGCCGACCTCGCCGCGAAACACGATCTGGTGCAGAACACCGACGAAGGACTGATCGAGTCCATCATGCAACAAGCCATGGCCACCTACCCGGACAAGGTGGAGGCCTACCGCGCTGGCAACAAAGGCCTGCTCGGGCTCTTCATGGGCGAAGTGATGAAAGGCACCAAAGGCAAGGCCGATCCCAAACGAACCAACGAGGTGGTACGACGCATCCTCGAACAGAACTGATGAACCGCATGACACGTATTCTCCTTCCTACCATCGTCCTGTTCACCATGCTCGCTTGTGGCGGTGCAGGTGGCGCACGCACCATCGACCTGACCGTTGAAGGCGGCGCCGGACGCACGGTCTACTTCGATCGTTTCGAGAACAACCGGCCGGTTCACGTGGACTCGGTGAAGCTCGACGCCGATGGCAAAGGCAGCATGAAGATCCCCGCGCTTCCACTCGACTTCTACCGCTTGGCCATGGATCAGGACCAATTGGTGATCGCCGTGGACAGTGCCGAAAGCTTGTCGGTGGAAGCCACGCTCGGCAGGTTGTCGATCCCGACGAAGGTCACGGGCTCCAAACACAGCGAGGCACTATTTACCTTCTCTGAAGATTCACGCAAATTCGATGAAGAGCGCGAGCAATTGCGTGCCGCCGTAGCGCAGGGCGATACCGCCAAGCTCAGTCGTTTCAACGCATTGAACAATGAATACTACGAACAGTGCAAGGCGTTCGCGTTGGCACATGCGGGATC
>DLGQ01000076.1 GCA_002482775.1 Flavobacteriales bacterium UBA7690 | reverse complement strand
GTACGAAGCGGCTAGGCCGTTCTTTTCTTAATGGGCCAATGCGTTGAAGGCCAGTGGTGGCGCGGGTTGCAAACATATAAATTATGCGCCAATAGGTTTGAACTCAAGTTCAGCACCGGCCCTAAGTTGAACCCCGATCCCGGCCGAACCTTCTACCACGAGCTTTCCGTCCCCCATCTGCAGCCCTTGGAACGGATCATTGCTGATCAACCATGGTCCGTCCAGATCCAGCAGATCTGCGGTACCGGCCAGGGATGCCATGGCGGCACAGCCCAGCGAGCTCTCGCTCATGGAACCCAGCATCACCTTCAGGCCGAGATCCTGGGCACGCTTGGCCATGTCGGCGGCCACGTCCAGCCCACCACACTTCATCAGTTTCAGGTTCACCCCGTCGAACGCTTCGGGCGCCCGTTCCAATTCCTGGAGTCCTTGGATGCTTTCGTCCCCATAGACCGGAATGTCCAGCCGTCGGCGGAGCTCGGCGTGCAGATCCCAGCGGTCCTTGGCGAACGGCTGTTCCAGACCGACCACGTTCCGAAGTCCAACCACCAAGACGGCCTGTTCTGCCTGGGCCACTTCGGTCCAGCCCTGGTTGGCATCTAGGAATAATCGTCTATCATCCAGTTTGTTAACTGCACGAAGTACATCCAGATCATTTGGTGCGCCAAGCTTCACCTTCAACACACCACTTCGGGGTAATTCGCTCAATTTCAACGCTATATCATCAATATTAGAATGGCCCAAGGTAACCATGCACTGTGCTGGTTCAGAGAGACGAATGTTGTTGGGACCATGACTTCCAACAGACGCATCCATGATCCTGTATTTCAAGTCGATATGCGCCATTTGGAACGCCGCCCTAGCTGGAGGGCATAATTCAGCCAAAAGAGCGCCGAGAATCTCCTCTTCAGTCGTATTGGATCCATACTTCACCCATACACTAACAATATTCTCAACAACAACATCTTGTGTGTACGGGATATAAGGTGGAAGTGTGGCCTCTCCATATCCCTCCACACCACCCGACCGGAGCCGGACGAAAACGGAATCGGTGCCATCACGAAGGCCGTGGGCTGTGCCGAACGGATGGTGGAATTTGAGCCGGTAACGTGCGATCGCCAGTTCCATGGACGCGAAAGTGCGCCACCTACGGTTGAACGCTACGGCCGCCTGTGCCGAACTGTGAACGATCGGCCACGAAAAAGCCCCGAGGAGTCTTCCCCGGGGCTCGTTCTGGACGGGTGTCCGATCACTTCACCATGTAGTAGATGTTGGTGAGCCACTTGGCGGTGTCCGGCTCGGCCATGGGATCGGTAACGTACTCCTCGATCACGTTGCCGTAGTGCGTAAGGCCTTTGTCCTTGATGTACGCATCGATCGCCTCGTGGGCCGGCATGTTCTTGCTGTAGTCGCCGTAGTAGGCCAGCATCAACATTTTGCTGGCGGGTACCACATGGGTCTCGAAGCCTTCCACTTTGGTGTTCGCATCGCCTTTCACGGGCATGGCGGCCATCATGTCGGCGGTCTGGTCCTTTTCGTTCCAGGCCCACATCACTCCGCTGGGCGCACCGGCCATTTCCAATTTCGCAGCACCGATGGCAGCACCTGCAGCCGGGAAGTTGGTGCCGTAGAACGCGCCGATATCCGCCCACTTCACCTTCTTGTTGCGTTTGCCAACGTACACCGAACCCGGATGGTCGATGGTCTCGATCACGTATCCGCCGGAAGTTTTGGCGGCAAGGGCGGCCTTCCGGGCTGCTTCTGCGGTCTCCACTTGTTCCTTCAGCATGGCAAGCCCCGTTTCGAAATCTTTCCCGAGCATAGCATCCATATCCATGAACTTGCCCATGAGCTTGCTCATGAAGTCGTTCTCCCCGGCCATCGCCCAGGTAACCTTTGTCCCTTCACCATCGGGTTGCAGTTCCACGAGCGCATCAGATTCGGAAGCGAAAGGCTCCAAGAACTTGACGTGGTTGCGCACCAGTCGATCGGGCACCAACGAATCAATGCGTGGCTCGCCTTTACCAACATCCTTATTCCCTTCCCAACGGGAAATAGCGCCCACGGTGCCGTCGGTCCCCTCGTAGGTTTTCTTCATGTTCGGATCATAAGCGTTCCATGGGCTCCATTTGTCCATGGCTGCCAGCGAGTTCACGTGGCCATAAACCGCGGAGGGTGGTGCATCGATGGTCACGGACCGTTCGTAGCGGAAGGTATCCGGGCCTATCATGCCCAGTATGCAGACAATGGCCACTACGGCCAGCACAATGATGAGGAGCGTTCTAAGTATGCGCATTCGGGGTGGATTTGTCCGAAAGATGCAACCGATCCGGCGAATTCCTATGGGTTGGTTGACCGACCGTGCAGGACTGCTGGCATGGTCTTTTCTTTGTGTACCACCGAACCATCGACCAGACCATGAATTTCACCCGGAACATTCTCGCCCCTACCGCCTTGTGTGCTCTTCTTCTCGGCGGCTTCACCGCATGCAGCAAGAAGGTGAACCCCGCAGGCCAGAAAGTGGAACAGCCCTTCAGCGGCAACAAGTACCAGAGCACGGCGGCCTGGTTCCGTGGGGTCGGCATCGGTACCAGCCAAGCCCAGAACATCGCGCGTAGCAAAGCCGATCTGGATGCCAAGAACCAGCTTGCCGGCCAGGTGGGGACCAACATGCGTTCGGTTGCGGACCAGTATTTGGGAGAGACCGGCAATACAGGCGCCTCCGATGTGGCCGACAAGTTCCAAAGCCTGGTGCGCGAGGTGATGAATACCGAAATGGCCGATCTGCGGAAGTTCGACGAGGAGGTCCGCTTCAACGAGACAACCAAGGATTACACGGTCTACGTGGCCTACGAGATCAAGAAGAACGCCATGCTCCGGTTCATGAAGAAACAGGCGCGTGCAGACAACAAGATCGACGAGATCACGCAGAAGAAGATCGACGAGATCCTGGACAAGGAGATCGAAAAGGCCGACGCTGCTGGCGAATAGTCAGGCTCCTTAACCGCTCTTAACACCCCGGCCCGCGCTGGGGTGTTACTTTTTGGTGGCCACCTGTCTAATTGACGGTGAACGGGGTTCGGCAATGGATCTGCTGAAGTGCAACGAACAAACTGAACTGAAATGGGTGGCGCATACATGATCGGTATACTGGTGATGGTGGTGAGTTGGCTGGTGGGCCAACAGCTACGCAGCCGTTTTGCGAAGTATTCCAAGACGCCCCTGAGCAACGGGATGAGCGGCAAGGAGATCGCTGAGCGGATGTTGCACGACAACGGCATCTTCAACGTGAAGGTGATCAGTGTCCCAGGCCAATTGACGGACCACTACAACCCGGCCAACCGCACGGTGAACCTGAGCGAGGCGGTGTATGGCCATCGCAATGCTGCGGCGGCAGCGGTGGCGGCGCACGAGGTAGGCCATGCCGTACAACATGCCACAGCCTATCAGTGGCTGACCATGCGGAGCAAACTCGTGCCGGTGGTAAGTGTAGCGAGCAGCTTGGTGCAATGGGTGCTGTTGGGTGGCATCTTGTTGATCAACACCTTCCCTCAACTCCTGCTGATCGGCATCGCGCTATTCGCTGCCATCACGCTTTTCAGCGTGATCACCTTACCAGTGGAATACGACGCCAGCAACCGCGCGTTGGCCTGGATGAAGCGGACAGGGATCGTGAACCCCGGCGAACTGGCCATGAGCACCGATGCGTTGAAGTGGGCCGCACGCACCTACTTGGTCGCCGCCATCGGTTCCATAGGCACCTTGATGTACTACGTGATGATGTACATGGGCCGCCGGAACTGACGGACACCCGACACTTTTAGAAAGTCCTCTTTGCCGGGGGCTTTCTGCATTTTCCTCTAGTTGAAGCGCAACACGATGGGCAGGTGGTCGCTGTAGCCTCCTTTGTAGCGCCCGCCGCTGTAGGTCTTGTCCGGCGAGGGTCCATATTTCGGGTGCTTGAAGAGCAGACGATCATCCCAGAGGGCTTTGGCCTCTTTCACCTGCGTGGTCAGTTCGCCGCTGATGATGAACTGGTCCAGGTAGTCCCAATGGCCGTTGTACTGGTGGCTGCCATGGCCTTCGGGTTGGTCCACGCACATCAGGTCCACGAGACCCGTGGTAGTGGTTACGCATTGCGCCCCTAGCCCTTCTTGAATGCTACGGTCGTTGGGCGTGTCGTTGAAGTCGCCCATGATGATGACGTGTGTGGTGGCGTCCACAGCGATCTGCGCTACGGCACTTTTCAAGACCTGCGCTGCGGCCATCCGTTTGGGTTCGCTCTTCTCCGATCCTTCCCGCCGACTGGGCCAGTGGTTCACGAACACGTGGAAGACATGCCCACCCGCTGCAAGTTCGGCGTGCAGGATATCCCGCGTGCGGTCATCGTTCAAGGGAACGTTCAACGCTTCGGAACGCTCCAAGGCGAAGATGTCGGTGTCGAACAACAGTCCCACATCGATGCCACGCTCGTCCGGGGAATCGTAATGGACCACCTGGTAGTGCGCGGACTTCAATTTGGTCTCATTGGCCAGTCGCTCCACCACGGCTTTGTTCTCCACTTCGCACACGCCGATCAGGACCGGCAATTCCTGGCCTGCGAAACCGATGGCCTTCGCGAGGTGCTCCAGTTTTGTGTTGAGCCTTTCCGGCGTCCACTGCTGCTCGGACCCCGGGGTGAAATCGCGGTCGTTGATGGCTGCATCGTACTCGGTGTCGAAGAGGTTCTCCACGTTGTAGAACAGTACGTTCTGGCCTGAAAGCGGGAAAGCTTTGCTGGATGGTGGCGCTTCTGTGGTCGTTTCATCCACGATGCGCTCTACCCGAACGACCTCGGGCTGAGCACTTCCGCAGCCGAGCAACAGCAACGCATGGAACAGGATCATCCGGTTCAGCATCAGCGGCGCGATTTTATTCCGAGTACACCCAACAATCCACGGGTCAGTTCGCGCATCACGGTACGCCCCACTTGGCGCACCATGGTGTTCTTGCTGATGTCTTCGATCACGGTGGTCTCTTTCTTGGCCGGTCTGGTAGGCTTCGCTGGTGCAGCTGGCTCCTCTTCCTCTTCGGCGGCCTTCATCCTTTGCTCCAGGATCTCGAACGCGCTCTCCCGGTCCATCTCCGCGTTGTACTTCGAAGCGATGCTGCTTTGGGACACCAACCCACCGATCTCCAGCGGGCTCAGGACATCCATGCGTGAGACCGGCGCCCGCAGCAAGGTGTGTGCGAGCGGCGTGGGTGTGCCCTTTTCGCTGAGCGCGGTAACAAGTGCTTCGCCGATACCCAAGGAGGTGATCAGGGCCTCGGTATCGTAGAACTCGGTGAGCGGGTAGTTCTGCGCCGTCTTTTTGATGGTGGTCCTGTCCTTCGCGGTGAATGCCCGCAACGCATGCTGCACCTTAAGGCCCAGCTGGCCCAGGACACTTTCGGGGACGTCGCTCGGGTCCTGGGTGCAGAAGTACACCCCCACCCCTTTCGAACGGATCAATTTGATGATGGTCTCGATCTGCTCCAGCAACGCTTTGGTCGCGGTATTGAAGATCAGGTGGGCCTCGTCGATGAAAAGCACCAGCTTGGGTTTCTCCGGATCGCCCACCTCGGGGAAGGTCTGGTAGATCTCCGCCAACAAGCACAACATGAAGGTGCTGAAGAGCTTCGGTCGGTCCTGGATATCGGTGAGGCGAACGATGTGGACCACGCCTTTACCATCGCGCTGTGCCAAGAGGTCCTGCACATCGAAAGAGCGTTCGCCGAAGAAGGTATCGGCGCCCTGCTGTTCGATCTCGATGAGCTTGCGCAGGATGATGTTGACCGTTGCGGAGCTCACTTGGCCGTACTGCTTGCGGATGTCGGCCTTGCCCTCGTCTGTAGTGAACTGCAACACCCGGCGCAGATCCTTCAAGTCCAAGAGCGGCAGTGCATTGTCATCGCAGTACTTGAACACCAAGGCCAGGACACTTTGCTGGGTATCGTTCAACTCCAGGATGCGCCCGAGCAACACCGGGCCGAACTCGCTCACCGTGGCACGCAACCGTGATCCGGGTTCTTTGCTCAGCGTTAGCAGCTCCACGGGCATCGCCATAGGCTCGTAGGGCACATTCAACTTGCTGTGGCGAGCGGAGATCTTCTCGTTCACCACCCCGGGAGCGGCCAATCCGCTGAGGTCGCCTTTCACGTCCATCAACAGCACGGGCACTCCTTTCAACGAGAGCTGTTCGGCCAGCACTTGCAGGGTTTTCGTCTTGCCGCTTCCGGTAGCGCCGCAGATCAGGCCGTGGCGGTTCATGGTGCGCAGGGGCACTTTCACTAGGCCCTCAGCGGGAATTTCCCCGTTCAGCAGGGCACCACCGAGGATCAGGTGATCGCCTTTCGTGGTGTAGCCTTCGCGCATGGTGGCCGCGAACGTTTCGATACTTGCCATGTGGTTCGTTGAATGATCAAAGAACGGAACTACGCGGACAAGACCCACCAACCAGCGGATGGATAAACTTGTGGCCCGAAAGCACTGATGAACCCGACAGCCCGCATAGTGATCCGGTACGGCTTGATAGCAGCCCTGCTCTGGGGTGTGGGGCTTCGTTTCTACGCCATCTCGGAATGGAAGCAAGGGCTTTCGCACGATGAGAGCGTGAGCTATCTCTGTGCAGCAGCCACGGAAGCTGAATACCAGGAACGCATCGAGTCCTACACGGATAGTTCGATCACCGTGTCTTCGATCCAGGAGTTCTATGCCCGTCCACAGCAGATAGAACTTGGCGTGGTGGCCAAGGACCTCGTGAACTACGACATCCATCCGCCGCTGTATTTCTGGGCGTTGCACATCCAGCACGTGCTCGTGGGCTCGGGCATCACCGGTGGTCTTTGGCTCAACTTCGGTGCTGGGCTGATCATGCTGCTGCTCACCTACCTGCTCGCTCGGCGGGCACTGGGAACCGTTGATCTTGCCCTCGTGGCTAGTGCCATCTGGTACCTCTCCCCTGCTGTTGTGCAGATCGATCTGGAAGCGCGGCAATACCAGTTCATGGCCATGTGCGCGATGGCATCCTACCTGCTGGTGATCCGCTCCGGACCGCAGGGGATGAGCACTGGTGAGCTCGCACTCTTTACCTTGGTGAACGCCTTCGGCCTCCTAAGCCATTATTACTACAGCTTCGTGCTCGTGCCCGGTGTGGTGATCGTGTTCATGCGCCACGGGCTGAAATGGCCCCTATATCGCCACCTTGGCTCATGTGTGCTTTCGTTCGGTTTGTTCGTGATCATGTTCCCGGAATTCCTGGATTTCGTTGTTGCTTACGCGGACCGGCCGAAAGACCCGTCGGCAGCACAAAGCGTGGCCCATCGCACCAGGACCATCGCCTACGCTGCGTTGGCCTTTTTCACCCAGGCCAACGCCATGCGCTACCTGTTCCTGCTGTTGGTCGGTGCGGGCATTTCGGCACTGGCTTTCCGCATGATCAAGCGGCGCATCACCGCACCTTTCCCAATCAGCACGCCCATCGGGGAGGCTGCGCTGATCCTGGGTTGGTGCGCCTTTTTCACGGTTGGGCTATACCTCATTGGCGTAAGCCCACCACACGCCGCCGGGGAGCAGTATTTCGCCTACTTTTGGCCGCTTGTCGCGATCGTGCTGGTCCATGTGGCTGGCTTGCTTCTCCCAGCACGTTCTCGCCCATGGATCTTGATCGCCTACATGCTCCAGCTTGGCTACGCGTTCACCACTTCCGTTAGTGGATCGGAATACCTGCAACGGGTATTGCCAGCGGCATGGTACGACAGGATCGGAACGAGTGAACTTCTGATCGTCGACGACTGGAAACGCTCGTTCTTACCCCGGGCGATGCGGGATCTTCCCACCGAGACCCCGCTCTATCTGCTGAACCATGAGGTCCCAGCAACGGGAGATCTAGCGCACGTGACCTTTCTACACCTGGCGATCGACGGGCGCCCCCCGTCTACAGCTCTTACGGATCGGCTCATTGGCCAGGGTTTCGTCCATGGCGAAGTTTCGACACACCGCCACTACGAACTTCACACCTATACCCGGTAGATGTATTACGGCAACGACTGGGCCTTGGTGATCCCCATGGCGAACGAGGAAGCGGAGTTCGAGATCTTCGCTGAAGCACTGCGGGCCATGTTGGACCGGCTGGAATCAGGCAAGGTCTACTTCATCGTGGACAAAGCCTCCAAGGACCGCACATTGGAACTCAGCCAGGACTTGGAAAAACGCGATCCGCGCTTCACCACCGTGTGGGCCCCGGAGAACAAGAACGTTGTGGATGCCTACCTGCGGGGATACAAGGAGGCGTACGACAAAGGGCACGAGATCATCATCGAGATGGATGCTGGCCTTTCCCACGATCCGCGCGCTTTACCCATGTTCCTGCGGGTGTTGAACGAGGGCAACGAATGCGCCTTCGGCAGCCGCTTCATCAACGGCGGTTCCATCACCGAATCCAACTACAAACGCACCGTACTTTCCAAAGTGGGCACTACGTTGAGCAACGTTCTGCTCGGCACACGGATGTACGATATGACCTCGGGCTACCAAGGTTTCCACCGGCATGTGGTGGGCAAGTTCCTGGCCTACCAACTGCTTTCCAAAGCGCATTTCTACCAGACGGAATTGCGCTACCTGTTGCGGTTCACGCGTTTCGCGGAGATCCCCATCCACTACAAGGCTCCTAGTCCGCGCGTTTCGCAGAACGCCATCAAGAATTCCATCAGCGTGCTGCTATACTACTTCCGGCAACGCCTGCTTTTCAGATCCCCCCGCCTATGACCGCGCACCGCACGGCACTCGTGATCACCTCCATTGCAGCACCCAATGCGGTGTTGCGCTCCTTCGCCGAAGGCTGTAAGTCCCGTGGCATCGACTTCGTCCTGATCGGCGATGTTCCCTCTCCTGCTGATTTCAGTTTGGAAGGTTGCGATTTCTGGGGCTTACCCCGCCAACGCACCATGCCGTTCAGCTTGGCGCCTTTGTTGCCCGAACGCCACTACGGCCGCAAGAACCTCGGCTATCTGCAAGCCATCCACAACGGTGCCGAGGTCATTCTGGAATCGGACGACGACAACTTCCCACGGGCCGAGTTCTGGGGGGAGCGTACACGCAAGCACCAGACCGGTTCTTTCCAAGGCACCAGCTGGGTGAACCTCTACCGCTACTTCAGCGAAGAACCCATCTGGCCACGCGGCTTTCCGTTGGAGCACCTCCAGGACGCCATCCCCGCGTTACCGGCCATCACCACCAAAGATTGCCCCATCCAACAAGGCCTGGCGGATGAGAATCCCGATGTGGACGCCATCTACCGGCTGATCGGGAAGTTGCCTACCGACTTCATCCGACGCGAAGACGCGGTCTCCTTGGGCAAAGGCGCTTTGTGCCCGTTCAATTCGCAGAACACCACATGGTTCCGAGAGGCCTTCCAACTGTTGTACCTACCCTCCTACTGCAGCTTCCGCATGACGGATATCTGGCGCAGTTATGTGGCCGTGCGCATCTGCTGGGAGAACGGCTGGGATGTGCTCTTCCACAACGCTACGGTGTGGCAGGAACGCAACGCGCACAACCTGATGAAGGATTTCGCGGATGAGATCATCGGTTACCAGAACAACAAAGCGATCTGCGCACGGTTGGTGGCATTGGAATTGAAACCCGGCAAGGAGCACATCGGTGCAAACATGCTCGCGTGTTACAAGGAGTTCATCGCCATGGGCTTGGTGGGCGAACAGGAAATGCCACTGCTGGAAGCATGGAACGCCGACACGGCCGCACTGCTGAAGGCGTAGAACAGAAGTCCGCCCCGGTTGTTCTGGGGCTATGCACGATCATCCTTTCCTTGTTGTAGGCGCCACGCGTGGTATCGGCCTAGCTTTGACAGAACGTTTGGTCGCGGCTGGGCACCCGGTGATCTCCGTTGCGCGCGGCACTGAAGGTCCAATTGGAGTTCAACAGCACATTTCCGCGGATGTCGTGGCGGATGGCCTTCCCGTCGACCGGATCCCCGATGTGCTTGGCGGTCTGGCCTATTTCCCCGGCTCCATCGACCTGAAGCCCTTGCGCAGCGTGCGTGCTGAGGACCTAAGGCTGGCGTTCGAGATCAACGTGGTGGGTGCCTTCAGGTGCATCCATGGGGTGGCCGATCGGCTGAAGAAAGCGCCGGGCAGCGGGATCGTTCTGTTCAGTACCGTGGCCGTAGGGCAAGGCATGCCTTTCCATGTACCAGTGGCCGCTGCGAAGGGTGCGCTAGAGGGTATGGTGCGAAGCTTGGCAGCTGAGCTGGCGCCTGCTGTTCGCGTGAACGCCATCGCCCCGAGCCTTTCCGCCACATCCTTGGCCGACCGCCTGTTGAACACACCGGAAAAGTTGAAAAGCGCCGCTGACCGTCACCCGTTGAAGCGCGTTGGAACGGCCGATGACGCCGCCGCCATGGCCGCATTCCTCCTCAGTTCCGATGCGAGCTGGATCACCGGCCAGGTGATCGGTGTGGATGGAGGCCTATCCCGACTTCGTTGACTATCCGAAGGAGATCCTATCGATCGCGAAACGTCCGCTTCCGGTGAAGAGGATGGCTACGAAGGCCGTCAAATAGACCGCGGCCAATTCCTTTTCGGGGAAGTCCGCATCGCCCTTCACCATGAAGACGACCACGGCCATGCCGATGATCAGCGGAATGGCGGCGATGCGGGTCCAGAGACCCAGGACGATCAACGCAGAACCCAGCACCTCGGCCACCAGGATCAGGATGAGCGAGAAAGCGGGCCCCAATCCGAACGGATCGGCGAAGCTGTCCACCTTGTCGCCGAAGGCCATCAGCTTGGGCCAACCGTGCTGCCAGAACATGGTTCCGCCGAAACCGGCGCGCAACACGAGGTAACCGAGGTCCTCCGAAATGGGTTCGCTGTTCACGAGCATGAGGCGAAACTACCGGCCCGGATGTGGCCGCAACAGGTCGAAGAGCGGGACTTTTCCACCACCGCCCCGGAACTTTTATCCCGAAGGCCCGTTCCAACGTGCGCATGAGAACCCTCGCCACTGCCTTCTGCCTTGTACTTGCAGCCACGCTTCTCGGTCAATCTGCCGATGAGTCCATGATCGCTGGACTTACAGCGATGAAGAAAGAAGACCATTCGGCAGCCCGCACGGCATTCGACAAAGTGGTGGTGGAAGAACCCGCCAACAGCAAGGCGTTGTACTACCGCGCCGTTACCAAGCTCTCACAGGGCGACAATGCCGGTGCGCTCCACGACCTGGACCAGATCCTTGCTCTTGACCCGAGCGACGTGCATGGGCTCTTGCGCCGCGCGGAGGTGAACCGTGCCTTGGGCGAGAACAACGTGGCGAAGAACGATCTGTACCGTGTGGTGGGCTTGTCACCGAACAAACCTTCCACCGAGCATGCACTCTTCGAACTGGGCCAAATAGCCTTGCAGGAGAACAACCTTCCGGCAGCACTGAGCCACTACGACAGGTTGGTGAACATCGCCCCGGATAATGCCATGGCCTGGTGCGATCGCGGGGTAGCCTTAAGCATCGTGCGTGATGATGACCGAGCGATCGCCGATCTGGAAAAGGCCCTCGCGATGGACCCTGCCTTGGACAAGGCTTATGCTGCTTTGGCCACGGTCTACTTCCGCCAGGACCGCAAACAAGAAGGTTGCTACGCCTTGCAACAGGCCCGCGATCTGGGCTACTTCAGTGTACACGAGATGCCCCTGCACAATTGCGCTTGGTGACGCGTTCCCCCTTGGCCTGAACGATACGTTGGGCAACAGAAGAGCTTCCCGTTCGCCCGGAAGCTCTTCTGCGTTATGCATGGTTCCTGCGCCGAACGCTACTTTCGCGATCCCGTTCATGACCGCTCGTAAGGTCGTGGCGGCGAACCGATGAAGATCAATGTGACCCTCCCGGACGGATCCGTCCGGAGCTACGACCAAGGCGCTACTGCGATGGACGTGGCCAAGAGCATCAGCGAAGGCCTGGCCCGCAACGTGCTCTCCGCGAAAGTGAACGGCGAAGTCCGCGACGCCAACCGCCCCCTACCCGGCGACTGCACGTTGGCGTTGCTGACGTGGAACGATACCGATGGCAAAGCGACCATGTGGCACAGCAGTGCGCACGTGATGGCCGAAGCGGTGGAAGCGCTCTACCCCGGTGCCAAATTCGGCATCGGTCCGGCCATCGAGAACGGGTTCTACTACGACATCGACTTCGGCGACCGCAGCGTTGGCGAAGGTGACTTCGCGGCCATCGAGGCCAAGTTCAAAGAGATCGCGTCGAAGAAAGTGGTCTTCACCCGCAGCGAAGTGAGCAAGGCCGATGCCGTCAAGTACTTCACCGAGAAAGACGATGAGTACAAACTGGAGTTGATCGAAGGATTGAAGGATGGGGAGATCACCTTTTACAACCAGGGGAATTTCACCGACCTGTGCCGTGGGCCGCACATCCCGGACACCAGCTTCATCAAGGCGTTCAAGATCCTGAACGTGGCGGGTGCCTATTGGCGCGGCGATGAGAAGCGGAAACAGCTCACCCGTCTGTACGCCATAACCTTCCCTAAGCAGAAAGAGCTGGACGAGTACTTGGTGATGCTGGAAGAAGCCAAGAAGCGCGACCACCGGAAAGTAGGCAAGGAACTGGACCTCTTCACCTTCAGCGAAAAAGTGGGTGCCGGACTGCCTCTGTGGCTTCCGAAGGGTGCTGCCCTGCGCGAACGCCTGATCAACTTCATGAAGACGGCCCAGGAAAAGGCCGGTTACCTGCAAGTAGCTACGCCGCACATCGGCAGCAAGCAGCTCTACATCACCAGCGGCCACTGGGAGAAATACGGCAAGGACAGTTTCCAGCCGATAAGCACACCGCAAGAAGGTGAGCAGTTCATGCTGAAGCCGATGAACTGCCCGCACCACTGCGAGATCTTCGCCAGCCGCCCCCGCAGCTACAAAGACCTGCCCTTGCGTTTGGCGGAATTCGGCACCGTTTACCGCTACGAGCAGAGCGGAGAACTGCACGGATTGGCCCGCGTACGCGGATTCACCCAGGACGATGCCCACCTCTTCTGCCGCCCCGATCAGGTGAAGGAGGAATTCTTGAAAGTGATCGACCTGGTCCTGCTTGTGCTACGCGCCCTGAACTTCGAGAATTTCGAGGCCCAAGTGAGCTTGCGCGATAAAGAGGACCGCAGCAAATACATCGGCAGCGAGGAGAATTGGGTGAAGGCCGAGCAAGCCATCATCGACGCCGCTGCGGAATGCGGCATGAAGACCACGGTGGAATACGGCGAGGCCGCTTTCTACGGACCGAAGTTGGACTTCATGGTGAAGGATGCCCTTGGCCGTCGCTGGCAGTTGGGTACCATACAAGTGGATTACAACCTGCCGGAGCGCTTCGAACTGGAATACGTCGGCAGCGACAACCAGAAACACCGTCCGGTGATGATCCACCGGGCACCGTTCGGCAGCTTGGAGCGTTTCATCGCCGTTATCATCGAGCATACCGGAGGCCGATTCCCGCTATGGCTGAACCCGGAACAGGCCATACTACTTCCTGTAAGCGACAAATACCTGGACGTTTGCCAGAAGCTTCAGCAGCAACTCTCCGACCTGGACATCCGCACCACGGTGGACGACCGGAACGAGAAGGTGGGCCGCAAGATCCGCGACGCTGAGCTGACCAAGATCCCGTTCATGCTCGTGGTGGGCGAAAAGGAGGCTGCGGACGGCACCCTTTCGGTACGCGAACATGGCCAAGGGGACCTGGGTGTTCTTACCCCCGAAGCCTTCGCAGCGTTGGTGCGGGAACGCATCAAAGTGCAGCTAGGAACGGCCTGAAACCCAGTACTGGCGGGCGATCGTTGGACGGAACGGAAAACTCCCGATTTTCGCGCCTTCATTGACGGGGCGTGTGCCCCCTGAAAGTAGGAACCAATAACCCTTAAGTGGCAGGCCCTCCATTTCGTCCTAGTGGTCCGCGTCCTCCCGGTGGAGGTGGCGGTCGTCGTCCGTTCCGTGGTCGTGTGATCAAGGAAGATCCACACCGGATCAACAACAAGATCTTCGGTGTGAACGAGGTGCGCCTTGTCGGTGAGAACATCGAGCAAGGTGTTTACCCATTCAGCCAAGCGCTGCGCATGGCCGAGGATGTGGGATTGGACCTGGTGGAGATCAGCCCTACGGCTATCCCAGTGGTGTGCCGCATCATCGAGTACAAGAAGTTCTTGTACGACCTGAAGAAGAAGCAGAAGGAGATCAAGGCCAAGCAGGCTACGGTGGAGATGAAGGAGATCCGTTTCGGCCCCAACACGGACGAACACGATGTCAACTTCAAGCTGAAGCATGCCCGCAACTTCCTGGAAGAGGGCCACAAGGTGAAAGCCTTCGTGTTCTTCCGCGGCCGCAGCATCGTGTTCAAGGAACGTGGTGAGATCCTGTTGCTGAAGTTCGCGCAGGACCTGGAGGACATCGGCCTGGTGGAGAGCATGCCGAAGCTGGAAGGCAAGCGGATGATCATGTTCCTGATCCCGAAAAAGAAGAAATAAGCAAGGGCGATGCATGCATCGCCACAACAACCCCAAGAGGCCATGCCCAAGATGAAGACCAAGTCCGGAGCCAAGAAGCGGTTCAAGCTTACCGGCACCGGCGAGATCAAGCGCAAGAGCGCGTTCAAGAACCACATCCTCACCAAGAAGGAGACCAAGCGCAAGCGCGCCCTCACCAAGAAGTCCCTGGTACACCCCAGCGACAAGCGGGCGATCATGGATCTTCTGCAAGGGTAGGCTGAACAACACCCCAACCGCACCGGGTAATAGGTAGCGTTAACCAGGACGTGCAGCACCAAAGTCCTCCCTTGACCGGGAAGCGCTCGCGCCCAAAAACCAAAGTGGAACATGCCACGCAGTAAGAACAAAGTAGCCAGCAGAGCGAAGAGGAAGAAGATCCTCGACATGGCGAAAGGCAACTTCGGTCGCCGTAAGAACGTGTATACCGTTGCGAAGAACACGGTAGAGAAAGGCCTTCAGCACGCCTACGTGGGCCGCAAACTGAAGAAGCGCGAATTCCGCGGCCTGTGGATCCAACGTATCAATGCCGCTGCGCGCTTGAACGGGGTGAGCTACAGTGTACTGATGAGCCAACTGAAGAAGGCCAACATCGAGCTGGACCGCAAGGCCTTGGCGGAGATCGCCTTCAACGATGCCGCCGCATTCTCGGCCATCGTGAACAAAGTGAAATAAGGGATCCTACGATCCATGAGAAGGGGGCGTTAAGCCCCCTTTTCCTTTTAGGCCACCCCTACTATGCTCTACCCCAGGCGGTAACTTTACCCCATGCGTTCCCTGTCCTTGTTCGGCTTGTTCCTAGCCCCTGCATTCCTTTTCGCACAACCACCTGCGGGCTACTACGACCCTGCGGCCGGTCTCACAGGAGAACCCTTGCGCGAAGCGTTGCGCGATATCGTCGACGGGCACACCGTACTTGCGAACAGCCAGCTTTGGCAAGCCTTCGGTATGGCCGACCGTAAGGCGAACAATAAGGTGTGGGACATCTACTCCGACGTTCCGGGCGGTACCCTGCCGTATGAGTTCACCTTCATCACCGATCAGTGTGGGGAGTACGATGAGGAGGGCGATTGTTTCAACCGCGAGCACAGCTTTCCGCAGAGCTGGTTCGGAGGCGTTCCCGGTCCGGATACCGACGTGTTCCATATGTACCCCACCGATGCGTGGGTGAACCAGAAACGGGCGAACTGGCCCTATGGGACCGTTGGTAACAGCATTACGTACTCGGCCGAGAATGGTGGAAAGCTAGGCCAGTGCAACTATCCGGGATGCAGCGGTCTGGTATTCGAGCCCATCGACGAATACAAGGGTGATCTGGCCCGTGGTTATTTCTACATGCTCACCCGGTACATGGACCAAGCCAATGGTTGGTCCAACGCGCCGATCCTTTCCGGTGGCGAGTTCCTTCCGTGGGTAGAGAACCTCTTGGTCGCTTGGCATTTGGAAGATCCCGTAAGCGCCAAGGAGATCGCGCGCAACAACGTGGTCTTCACCAGCCTACAGCACAACCGCAATCCGTATATAGATAACCCGCAATGGGTGCAGAGCATTTGGGGCCCAGTGGCCTCCATCTCGGAAACGCAACCCAGTGCTCCACGTGTTTGGTTGGATGGTGATCTACTGCGTGTGGACCGCCAACAGCATTCGTCCAAAGCGAACATCCAGGTGTATAGCGCTACTGGTTCGCTCATCACCTCTGCGCTTTCCGCGGAACAGACCACGAAATTGGGTCTGAGCGTGGAACCCGGGCTTTACATTGTTGTTGTGGACGATGGTACCCGGCACGTGAGCCGTGTGGTGCGCTGATCCCTATCCCTCCAGTCTACCGGCGATGTGGCCTGTGGTCCATGCCGCTTGGAAGTTGAAACCACCGGTGATGCCATCGATGTCCAGCACCTCTCCCGCGAAATAGAGACCTGGGAATTTCTGGCTGTGCATGGTGTGGGGATCCACTTCTTCCAGCGCTACACCGCCTGCTGTCACGAACTCTTCTTTGAAGGTGGTCTTGCCCTGGATCTGGAACCGGTCGTTCGTCAGGAAGTCTATCAGCCGGTTGCGTTCCTTCTTCACCACTTGGCCCCACGGCTTGTCCAGTTGGATGCCTGCCTTGGCCAGTTGATGGTTCCAGAAGCGTTTCGGCAATCCTAGTGGATCCGCGTTCTGGGCCAGTTTCCGGTCCATGACGGCGGCTTGTTCCACGAACACGTTGCGGACCTCGTCTTCGCTCCTGCCCTGTACCCAGTTCACTTGCGCGGTGAACCTGTAGTCCGTTGCGTTGAGTTCGCGCGCGCCCCATGCACTGAGCCGCAGGACGCCAGGGCCGCTCAACCCCCAGTGGGTGATGAGCACAGGACCCATGCTTTCCAACTTGGTGCCCGCTACGCGTACCCTTGCCGGAAGTGCCACCCCCATCAGTTCCCGAATGGGATCGCCGGGGATGTTAAAGGTGAACAAGGACGGCACTGGACGCACGATCGTGTGCCCTAGCGCAGCCAGCCATGCATATCCTGTCGGTTGCGGATGACCTCCGGTGGTCACGATAACACGATCCACGCGGATCTCCTGGCCGTTGACGGTTAGCACGATCCCTTCAGGGCCGGGGCCGCGCTGGATAGCGGTGACACCGGAGCCCAGGTCGATCCGGATATCCGCAGCACTTGCCGCGTTCAGCAAAGCACCAGCGATGGACTCCGAATCATCGGTGATGGGGAACATGCGGCCGTCGGGTTCCGTCTTCAGTTCCACTCCACGTTCCTTGAACCAAGCGATGGTATCATCCACGGCGAAGCTGGTGAAGGCTTTGCGCAGGAAGACTTCACCCCTTGGGTAATGTTTAGCGAGCTTTCGGATCTCCCGGCAGTGGTGGGTCACGTTGCAGCGCCCACCGCCGCTAATGCGGACCTTGCTGAGTACTTTCGAACTCTTCTCGTAAAGCGTGACCGTCGCGTCCGGGTGATGCTCCTTCACGCTCAGTGCTGCGAAGAACCCCGCTGCCCCTCCTCCGATCACCGCTACGCGCATGGCACAAAGATGGCGGTCCGTCGCTCGGTAGAGGTTGTTCGACAAGCCATCCGACCAAGAACCACGAACTTGGCACGCCATTGGAAAGGAGTACCCACAAGTAGTCACGACATGAAAAACATCTTGATCGCCCTCACCTTGGTGAGCGCAACGGCGGCCAACGCCCAGTTCCAGTTCAACCCCCAAGCAGGTGTAACCTTCCAGAGCCTGACGCAGGCCCCCGATGGGTTCAACTACAAGGCCCAAGTGGGCTGGCAACTCGGTGCAGATGCCCGCATCGGTGATAAGCTCTTCTTACAGCCCGGAGCGTTCTTAGGCCGCAGTGTGACCGCCGTCTCGTACACGACGAACGTACAGGGAGGCGCGGCTGGTGCAGTTACCGTGGAGGATGACCTGGTGAGCACGAACCTGAAACTCCGCACCATGCTGGGTTACCGCGTGCTGGACACTTACCAGTTCGATATCCGGGTGATGCTAGGCCCTAGCTACGATGTGTTGATGAGCGTGGACGACCGCGACGGCAATTTGGGCTGGAACAAGGGTGACTTCAATAGCGGCGCGTGGAACTTGGAGGCGGGTCTCGGCTTCGATATGGGCCTCTTCACCTTAGCTCCTACGGCGAGCATCGGCCTTAGCCGTGCTTTCAAGGATGATCCGGCACTTTCGGAGATCAACTCGAAGTACATGAGCTATGGCCTTACCGTAGGCGTGAACATCGGGAACGACGACGAATAAGGATAGCAGTTTTCGTGGAAACCCCGGCCGATGGCCGGGGTTTCCTTTTTCGCCTAACGGAACTCGCACCGCGAAAGCCCGTAGAAGGGGGCATGAGAACCCGCGCGCTCCTAATTGCCCTTCTCTACTACCTGGTCACGTGCGCCCTTCATGCCCAGGCCGATGGACTCGTGGCGTACGTCCCGGACCGTCCGATCGAGCGCACAGCAGATGACACCCGGATCGGTTTCATGGAGAGCGCTGTGGCCGGAAAAATGGAAGCCATCATCCCGGAAGATGCTATCCGTGTAGACCTGCTGAACGCCCGTGGCAATGTGAAACGAAGCTTCACCGGAGAAGAGATACACGATTTGTCCCTCAGCGACTTACGCACGGGAACCTGGACCTTGCGCGTTCACCGTGCGGGCACCATGCTCATCCGTCGCTTCGTGGTGATGGAACGTGGCTCCATCCTGTGGTCGCCCAAAGGACCGATCCGTAAACGTTAACGCATCACGCGCACGCCCTTGGCCTGCAACCTACCGAGACCTGCAGCGGCCAAGTCGTAACCGGGATCAAGTTCCAAGGCCTTCTTGTAGTCGTAAAGAGCACTGTCCAAGCGGTTGTCCAACTCGTAGGCAAGGCCGCGGTTGTGGTAGGCTTGGGGGTAGTTGGGCAAGAGCGAAATGGCCTGGCTGAATTCGGACCGGGCTTCTGCGAACCGATCCAAGTGCTCCAAGTAGATGTAGCCCGTGTTGTACCACGCGGTGGCGTTCGCCGGGTCGATCTCCTTGATCTTGGAATAACACGCTAGCGCAATGCTATCCTGTCCGGTCTCCTGGGCGAACATCCCGCGATCGTACCAGGCTTCCACACTTCGTGGGCGCAGATCAACCGCTGAATTGTAATACTGCATGGCAAGTGGATCACCCTTCGCAGCGTGGATGAGACCAAGCGCTATATACGCCTCGTAGTAGTCCTTATCACGCTCCGTGGCCGTGCGGTAACTGCTGATCGCCAACGCCGTATCGCCTGCTTCCTGATGAATCCAACCTTTCAGGAAATAGGCCCGTGGGTTCTGCTGATCCAAGCGAAGGGCTTCGTTCGCATTCTGCATGGCCGGCTGGAACTCGCGCTTCACAAGTTGTAGCTCAGCCATGCGCAGCCAAGCCGTAGCGCTATCCGGGGCCAACGAAATGGCCTTGGTGAACTGCGCTTCGGCCTTTGCAAGGTCCACTTTGCGATAATACAGATCCCCAAGAGCGACGCGGTAATGCGCTGCCGTGCTGTCCAACTGAATAGCCCTGAACCAGTCGCTGAAGGCTTTGGGGATGCTGTCCCGCTCTTGGTAGAAGCGGGCACGTTGTGCGTAGAACATCGCATTCCCTGGATCGCTCAGGATCTGCTTGTCCAACTCGGCCAACGTGGAAGGTGCCTTTGGCACTTCGGCGGGCGTAGACGTACTACTCTCTCCACATGCGGAGAGCAACACCAGGCAGCCAAAGACGACGCGGGGTAAGATGCGGGACATATCGGGGTTAAAATGCAGAAGACCCCGGTACGTACCGGGGTCTTCAAAGGTAGTCGTGCGCCGTAGAAGCTGTCTTATCGTTTCGCCATGACTTGAGCAGCGGAGATCAGCGGCGCGCCGACGACCAGGATCATGCAGTTACCGGTACGGGTGTCTTGGTCATGGCCTCTTTGATGCGGCCTTCCAACTCTTCGCAAAGTTCCATGTTATCATCCAACAGTTGCCGCACCATGTCGCGGCCTTGGCCGAGTTTATTGTCCTGATAGCTGAACCAGCTACCGCTTTTCTTGATGATGCCTAGTTCCACACCCATGTCGATGATCTCGCCGGTCTTGCTGATGCCTTTACCGAACATGATGTCGAACTCGGCCTTCTGGAACGGTGGTGCCACTTTGTTCTTCACTACCTTCACCTTGGTGCGGTTGCCCACCGCGTTCTCACCATCCTTGATCTGGGTGGAGCGGCGGATATCCAAGCGGATGGTAGCGTAGAACTTGAGGGCGTTACCGCCGGTGGTGGTCTCGGGGTTGCCGAACATGACACCGATCTTCTCGCGCAGTTGGTTGATGAAGATGCAGCAGCAGCCGGTCTTGCTGATGGTACCGGTGAGTTTGCGCAGTGCCTTGCTCATCAAGCGGGCTTGCATGCCCACGGCGCTATCGCCCATCTCACCTTCGATCTCGGCACGTGGCGTAAGGGCGGCCACGCTATCGATCACGATGATGTCGATGGCACCTGAACGGATCAGGTTGTCGGCGATCTCCAGGGCTTGTTCACCGTTATCGGGCTGGCTGATCAGCAGGTTCTGCGTGTCCACGCCAAGGCTTTCGGCATACACACGGTCGAAGGCATGCTCCGCATCGATCATGGCAGCGATACCGCCACGCTTCTGCGCTTGGGCGATGGCATGGATGGCCAAGGTGGTCTTACCGGACGATTCGGGGCCGTAGATCTCGATGATGCGGCCTTTGGGATACCCCCCCACTCCAAGGGCGAGGTCCAAGCCGATGGATCCTGTGGGGATCACCTCCACTTGTTCGATCGCGTCGTCTCCGAGTTTCATGATGGCGCCCTTCCCGAAGGTCTTCTCCATCTTATCCATCGTGAGTTGAAGGGCCTTCAGTTTCTCCTTGTTGATCTCCGTTGCCATGGCGTTTGGGGTTTTGTTGCTTCTTCGAGTTGGACTCGGTTGTGTATTGACAGATATTCCGTCAGACTTGTGACGCACAATTAAGCGACATTGTTCGGGATCGCCAAATTTCTTGTCGACTAAAGTTTTGAACAGGTATGCCATGCGAAAGGCGAATTCACCCGACCAACAGTCGAATATATAGGTCAAGCAAGGCTTCGGGTTCGACGAATTCTTGACAGCCGCCGACCAATGCCAATATGTTTGCGCCACTCTTTCTCGTCGGATCGCTCTTCAGACCTGGCCTTTGGATACTTGTTCGCCAACGAACAAGAACATGCGATCCACCTTCGGAACCCCAGCACCGGCTTCCATTGCCGCTGCCAAAGCCCTGGCCGAGAGCCTTGGCGACCACCCGCTAACGAGCCTTCCTGAGGAAGGACTGGGCTACAGCGGAGTTCCGGAACACGCCGTGTATCAAGCGGGCCTCTCCAACGGGGCTCTTCACCTGGACCAGCTTCACCAACCAAAACCTCTCCCCATGTACAAGGATCCGTCGGATCGATCGTGGTATCGGCACGCAGCTTGGACGCTGCTGCTGCTGATGGCTACCTGGCTGCCCGCCAGCGCCCAACTCGCCCAACGCGCACCGGCCCAGGCGCACGACGAGGGCCATTCGCACGAGCTGGACGAGTTGCTCCACAAATACGAGCAACGAATCGAGTTCACCGAGAACAAGGGCCAGTTCAGCAGCGGCGTGCTCTACCGCGCCGACTTCCCTTACGGCCAGGCGCTCGCCACCCCTCACGGGATGGTGATCCGCACGTTCGATCCGGAAGCCATCAAGACCCGGCAGGAGGAAGGCATACGCATCGAGCAAGAGAT
>DLGQ01000090.1:37837-37985 GCA_002482775.1 Flavobacteriales bacterium UBA7690 | reverse complement strand
GTTGTTCGCGGCAAGCAGGTTCAGCACATCAACGCCGGTGGTCACACCGGGTTCAACAACGCTGAGGTCGAGGCTGGTTGGGAACACGAACGTGTGGATCGTGTACAGACCACCGCTCGTTACCGTGAACTCAGGCGATCCGCCCAGT
>DLGQ01000090.1:14263-37771 GCA_002482775.1 Flavobacteriales bacterium UBA7690 | reverse complement strand
TGTTGCCGTTAGGTGTAGCGGTCAGCACAACCTCATCAGCGGTACAAACCGTACCACCTCCGGAAAGGGTACCTGCCTTGGGTTGCACAACACTGATGGCACCACCCGTTACATCCAACGCAGCGCATACGGACCCACCACCTTGGACGAGCAGTGAATTGACTTGGAAGCCGGTGGTTGTTCCGGGCACCACGATGGATAGATCGAGCGTGGCAGGGTCGTACACCAGGGTATGAATGGTGTAAGACCCGGGTGCCGTCACCGTGAATGCAGGCACAGCGGCCACTTGTTGGATCACCAGGCCTTGTCCTTCGGTAAGTACGTAGAGGACATCGAAGCCTTGTGGGACAACGGCGTTGCCATCAGGAGTACCTTGCAGGTTCACACTTTCTCCGGTGGAACAGATGAAGGGTTTGCTGATGGTGATGGTGCCTGCCTCGGCTCCACACGCCTCTGGAAGGGAGACCGAATAATCCTCGACCTCACCGACCGAGAAATTGGCACACGCACCTTGGTAGGTGAATGCGCTCATGTTCACGCGCATACGTTTGGTTCCACCAGTGGTCCCAACAGGAACCGTGATGGTTCCAGACTCTTCTCCGAAGCCGGTCCGTTGGAAAGCGAGTTCGCCCGCTCCGAACGCACCGTCGTCGTTCCAATCGATGAATACGCGCCACCGATAGCGCAGGAAGAACGGCCCATTGGGCACGAGCGTCACGCCATACGATCCGCCCTGTTGCAGGTTGGCCGTTTGTGCGGTGAAGTCGGCATACCCATTGTCATCACCGCTCGTGTTGTTCAAGTCGGCGAACTGGACCCGTTCAATGTTGAAGATGTTTCCATTGCCACCATCACTGGCACAATAGGATTGAGCGTTCATCGCTCCACTGAAGCAACCGAGCCCGACAAGGAGCGCGGCTGTGCGCGTTATCCCCTTCGCGGGAACGAACGGCGGTGTTAATTGTTTGAACATGGGGAGGGAGGTTCGTGAGCGCCTTTCGGCTGTTTAGGGTTTCGGAACAACTCCTAAACAAAAGCCAGCACAAAAGGTTCGTCATGGAACCGTCAGAACCCAAGGCCCCCTCAGTACCGAAGAATGAACCGCTTCTCCAGCACGGAATGGCGGTTCGCCGGTGAGAGGAAGGGCAGGGCGAGGCGTTGGGCGGGGAAATTCCAGAGGCGGATCTCCTCCTTCGGTTCCAGGCCAGCCTTCAACAACAACTCGCGATGGACCTCGTCGGTATAAATGGCCACACCAGGACCGATCACGTTACGGGCCTCGCCAACATCGCTCAACCACTTCACAGGAGCACCCGCGTAGTAGTCCATTGCACTGCCGCTGATCTGCATACCATAGAACAGGTGATGTCCCGAAGGTTGAGCAGCAGCCCATTGCCCGGCCTTCGCATTGGCTTGGTAGCGAAGCAGGCCGGGATAGAATAGACCGTTGAGCACCACACCTGCGGTGATCATCACCCAGAACGATCCCGCGAAGGCGGTCCGTTGCCACCCTTCTCTACGCACCATGACCACGGCGACGATGCCCATGGTAAGAACGAACGCGGTGAACGGCCAACGCTCTTCGGGGAACACACCCCAGGCTATGGCAAGCGCAGCCACCCAGACCAGCGCAACAACGAACCACTGCACGCGGAACCACCAACCACTTGTTGTAGTGTGCACAGCCCTCGCCCCTATCACCGCGAAGAGCGGCAAGGTGATGTACAAGTAGTGTGGAAGTTTGAACTGCGAAAAGGAAAGTGCAGCGAACACAGCGACCGCACCGATCGTGCTGGCATGCTCCGGAAGCGCTTCCCTGCGCAATACCGACCTCAACGAACGCCAGATGCCAAGCAGTACGAAGGGTGTCCATGGCAGCATCTGCCAGAGGATCTCGTGGGTGAAGAACAACACCGTGGAGTCATCCTTCCACCGGTTCTCTCCGGTGATGCGGCCGAAGCTCTGTTCCCAGAAAAAGAAGCGTACACCATGCCATCCATGCTGTTGATAGAGACCGATGCACATGGGGACGAGTGCAAGTGCGACAAGTAGCGGCACCACGAGCCATCGCGGATCGCGCAGCCGTTCCCAGTTCCGGGTAAAGACCAACTGTGCGCCGATCGCCAGCAGCGGCGCCACCGCCCCGATAGGGCCTTTGACCAGCAAGCCGGAAGCGAGCGCAGCAGCAAGTCCGATCAGTTGCCACCACCGACCTTCCTTCAACCATGCACATCCCAACCACACCGCTGTGATCACGGATCCGGTAAGGATGGTATCGCAACGCACATCGTTGCACATGATGAAGAAGGCCGCCGAACAGCCGAACATCAGCGCTGCGGTGCGGGCCACTTCACGCGTGTGGTGGAGCAGTGCGAAACGATAGGTGGAATACAGGCCGAGGAAAGCGAAGAGGATGCTGGGCAGTCGGTAGCTCCAGTCGTGTACACCGAAGACCTTGAACGAAAGCGTGGTGATCCAGAAAAGCAACGGTGGTTTGTCCAGGTAATCCTCGCCGCGGTAGTGCAGTTGGAGCACATCGCCGTTCACAAGCATATCCCGCGACATGCCTGCGTATTGGGCGGCATCCACCTCCATCACATCCAGCCCAGCACCCAGCACCACCACGGCGAGGATCGCGAACAACTGGATCAGGAGCGTGCGTTGCATAGCGGCGGCGAAAGTAAAAGCCTTGTTAATGGTGGACACATCGGCAGCGCCGCTTCCTTAACATTGCAAGAGAAGAGACCATGGGACGTCGTGCGATCGCCACCCTGATGTTGCTCGCCACCTTGAGCGTGGTGGGTGTGGTGCTGATCCAGTTGCTCTGGTTGCAGCAAGCTTCCAAATACCACCACGAGCAGGTGGAGCTGAACAAGGAGCAGGCGTTCCAACTGGAGAAGCAGTTCAACGACCGGGTGGTGATGGCCCTTACCGACGTCACCGAGCAGATCCTCTCCATCACCAAGGACCCCACGGACCTGTTCGACGCGGTGAAACAGGAACGGCCGAACTACTTCGCCGTCACGATCAATGACACGGTGCATCCGTACTTGTTGGAGGCGATGCTGCGCAAGGAGTTCAGCCGGCGCAACATCCAGGAGGACTTCGAGTATGGCATCTACGATTGTTTCACGGACAGCATCGTGTACGGCAATTATGTGGCATTGGATAGTGTTGATGTGGACACGGTGGAACACACCGCGTTGCAGAAGCTGGACAAGGACGGCCACTATTTCGGGGTCTATTTCCCCAACCGCAAGAGCACGCTATGGGAAGAAGGGGCAAGCACATGGACATGGATCTTCCCGTTCGTGGTCACGCTCATCGTTTTCGGGTTCTTCGCCTACAGCGTATGGGTGATCCTGCGGCAACGGAAGCTCAGCGAGATGAAGAACGACTTCATCGGGAACATGACCCACGAGTTGAAGACGCCGATCAGTACCATCGCCCTCAGCAGCGAAGTGCTCAGCGATCCTGACATCGTGAACGAACCGGAGCGGCTCCGCGAATACGCCCGCATAATCCGCAGCGAGAATGAGCGGCTGCGAACGCAGGTGGAACGTGTGCTCCAGCTCGGCACCTTGGACAAGGACAAGCTGGAACTGAAACGGGAACGGGTGGATCTACATGCCGTAGCGAAGGATGTAGCGGAACATTTCCAGCTCCAGGTGAAAGAGCGCAACGTGGATCTCCAGCTCGTCTTGAAAGCCGCTATCCCGTTCGTCATCGGCGATCGTGTGCACCTTACCAACGCGCTCACCAACCTGGTGGACAATGCGCTGAAGTACGGCAAGGATGGTGGCCACATCGAAGTGCGCACCACGAGCAAGGGCGGCGAGCTGGTGATCACCGTCACCGACGATGGCATCGGCATCAAGAAAGAAGACCTGCGGCACATCTTCGAACGCTTTTACCGGGTGCATACCGGCAACGTCCACAACGTGAAAGGCTTCGGCTTGGGCCTACATTACGTCCAGCAGATCGCACAAGCGCACGGCGGCGGTGTCTCCGTAAGCAGCGACTTCGGCAAAGGCAGCACCTTCACCCTCTCCCTCCCCTTGCATAACGGCTGAGCCCGGAACAGGGGCTTGACCATTCAATGGCATCGACCATGAACGAACAGAAAGCGAACATCCTCCTGGTGGAAGACGACCAGAACCTCGGCTTCGTTATCCAGGACGCCTTGAAGCGGAAAGGCTTCAACGTACACCTCTGCCGAGACGGTAAGGAAGGGCTGCGCCAGTTCAACGAGCACCCCTACGACCTGTGCGTACTGGATGTGATGCTGCCGGGCAAGGATGGATTCAGCTTGGCGGAAGACATACGGTTGACGAACGCGGAGGTGCCCATCGTATTCCTCACGGCTAAGAGCCAGACCGAGGACCGCATCGCCGGATTCAAAGCCGGTGGAGATGACTACCTCACGAAACCCTTCAGCCACGAAGAACTCATCCTGCGCATCGAAGCGATCCTGCGCCGCACTCATGGTCGCACCGAGGATCCGCGCAACCGCGAACGATTCGAACTCGGCGCCTTCACCTTCGATCACCGCAACCTGGTGTTGAGCCATCCCACCGAAGAACGGAAGCTCACGAAAAAGGAAGCTGAAGTACTTCGATTGTTGTGCATGCACCAGGACCAAGTGTTGCCACGCGAACTCGTCCTCAACATGGTCTGGGGTGATGACACGTACTTCCTCGGACGCAGTTTGGACGTCTTCATCAGCCGTCTCCGAAAATATTTGAAGGCCGATCCAACGGTGCAGATCGTCAACGTGCATGGCGTCGGATTCAAGTTGCAAGTCGGTTGATCGACACGTGTTGAAGTGTGATCATCGGAACTCATCACGATGGATGAAGCCTGTGCATCACACTCCATCATTCTTCTACACACTGCGCGCACCAAGGCATTCAGCGTGTTGCATTGAATTGATCACAACGATCACATCAACACATGGCACATCATCAGTGCATCCATTTCGTTGTGATCGATCGCTGTTCGTGCGATGATGAAAAGTGATCACGTGAACATGCGTTCAACGATATCAACAATTCATGGTGGAACTTTTTTTGATGCCCATGCGTACACATTAGCGCGTACTCGATTACGTTTGACACAAACAAACCCATTTCGCCATGGCAAAGAAGGCAGCAAAGAAGGCAGCTAAAAAAGCAGCCCCGAAGAAAGCAGCAAAAAAAGCAGCTCCTAAGAAGGCCGCTAAGAAAGCTGCGAAGAAGAAGTAAGCAGCGTTCCCACGAACGCAAGGAAGGCCCCGATCACTCGGGGCCTTTCGCTTTTTGGTACGATGCCGTCGTGCGTTGTTCCATGTCCGGCACATCGATGCGTACGATAACGCATTGTTCGATCGGATGAGGAACCATCCTTCCTTCGTTGATCGACGTTGTTCGTTCCAAGCAGTTCCTTCGGATCGAACACGGAAGATCGACACGCTCTTCGTGTAGCACCGATCATCGTTCTGCCGAACACGCGCGAAGAGAGGAACCTTCATTTCGCGATGACCCCGGACCGCCCATTTCCGTTGATCCTGATGCATGGCCCTGGCACAAGGCCGATCCCATCCAACCGTTCAGCATGAAGAAGCGCGGCTCTAGGGCCGCGCTTCGTTCGTTCGGGTCGCGTTGACCGGTCAACCTCCCGCGAGCAGGCGCTTCACCGTGGTTGCGATCGCGCTTCCATCGGCCTTGCCGGCCATGCGTTTGTTGGCTTCGCCCATCACCTTGCCCATATCGGCCATGCTGCTGGCACCCATTTCGGCGATCACTTCGCGCACCGAAGCGGCCACTTCCTCTTCGCTCATCCGCTTCGGCAGGTAGGCTTCGATCACGAACGCTTGCGCCTCTTCTTCCTGTGCGAGTTCCGGACGTTGTTGTGCGTGATAGATGCCCGCGCTCTCCATGCGTTGCTTGTGCAGTTTCTGGAGGATCTTCATGCCCACGGCTTCATCCAATCCGCTTTGGCTTCCATCCTTGGTGAGTTCAAGGAGGATGGCGCTCTTGATCGCGCGCAGGGCGTTCAACTTATCCTTCTCGCGGGCGAGCATCGCGGCCTTGATGTCCGCATCGATACGTTCTTTCAGATCCATGTCGTTGGGGTATTTATGCGCGACCCCGGCTTTCGGCCGGGGTCGCATCGTTGATAGACTCTAGCCGATCCTCAATCCACGTTGTCGTGGAGGTAGGGATTGTTCCGTTTCAGTTCTACGCGGCGCTCGCCGTTCTCATCGGTCTCTTCGCTCAGCGTATACCGGCTCACGTTGGAATCGGTGCTCTGCGTGCCTTCGTTGAGGGTGATGTTCTTGCGTTTGTAAGCTGGCTCACGCTCCAGATCGCTGAGACCGTTGGGCGTACGCAGGCGCATGTTCAGTTCGCGCACTTTGGCCACACGTTGTTCCACACGGCTCTGGTGCTCGGCTTGCGAATAACGCGCTTCGTGTACCTCGGTCCGTTGCTCAGGAGCATTGTTGGTCACCTGCTCGGCTGGAGTATTGTCGTACAAGGTGAAGACGCGCTTCTCCGGCACTTCAGGAGTCTTGACAGGCTCTGCCTTGGCCTGTGCGTTGTTCACATGCGGCACTGCCACCGGCCTTGCTTGCGGCGTTGGGAACTCCAACGTAGGTTGCTGTGTCGGCACTGGGGTGTTCACCACCTGTGGTGCGGCGACCAAGGGCAGTTCCACCTTCGCTTCCACGGCCTTCAAGTACGGCTCGGAGATCTTCGGTTCGTCCATCACAGGCGGCGCAACAGGAGCTTGTGGCGCGCTGGCCATCACCGGGTTCAAGATCGGTTGGGTGATCATCGTGGGGCGATCGGCATCCAGGGGGATCACCGTGCGGGTGTTCTCCGCCGTAGCGATCGCACCGGTCTCCGGATTCAACTGGAAGCCGGTGGCGATCACCGTAATGCGCACTTTGTCGCCCAGGTTCTCATCCTTGCCATAACCCCAGATCACATCGGCACTGCTGCCAGCAGCTTCTTGGATATGATCGGTGATCTCGGTCATCTCGTCCATGGACAATGCGCGTTCACCGTGTGTCACGTTCAGCAGAACGTACTTGGCCCCTCTGATATCACTGTCGTTCAACAACGGGGAAGCCAGCGCTTCATGTGCTGCACGCAAAGCCCGATCCTCGCCTTCCGCTTCGGCCATCCCCAGAATGGCTACGCCACTGCGTGTCATTACCGTGCGTACGTCCTCGAAGTCAACGTTCACCTTCCCGATCTTGTGGATGATCTCAGCGATACCGCGCGCTGCAGTGGACAGCACATTGTCCGCATGTTCGAAGGCATTGTCCAGCGACAGGTCACCGTAGAGGTCGCGCAAACGATCGTTGTTGATCACCAACAAGGTGTCGACGGCATCACGCATCTCCTGGATACCCGCATCAGCCTGGTTCTTCCGCTTGCGACCTTCCCACTGGAACGGGCTTGTGACGATGCCGACTGTGAGGATCCCCATCTCACGCGCGATCTGCGCGATAACCGGAGCTGCGCCTGTACCCGTACCACCACCCATGCCTGCGGTGATGAAGACCATTTTGGTGCGGGTACTGAGCAGCGCCTTGATCTCATCGATGTTCTCTTGAGCCGCTTGGTTGCCGCGCTCCGGGATGGAGCCAGCACCAAGGCCTTCGGTGAGACCGATGCCCAGTTGCAACTTGACGGGAACAGGGCTGATATCGAGCGCTTGGCGATCGGTGTTGCAGATGATGAAGTCCACGCCTTTGATGCCTTGGGCGTACATGTAGTTGACAGCGTTGCTGCCACCACCACCCACGCCGATCACCTTGATGATCGAGGCGAGCTCTTTTGGAAGGTCGAATTTCATGACGGTAGGGATTGGGAAGTGAGGGTCGGGGGTCAGTTCTCGTCGTCCTTCAGGATCTCGGACGCGCTGTTGATGATGTTGCTGAAGAAGCCGCTGAGCGGGCCTTTGGAGTGCCCCTTCACGGCCACTTTGGCGGTGCGTTCGTTGGCCACCTCGAAATGTTTGGGTCGGCGGCGGTCCAGGTAGTCAAAGCCTTTCATCACCAAGCCGACACCTGTAGCGTGGAGCGGACTGGTCACGTCTTCAACGGCACTTTTCGCCAAGTGCTCGTTGGGGTAACCGATGCGTGTGCTCATGCCCGTCATCACCTCGACGAGGTGCTTCAGGTGCTTCAGTTGCGCACCACCACCGGTGAGCACGATACCCGCGATGAGCTGCTTCTCGATGCCGCTGTTCTTGATCTCGAAGTAGACGTGCTCCAGGATCTCCTCCATGCGGCTCTGGATGATCTCCGCCAACGTGCGCAGGCTGATCTCCTTCGGCTCGCGGCCGCGCAGTCCGGGGATGCAAACCACCTCGTTCTCCTTGTTCTCCGAGGCGAGCGCGCTACCGAACTTGGTCTTCAGTTGTTCCGCTTGGTCGCGCATGATGCCGCATCCTTGGCGGATGTCCTCGGTCACCACGTTACCACCGAAGGGGATCACCGCGGTGTGGCGGATGATGTTGTCGAAGAAGATGGCGATGTCCGTGGTACCACCACCGATATCCACCAGCACCACACCGGCTTCCTTCTCTTCATGGCTCAGCACGGCGTCCGCACTGGCAAGCGGTTCCAGGATCAGCTCGGTGACGTTCAGCCCGGCGCGGTGAACACACTTGTTGATGTTGCGCGCAGCGGTCACCTGTCCGCTGATGATGTGGAAGTTGGCTTCCATGCGGATGCCGCTCATACCGATCGGGTCGCGGATGCCTTGTTCGTTGTCCACGATGTATTCCTGTGGAAGCACGTGGATGATCTCTTCACCTGGCGGCATCACCAACCGGTAGGTCTCATCGATCAGCATGTCGATGTCGGTCTGGGTGATCTCTTCCTCCAGGCTCTCGCGCATCTTCATACCGCGGTGCTGCATGCTGCGGATGTGTTGCCCGGCGATGCCCACGTTCACCGTACCGATGTCCACACCGGCGTTATCACCGGCTTCGCGCACAGCGGCCTTGATGCTCTCCACGGTCTTCTGGATGTTGGCCACCACACCACGGGTAACACCGTCGCTCTTGGCTTTACCCATGCCGAGGATCTCGATCTTCCCCTGCTCGTTCTTGCGCCCGACGATGCAGGCGATCTTCGTCGTACCGATATCAAGTCCGGCGACGATATCTTGATTGTGGTCCATGGTCCTTCGTGGAGTATTAGAGCGTTGTTCGTTTGGTGCAGACGACCTGATCGGCGAAGCGGAGATCGATCCGGGCGTAACGGCGCCAGTCGGCTTTGGGGATCCCTTTTGCGTAGAAGACACGCAGCTTTTCGAATCGTTGTTGCAGTTCGCTGCCATCGCCCAGGAGCACACGTTGCGCGCCCACGCGGGGGATCAGCTCGAACTCACCGTCGGCGTTCACCACCACTTGGTCGATGAGGGCGCTCCACAGTGGATCGGCGGTGATGAACGTGGCCAGGCGATGGATGTCGTCCGAGCGGAAGTTTTGCTGCAGGCTGTCGTTGGCGAAGACGGAATACACACCATCCTTCGCGCCGGGTTCCTTCAACTGACCGGTCACCACCAGTACACGGGCCGTGTAGTTGGCGCTGGTGGGCATGGTCCATCCTTCCTTGTCGATGTAGAAGCTGGAACCATCGGTATTGAACACGCGCACGATGGGGATCCGTTGTTGAACGCGGGCATGCAAGGCACCGTCCATGGTATGGTAGACCTCGGCCTTGGCCACACAGGGAATGCTGCGCAGGCGCTCCTCGATCCCGGTAACATCCANNGGTGCGCGAACCCATCACGGCGATCCCTTGGTCCAGGATCTCGCGGCGTACGTACTTCTCATCGATGAAATGGACACCCTCCACATCATCCACGATCACTTGCAGGTCGGTGATGGGGGCACGATCCGCGGTCCGCTCCACGAAGCCGAGCGCGAGCATCACGCCGATCACGGCGAGGGCGATGCCAACGGGGCGCAGGTATCGTTTCAGCTTGTTCATGGCCTGTATCGTTCGTTGAGCAGACGTTCGATGGAAGGTACCAACCGGTCGATATCGCCGGCACCGAGGGTGACCACCACCTGGACGTCTCGTTGCCCAAGTTCCTCAAGGATAGAGGCTTTCGGAACGCACTTTTTGGCTTCCATCGGGACTTTCTCCAACAACCATTGTGAAGTGATCCCGGCGATGGGTTCCTCGCGGGCCGGATAGATGTCCAGCAGGAGCAATTCGTCCAGTGCTGACAGGCTTTTCCCGAAGTCCGCGGCCAGGTCGCGGGTGCGGGTGAAGAGGTGCGGCTGGAAGATCCCGGTGATCTTTTTTCCGGGGTACATCTCCCGCACACTACCGATACAGGCATCCAGTTCCTTGGGATGGTGGGCATAATCGTCGATGAAAACCACCTGCGGCCCGGCGATGCGGGTCTCAAAACGGCGCGAAACACCTTTGAACGAGGCGAGGCCTTGGCGCAGAAGCTCAGGTGTGACCCCGAGGCGCAGGGCCACAGTGCTGGCCGCGATGGCGTTCTCCACGTTGTGGCGCCCCGGCATGCCCAACCGGAGACCGGTCAACGCATGGTCCTCGGCGTACAGATCGAATTCATAGGCCCCGTTCACCACACGCAGGTTCTCCGCGCGCGGTGTACCGGAACTGCCTAGTGCATAAGTGGTCACTTGGCTACGCTCCTTGAAGTGGCCGGCTATCCGCTCGTGTACGAGCACAGGCCCGTCGCAGAGGATCGCGAATTCGGTGTAGGCATCGAACATCGCTTCGGGCGTACCGTAGATGTCCATGTGATCTGGATCCATCGCGGTGATCACCGATTCGCTGGGGCAGAGCTTGAGGAAACTGCGATCGTACTCGTCGGCTTCCACCACGTTCACCACGGCATCGTCGTTCAACAGCACGTTGGTGCCGTAGTTCGCTGCGATGCCACCCAGGAACGCGTTGCAGCGCACCTTGCCCACGGTGAGGAGATGTGCGATCATGGTGCTCACGGTGGTCTTTCCGTGCGTACCAGCGACGGCCACGGTCCGTTGATCCTCGGTCACCATGCCCAGCACATCGGCGCGTTTCAGGATCCGGGCACCACGCTCTTCCCAGTATTTCAACAGCGGACTGGTGAGTGGCACAGCCGGTGTACGCACCACCATCACCTCGTTCGGTGCAGCCTCGCGGAACTCCTCCGGGATCATGCGCGGATCATCGTTGAACTGCACATCGATCCCTTCGCTCTGCAACTGGTTGGTGAGTTCGCTGGGTGTGCGATCATAGCCGGCCACATCGGCTCCACGACGGCGGAAGTAACGCGCAAGACCGCTCATGCCAATGCCACCGACACCGATGAAATAGAGCTTGTTGCCTTTGAGCGAGTTCATGCGTTGATGGCCGTTGCTTTCTGCGCGGGCGCTTTTTGTGCGAGTCGTATCACTTCCGCTGCGATCATCTCCGCCGCGTTCTGTGTTCCCAAACCGGTGATGGCGAGTTGCAGGCGTTCCAGCGCATCCTTGTCGTTGATCAGGCGCAGCACGGTCGGTCCTAGATCCGTAACGGCATCCGTGTCCTTCACCAGAACTGCCGCACCACGATCGGTCAATGCCCGTGCGTTATGGGTCTGGTGATCCTCGGCGGCTGTTGGCAGTGGGACCAGTATCGCGGGTTTCTGCACCAAGCACAGTTCGCTCACGCTGATGGCTCCAGCGCGCGACACGACGAGGTCGGCCACGGCATAGGCGTAGTCCATCTTGGTCACGAACTCATGCACCTTGCAATCGGTGTAGTTCAATTTCGCAACCGCCTCCTGAGCTTGTTTGAAATATGGCGTGCCCGTTTGCCAGATCACTTGCAGGCCGGCCGTTTGGAAGTCTCTCAGCGCCGCTTCGACACCGCGATTCACACCACGTGCACCGAGGCTTCCACCGGTGATGAAGAGGATCGGCTTTCCGGCTTGCAATCCGAAATGTTCAAGGCCGCGCGGGTGCTTCCCCGCAAGGCGCACCACCTCTTGGCGCACAGGATTGCCGGTCAGGAGGATCTTCGCTTTCGGGAAGAACTTCTCCATGCCAGCGTAGGCCACGCAGATGCGATCCACCTTCTTGGCGAGGAAGATGTTGGTCTTTCCGGGGAAGCTGTTCTGCTCTTGGATCAACGTTGGCACGTTCATGCGTTGTGCGGCAGCGAGCAAGGGTCCGCTAGCATACCCACCAACACCAACGGCGACATCGGGCCGGAACGTGCGCACGAGCTTGCGCGCTTTCAGCATGCTACGGATCAGCCGCCAAGGCAGTGCGAGGTTCTTGGTGATGGAACCGCGCTGAAAACCACGGATCGGCAGACCCTCGATGGCATAACCGGCAGCGGGCACCTTCTCCATCTCCATCTTGCCTTCTGCACCAACGAAAAGGAATTGCGCAGCACTCTCCCGCTCGCGCACCGCGTTGGCGATGGCGATGGCTGGGAAGATGTGACCACCGGTGCCGCCACCGGAGATCATCACCCTAAGCGAGTGCTGTTCGTGGGCGTTTGACATCGGAAGTTGTGGATGCGGGTTCGGCATCTTCGTTACCGCGGCTCACGCTGAGCATGATACCGATGGCCAGGCAGGTGAACCAGACACTGGTGCCGCCCATGCTGACCAATGGCAACGGTTGACCAGTAACGGGAACGAGGTTGACGGCCACGGCCATGTTGATCATCGCCTGTATGACCAGCATGAGCCCAAGTCCGATGGCCGCGAGCGCACCGAATGGTTTGGTGCAGTTGGAAGCTATGCGCACCGCGCGGAAAAGCAGGATGAGGTACAGCAACAAGAGGCCAAGACCACCGAGGATGCTTCCATACTCTTCGATGATGAAAGCATAGATCATGTCGGAATAAGGGTGAGGAAGCCAGTTGCGGGAAGTGCCACTGCCCGGACCATTGGGAAGGAAGCCGCCAGACGCGATCGCGATCTTGGCATGTTCCACTTGGTAGTTCGCATCGTGGTCCACTTCCCCACTGCCGAAGAAGGTCTTCAACCGTTCTGCCCAAGTGGCCAATCGCGGAAGTACATCCGGGTACGTATCAGCGATCAACAACAGAACGAGGAATGCCCCAACGGCGACACCGATGATCACCAACATGTGCTTCACGGGGACCTGGGCAACGAACATGATCACCATGCAGACGGTGAACAGCACTGCGGCGGTGGAGAAGTTCGCTGGCAGGATGAGCCCACATATCACGCCTACCGGTGCCATGAGCTTGAGCACCACATCGCGCAAGGTCCACTCTTCGCCGTGGTGCTTCCCGAGTACACGAGCGAGGTAAACGATCAGCACCACCTTGGCAGGATCGCTCGTCTGGAAACTCTGGTTGATTATCGGGATCGTGATCCAACGGCTTGCGTCGTTGATGTTCGACCCAAGTAATAAGGTCAACAACAACAGCACCGCCATCACACCGATCAGCAACTGTGAAAGGCGCGAGTAAATGGTGAACTGCTGCTTGGCAACGTAGTACATGATCACCCCGCCTGTGATCAGCATGATGCCGTGCTTCAGGAGGAAATGCATGGTGCTACCTCCGTCACGTTTGAACGCGAGCGAACTGATGGAGCTGTACACCGCGAGCAGGCTGATCAAGCCCAAGAACAGGACCGTCATCCAGATCACGCGATCGCCCTTCAGCTTTTGGAACACCGTGTTCATCTTCAGTTCCAATTAGAGATCCCGTACCGCTCTCTTGAACTCCGCGCCACGCTCTTCATAGTTGGCGAAACCGTTGCCGCTCGGGCATGCCGGGCTGAAGAGCACCGACTCACCAGGGCGTACGAGTTCGTTCGCGAGGAAAACAGCCGTTCGCAATTCGTCCGTGACGTAGAGATGCTCTACCGGCGACATGCCATCCGGCGCCACGCCATCCACCACACGGCCGAAGAGCACCATGGCGCTCACCTTCTCCTTCAGCATATCCTGCACGTAGCCTTCGTCCATCTCGGTGGAGAGGTCGCCGACGATCCACACCACTTTGTTCGGCATCTGCGCGAGCGATTCCAACGCGGCATCCAGGAAGGTCGCCTTGGAATCGTTGATGAACGGGATGTCCTTCACCAAGGCCACCTGCTCCAACCGGTGCGGGCCAGGACCTTGCGTGGAGAGCGCTGCACGGCGTGCATCCAGCAACTGACCACCAGCCAGTCGCAGCGAAGGGGTTGGTTTGTTCTCTTCCATGGCGGTGCTGGTTGAACGGTCAGAGTCCTTTCACGGCAGCCTTGAACTTCCGGCCGCGTTCTTCGTAATTCTCGAAGAGGTCGAAGCTGGCACATGCGGGGCTCAGCAACACCACTTCGCCGGCTTCGGCCATATCGTATGATGTGCGCACGGCTTGTTCCGCACTTGCGGTTTCCACGATCACAGGCACCACACCAGCGAACGTGTTGCGGATCTTCGCATTGTCCGTACCCAAACACACGATCGCTTTCACCTTCTGCTTCACCAGCTCCATCAGCGAGCTGTAGTCGTTGCCTTTATCCACACCACCAGCCACCCAGATCACCGGTTTATCCATGCTCTCCAAGGCATACCACGCGGAGTTCACGTTGGTGGCCTTGGAGTCGTTGATGAATTCGATGCCGTGGACCATGGCCACATGTTCCAGCCGGTGCTCCACGTTCTGGAAATCGCTGAGGCTCTCACGCACAACGTCCTTGCGGATGTCGAGCACACGTGCTGCGATGCCGGCCGCCATGGAGTTGTAGACGTTGTGTTTGCCTTTCAAGGCGAGTTCGATGATGGACATGCTGAAGGTGGATTGGTCTGATGTGATGTGGATCTGATCGTCTTGCAGGAAGGCGCCGCGATCGACGCTGTGTTGAATGGAGAAAGGCCACCGTTGGGCTTTCACGGAATGCTGTTGCAGCCATGCGTTGGACTCGGGATCGTCCGCGCAGTGGATGAAATGATCTTGTTCGCGCTGGTTCATGGCGATGCGGAACTTGCTGGCCACGTAGTTCTCCATGCGGTACTGGTAGCGGTCCAGGTGGTCCGGCGTGATGTTGAGCAACACAGCGATATCCGGACGGAACTCCACGATGCCATCGAGCTGGAAACTGCTCAGCTCAAGCACGTAATACGCGTTGTCGCCATCGGCGATGAGCCCGGCGAAACTGGTGCCCACGTTGCCGCCCACGGCCACATCCAATCCGGCTTTGTGCAGGATGTGATGCGTGAGCAAGGTGGTGGTGGTCTTACCGTTACTTCCGGTGATCGCGACGATCCTACCGTTGCAATAGCGGTACGCGAATTCGATCTCGCTGATGACCGGGATCCCCTTTTCGCGCGCTGCTACCACGAGCGAGGCACTATCCGGGATGCCGGGGCTCTTCACGATCTCGTTCGCCTCCAACACACGGGTCGCGGTGTGACCACCCTCTTCGAAAGCGATATCGTGCGCCTTCAGTTCTTCCCGGTACGCAGGCTTGATCGTACCCATGTCGCTCACGAACACATCCAGCCCGCGCTGCTTCGCCAAACGTGCAGCACCGACACCGCTTTCCTGTGCACCGAGCACAACAAGCCTGTTACCCTGAGCTTGTCGAAGGGTCATCGCAGTTTCAGTGTTACGATGGACAACACGGCGAGCATGATCCCGACGATCCAGAAGCGGCTCACGATCTTGCTTTCGTGGATCCCCTTCTTCTGGTAGTGGTGATGCAGCGGGGACATCAACAGGATCCGGCGACCTTCACCATACTTCTTCTTCGTGTACTTGAAGTACGAGACCTGCGCCACCACACTGAGGTTCTCCACGAGGAAGATGCCGCAGAGGATGGGGATCAACAATTCTTTGCGCACGAGGATCGCGAGCGTAGCGATGATGCCACCGAGGGCAAGGCTTCCCGTATCGCCCATGAACACTTGCGCGGGGTAGGCGTTGTACCAGAGGAAGCCTATGCACGCTCCCAGTAATGCACCGATGAACACGGCGAGTTCACCGCTACCCGGGATGTACATGATATCCAGGTACTGCGAGAAGATGACGTTGCCGCTCACATAGGCGAGCACACCCAACGCAAGCACCATGATCGCGGACGTTCCTGTTGCCAGGCCATCGACACCATCGGTGATGTTGGCGCCGTTGCTTACCGCCGTGATGATGAAGATGACCACCAGGATGTAGATCACCCAGGTGTACTGGCGTGCATAACTTCCGAAGAGCTTGCCGAGTATGGAGGAGTAATTGAACTCGTTGTCCTTCACGAACGGGATCGTGGTGTTCGGCGACTTCCGGTTCAGCATGTAGTGTACCGTACCATCCTCCTCGGTGATGGTGTGCAGCTCCGTGGTATCGAGCTGTTCGGCGAGCACTTGCGGGATCTCCACCCGTGTGCGGATCTCCGGATGGAAGTACACGGTAGCACCGATGATGATGCCCACACCGACCTGCCCCACGATCTTGAACTTGCCGGCGAGGCCGCGTTTGTCCTTCTTGAAGACCTTGATGTAATCGTCAATGAAACCGATCGCACCCAGCCACACGGTGCTGACCAGCAAGAGGATGATGTAGATGTTGTTCAGCTTGGCGAAGAGCAGCGTGGGGATGATCGTGGCGGAGAGGATGATGAGGCCACCCATCGTTGGTGTGCCTTGCTTCTGGATCTGCCCTTCGAGCCCCAGATCACGCACGGTCTCGCCCACTTGCATGCGGCGCAAGAGGTTGATGATCCCCTTGCCCCACCACAACGAGATCAGCAAAGAGACGAACACCGCCATCGCCGCACGGAACGAGATGAAGGTGAACAGGCCCGAACCAGGAACATCCGCACCAAGCCAATCGAAGAGGTGGTACAGCATTACTTGTGGAGGAGTTCAAGTGTTTCCTGCAGTACGGCCACATCATCGAACGGGTGCTTCACCCCGTTGATCTCTTGATAGGTCTCATGCCCCTTACCAGCGAGCAATACCACATCACCGGGTTTCGCCATGCCCACCGCTTGGCGGATCGCTTCACGACGATCAGCGTTCACCCACACGCGTGACTGGTCGGTGATCTGCACGCCGGTGCGCATCTCGTTCAGGATCGCCATGGGGTCTTCGCTGCGCGGATTGTCGCTCGTGAGCACCACGTGACTACTTAGTTCGGTTGCGATCCGCGCCATCACCGGGCGCTTCGTACGATCACGATCACCGCCACAGCCCACCACGGTGATCACCTGCTCATTCTCGCTGCACACCTCATTGATCGTGGCGAGCACGTTCTTCAGGGCATCCGGTGTGTGGGCATAATCCACGATACCGACGATGCCGCTATTGCTGCGTACGATCTGGAAACGGCCGCGTGGCGGTTGCAGATCGCTGAGCGCTGTAAGCACGTTCATCGCGGGTTCGTTCATGAGCGCTGCCACCGTGTACACCGCGAGCAGGTTGCTGGCATTGAACTCGCCGATCAGGCGCGAATACATGTCGTGCCCGTCGATGTTCAGGTGAAGACCGGTCAACTGGTTCTCTACGATGCGGGCCTTGTGATCGGCCATGTTCTTCACCGCGAAAGAGTGTTTGCTCGCCTTCGTGTTCTGGAGCATCACCGCACTGTTCGGATCATCGGCGTTCACCAATGCGAAAGCGGTAGCGGGCAGTTGATCGAAGAAGCGTTTCTTGGCCTTGATGTACTCGGCGAACGTACCGTGGTAATCCAGGTGGTCGTGGGTGATGTTCATGAACACCGCGCCAACGAACTGCAGACCTGCGATACGTTCCTGCACCACACTGTGCGAACTCACCTCCATGAAACAGTGGGTCACCTTTTCGACCACCATCTCCGCAAGGATCTCGTTCAGGCTTACGGCATCGGGGGTGGTATGCGTGCTCGGAATGGTGCGTTGTCCGATGCGCATCTCCACCGTACTGATCAAGCCGCACTTGTAGCCCAGCGAGCGGAACAACCGGAACAACAGGGTTGCCGTGCTCGTCTTCCCGTTGGTGCCGGTGATACCGACGAGCTTCAGCTTCTTCGACGGATGATCATGGAAATTCGCGGCGATGACACCGAGCGCCACGGCTGCATTCTCCACGCGCACGTAGGTGACGCCATCCTTCAGTTCCGCAGGAAGTTCTTCGCAGATGATGGCACTGGCACCGCTCTCGATGGCTTTGGCGATGAAGGTGTGACCGTCCACCTGTGTACCACGCGTAGCTACGAAAGCTGTGAACGCGACGACCTTGCGGCTATCGAACGTGATCGCTTCGATCGCCGTGTTGGTGGAACCGACCACCTGCTCGATGCGCACCTTGTAGAGGATGTCCTTCAGCAGCTTCATGTCAGCTCGATGAGGATGGTGGATCCCTGGAAGGCTTTCGACCCGGGCTGTAACGATTGGCGTTTCACCATGCCGTTACCGGTGATCTTCACCCGCAGCCCGCGATTCTCCAGGATGTAGAGCGCATCGCGCAAGCCCATGCCCAGCACGTTCGGCACACGGTCCATGGCATCAGCGGGAATACCGCGCGCCTTCAACACCACGGCCGTATCACCTGCGAGCGTTGTGGCCCATTCGCCTTCCCCTTCGTAGGTCACGGGCACGTTCAATCCTTCCAACGCGATCCGCAGATCCCCGGCGTGTCCGCTCAGGCTGACCGGTGTTCGCGGACCAGTGTTTTCCGCGAGCAAGGTCTCTTGTTGTAGCTCAAGACGGTTGCTGTAGATCTTGTCCGCGATCTCCTTGAACACCGGCCCCGCCACCACGTTGCCGTAGTAGCCGCTCATGGTAGGTCCGTTCACCAGTACGATGCAACTGTACTTCGGTGCGTTCGCCGGGAAGTAGCCCACGAACGAGGCTTGGTAGCTCAGGCCGTGCTCCTTGTAGCTGCCATTCTTCAGCATCTGGGCCGTGCCTGTCTTCCCTGCAATGGTGAAGTGGGCAGCCTTCAGGTTCACCGCAGTGCCGCTGTCCACCACACCTTGCAACATGCCGTGTACGATATCCAACGTGGTCTGCGAGCAGATCTTCGGGTTCATCACCTGCGGCTTCATCTTCTCCACCACCTTCCCGTTGCGCGAGATGCGATCCACGAATTGCGGACGCATCATTTTTCCGTTGTTGGCCACGGCGTTGTAGAACGTCAGCGTTTGCAGGGGCGTGAACGAGGTCTCATAGCCGATGCTCATCCATGGAAGGCTCACGCCGCTCCAGCCCTTCTCGCCCGGACTGCGCAGTACGGGTGTTGCTTCACCGGGGATCATCACACCGGTCGTCTCGTGCAGGCCCAATCGTTTCAGACCATCCACGAAGCGCTTCGGCTCCTTCTGATAGGCCTTGTGTACTGCGACGCTGATGCCTGTGTTGGACGAAAGCTCGAAAGCGCGTTGCACCGTGATGCGGCCATAACCACCTTCATGTGAATCCTTCATGATGCGGTTGTAGTAACGCACCTGACCATTGCGCGTATCCACCGTATCCGTGTGCTTGATGGTGCCATCCTCCAGGCCGACCATCAGCGATGCGAGCTTGAACGTGGATCCGGGCTCCGTTCCGTGAGCCACGGCATAGTTCAAATCCTCCACGTAGGTGCTATCGTTGCGCCGTGTGAGGTTGCTGATGGCTTTGATGTAGCCGGTCTCCACCTCCATCACGATCACGGTGCCGTACTGCGCGCCGTGTTTCATCAGCTGCCGTTCGAGCGCCGCATCGGCAACGTCCTGCAGGTTGATGTCGATGGTGGTATGGATATCGCTGCCGGGAACTGGATCCACGCCATCACCGTTGTCCACGGGCATCCAGACCCCACCGGTAAGGCGGCGTTCCAACCGGCGACCGGTCACTCCCTTCAACCACCTGTCGTAGCCACCTTCGAGCCCGAGCGTACTACTGTCTCGCAGTACATGCCCCACACTGCGCGAAGCCAGACGACCGAACGGATGCACACGCACGGTACGCTTCTCCGTGACCAATCCACCCTTGTACTTGCCCAAGCGGAACAATGGGAACGTCCTCAAGGCCTGCACCTGTGTGTGATCCGCGCGGCGCTTGATCAAGTGGAAGCGCTCTTTGCGATGGCGCGCATCGGTGAGGTCGCGTTTGTACTCGGCCGCAGTTCGATCACCGAACAAATGCGAAAGGCCCTCGCTCAACGAATCGATGTTGGCTTTGAACAGTTCGTCGGAAAGGCCGCTCGCCATCATGTCCATACGCACATCGTACTCGGGTACGCTGGTGGCGAGCAGGCGGCCATCTTCACTGTAGATGTGCCCACGATCGGGCTGCACGGTACGGTAGGTGGTGCTCACCGTTTCCGCGCGCGCCAGCCATTTGTCCCCTTCCGCGATCTGGATGGTGAAGAGTTTGACGGCGATGGCGAAGGCGAAAACGACGATGGCCATGTAGACCATATTGGCACGCGCACGGAACTGCTTGTTCTCCGTCATGGGGTACGCGTGTCTTCAAGTTGTTCCTTGTCCACTTCCAACTTCACCGGCGGAACGCGGCTTTCCTTCAACCCCAGGTCGCCGATATCGGCCGCCACCTGGCTTTGTTGTTCCATCGTCTCCAGTTTTGAACGCACGGTGATGCTCTCGCTGCGCAGTTCTTTCAGCTCTGTATCCACACGGTGCAGGTCGCGCACCACACGTTCGGTGTGGTATCCGTAGGCTATATATGTGATCATCAACCCCGCGCAGAACAGGATGAAGGGCATGTTGCCGAGGACTTTCTCCTTGGTGAGGAACGAGCCGTTGAGCACACCGATCATCATCTTCGGCACGCGCACAGCAGCACTGGGTCCGCTGGACTTCTTGCCAGCAGCTCGGGGCTTGGCCTCAGGGGCTGCGGCCTCCGCTGCTTCTTCTTCCTGTTTATCGCGCAACTTGTTCACGTGCGTGTGGCTATTCTCAATCGGGCGCTTCGTGCCCGGGGGTTCCTTGCTATCTCCAGATCCGTGGGTTGGATCGCTTTGTTGCTTGAAGGGTTGAACGGTCGTGTGCGGTTGCCGAAGACATCCTTGGTTTCCTCGCCACCGAGATCACCGCTGCGCATCCAGTTCTTCACCAGGCGATCCTCCAGTGAGTGGTAGCTCATGATCACCAAACGGCCTCCGGGTGCGATCACTTCGGCGCTCTGCTGCAACAGGGCTTCCAGTGATGCGAGCTCATCGTTCACCGCGATGCGCAACGCTTGGAACACTTGCGCGAGGAAGCTGCTCTCCTTTCCACGCGGTGTCACGGGCCTTAGTGCTTCCACCAGCTGGTACGTGGTGCCGATGCGTGTTTCAGCATTGGCTTTCACCAGTTGGCGTGCCACGCGATGGGCGGCATCCACTTCACCGTACTTGCGCAGCACATCGGTGAGGGCTGCTTCATCCAGGTCGCGCAACAGTTGCGAGGCACCGCGTTTGGCGCGATGATCCATGCGCATATCCAGCGGACCATCGAAGCGGAAGCTGAAGCCGCGCGCACCGGTATCGAACTGGTGACTGCTCACACCCAGATCGGCGAGGAGGCCATCCACCGGCACCGCATGCAGGAAACGCAAGTGGTTGCGCATCCAGCGGAAGTCGGCTTTCACCAAGGTGAAGCGCTCATCATCCGGCGCGTTCTTCCAGGCGTCGCGATCCCGATCGAACGAGATCAACCGTCCTTTCGGACCCAGTTGTGCGAGGATGGCCTTGCTGTGGCCTCCACCGCCGAACGTAACGTCCACATAGACGCCCTCGGGGCGGATGTTCAATCCTTCAAGACAGGCTTGTAAAAGAACGGGGTCGTGATACTCATGCGTCATTGGCTTTAGCAGGTTTTCCCGCCATCACTTTCGCAGCCAGAGACTTGAAGTCCACGTTCCCGCTGAGCGCACGCTTGTGCAATGCCTCGTCCCAGATCTCGATGCGATCGCCCATGCCCGTGAACACGATGTCCTTGCCCAATTGGGCGTAGGCCATCAGTTGTTTGGGGATCAGCAACCGTCCGTTGGCGTCGAGTTCCACCGGTGTGGCTCCGTTGAGGAAGCGCCGGATGAACTCCACGTTGTCCGGATCGAAGCGGTTCAGGCTGGCCACTTGGGCGTTGGTCCTGGTCCACTCCTCCATCGGATACAGTACGAGGCACTCGCTGAACACGTCGCGGTTCACCACGAAGCCCTTGGACTCCGCGCCACCAAGCTGCTTGCGCAGGGCGGCGGGCAAGAGCACACGGCTCTTGGCATCCAGGGTTGACGGGTATTCCCCTAACAGGTTCAGCATAGCGCATGCACGGCAGGAATGGTCGCGAAAGTAGGCTGGGTCACCCACTTAATCCCACGATCTCCCCCGTTTTTGCCTTCTTGTTGATAAATCTTCAACGGCGAAGGTGTGCAAAAGTTGTTACATGGCCGCAACTGGCCTACAAACAAGCACTTTGGACTGGTGGGAAGAAGTGGGGCTTATGAACAATCCACCAGCGATCCGGGTTCTCAGGATCGGTTCGTCCTGTAGAAGGCGAAAGATCCGAACGTTGTGCATCTACATCCTGTTGGTCAAGGAGTTACGATCAACAGGTTGATGTGAAGAGAGCGACGGCAGGGCCACCGTGGGTGGAAGTGGTCGATCCGGGACAGCGCCGCAATTCAGCAGGGGTTTCCCCCTGTTGGACAGGTGCAGCATCGATCCCGGCGAAACGCCTTGGGAGTGGAACAAGGTCCAGCGCTAGGGGTTACCGATGCACCCATCCGGTTACATTTGGACGGAACCTGCCTACCGGCAGGCAGGCGTATGGCGAACGAAGAGTACTTGAAGCGCGAAGGAGAGTTCTCCTACATCGATGTCGGCGACGGTCCGCCATTGATCTTCCTGCACGGGTTGTTCGGTGCATTGAGCAACTTCGAAGGACCCATCAAACATTTCGGTGGCCGGTACCGGGTGCTGATGCCGATGCTGCCGTTGTACACCCTGCCGATGCTCAACACCAACGTACCCGCGTTGGCTGATTTCCTTGAGCGGTTCGTACGGCACCTAGGTCTAACGGAGATCAATCTCTTGGGCAACTCGTTGGGTGGTCATGTGGCCTTGGTGTACTGCACGAAACACGCCGACAAGGTGCGCACGCTGATCCTCACCGGCAGCAGCGGCTTGTACGAGAACGCTTTCGGTGGATCATTCCCGCGCCGTGAGGACAAGGAATACCTGCGCAAGAAGATCGCCTTCACCTTCTACGATCCCAAGCATGCGACGGACGACTTGGTGGAAGAGTGCTACGAAACGGTGAACGATAAGGCCAAGCTGATCCGCATCCTTTCATTGGCAAAGAGCGCCATACGCCACAACATGGCCAAGGACCTGCCCAACCTGAAGATGCCCGTTTGCTTGGTCTGGGGCAGACAAGATGGTGTTACCCCGCCGCACGTGGCCGAGGAATTCCAGTCGTTGATCCCCGGAAGCGAACTGTTCTGGATCGATGAATGCGGGCACGCCGCCATGATGGAGCACCCCGACAAGTTCAACGCCATCGTGGATGAGTGGTTGGGGAAGACCTTGGGTTGATATGCAAGCTCAGGTATCGGGTAGAGGGTATAGGGT
>DLGQ01000090.1:0-14189 GCA_002482775.1 Flavobacteriales bacterium UBA7690 | reverse complement strand
ACCCTATACCCTCTACCCGATACCCAATACTCCCCAATTGAAAGCCCTCCTCGCCGAACACCTCACTAGCGGTCGCACCGAGAAGGACTGGGCGAAAGCGTCGTTGCCGGAGTATGCCTTCATCGGGCGCAGTAACGTGGGCAAGAGCTCGCTGATCAACATGCTATGCCACATCAACAAGCTGGCGCGCGTGAGCAATACACCGGGCCGCACGCGGAACGTGGAGCACTTCAAAGTGGAAGGCACCCTAACGAAGAACGCGCCGTGGATGTTGGCCGATCTGCCCGGTTACGGCTTCGCCAAAGCGAGCAAGGTGGAACGTGCCGCCTGGGAGATCATGATCCGCACCTACCTGAAGGAACGCGAGACCTTGCAGAACGTGTTCCTGCTGATCGACTCGCGGCTAGAGCCACAGCAGAACGACCTTGACATGGTGCAGTGGCTGGGCGAGAACGGCATTCCGTTCTGCATCGTCTTCACCAAGACCGACAAGTTGAAAGCGCCGAAGGTGGACAGCAACGTTGCACTCTTCAAACGCAAGTTGAAAGAGACATGGGACGAACTCCCCACGATGTTCATCACCAGTTCGGAAACTTCGAAAGGCCGCGACGAGGTGCTGGGCTTCATCGAGAAGGTGAACGCGCAGTGGAAAGGTTAGGCTAGCGGCAAGTTGACGAGCGGCCAGCGGCAAGTGAGGAGCGGAACTCGCCGCTTGCCGACTCGCTACTCGCCGACTTCGACTACTTCTTCAACTCCGGCAGCATGTGCTCGGCGAAGTAGGCGCCGAAATCGCGCATTTGCGCCGCCATCTTGTCTTCACCCGTAGCGCGCTCGAACGTATCGGCCAGCGTAAGGATGTTCTGGTGGAAGAATGCTTTCATCTCCTCTACCGTCATCTCCTTCGTCCACAGATCGATGCGCAGGGTGTTCTTCTCCTTCTCGTCCCACAGCGAAAGAAGGACGGCTTTGCTACTGCTCTTCGTAGCGCTGTCCTCGGCCTCCCAATCGATCCGTTCGGGAACGTTGTTAGCATCGAGGTGTACGGAGAGGCGGATATCGGAGGTCTTCATGGTGGGTTCGTGGGTGTCAGTTCGGAGTTCGGAGTTGTCAGTTGCTAGCCCGTTATCCGGGTCCCTCTTCACTATTCTGCCACGCTAGCTTCACCAAGGAGCCTGACAACGAGGAACTGCGAACTGACAACTTCTTCTACCGGGGTTTGTACGACTTCAGGATCACACGCGGATCATCCACCGCGAAGAGTTGTTGGAAGGTGAGCTTCGGGTCGGCGGCCATATGTGCTTTCACCATGCGGAAGCCGATCCACTCACCGATGTGGCCTGGACTTTCGCGTGGAAGACCACTGGTGAACGGTCCATCGTTCATCAACCGGCCGATATCATCCGCATCCTTGCTGAAGATCTGGTCTTTGGAAACGATGTCTTTCCAGATGTTGTATTCGTTGGCCTCGCACCACGCGAGTTGTTCTTTGTTGAAGGCGAACTTCAAGGCAGGGTCCGTATCCGGCAGCAGCGCATCCAGCAACGCCATCACCTTGCCGGTCTCAACCAGGTTGGTGAGCAGGTCCTCGCCACGGATGTCGCGCGTGTAGTGGACGAGCAGCCAACCTTTGAGCGCGCTGGGCACGAGCATTTCGGGGCGCATCCGATCCTTCACGTACTGTGGAAAGGCCTCTGGCGCGAGGTAACCGATCACCGGATGCTCTTTGCCGATGAACCATTCCAAGCCGATGCCGAGCACACTATCCGTTGGGAAGATGCCATAGTTGAACCCGGAATTGAACGCGATGATGCGCGGGGTGAGGCTGTCGGGAAAAAGCACTTCCAGGCGTTTCAAAGCATCTTCGAACAGCACACGCTGGGGCTCCAGATCCCCGAGCACGCTATCCACCGCTTGCTGGGCGAGGGACCAATCGGGGTCCGTGGCGAAACTCTTCAGCATGAGCGGCAAGCGTGGATCCTCCAGCGGCGCCCCTTGAAGGATGTCCTCTACGTAGATCCGGTAGAACTCGCCATACGTGCCATAGGCCTTCTCGCTGAGGCGCTCCAGACTATCAGCAGGTGTATGGAACACCGCGTGATCCAACCGGCCGATATCCACACGAAGCTTGATATCCTCGATGGGCAGGTCCATGTGACCATCCCCGCCGCAGCCCGTCCAAAGTAGCGCGACCGCGAAAAGTGCGGTCCATGATCTGCAAGTGTTCAACCCGTATACCTTTGAGCGTTCGTTAACGAGCCACAAACCTATGAAGAAGGCCCTCCTGATCCTGGCTGCCGCTGTAATGGCCGCGCCCCAAGTGAATGCACAAGACGACGGTGGTGTCCGTTTGGGCATCAAAGTAGCGCCGAACATGTCTTGGTTGAAATCCGATACCAAAGGCTTGGTGAACGACGGCAGCAAGATCGGCCTCACCTTCGGTCTGGTAACGGAATTCCCGATCGGTTCGGCTGGGAACTACCGCTTCGGCACCGGTCTTTTCCTGAATTACGCCGGTGGCAATTACAAGCAGAGCTTCACCTACACGGATGCCAACAGCCAAGTGGTGACCCGGGAGCTGGAGAGCAAGACCAAACTCCAATACATCGAGCTGCCCTTAACGGTGAAGCTGATGACGAACGAGATCGGGTACATGCGGTATTACGGTCGTCTAGGCCTTAGCGCGGCGGTCAACATCAGCGCGAAGGGCGACTATGAGACCATCGCCACGGGCCCTAACGGAGTGGCCGGGATCTCCACGTTCGAGGATGAGGATATCAAGGAATTCATTCAGCCTTTCCGCGCTGGGTTGATCGTTGGTGGCGGTATGGAGTACAACTTCTCTGGCAGCACCACGGTGCAGGTGGGTTTGAATTATCACAACGGATTCACCAACCTGCTGAAGGATACTAAAGTGGGCGACAAGGAAGCCAAGCTCATCCAGAACTATTTGGAGCTGGATCTCGCCGTTTTCTTCTGAGCAACGGATCATTTCCTCCGAACCCCGTTCGCCATTGGTGAGCGGGGTTCGTTTCTTTTGTAGCGATGAAGACGGAACACGTTATCGACCACATCAGCCAGTGGCTGAAGGAATACTGCGAGCGCAACAAGCAACAAGGCTTCGTGGTGGGTGTTAGCGGCGGCATCGATAGTGCGGTGACCAGCGCGTTGTGCGCACGCACCGGTCTGCCAACATTGTGCGTGGAGATGCCCATACACCAAGCACCGAGCCATGTGACACGGGCATTGGAGCACGTGGCCGATCTGCAGACCAGGCACCCGAACGTGTCACTCGCCCGCGTGGATCTCACACCAACGTTCGACACGATGGAACGCGCGTTGCCGGATAGTGCGGACGATGCAGCACACCAGCTCGCGCTCGCCAACACGCGCGCCCGCTTGCGCATGACCACGCTCTACTACCTAGCGGGCATCCACCGCAGCCTCGTTGCAGGAACTGGCAACAAGGTGGAAGACTTCGGCGTGGGCTTCTTCACCAAATACGGCGATGGTGGTGTGGACCTTTCCCCGATCGCTGACCTGAAGAAGACCGAAGTATACGCAGTGGCCAAAGCGCTCGGCATAGTGCAAAGCATCATGCAAGCGGCTCCCACCGATGGATTGTTCGGCGATAGCCGCACGGACGAGGACCAGATCGGGGCGAGCTATCCGGAACTGGAATGGGCCATGGACCTGCGCAACAGCGGACAAGACACGGAGCACCTGGAATTGAGCGACCGTCAACGACACGTGCTCAGCATCTACGACCGAAGGCACGCCGCCAACCGGCACAAGATGGATCCGATCCCGGTCTGCATCATACCTGCTGAGTTGAAAGCCTGAACCCTTATGGCCGACAACGCGCCAACACCTGCGGAAACCAAGGCCCACGACGAGAACTCGGTTCCAATAGCGCGGCGCATCAGCAAGGTCGCTTCCATCCTGCCACCGTTGTTCCGCCTGAGCGGCAATCCGGAACGTATGCCCATGGTGGGTTGGTTCGACCCTAGTGAGCTGTTCTCCACCGGACTGCGCAGTATGGTCTCGCTCGTGATCGGCGAGCAGAGCGATAAACGCTTGATGCAAGCATTGGCTTCGCGCAAGCAGGAATACTACGATCACAGCATACACTACCAGGATCGCGCACATGGCCCGCAACCGCTGAAGGAGTCGCCGCGCGAAGACATCTGGCTGGACTACATCTGCGACACCGGTGATGGGTGGAACCCGACCTACGCCATCGCCATGGCCGCGGCGCAACGTACGCTCACGGTACACGGATCGCATGGGGCGATGGATCTACCGCGTGGAGATGTGCTCGTGTTCGGTGGTGATGAGGTCTACCCTACCCCATCGCGCGAAGAATACCAGCGGCGCTTGGTAACTCCGTACACCAAAGCCTTCGGTGATGACCAGCCGAAGGAACGTCCGCACGTATATGCGATCCCTGGCAACCACGACTGGTACGATGGCCTCAGTGCCTTCTCGCGCCTCTTCTGTTCGGACATCGGTGGTCGCCGATTCGCCGGTTGGTGGACACGCCAAAAGCGCAGCTATTTCGTATTGAAACTGCCGCACAGATGGTGGCTCATAGGTAGCGATGGCCAGTTGCAGAGCGACATGGACGTGCCGCAGATCGAACACTTCCGCGAGATCGCCGATCGGCACATGAAGGCGGGCGATAAGGTGATCCTCTGCCTCTCGTTGCCGGTGTGGGTCTACGCGCAGAAGTACCGCGCCATGGGCCGCACGTTCGATGAAACGGACCTGATCCACCTGCGTGAAGAGGTCTTCGCCAAGCGCGGCATCGAAGTGAAGGTGTACATGACCGGCGATCTGCACCACTACCGTCGGCATGAGGAAACGAAGGAGAGCGCGGGTAGTGCGCAGCCGGTGCAGAAGATCACGGCGGGTGGTGGCGGAGCTTTCCTTCACCCTACACATGAAGAGGATGTAAGCCTGCTGGTGGAAGAACCTGTGACACCGGAAGCCACGGCGCGCAGCTATGCCGTGAAAGCGACGTACCCGGACATGAAGAAGTCTGCGCGCATCGCATACGGCAACTTGCTCTTCCTCTTCAAGAACCCGCGTTTCGGGATCGTACCGGCGTTGCTCTACTTGATCACTGCGTGGTTGGTGGGCGCATCCGTGGGCCAGGAAGTGCCACGATCCCCATGGCGTGCGCTATTGATCACGGCGGATGTGGTGGGTGACAATCCCGGTCTTGCCATCTGGATGCTCTGCATCCTCGGTGCCTTCCTCGCCTTCACCGATACGCACAGCAAGGTCTACCGCATCATCGGCGGTCTCGCACATTGGGCGGCGCACATGGCGGCCATGTTCTACATCGGGTGGGGCGCGCTCAGCCTCTCGACGATGATCTTCGGTGATCCCGGATTCCTGCGCAGCACATTGACCGGCTCCATGGTATTCGCTGGTGGATGGATCGCAGGGTCCATCCTCATGGGCATCTATCTGCTCATCTCCATCAACGTGTTCGGAAGGCACAGCGAAGAAGCGTTCAGTGGATTGAAACACCAGGACCACAAACACTTCTTGCGCTTGAACATCGACCGGCAAGGAACGCTCACCATCTGGCCCATCAAGATCGAACGTGTGCCGCGCGACTGGCGTGAACGGAAGGCCGGTGAAACCGCGAACGCCCTGGTGGTGCCAGCGGAACCGATGCAGGCCGAGCTGATCGAAGCTCCGATCGTGGTGCGCTAGTGTTCACCGCAACACCTCTCCTACCAAGCGTTCCAACGTGCTTTGACCGAAGAAGATGTTGATGCCCGCCATCACGCTGTAGCCCGGATCAAGCGGGAACTGGTGTAATTCATCTCCCGCCCTGGGAAGCCGAATGCCATGGACAGGTACGCCTGCGACCTCCGCACGCAGCTGTATGGTGTTGGAGAGTTTCTGGCGAACGCCGACGAAGCCGCGCAAAGCCGCATAAGTGATGTTCACGCGATCATCGCCAAAGGCGAACCCGCTCCGGAAACCATCCACCACCACCCCACCCAGCAGTCGTGTCCGTTTGCCCGGCTTGTAGCCTACCGCCAGTTGCAACGGCAATATGTATTGGAACGTCCACCGGTCACCGATGGGCTCCACACCACCCACGAAGGGCACCGGCAGGTTCAATCCATCACTCACGCTAACAGCCGCGCCATAGAAGAACTGGCGGCGCAGGCCTTTGATGTGCAGTTTACCGATCACCCCATTGAAGCGCGGCACTGCACGATCGATGATCGTCTCGTCTTCGCTCGCGTTCATGTTCAGGCTCCAGAACAACACGCGGTACCTCTTGGTGAGACTGATCCCCAACGCACCTACGGAAGCCGAATGCAGCATGCGTGGATCACCGATCATGCGTAGATCGCGTCCGCTGTATCGTGCGCTCACCATGACCTGAGAAGCCCGCACGCGGATGCTGTTCTTCAGCATTTCCTTCAGGTTGTCTCCGGTCAAGTTCAGCTCCACACCGGCCGTCCACTTCTTGTAGACAGGTACGGTGAAGCCCGCCGTTACAGACCGGTCATCGAACGTTCCGAGATCATCAGAGAAGGCTACCTCGGGTGTCCAGCGCGCATCCAACCGCAACCGTGGCCGGAAAAGTTGGTCGAATTGTTCGAGGTCGAAGGATTGGGCGTGCGCCAGAAGGCTGCTCACTACCGTGATCACCAACAACAAGGCCTTTACATGTCCTGATCCCATCTCAAGTGCGAAGTTCGCGGATACTGGCCATAGAGACGACCGCGTTGTTCCGGGGTCACCTTTCTTCATCCTTGCCATCAAGGGTGAACAACGGTTGCGACCATTTGGAACAAGGGCCAGTCACCGCGCCATGAACGACCAACGCATCATCGAGCTTATCCGGCAGGGCAAGGACCATGAGGCGTTCAAAGCCCTCTATGCGCATTTGCCGAAGGTGGAACATCTGGTGCGCGAGAACAGTGGGCGACCAGCTGATGCCAAGGACATTTTCCAAGACGCGCTCATCATCTTCCATCGTCGCGTGCGGGTCGAAGGTTTCGTTCTCAGTAGCACCATCAGCACGTTCCTCTTCGCCGTTTGCCGCAACCTCTGGCGCGAAGAACTGCGCAGGCGGAACAAGACGCTCACAAGGTGGTCAGCAGAGGAAGGTGGTGATGCCACCGTTGACCTCACCGCAATGCTGGCGCGAGAGCAGGAATTCCAGCACGCCGAAGAAGCGTTGAAGTCGCTTGGCACAAAATGCCTGGAGGTGCTTACCCGCTTCTATGTGAAGAACGAGCCGTTGACGATGATCGCCAAAGCGCTGGGTTTCGCCGGGGAGGGCGCCGCGAAAACGCGGAAGTACAAATGCCTGGAAGAAGCGCGCAAACGCTACCGTCACCTCGCCGTGCCCACCACACAAGCTACACGAACCCACTAAGGCCATGCGCAAAGAACTAACCCTGATGGAACTGGTGGATCGTTACTTGGATGGATCCATGAGCGGCGACGAACGCGCGACTTTCGAAGCACGACTACAGAACGACTCCGACCTGCGCGAACTCCACGACGACCAGCGCAACATCCGCGAAGGACTCGAGCGCGTCTCCGCACGCAACGCGGCAGCAAAAGCCTATTCGGCATATCGCATGGGCAAGACCGGGCCTTGGGTGGCGGGCACGCTCATCATCGCAGTGATCACGGCAAGCGTCTTCTTCCTGTGGCAGCAGGAAGATCCTCAGGGTCGCATCAGCGAACGGACGGAACACGCATCCCAGGATCACGCAGGCACTACGCTCCTCACAGATGATCGCTCGGATACGCTCGTCCTCCACATCGAAGCCGACCGCGACACCACCGTGCTTTCACCCAACGGCGTGGTGCTCGACATCCCGCACGGCTGTTTCGTGGACGATGCCGGGGATGTGATCACCGGCAACGTGCGGATCGATCTGGTCGAGGCCTTCAGCGCAGCATCCATCATGAAGGCTGGCCTCAGCACCATGAGCGGTGACACTGTGTTGGAGACGGGTGGCATGATGCACCTGCAAGCGACCTACCGTGGACGACCGGTCAAGATCAACCCGGAGATCCCGTTGATCGCGATGGTGCCCGCCGACCCGCAGCAGACCGGAATGAAACTCTATGCCGGCGTGAAGACCGAAGATGGCACCATCGACTGGCGAGATCCACGGCCACTGAAAAGCACACTGGTCCCTGTGGACATCAACACCTTGGACTTCTATCCGCCGGGCTATTGCACCAAGTTGAATGAGCTCGGTCAGAATTCGGGTGACAAGATCTTCTCCGACAGCCTCTACCTCGCCTTCGCAAAAGTGTTGCATGCGGACGGACCCATGACGGCCGACTCGTTGCGCGCTTCGATGGGCAAGAACTCCGGACAGTGGCTTTACGAGGCCCATTGCCACTCGTGCCACAAACCCGTGGATAACATGACCGGTCCTGCCATCGCCGGAGCTCGTGAGCGTTGGCAAGGGCGTGGGAGCCTTCATGAATTCGTACGCGACTCCCAGCGGATGATCCGTTCTGGGAACGACCACGCTGTTTCTCTCTTCAAGAAATGGAACAGGACCGTGATGCCACCCAACGACCTCACCGACGAACAGATCGATAAGATCCTGGATTGGGTGGATGATGGGGGCAGCGAACGTCGCTACGGCATAGACCCCTCCAAGGTGATGACCATCTGGAACGCACGCTTCAACAACACCAACTTGGCCACCCGCGCGTTCGAGGAACGCATGCAGGCTATCCACGGCACCTGCGACAATGGCGTACTTGATGCCTACGTACGATCGCTGGATGAGGACTTGAGCAGTGTTGATGCGCGTGTGGTGCGGATGGGCCATCCGTCTTTCGCCGCGTTCGCTCGTCGCGGTGATGGCCGAGTGGAGCTGCCACGCCGCAGCAGTGAACGGCTAGCCCGCCTGTATGGCAAATGGAGCCGGGCCGCAGCAGAAGCTACACGCAAGACACAGGAAACGTTCTGGGATGAACAGGCGGACAAGGATCGCACCGCACAAGAGCTCCAAGACGCACAGGCGCAACAGCGGTACGAGCAGGAACTGCAACGTTTCCAGCGGGAGTATGCCGCGAACCTCACCAGCGCGTGTCAACAGCTCGGCATTGCGCAAGAAGCTCCTTCGCGCGAGCCACCTACGCTCGCCTACCAAGTGGTGATCCCGCGCACCGGCTGGTGGAACATCGACAAGAGCACCTACTGGGTAACGGCTGAACGGCGCAACATGGAATACATCGAACCCAACACACGTAAAAAGGTGACCGTTGGCTATTCCCCGTTCACCATGAACGTGGTTGATCGCACACGCTTCGATGAAGTGACCGCCTACCTCGTGCCGCGCGAATTGAACAGTTACCAGCGCATGACGGATGGTGGTCACCTGTTCCGTGAGGATCTGAACAAGAAGTTGACCTACGACGTGGTGTGCTTGGCACGCAAGGACGGTCAGCACCACATCGCCGTGCAAGCCGTAGCACCCGGAAGCATGGAAATGCAGATCGACCCCGTTCCCGTTCCCCACGCGGAACTGGAACGGATACTCAACAGTTTGGGTAAAGAAGTAGCACGTGGCTTGTCCGATGAAGCGCGCTACATGGCCTGGCTGCGGACCGATGACCAACGCCGCACCGCGAACAAAGCGCGCGCGGACCTGCACAACGCTCTTCTGCCCATCGTGCTACCCTGCGGCATCAGCGGATCAGGAACAGCGAACAACCGCCGCATCCTCGATCGTCCGGCGCGCTATCCCTTCGGCGAAAAGGCGTTGACCGAACTGCTCACCGTATCGCTCCGCAATGAATTCGATCCGCTGAACCGGTTCATCGAAGGCCGCGTGGAGATCGAATTCTGGGTCCTGGAGGACGGCACCATCTACCAACCACGCATCGCCAAAGTGCTCTACCCGGGCTATGACAGGAAAGCTTTGGACCTATTCCGGAACATGCCGAAATGGACGCCGGCGATACGGAATGGGAAACCTGTTCGCCTGCGTTACGCCCGTGACGTGTATTTCGTGCGAGAAGGAGTAAGTCGCATTGGGAACACCGTGCAGGCAAAGGAGTGATGCTCGGGTCACCGGCTTGAAGCCGGTGACATCAACTCTGCCGTCGCACTACATACGCCCCTTGCTTCACATGTGCTGCGATGTACTCCTCAACCCTTTCTAGATGCATTTGGTTTCGTAAGAGGCGGTCGAAATACTCGTCTCACGCACCCACTTCCGGCGATCGCTCCGGATCCGCTTAAAGGCTTCCTGTGAAAGACCATCGGCTACACGCCATGTAATGAAGTAGAGCCTTCCCTTCTGGCTCCAATGCGGGAGGTTGCGCCGGGTACGGACGGTCTCGTCTTCGTCGTCGAAGAAAGGGTCTTCGAGGATGTAGCCTTCGTTTGGCATCCTTCAGGCAAGGCTTCGTGCCAGACTGAGGGGTGTGGCCATGAGCGCAACGCTTGCATCATATGACTTGGGGCTACCTCCAAGGTCACATTCTGATCACTGGCTTGACAAGTCACCGTCTTGAAGTCGGCGACCCCGGAATGAAGTCACCGTCTGGAAGACGGTGACCCCATTATTGGATCGTCCACGTATGCTCGCCTTTGAGCAACATGTCCAGATCCCCGGGGCCTTTCATCTCCTTGGAACGTTGCACTTGGGCGCGCAGCTTGTCCTCGTGCGTTGGTCGATCGTTCACGTAGAACACACCGAACGGACGTGGCATGGCGCCTTCCAATCGGGGATCATCGAAGAGGCGGACGAGGATGGATGCTTTGAAGGGATCACGTTCGTCGTGGATCCAGAGATCTTCGAGGCTGGTGCCACCGGCGTAGGTGTCCACGATCACGGGTGTCATGCCGTTCAGCTTGATACCGCGTGTGCCGTTAGCGAAGGTCAGCGGCTTACCATGCTCAACGAAGATCGTATGAATAGGCTTGGTCGCTTTCTCGGTGAAGACCTCGAAGGCACCATCGTTGAAGACGTTGCAGTTCTGGTAGATCTCCACCAAGCTGGTGCCGCGGTGCGCATCGGCCCGGGCGAGGATCTCGCGCATGTGCTTCGGGTCACGGTCCATGCTGCGGGCGATGAACGTGCCATCCGCACCCTTCACCAAGGCCAGCGGATTGAACGGGTGATCGGTGCTGCCCATCGGCGTGCTGCGCGTCACCGCACCTTCGGGAGAAGTCGGTGAATACTGCCCTTTCGTTAGGCCGTAGATCTCGTTGTTGAAGAGCAGCACGTTCACATCCAAGTTGCGGCGCAACAGGTGGATGATGTGGTTGCCACCGATGCTGAGGGCATCGCCATCACCGGTGATCATCCATACGCTGAGCTCCGGACGCACACTTCGCAGGCCGCTGACCAACGCAGGCGCACGCCCGTGGATGCTGTGCAGGCCGTAGGTGTCCATGTAGTACGGGAAGCGCGAAGAGCAGCCGATACCACTGATGAAGACGACCTCTTCCTTCCTCTTTCCGCTCTGCTCGAGCAAGGTCTGGACTTGCTTCAGGATGCTGTAGTCGCCGCAGCCGGGGCACCAGCGTACCTCTTGATCCGACGAGAAGTCGATCTTCTCCACAGGCATTGTTCCGTTCGTCGTGCTCATACCGAAGTCGCCGAAACCTTCGGCGCGGGGGACAAAAGTTCGAGGACACCGGTGCGGATCTCTTCGCTGGTGAAGGGCATGCCTTGGATCTTGTTCAAGCCTTTCGCATCCACCAGGAATTCGGCGCGCAGCAGTTGGCGCAATTGGCCGCTGTTCATCTCGGGTATCAACACCTGCTTGTACTTCTTCAGCAGTGGACCCAGGCCTTTGTTGAACGGGAACAGGTGACGGATATGGACGTGTGCCACACTATGTCCTTCGGCCTGCAACTGTAACGCTGCGGTGCGGATGGCACCATACGTGGATCCCCAACCGACGACCAGCAGCTCCCCTTCTGGTGGGCCGCTGTCCAACCGGATCGGCTTGTACCGATCGGCGATGCGCGCCACCTTCTCACCACGCAAGCGCACCATCAGCTCATGGTTCATCGGCTCGTAGCTGATATTGCCGGTCTTGTCCTGTTTCTCGATCCCGCCAATGCGATGTTGCAAGCCTGTTTGACCGGGCAATGCCCACGGACGAACCCCGCGCTCATCACGCTGATAAGGAAGGAACCCTTCCGAGGATGTCTGTTCACGCGCGGGGATGAACGGCGGCTTTATCTCCGGCAGACTCTTCGCTTCGGGGAACCGCCATGGTTCCGATCCGTTGGCGATGTATCCGTCAGTGAGCAGGATCACCGGCGTCATGTGTTCCAGGGCGATCTGCACCGCTTCGAAAGCCATCTCGAAACAATCGATCGGTGTGCTCGCGGCGATCACGGGGATCGGTGCTTCGCCATTGCGGCCATGTACGGCTTGCCACAGGTCCGCTTGTTCGGTGCGCGTGGGAAGTCCGGTGCTGGGTCCGCCGCGCTGCACGTTCACGACCACCAGCGGAAGTTCCAGCATGAAGGCAAGACCCATGGCTTCCGTCTTCAACGCGATGCCCGGACCACTGCTGGCGGTGATGCCCAACGCACCACCATAACTCGCGCCGATGGCACTGCTGATGGCGGCGATCTCATCTTCCGCTTGGAAGGTGATAACGCCGAAATTCTTGTGACGCGAAAGCTCGTGCAGGATATCGCTCGCCGGGGTGATCGGGTAGCTTCCGTAGAACAGATCGAGCTTCGCCTTCTGCGCACCCGCGATGAGTCCGAGCGCGGTGCCTTGGTTGCCGGTGATGCTGCGGTACGTGCCCTTCGGCATGGGCGCGGGTTTCACCTCGAAACGCGTAGAGAAGGTCTCGCTGGTCTCGCCGTAGTAGTAGCCTGCGCTCAACGCCTTCATGTTGGCATCAAGCACTTCAGGTTTCTTGCCGAACTTCTTCTGGAGGAAACCTTCTGTAAGCGCGTTCTCGCGGCTGTACATCCAGTTGATGAAGCCGAGCACGAACATGTTCTTGCACCGGTCCTTCTCCTTCATGCCGAGCGTGGTGCCCTCCAACGCCGTGCGTGTGAGCTTGGTCACATCCACGGTATGTAGCGCATAACCCGTGAGCGAGCCATCGGTCAGCGGATCGATCTCACCGGCCACGTTGGCCAAACGCAAGTTCTTCTTGTCGAACCCATCGGTGTTGGCGATGATGGTGCCACCCTTCTTCAGCTTGCTGAGGTTGGCCTTCAGCGCAGCGGCGTTCATCACCACCAGCACGTCGCATTGGTCGCCGGGCGTGAAGATCTCCACGCTGCCGAAATGCAACTGGTAGCCGCTGACCCCGGCGAGCGTGCCTTGCGGTGCCCGGATCTCCGCGGGGAAATTCGGGAAGGTGCTCACATCGTTGCCGAAGAGCGCATTGGTATCGGTGAACTGGCTGCCGGTGAGCTGGATGCCGTCGCCGCTGTCCCCTGCGAAGAGGATCACCACGTTCTGGCGGGTCTCCGTGGGTTTGGGCTTCAAAGTGGTGTTGGACATTTCGTTGGGCCCCGGAAGAGGGGCCAGCTTTCGGAGCGCGAAGTTACGGGGCGGTGCGCCTTAAGCGCCGATGCACTCCAGCCGGGACCAGCTCCTACGCCACCACCGGTAAGTTCACCGCATCCACACGCACGATAGCCGGAGCCACGCGCTTGATGGCCTCTTCCACGCCGGCCTTCATGGTCATGTGGCTCATGCTGCAACTGCTGCAGGCGCCGTGCAGACGTACCCGCGCGATGCCATCGGAGGTCACTTCTTCCAAAGTGATGTCGCCGCCATCGGCTTCCAGGAAAGGACGCAGATCGGTGAGCGCCTCGCGGATGCGTTCTTCGCAGAGTTGAAGTTCCAGGGCGTCCATATCAGGCGGGCGTAGGTGCTGCGGCGGGCTTGGTCACTTCGGCCAATCGCTTCTGCAAGGCTACGCAAAGGTCGTTGAAGGCGGCCGAAGCCACGGTGGAATCCTGCAACACGGCAGGGCGGCCCACATCACCGGCTTCGCGGATGCTCTGCACCAAAGGGATCTCCCCGAGCAGTGGCACGTTCAATTCACCCGCCAACACACGCGCGCCGCCTTGCCCGAAGATGTAATACTTGTTGTTCGGTAGTTCCTCAGGCGTGAACCACGCCATGTTCTCCACGATGCCAAGCACAGGGACGTTCACGCTGGGCAGTTGGAAG
>DLGQ01000073.1:21016-21169 GCA_002482775.1 Flavobacteriales bacterium UBA7690 | reverse complement strand
TACGGAAGCGATTGTAACTGCGCAGGTACTGTTGCGGATGCGGATGCCGATGGCGTTTGCGATGCGAACGACACCTGCCCCGGCACAGCATCGGGAGACGGTGCCAACACCGCAGGCTGCTCCTGCGCCCAGGTCACTGTGGATGATGGTGAC
>DLGQ01000073.1:0-20969 GCA_002482775.1 Flavobacteriales bacterium UBA7690 | reverse complement strand
CGAACTAGCGGATGACTGCGAAGGCGTTGCTGGTGGCCCTGCACAACCGGGTACGGCGTGCAACGACAACAACCAGTGCACCACGAACGATGTATACGGAAGCGATTGTAACTGCGCAGGTACCGTTGCGGATGCGGATGCCGATGGCGTTTGCGATGCGAACGACACCTGCCCCGGCACAGCATCGGGAGACGGTGTCAACACCGCAGGCTGCTCCTGCGCCCAGGTCACTGTGGATGATGTCGACCCTTGCACGTTCGATGTTTGCTTGAACGGCGTGGTGACCCACACGTTCCAAGATGGTGACAACGATGGTGTTTGCGATGCACAGGATAGCTGCCCAACGGTACCGGGCCAAGTGGGTTCAACCTGTAATGACAATAACCCATCAACGATCGATGACAGGTTGAACGCGGGATGTCTCTGCGTGGGTACTCCAGTGACCTGCGACCAACAAGTGAACTTGGTGATCACGACCGATGCGAATGGAGGGGAGACCACATGGGAGATCACGCCAGAGGCGGGTGGTGCTCCGGTATGCAGCGGTGGGCCTTACACGGGTGCGAACAACCAACAGATCGGAAGTTCATGCTGTCTCGCCAACGGTTGCTACGTGCTACGTGTGTTGGATAGTGCAGGTGATGGTTTGACCGCTGGAGGATACATGTTGAAGGAAGGTGGCTTGAATGGACGACGTATCATCGATAACCTGAGCGATGTGTCATTCGGCTCGGTGAGCCAGATCGCAGGTGGGCAAGCGTTCTGCGTGCCTTTGGGAGATGATCGGTTGATCTACTCCAACTGCGACCGCCTGTTCTGGTTACCCAACCAATATGTCGTGGCTACGGAGAATCCCGCAGTATCGGCCATGTGGGTGGTAGGGGGCTCGAATGGAGTTCAGTCCTCCACCAGTGGTTACGAGTTCTGGTTCTTCGACCCTGATGGCAGCTACAGCTTCCGTCGATTCCGTAGTCATAGCGTGAGCGATGGATTCGGGACGGCGAATGCCATTCGTGCTTGTCACCTCCGCATCAACGGCTGGACCAATACGGTGGGTACGCCGCACATCCCGACCAATGTGGTCTTGAACGTACGGGTGCGTGGCCGTGTGGCTGGTCAGAACTTCGCCTTTGGTCCAGCTTGCCGATTCAAGATCGATCCTGTTCTGGCTTTGTGTCCTCCCACGGCGTTGGTCAACACCCCGGGTACCTTGGAATACTCTTGCGGAACGATCAAACCATACGGCGGGAATTCCAGGATCTATGCGTGGATCCGACCTGGAGCGAATCGTTATCAATTCGAATTCACCATTCCTGGGGAGGGCAATTTCATCAAGGTGGTCACTGGCACGAGCAACGTGCTTCGGTTGAACTGGACCGTTGATCCCTTGCAGAATGGTGTTACGTACAATGTTCGGGTGCGTATCAGCAAGGATCAGGGTGTTACATGGTGTGAGTGGGGTGATACCTGTTACTTGACCATACAGAACCCTGTGGGATCAGGCATGAACCAAGAAGTGCAGACGGGGATCCACTCCGTGGTTGAACCTCAACTTACCGTGTGGCCGAACCCGAACGCGGGCGACCACCTGTTCCTGAGCATTGCTGATCTTCCTGTTCATGTTGGACGGATCGGTGTGGAGTTGTTCGACCTCACGGGTAAGCGGATCATCTCCGATGCGATGAATACACAAGAGGGTAGTGTTCGAACCACACTGGATCTGCGTGGCACGACAGGTAGTGGGGTTTACCTTCTCCGGGTGACCGCGGGTGATCTGGTGAAGACCGAGCGGGTCATCATTCAGCACTAAAAGCACCTTTACAGCGAAGGGGCCGTCTCAGATCGAGGCGGCCCCTTCGCATTTTGGAGAAGCTGCCAGTTCCTCCATGCAACTAGATGACGGTCACCAGGAGCAACGAAAGCACACGTCCGCGCGATGGCGGAAGCTCATGCTCCGGGTGGAAATACCGAAAAGTGGGTATTGTGTAGAGCAAGTGAGGGCCTCAAATTCGCTTCCTGAACGGGTGATCCATGTATTCCACTAGCAGAGTAACGCGGAAGTACAAGTACGAGGAAACGTGGTCGAGGATCGCCTTGGCCATAGCCTCACTTACGTTACTACTATTGGCTTACGACCTATTGGCTACAGCTTTGTGAGCATCCCCCTGGTGGGTGGCCGTTCGGAGCAGACGCATCCCCACCGGACCCCGGAGCCTCGGCGAAAGCCGGGGTTTCGGCTTTTTAGCCCAACAGAAAGCCCTCCATTGCGGGAGGGCTTTCAAGGAAGGGATGCGGTTTCTCAGTAGTACACCAAGCGACGCACCTTGGTCACATGCTTGGCGAGGCGGATCACCTGTTTGGTGTAGCCGAACTCGTTGTCGTACCAAGCGTAAAGTACCACGCTCTTCCCGTCTGGGCTAACGATCGTGGCATTGCTATCGAACACGCTACAGCAGGTATCGCCGATGATGTCGCTGCTCACCAGCTCAGGGTCCACTTGGTAGTGGATCTGGTTCACCAATTCGCCCACGAGCGCCGCGTTGCGGATCATGTCGTTCATGGCGGCCAGGTCAGCGATGGGTTTCTTCAGCGTCAGGTTCATGATGGCCAGTGAACCGTTCGGCGTTGGTACGCGCACAGCATTCGCGGTAAGCTTGTCCTTCAGGCTAGGGATGGCCTTGGAGACAGCCGTTCCTGCACCGGTGCTGGTGATCACCATATTGATGGCTGCGCTGCGGCCACGTCGCGGACCCTTGTGGTAGTTGTCCAGTAGATTCTGGTCGTTGGTGTACGCGTGAACGGTCTCGATGTGACCCTTCTCGATGCCGAGGTTGTCCTCCACCACCTTCAGTACGGGGCAAATGGCGTTGGTGGTGCAACTGGCAGCGCTGAAGACCTTCTCGTTGTCGATGTCCACCTCTTTGTGGTTTATGCCGTACACGATGTTCGGTACCTCCTTGCCGGGAGCGGTCAATAGCACTTTCGCAACGCCTTTCGACTTCAGGTGGCGCTCCAGATCGGCGCGTTTGGTGAAGGCTCCGGTGTTGTCGATCACCAATGCATCATGGATGCCGTAGATGGTGTAGTCGATCTCTTCCGGGTTTGCCGCGGCGATCAACTGCACTTGTTGGCCATTGATCACGAGCATCTTGTTCGGTACATCCTCGATCACGGTGCCTTTGAAAGCGCCGTGTACGCTGTCATTACGCAACAGTGCAGCACGCTTCACGATCTCGGCATCGGTAAGGGTGCGGGTAACGATGGCGCGCAGCCGGAGCTGCTGTCCCTTGCCGGCCTGTTTCACCAATTCGCGTGCAGCGATGCGGCCGATACGGCCGAAGCCGTACAGCACCACGTCCTGAGGGTGGATCGTGTGTTTATCCTGACCGATGAAATTGGTCAGGTGGTCCTTCAGGAAATCACTGATGGACTTCTTTCCGCTGATGGTGTATTCGTGAGTGAGCTTTCCGATGTCGATCTTGCTGGGTGCGAGATCGAGGTCCAACAGTCCACGGGCCACATCGGCGGTCGTCTGTACTTCGATGGGCTTCTTCACCACTTGTTCGGCGTAGTTGAAGAGCTTGATAACTTCCGAGGTGCTGATGTCCAGCAGATGGTTCCGGAAGAATACCAGTTCCACTCCACGGCCGTACATCAGTTGGCCCACCGAGTTGGTGAGGTCCACGGCGGCGCGTTCGCGATCCACATACTCCTTCAGTCCGGCTTCGTACCCGGATTTTGCGGCTACAGTCTCCATTAGCTGTTTTTGATGGGGAATTGAGGTTCAAGAAAAACAAAAGGGGGCCCGAAGACCCCCTTGTTCGATCAGCCCAAGTAAGCTTTCAGAAGCTTGCTTCGGCTCGTATGTCGCAGTCGTCGAATGGCCTTCTCCTTTATCTGACGCACGCGCTCGCGGGTAAGGTCGAACTTGGCGCCGATCTCTTCCAGGGTCAAGCCGTGGTTGATGGCGATCCCGAAGAACAGCTTCACTACATCACGCTCACGCTCGGTGAGGGTGCTGAGGGCGCGTTCGATCTCTTTGGAGAGCGATTCGTTGAGGAGCAGACGGTCGGCGGGAGCGCTGTCGTTGTTCGGCAATACGTCCAGCAGGCTGTTGCTCTCACCTTCCACAAAGGGGGCGTCCATGCTGATGTGGCGGCCGCTCACCTTCATGGTGTCGCTCACCTTTTCGGCGGGAAGGTCCAAGAACACGGCGAGTTCGTCCGCGCTTGGCGGGCGCTCGTACTCCTGCTCCAACTTGGCGAAGGCTTTGTTGATCTTGTTGAGGCTTCCCACCTGGTTCAGGGGGAGGCGCACGATACGGCTCTGTTCGGCCAGTGCTTGGAGGATGCTCTGGCGGATCCACCACACGGCGTAGGAGATGAACTTGAAACCTCGGGTCTCATCGAAACGCTGAGCCGCCTTGATCAAACCGAGGTTCCCCTCGTTGATCAGATCGGGCAGGCTGAGGCCTTGGTTCTGATATTGCTTGGCCACGGATACCACGAAACGGAGGTTGGCTTTCACCAGTTTCTCCAATGCAATACCATCGCCTTCCTTGATGCGTCGGGCCAGTTCCACCTCCATATCGGCGGTAATGAGGCCCTCCTTGCCGATCTCCTGGAGGTACTTGTCCAGCGACTGGCTTTCCCGGTTGGTGATCGACTTCGTGATCTTGAGCTGACGCATCCTTGATGCCATGCGGGAGGAGACTTATTAGGTGTATCCGAGTAGAGTTGACGATCTGAACGGGCAAAGGTCACATTCCCGTTCGGGCTGCGAAGGTACGACCCCCCACCGGTACGGGACAAGCCGAAACACCAGCGAGGGGTCGATCCGTTCGCAATGCCTTGATAGGCGCCGATTTATTCTAAAGCCCTAAGCCGTAATAGGCGCGTGTTCCGTTGGGATAAGTGCCCTCCACAAGAACCCCGCCGCGTTTGTTCTCCAACAATTTCTGGAGTTGAACGGCATCCTTGATGGGCTCTTGGTCTATCCGGGTGATGATGAACCCCTCCTTAATACCACTGCTCCGGAATTTGCCACCGTTGATGGTAGCCACTTTCACGCCGTGATCCAGTCCCAAGGCTTTCAGTTCAGCGGCCGTGGCGGTGTTGAATTCGGCGCCGAGGGAGGCGGAACCAACGCTCCGGGTGTCAACTGCTGCAACAGCCGTCCCTTCCTTTCCACGCAAGGTCATGTCGAACACCTGCTCTTTGCCTTTGCGGAAAACCGTTACCGGCACCTTGTTGCCCGGACGGAATTTGCCGACCTGCTCTTGGAGCTGTGGCACATTGTTCACCGCGATGGTGCCCACTTTCACGATCACATCACCGGCTTCCATACCTGCCTTTTGCGCAGCGCCACCGTCGGTGATGCCGTTCACATACACCCCTTGTATGCGGTCCAAGCCGGTCTCTTCGGCGAGTTTCTGGTCCATGTCGCGGATGCTCACACCGATGTAAGCGCGCTGCACGGAACCGAATTCGAGCAGGTCGCTCGCTACTTTCTGTACGATGTTCACTGGAATGGCGAAGGAGTAGCCCGTATAACCACCTGTGGTGCTAGCGATGGCGGTGTTGATGCCCACGAGGCGTCCGTTCGAATCCACCAGCGCACCACCGCTGTTCCCGGGGTTCACCGCAGCATCGGTCTGGATGAATGACTCTAACGGAATGATGTCGCGTGCTGCATCGTACTGGAGCAGGTTGATGTTGCGTGCCTTCGCGCTCACGATCCCGGCGGTTACCGTGCTGGTCAGGTTCATCGGGTTGCCCACGGCGAGCACCCATTCGCCCACGCGCACATCATCGCTATTGCCGTATGGTACGGTGGCCAGGTCCTTTGCGTCGATCTTCAACAGGGCGAGGTCGGTTCCGGGATCACGGCCGATCACCCGGCCTTCGAACTGCCGGTTGTCGTTCAAGTGCACTTGGATCTTGTCGGCACCTTCCACCACGTGGTTGTTGGTCACGATATAGCCATCCCCGCTCACGATCACGCCGCTGCCGGCACCTTGGCGCAGCTGCTGTTGTTGCGGTGCGCGGTATCCCCAGAAGAAATCCGCGAAGGGGTCGCGCACGTTCACAGCCGTCTCGGTGGTCACGTGTACTACGGCATTCACCGTGTTCTCGGCAGCGTAGGTGAAATCCAAGGCCGTTGTTGTGTTGCCGTTGGGACCGGGAAGGCTCACGAATTTCACAGGAGCTGGTGCAGGAACTGTGGATGCGGTGTTATTCCCCGAGAGCATTTCGTGGCCCCCGAGAGCGAGCATCGCACCAGCGAGGCCCATAGCGAAGTATCCGAATGCGCGTTTCATGGTGTTCAAGTTGATGTGGTGTCGCAAGGATCAAAGTTCATGCCCGGCGCCGAAGTGTGAACGATCTGGCAGGCCGAAAGTGTCGGGTTGTCGCGTTAAAATGTGTTGATCGGAAAGTGCAGGGTACAAGCCCGATATTTGACGGCGATGGAACTGCGCTTCGCCAAGTGGCACGGAACGGGGAATGACTTCATCCTGGTGGATGATCGGGATGGTTCGTTCCCTGTTGATCCCGCACTGATCCAACGGCTTTGCGACCGCCATTTCGGCATCGGCAGCGATGGCTTGATCCTGATCCAAGCGCCACAAAGCGAGGGTATGCACTTCCACATGGCGTTCTTCAACCCCGATGCCAGCAAGAGTTTCTGCGGGAACGGAAGCCGCTGTGCCTTCGCGTTCTGGAGCGTGTTGAACCGGCGTGAAGATGACGCTCATTTCAGCGCTATTGATGGTGAACACCTGGGCCAGTGGATGGGGAAGGAGGTGGCCATCACCCTGCCGAACGTTGGAACGGTGGATCATGCCATCGATGGGGCGGACGTGGATTTCATCCATACCGGATCACCGCACGAGTTGGTGTGGGTACCTGATACGGAAGCCGTGGACATCATGGCGGAGGGGCCTCGTCGCCGACATGCCGCGCACCGCGCACCGGGTGGTACGAACGTCAACTTCGTACAACTGATGGGTGATGGTATCCGCATGCGGACTTTCGAGCGTGGTGTGGAGGCGGAGACGCTGAGTTGCGGGAGTGGTGTTGTTGCGGCAGGGTTGAGCGCCCTACTTCGGCACCATATACCCGTACCATTGACGGTAACTACACGCGGCGGAACCTTGCAGGTGGAAGCCACCATGGTAGACCGTGCAAGTTTCGATCGCATCCGGTTGATCGGGCCGGTGCAGCTTGTCTTCACCGGTACTGTTACCATCTGAAGCATGGCGAAGAAGGGTCGCATAGCGGGTGGAACTGCGTTGGTGCTTTTGCTTGTCGTTGGTCTCGTTGCCTACTGGGCGTGGAACAAAGTGACCGGTCCTGCAGCTTCCTTCGAGGAGGATAGCAAAGTCTTGTACATACCGCGTGGCGCCGACTTCGATCAAGTGGTGGACAGCCTCGCACAGATCGGTGCCATTCAGGATGAGACCGCGTTCCGGTGGTTGTGCGAACAGAAAAAGTATACTGCCAAGGTGAAGCCGGGTCGCTATCGGATCTCTAACGGCACGAGCATGAACGCACTGGTGAACATGCTGCGTTCCGGGGAACAGGAACCCGTGCGCGTTACCTTCTCCTCCATTAAACGTTTGCCGGAACTAGCCGGGAAGCTCGGTCGTGTGCTGGAGCCGGATTCATTGGATTTCTTGAAAGTCCTGATGGATGGGGATGCACAGCGCAAGGTGGGATACAATCCGGAGACCTTCATCGCTTCCTTCATCCCGAACACCTACGAGTTCTGGTGGACCACCACACCGGAGCAGTTCATCGAGCGGATGGGGAAGGAGCACGCCACTTTCTGGAATGCCGAACGCATGGCGAAAGCGAAGGCGCTCAAGCTTTCAGCCGTGGAGGTAGCCACGTTGGCATCCATTGTCCAAGCTGAAACAGTGAAGCGCTCCGATGCGCCGAAGATCGCTGGTGTGTACCTCAATCGTTTACGGATCGGCATGCCCTTGCAGGCGGATCCCACGTTGAAATTCGCGTTGGGCTTGGACAGCATCAGCCGCGTGCTACATAAGGACATGGAGGTGGTTTCGCCCTACAACACCTACCAGAACACCGGGCTGCCGCCGGGCCCGATCAACATGCCGGAAACGAGCATGATCGATGCCGTGCTGAACGCAGAGAAGCACGACTTCCTCTATTTCTGTGCACGCGCGGACCTTAGCGGCTATTCGGACTTCGCCAAGGGCTACGATCAGCACTTGGTGAACGCCCGGAAGTATCAGCGGGCGCTGAACGAGCGGGGTATCCTCAGGTAATTGTTGACCATTCGTTGAGGTTCAGGTTCATAGGGCAAAGGAAGTGCCCCCTATTTTCGCGGCTTCAATTGAGTGACCTACGCCGCGATCGGCGTTCTAAAGATGCCTGCGCCGGGTAGATGGCGACCTACAGATGACCAAGATCAAATTCGGTACCGACGGCTGGCGTGCGATCATCGCGGATGATTTCACCGTGGACAACGTGGCGCGTGTAAGCGTGGCCGTGGCGCAATGGGTGAAGAAGAATTTTCCGGATTCGCCCAGCGTCGTGGTGGGGCACGATTGCCGCTTTGCCGGTGAGCTGTTCGCCGAGACGGCCACGAAGGTGTTCGTGAGCAACGGCATCACGGTGCATTTGGCCAAGGGATTCGTGAGCACACCTATGGTGAGCTTGGGTGCCTTCAACACGAAGAGCGCCATGGGAGTGATCCTTACCGCGAGCCACAATCCGCCGAGCTATAACGGCTACAAGTTGAAAGGCATCTACGGTGGACCACTGATCCCCGAGCATGTGCAGGAAGTGGAGGACATCATTCCTGCCACGCATGGTCTGGACCTCGCGAACATCGATCTGAAGAAGGCGAAGGCCGATGGGTTGATCAAGGACATCGACCTGGAGACCATGTACGTGGACCATGTGGAGGCGAACTTCGACATGAAGGCGATCCGCGAGAGCGGGCTGCGTTGGGGCTACGATGCCATGTGGGGCGCGGGTCAGAACGTGATCAAGCGCATCCTGCCGAAAGCGGCGATGCTGCATTGCGAGTACAACCCGTCGTTCATGGGCCAAGCGCCGGAGCCGATCGACAAGAACCTGCAGGAGTTCAGCAACCTAATCAAGAAGGGCGGCATCGATTGCGGCCTCGCTACCGATGGTGACGCGGACCGTATCGGACTGTACAACGGCAAAGGTGATTTCATCGACTCGCACCACATCATCCTGCTACTGATCCACTACTTGGTGAAGTACAAGAAGTTCACCGGCAAAGTGGTGGTGGCCGTAAGCACCACGCCGAAGGTGAAGAAGCTGTGCGAACACTACGGCCTCGAATACCAGGTGACCAAGATCGGCTTCAAGTGGATCTGCGGCATCATGATCAACGAGGACGTGTTGTTGGGTGGTGAAGAGAGCGGCGGCATAGCCATCAAAGGGCATATACCCGAGCGCGACGGTATCTGGATGGGCCTTACCATCTGGGAATTCATGGCGAAGAGCGGCAAGAGCCTCGATGATCTGATCGCCGAGGTGTACGCCATCGTTGGTCCGTTCAAGTACGAGCGCAACGATCTGCACATCAGCGAAGCGTTGAAGCAACAAGTGCTGAAAGCCTGCACGGACGGCACCTACAAGAGCTTCGGCGATTACGCGGTGAAGAGCGTGGAGACCATCGACGGCTTCAAATTCCACATGGAGAAGGACCAATGGATGATGATCCGCGCGAGCGGTACCGAACCGGTCTTGCGTTGCTATGCTGAATCCGATACGCTTGAGAACGCACGCAAGATCCTGACCGCGACGCGCGCGGCGATCGGCGCTTAACGTTTCAAGAAGCGGGAGCGGGCTGCGATGGAGCCGTCCGCGTTGAGCAACGCAAGCGTGTAGGTTCCCGATGCCAACTGCTGGATGGAGCGACCCTGTACGCCATTAGCGGTAGTGCTTGCGTCGACCACCATTCGGCCCAACGCATCACTGATGATCACGCGGACCGCGAGGTTGTCGGTAGTGGTCCAGTGGATCGCATCATCAACAGGGACCGGGAAGATGATGATGGAACGTGTTTCGCGCAGGATGGCGATGGTGGTTGAAGTTCCCTCGGAACCATCGGCGTCCACGATGCGCAGGCGATAGTAGCTCAAGCCCGCTGGTGCATCCTCGTCCAGGAAGGTGTAATCCAGGCGTGTACTGCTCTGACCTGCAGCATCCACTACACCGGTGGTGCTGAACAAGGAAGCATCAGCACTTCGTTCCACCTGGAAAAAGGAACTGTTCATCTCTGACCCAGTGGACCAGCTCAACAGGTTCCCTTCGGTGATCGCCTGGCCATCGAAAGCGATCAGTTCAACGGGCAGCACGCCGATATCGCCCACGGCTGAAGCGAAGCCATAGAACCAGCGGCTGAAGCGTTGTCCATCGATCATTTTGTGGATCGGATATTCCACGCGTACGCGCCATTTGTGGCGGAAGAAAGTCGGTGCCTTTGCCACGAGTTCCTTGATCTGGAAGCCGGTAAGGCCAAGGTCTGTCCAGGCTGCGCTGTTTGCCACGAAACCCACCGAATTCGTGATCGGAGCGCCGCTGAACGCTTGTCCCTCATGGACCACTTCCCATCGCAGTTTCGCGGTGGTGCGCTGGATAGGGCTGCGAGCACGATGGCCTATTCCGAAGAAGAACTCATCGGTCATATCCGCACTATTGGTGGCCAGAGGGCTTACGAGATCGGTCTGGTACTGTCGTGTGAGCCGGTTGGCGCTAAGCCCGTTATTCCCCCGATGGAGGAACACACGTCCTTCATTGGTCAACGTAGGTGAGGCATTGGGAGCGCCCACCATCACATCGGAATACCCATCACCGTCCACATCACCACCGCCAGCTACGGCCGAGCCGAAGAGCTCGTCGGCTATGTTCATTTCCAGTGTGGTGAAGGAGACCAATGGCCCGGGGCTTCCGAGGAAGACCCATGCGCGACCTTCGTTGTTCTCTCCATTGGTGCTGTTGGGGGCACCGCCGATGATATCCGCGTATCCATCGCCGTTCACATCGCCCGCTTCGCCAACGCTGGTGCCCAACCGCGCGCCGGAAAGGTTGGATCCGAGAACCGCATGGCCGGTCGCCGTGGTTCCTGCTGAGGTGGCGTAGAACACATAGATGGCACCTTCGTTCACCTCGGGTGCGGAGGTGCCTGGAGCTCCGACCGCGATCTCGTAGTACCCATTGGCATTCACATCGCCGACCCCAGCCACACTACTACCCAAGCGTCTGTCCGCGAAATTGCTTTCAAAGGCGAACGCCGGGGTCGGGTCGATCTCGAACAGGGTACCATGATACACGTACACAGCCCCTTCGAACGATTGTCCGTTGGATACTTCCGGTGCGCCGATGACGATATCGGAGAAGCCATCGCCGTTCACATCGCCGGCCGTGCTCACCGCCGAGCCGAAAGCGCCACCGGGGAACGGTGCTGGGAGCGCGACCTTTGGTGTGGTCACCAATCCAGCGGGCCTGCCGAGGAACACATAGGCCATCTCTTCCCCTGGAGCACCGATCACCACATCGGAATAGCCGTCGGCGTTCACATCGCCAGCCTTGAACACCGAGGCACCGAACCGCGATCCCGAACTACCTGTAAGCACGGTGGAAGGGGAGGTGGATAGTCCTGCTGGTGACCCGGAGAAGAGATACACCGCGCCAGTTCCGCTGGAAAGGGGAGCACCAACGAGCACATCGGAATATCCATCGCCGTTGATGTCCCCGGCGCTGGCAACGCTCGTGCCGAAGGCGGCACCTGCTACGTTCGTTTCCAGGGTTACCGATGGCAATGGGGAAAGACCACCGGGGCTGCCATAGTGGACGAATGCCAAGCCTTCGTTGGCTTGCCCATTACTGGCACCGGGTGCGCCGAAGATGGCGTCGGAATAACCATCCCCGTTCACATCCCCGGCATTGGCCGTTGCTGCTCCGAGCAGCGCATTGGTCGATCCAGAAGCGCGCGTGAAAGCGGGTGATGTGCTCACGTTGTAGGTTCCGCCGTGATAGACCTGAACGCGCTCGGCATTGGGGATGCCCACGACCATATCGCTGTACCCGTCCCCGTTCACATCACCAGCGGTGCTCACCGATTCGCCCATCTGGCCATTGATGGTGTTCGATTCGTAGCGGAGGAAAGATGACGAGGATACTCCGGTAACTCCGCCGAGGTAGACGAATGTTGCGCCTTCGTTCAAGTGGCCATTGGAGAACTGGATGGCTCCGACCATGACATCGGCATATCCGTCGCCGTTGATATCGCCGGCCGTGGAAACACTTTGCCCGAAGTAGCACTGGGTCAGGTTCGGCTGGAGGATGGTGGCAGGAACGGTGACGATGCCCGCGGCGGAGCCATGGAAGACGAACGCGGTGCCTTCGTAGAACGAGGTGCCCACACTATCCCTCCAATCTCCGATGATGACATCGCTGTATCCATCCGCGTTCACATCCCCGGCTGTTGAAACGGCCCATCCGGTGCGCACGCTGAATCCGATGGTATTGAACAGGCTGGCCGGTGCGGGGTTGGCACCGGCACCAAGTGCGTTCGCGCTACCGTGGTAGATCGCGATCAGGCCGTCATCGCAGCCCGCATCGGGGCAGCCCGGTGTGAACTCGAATTTGTGGGCGCCGATGATCACATCATTGTACCCATCGCCGTTCACATCCCCAGCGGGGGCTACTCCGAGTCCGAATTGAGCGGCGGTCTGGCTGCGTTCCAATAGATGGCGTTGCAGGGTAACGATCCCCGTGGCGGAACCCAGATGGATCCAAACGAGACCTTCGTTCGTTTGCCCGTTGGCCGCGAGTGCGGATCCGATGGCGATATCACTGAAACCATCACCGTTGATGTCGCCGAGACCCGCTACCGTGGATCCGAGGCGCCGAAGTGATACGTTCCCTAAGATCGTTTGTGAAGGTGCGTTGGGGATGCCTGTTGCACTACCATGGTAGATGAACCCGGCGCCCTCGCGGTCTCGTGCTACGCTACTCTCCCAACCGTTCGCACCAACGATCAGGTCGCTGTATCCATCTCCGTTGACATCACCTGCCCCGTCCACGCTAATCCCGAATTGAGCACCAGCCTGGTCCACTTGGAGCGTGACCGATGGTGCCGCTGGGATCCCTGCCGAACTGCCGTAGTACACATAGACCATCCCTTCGGCAGCTTCTCCGGATGCCGCAGTGTAGGCTCCAGCGACCACATCGCTGTACCCATCTCCGTTAAGATCACCGGCGTTGGCAACGCTCCAGCCGAATTTGCCAGCGTTCGGGGGAGTAAGCACCCTGTCGGGTCCCGTGCTCACCGGATCTATCGTGATGGGGTACTGGGCTTCGGTGTCATCAACAACGAGGGCCAGCGACGCGGTAGGTTCGTCCCAACGCATATGCGCTGGAAGCTTGGTGCCACATGCATCCCACACCAATAGATCGCGGTAGGCATGGAGCAGTTCACCTTCCGCGGAACGGAACGCACAACCCGTAGTGCCCTCCATTTCGGGACACAGTGGGGTGGTCACCGACATCACCACCTGCAGCGGCCCCATACCTGCTGGTCGCCGTTGGAGCAGGAAATTCTGGCGCAGACCTTTGGATCCGATCACGTACTGGGCGGTCATGCCAGCCGAGACCCATTCAACGGTATCCATCAATTGGCGTGCGGGACGTGGATGCCAACCATCGATCGCAGAATGTGTGCGTCGTGTACCGATGACATCGAACCGGGTGGACCATTTCTGGTTCCCGATGGGCCCGCCAATGGAGAATCCAGCAGCGTCGATGGCAACGCCCAGATCCATGTCGCTGAGCCAAGCTTTGGATCGGCTTGGACCTGCTTCGTGGATGAAGTGCAAGAACGAGGATCGCCCAAGGTCATCGGGCAGGTCTGCCAAGCAATTGGCGGACACGGCAAGTCCGAGGAGCAGGGTGGTCAAGCGCAAGAGAGGGAGCGTTAAGCGCTGATAATGTGATACTTAAGTTGTCAAAGATAGCCTGTTGCCGACAGTGCGAGAGGGCTGCGGAGAGAGTTGTGAACTACCTTTGGTCCATATGACGTTGAAAGGCGTAACAGGTTGTGCCTGTGGGACTTTGCTCCTAATCATACTTGTGCAATTGCTTCCGTATTGCGCCTGTGGACAGGGGAATTCCGGTGTGGTTCCGGACACTTCAGAAGCCGTGGGATCCGCGAGCCGGTGCAAGACCATGAACTTCGTGGTCGCTGGAGCGGGAATGGTCGGTAGCATAGGGCTATTGAACGAAGCGTGGTATACGGAGTATGACCGGTCTACGTTCCACACGTTCGATGATTCGGGTGAATGGCTCCAGGTCGACAAAGCGGGTCACTTCTTCAGCGCTTACACCTTGGGCCGTTGGGGGCATGGTGCTTGGGAACGTTGCGGCACGGCCAAGCGGCAGTCGGTGCTGATAGGCGGGAGTTTGGGGTTGATCTTCCTTTCCGGTGTAGAGATCCTGGACGGCACATCGGCCGGGTGGGGTTTTTCGTGGAGCGATATGGCTGCTAACGTTGCTGGTGCGGGTTTGTTCATGGGGCAGGAGGCATTGTGGGACGAACAGCGCATATCGGTGAAATTCTCTGCGCGCACCACACCTTTCGCAGCGCAGCGCCCCGATCTGCTGGGTGAGAGCCTAGGCGAGCGTGTCTTGAAGGACTACAACGGGCAGACCATCTGGCTGAGCGGGAATGTGGAGAGCTTATTGTCGCGAAGCCGCGTACCGGACTGGCTGAACATCGCTGTTGGATACGGTGCTGAGAACATGGTCACCGCATTTCCGGAGGTGAACGATGGCCGCTATCGGCAGTTCTACATAGCACCGGATATCGACCTTACGCGGATCAGGACAAAGAGCAGCGTGGTGCGTACGGTCTTGTTCGTGTTGAATGGGATCAAGGTGCCGTTGCCGGGCATCGAATTCACATCCACCGGCCGCGTGATCGCTCACGGCATCGTCTTCTAGGCCAGCGTTCCTTCCAGCAACATCAACTTCACTTTCAGCACAGCCGCAACGGTGAGGCTATCGCGGATCTCGCCGCGTTGCACCATGGCGTAAAGCTCCTGGAACGGCAGTTTGCGCATTGCGAGTTCCTCGTTGTGGTCGGGTTCGGGATCGAAGAAGGTGAGGCCTTGTGCCACGTACAGGATCGCTTCTTCATCACTGGCTGAATTGCTCAGGTCCATGTGCAGGATCTCCGTCCAACGTTCAGCTTCGATGCCCACCTCTTCACGCAGTTCGCGTTTGGCGCTGTCGATGGCAGGGCGGTCGCGACGGCCACCTCCTTCGGGGATCTCCCAGCTGTACACACCGAGCGGGTAGCGGTACTGGCCCACGATCCAGGTGTTCAACTCCTCATCCAGTGCTACGATCCCCACGGCGAGGTTCTTGAAGTGTATCACGCCGTAGATGCCGGGCGTACCACTTGGGTCTATCACCTCATGATGGCTCACCGCGATCCACGGTGTGCTGTAACGTTCCTCCACGCTGATGGTCTTCCACGGGCCACGTTCTTCCATGGGGCCAAGTTAGAGGTGGCGGCCCCGTACATTCGCGGCATGGCCGGCCGGGTGTTCAAGAAGGGTGATCGTGTTGCGTTCGTCGACGAGGTCGGTGGCGGCGTGGTGTTGGATGTGCCCGCGCCCGGCAGGGTGAAGGTGCGCACCGATGAAGGCTTCGTGCTGGTGCGCAACGCGAAGGAGATGGTGCCGTACGATCCCGAGTTCGTGAAACAGGCCTACCGCATCAGTGATCACCAGGCGGGTATGGTGGCGGCGAACGATGTGATGGAAGAGCGGCGCGAGAAACGCAAAGGCGACTCGCGCCCGGGGAAAACACCGAAGCGACCAGAGGACAACAGCGTGGCCGAAGTGGATCTGCACCTGCACGAATTGGTAGAGGATGAAACGCGACTGAGCCATGGCGAGAAGTTGAAGTACCAGCTCGCCTATTTCGAACGTGCTTTGGAAGCTGCGATCCGAGATGGCAAACGCAAGTTGATCGTGATCCACGGCGTGGGAGAGGGCGTGTTGCGTGAAGAAGTGCGGCGGATCCTGTTGTTCTACGATGGTGTGCGCTTCAACGACGCCAACATGTCGCGCTATGGATCGGGAGCCACCGAAGTGGAGATCCTTAGACACTGAACGAATTGAACGTGGACCGGTTCGCGGTCGTGTTCTTTGATATCCTGTGCATCGCTCCACCGCTGTCCCGCGCAAGTGGGAGGGAGGAAAGTCCGGGCAGCGTAGGGCAGCGTGCTTCCTAACGGGAAGGGGGCCACTTGGGAACGGGTGGTCCACAGAAAGTGCCGCAGAAAGGGAAACCGCCCGCAGCAAGGTGGGTAAGGATGAAAAGGTGCGGTAAGAGCGCACCAGTGCTTCTGGCGACAGGGCAGCTTGGTAAACCTCACGCGCTGAAAGGCCATGTATACCGTGCGTTCTGTAATGTCGGAGCGAGGAAAGCCCGTCCTTCCAACGCATGTTGGAGCACGGAGGGTAGGTCGATGGATCCCGTTGGTGACGGCGGGACTAGATAGATGGTGGAGGTCGCCGCAAGGCGGAACAAAACCCGGCTTATAGATGCACAGGACCTTGAATGAAGGGCCTTCTCCGAACAAGGAGAGGGCCCTTCGCCTTTCCGCACCGCCGAGCCTTCTACCTTCGGCCGCGATGAGCGCAGATCAACGATCCTGGTGGCGACGATGGCGGTGGCCGATCGGGATCGGTGCCTTGGTATTGATCACCGAAGGGGTGTTGCGCGTGGGCTTCGGGTTCTGCGACGCAGTGCTTCTGCGTTCAGATCCGCATTACGAATACATCGCACAGCCTTCGCAGGACCGCCACCGCTTCGGCCGGCACATCGTGTACAATTCGCTTTCCATGCGGTCCGAAGAACCGGATAGCAGCGCCATCATCATACTAGGCTGTGGTGATTCGGTGATCAATGGTGGAAGCCTCACGGACAACGATTCACTGGCCACCACGATCCTTTCGCAACGCTTGACCGAAGCGTGGGGGAGGAAGGTGCAATTCCTCAACATCGGCACGGGTAGTTGGGGCCCTGATAACTGTGCAGCATACCTCGCTCGTACTCCTCTGCCTGAACCTAGAGCACTGGTGCTGGTCACGAGTTCGCACGATGCACATGACAACATGAGCTTCAGTGGTGTGGTGGGTACGCGGAAGCATTTTCCGGATCAGCAATACACCAGCGCGATCGTCGAACTGGTCGATCGCTACGTGATCCCACGCTTCCAGAAGCCGGAGAACAACCATGAGGAACTGGGAATAAACAAGGGGGATGAGGCGTTCAACAGCGGGTTCTCTTCCTTGGCGCGGTACGCGGAACAACAGCATATTCCTTTCCTGATCTACCTGCACGCCGAACGATCGGAGATCAAAGCAGGAAAGTACAACCGACAGGGTCGAGAGATCATCCAGTTCGCTGCTCAGAACAACATCTCCTTGATCAAGGATCTTGACCATGGAGCGCGATCGGAGGAACTGCGCGACAACATCCATCCGGATGATGCGGGTCAACGACGTATGGCCGAGATCCTTTACTCCCAACTCCAGGATCGGTCGTTCCTGCTGCAGCATTGACGTTGTGCGGAACGGTGTTTGCGAGCTCCATGGGTACTTTTGTACCCGTGCAGCGCATCCTCCTTTTCCTCTTCGTTCTAGCCGGTTCGTTCCCAGCGTTCGCGCAGGATCCGGTCACCATCCACGGCAAGGTGATGACCAGTACGGAGCAGCACACGTACTACGATCTGATGATCGTGAACAAGCGCACACGGTCGGGCACGTTCGGCAATGCGGATGGGTCGTTCACAGTACAGGCACTGCGCACCGATACGCTCATGATCGGCTCCATCGGCCACCGCACGGGTATACTTTGTTTGGCGGATAGCGTGGAGCGCGGGGTCTATGAAGTGAAGATCCGGTTGATCCCTTTGCAAGTGCAATTGGCTGAAGTGGAGATCCTGCCGGAACGTACATTAAAAGAGATCCAGGCCGACATCGACAAGCTTGGTTACAAGCCTTCGGACTACAAGCTCACCACGGTGAACGCGTTGGAGAGCCCGATCACCGCGTTGTATCAGGAATTCAGCCGACGTGAACGCAGCAAGCGATTGGTGGCCCAATTGGTGAACGAGGACAAGAAGCGCGCGATCCTACAAGAGCTGCTCCAGAAATACGTGGAGTACGACATCATCAACCTGAACCCCGAAGCGTTCGACGATTTCATCGAGTTCTGCAGCGTTCCGGATGATGTGATCAAGGGCCTCACACAGTACGAGTTCCTCGTGTACATCAAACGCAAGTACGAACTCTACTCCAGCCTCGGCCCTACACGCAGGCACTGATGATGGATGCGCTCCGTGCACTTGCGCTCATCGCCTTTTCGTCGGTGAGCCTGGCACACGCCCAAGTGGAGCGCATCGCGGCAGAAGTTGAACTGGACGAGGTCGTCATCACCGCGCAGAAGGAAGGATTCAACGTAGAGGGCTTCATCCGCCAGGTGATGGAGGATACCACCTTCCACAAGGCCTTCCTCAACACGCGCTACCATCCGCACCGCCTGCGCAGTGTGCTTGCCGTGCGCGCGAAGGACGAGAAGGAGACGGCCTCCATGTACCGCACCGGCTACCTCCACCGCAATGCGGACAAGGTCTACTTGCAACTGGATACCGTGAAGGAGACCGGCAAGCTCCGCAACCGCGACAGCACGTTCCGCTACTTAACGGCGGAGATGTACGATGATGTCTTCTTCCTCAAAGGCGAACGCATCGCTGACAACACCGTAGCCTCACGCAAATTGGAAGTGGAGAAAGGCAGCAAGCTGGACAAGTACAAAAGCGAGCTGAAGAAATTCATGTTCGATCCCGGTAGCGAGATCGGCAGCGTGCCCTTCATCGGCCACAAGCTCGCCCTCTTCAACGCCGACATGGCGCCGCTCTACGACTTCAAGATCAGCGCCGACGAACGCAACGGCCACCAATGCTGGGTCTTCAGCGCCGAAGCCAAACCCGAGTTCCGCGATGGCCGAACGGTGATCAAGAAGATGGACACCTGGTTCGACCACGTTAGCAACAACGTGATCGCTCGCACCTACCGCATCGCGCACAGTTCCGTGATCCTGGACTTCGACATCAGCATCCGCGTAGAGAACGCGATCATCGACGGCGCGCTGGTGCCCACGCTGGTGGATTATGATGGCGATTGGGATATCCCGCTGAAAAAGCGGGAGCTCGTGCGGTTCGTGCTGAAGTACAGTGGATGGCGTGTGATCGGGTGAGGTGGGGTTCTCGTCAGTGAGCACCAACCCTACACCGGCACCACCATCTTGTCCATGGCCAGGAATTCCTTGGGCACCGCAGCTTTGATCGCGGCCACCAGCGCATCCACGGCTTTCCGGCGGACGAACGGTCTGCGCACCACGAGCACCACTTCGCGTACCGGTTCTGGAGCGACGAAACGGCGGATGTTCTTCTCGTCGGCATTCACCGAGAGTTCTGGAACCAGCGTTAATCCACTTCCGCTGTTCACCATGCGTTTCAGCGTTTCGATGCTGCCGGTGCTGTAGAGGATGTTGTCGTGCCCGGCGGAGCTGGGATGCTGGCAAACGCTGAGTGCTTGGTCGCGCAGGCAATGGCCTTCGCTTAGCACCCACAGCGGTGCTTTGCGCAGGTCTTTGCGGGCGATGCGCTTCTGCTTCAACAGCGGATGGCGCGGCGGGAAGTAGGCGAGAAAGGGTTCTTGGAAGAGCGAGATCTCTTCGAGGCCTTCTTCGTGTAGAGGACCAGCAAGTATGCCAACATCGAGCTGGCCTTTGCGCAGGGCATCGAGGATACTGGTGGTCTGTCGTTCATCGATCACCAGGCGGGCTTGCGGGTGCTCGTTGGCGAAGCGGGCAAGGAAGAGCGGAAGCAGGTACGGGGCAAGCGTGGGGATGATCCCGAGGCGGTAGGTGCCGGCCGTTCCGGTGTGCAGTTCCGTCACCAATTCCTTCAGTTGCCCGGCTTCACGCAGAACCACGCGGGCTTGTGCGATCAGGGCGTCGCCATCCGCGGTGGGCCGTGTGGGCTGGGATCCGCGCTGGAAAATGGTAACACCGAGCTCGTCCTCCAGCTTCCGCACCATCATGGTAAGCGTGGGCTGTGTCACGTGGCATTGGCGCGCCGCTTTGCTGAACTGGCCCGTATCCGCCACCGCCACGATGTATTGGAGTTGCTGGAGTGTCATAAGATGATGTCGATAGTGGCATCGAAACTATCAATTAGGTCGATGATAGTTGTCAGGGTACCTTCGGCCTCTGCGAACCACATTCGTGCTTTCCAGCGGGAAGCACTCTACACCAATAAGAATCATGGCGAACGGAACGAACGGACATACCGAACTCGAAGACCTGAACAAGACCGATGCGAAATGCCCGGTGATCCATGGCGCGCAGCGCAACCCGGTAGCAGGGCGTGGCACCCGCAACCGCGACTGGTGGCCCAACGCGTTGAACCTCTCCATCCTGCATCAGCATGCCCCGGCAAGCAACCCGCTCGGCGAGGAGTTCAACTATGCCGAAGCGTTCAAGAAGGTGGACTACAAAGCGTTGAAAGCCGACTTGACGAAGTTGATGACCGACTCGCAGGACTGGTGGCCGGCAGACTGGGGCCACTACGGCGGTTTGATGATCCGTATGGCGTGGCACGCGGCGGGTACGTACCGCACGGCCGATGGTCGCGGTGGTGCCAGCACGGGCAACCAGCGTTTCGCACCGCTGAACAGCTGGCCGGACAATGGTAACCTGGACAAGGCGCGCCGCTTGTTGTGGCCCATCAAACAGAAATACGGCAACAGCATCAGCTGGGCCGATCTCTTCATCCTCGCAGGCAACGTTGCCTTGGAATCGATGGGCTTCAAGACCTTC
>DLGQ01000047.1:1159-14870 GCA_002482775.1 Flavobacteriales bacterium UBA7690 | reverse complement strand
TTCACCATGGCATCCACGGCGATCACCCGGGCGGCCAGCAATTTCAACCGACGCGGACCCAGATCGCCGCTGAGGTGTTCCGCCAGAACAGCAAGCCCTTCCTGCAACGCATCGTATCCGGCAAGGCCCACGGAAAGCAATTTCAACGGTTGCTGTAGTCCGTTACAGAAGGTGAGCACGTGCGTACCTACCTCGTGTTGCAACAACGCAAATGCTCGTGACCGCGCCACCGAGAACGCCTCGCCGATGTGTACCTGACCCTTGCTCACGAGCACGCCGTCCACATCGTTCCGCACGCGCACGCCGAGTTTCAGGTGTGGAAAATGCGCACGGTAATGTTCCAATTCTTCCCGCACCAAGGCCTCGAATCCCCACGCGTCCAACTTCTCGCCGGAGGTTTCCGGCCAGTGCGCCACGGCACCGATCAGCTGGTGCGCCTTCTTCAACAACAGTGGTTCCACCGCGCCATGCAACCGCAGGCTGGAGTGGACGAACTGGTTGGTGCCGCGATCGGTGAGCAGGGTAAGCTGAGTCTCCAGTTCGTTGCGTTTGTCGCGGAAGATGAACTCCAACGTATTGTCTTCCACCTCCCCGATCCGCAGCGCGAACAACTGCCGCTTGGCGATGTCCGGATCCACGGGGATGAGCCGGTAGTGGAAGTCCGGCTGCTTCTCGCCACCATCGCGTTCGAATTCCAACCAGGCCTGTTCGGTGTTCACCGGCGAAACGTTCAGCAACACATCGAAGGAGGCACCGATACGCGCCAAGCGATGGTCTATGTTGAGCGCTGACCGCGTGATGTTAGTACGCCCCAACGTGAGGTAGTGCGGGAAGTCTAGCGGCGTTTGCACGCGGATGAAATCGAAGGCTGTGCGTTGTACCACTTCCGTGAAACGCGTACGCACCGCACGCAGGGCCAGCCTGCTGTAGTGCCCATCCAAGCTCCAATACACGGGTGGCACCTCGATACCGATGGTGATGACACCGAGCTTCTTCAGTTCGTCCGTACTGAAGATCGGCGGCAACCCCGGCGGATGCCGAAGTGCGGTGTCCACCACCTCCGCTTTGGTGCCTTGGATGTGTACGGCCAATTCCTGCAATCCCTTTTCCAGGACAGCTGCGGTGGTGGGCAGGTTGTTCGCCGGGCACAGGGCGCGGAAGGTGTCCGGGTTCGTAGCACGATCGCCCGCCCAGATCTCCACGATCAAGAATGCTTTGCTCTTCTTCGTCACCGCTGAAGCCACCGTGGCCAGCAGGTCGCGCAAGGCGGGCAGGTCTTCCGGTGTACCCGAGCTGCGCACGTAGGCGGACTGTGCGCGCACCAGTTCTTCGATGCCCGGATCGTTGGTGCCGTTGCTGCGGTACACGCAGATGAAGGGCAGCGGACGGTCCATCATGAAACGGCCACCATCAGGCAACAGGCGCATCACACGCTTGCCCTGCTCCAGCTTCTTGCGCACGGAGCCCAGCATGTCCAAGAGGCTTGTCGCTTTGTCCTCAGGCATGCTCCACGGCATTGGTGGCACGCATCACCGGTGCTATAGTGGCGGTGAGCAACGCGTGGATGCGCTCGATGGCCGCTTCATCCGGCGCACCGGTCCACTCGTCCATGAACACTTTCTTGAATTCAATGGCGACCGGGCATACCCGCGCACCGAACCGTTCGTTGAGCCAAAAGCCGAAGTGCCCACCTTTGAATTTCACGTTCTCGCGCACGTCGTACTTACGGTCATCGGGACCTTTCATCAGCGCGGAGGTCAACACGTCCAGCGCTTCGCCCCACACATCGCGATCGATGTTCGCTGTGCCCAGGTTGATCTCCGGGTTCAGCGCGGGGTCATCGTCCACACCCGGTGCTTGGCGTTGGTGATTGTACGAATGGAGATCGTAGATCATCACACGCGGATGCATGGAGAGCAGCCGTTCCACCATAGCGCCGGTGGTCTCGTAGAACTCATCGTAGGTGGCCAACGAACGCTCCACTTCAACAGTTGGTAGTATTCCGTTCCACACATCCAAACCCCAACAATCCGCTGGCGTTCGGTACACGGCTTTCGTGCGCGGACGGTTCAGGTCCACCTCGAAACGCGAGCGCAGGCCGATGATGCTGTTGTCGGAAATGGTCGTCCAACGATCGGTGAACGGATCCTCTTCGCGCAGGCGTTGGGCTTCGTTCAAGTGGCAAAGCGCTTTCAACGAGGGGCGCATGGCCTTGCCTGCATGGATGGCCGTGACCAACAACGCGGAGGGGCCTTCGGTGTATGTGGCGGCGGTGGTACTTGTCATGCGCGGAGCACGGCGAAGAGTGCGCCACGCGGCACGGGCACGCGTCGTTCGCGAGCTTCCGAAAAAGACCACACATACATGGCGAGGATGGGCTTCCCCAATTCTGGGAACGATCGCCCCGCAGCCATGTTCGTGGCGCGAACGCCTTCTGCATGCATCCCCATCCCCCTACTGGTATGCCCACCGCCAACCTTACGGCTACCACACTGGCACAGTGCTGGACCACCTTGGTCAACCCTTCCACCATGCGCCCCATCCTGACCACCCTGCTCCTACTGGCCGCTACTTACGCTGTTGCCCAAGAACCGCCCGCGCTGGACGAACTCGAAGTGCTGCTCCCTGCAACGGAGCGTGCAGAACCACAACTGGTGCTCTACCCCAACCCCACCACCAGCACTTTACGCGTCATCTGGGGCAGCCGATCGTTGGTACGCATGCCGCTGGAGGTGCGCTCCCTGGATGGACGCCTATTGCTGCTGGACAGCCTTTCACCAGAACACGAACTGGACGTGAGCACGTTGGACGAAGGCTTCTACAGACTGTTCTTGATGGATCTGGGCGGCGTGCGAGCGCAGGCGGTGTTCAAGGTGGTACGGTAGCGGTAGATCAACGGCACGAGCGACCCGTTGGATCATCGGCATTCGGAACCACGACCAACCAACACATGGCCATCAGGATCTTGATGATCAGCGAAGGGCAAATACTTCAACCCCGTTCCTGCCACTACACATGCCATTTACGCTGCCGTATGAATGTGCATCGTGTTGCGGATATGGTGCGATAGTGTGTATCCATTTCCCCTGCCTCACCTTTCCACTGCATGCGCCGCGATAGGGAATACGCAGCAACGTGCGGTGAATACTGCTGTTGCTGGTGCACTGGTGCGGCGTTTGAACTACTTGGGCAAAGCTCATTGCCATGGAAACCAAAACTGCAGCAGCACGCCTCGCCCAGTACCTTACGGTGGTGGGTATCTCGGAGCGCGACTTCAATCGCCGGACAGGTTTCTCCAATGGACTCTTGGGGAACGCGGTGAAGAACGGTAGAGCCTTGGGATCGGACAAACTGGAAAAGGTCCTCAGCACCTTCCCGGAGCTAAGTGCCGATTGGTTGCTTACCGGAAGAGGCCCCATGCTAAGGCAAGGAGTATTCCTTAAGCGCGGTTAAAGCCTCCGCGTGGCAACACCGTCCGGTTTGCGTGATACCGTGGCCGGTGCCCCTTCGCTGGGTTCTGTGGCCTTCAACGAACTGGCAGCCACCCAGGTCTTCAGCAGGCCGGGCTGGTAGATGTCATACAACAGCACCTTGTCCACTAGTGTGGATGCGGTCACTGTCCATACATCACCGGTCTCCAACAACACCACCTGTTGGCCTGTGTGGAATACCGGTGTTTCCTTCTCGGGGTTCATTCCTGCAAGCATGGGAGAGTAGGTTTGGTCAGCAGGCCAGAGAGGAACTAAAGGTAAAGCTGCCAGACACGAAACTGACATGCCTGTTGGTAACCTGGTGCAGGTCTGGTCTTGCTGGGTGAACAGGGGTCGCGTTTGGCAGTAGCTCACCTACGGAAGCGCGCGCGTAGCAGCCACGCTTTCGCTTTGGACACGAAAGCCGGAATGCGCTCCTCCACCACAGGCACCTCTGCCGCCAACAGGGTAAGCTCCTCTCCCTGTTGTGCGAAGAGCATGCGCGGCGGCGCCTGCCGCAACACCACCGCCTGCACACCACCTAGGGCGATGTCCCCGGCGGCGCGGTGTTTGGCCTTGGGTTTCGCCGGTGGCCCATTCTCTAGGGGGCACACCGCGATCACCGGCACAAGACCCGCCGTACGCAGGACACCGAACACCCCGTTGGCCCGCTCCAGGATCTCCGCCGCACTAAGCACCTGGCCATTGGGGGCCGGCGCTTGCTGGTGGGCGCTGCACCACGCTGCCCCATCGGTACCCAACGTGTCCACGGTAAGCATCAGCCGCGCGTGCTGTTGGTAGTGCTGCTGGCTCTTCGCCAGCAGCGCCTGTATCTCGGGCGGAAGTTCGGGCTGCATGGGTGGCAAAGATCAGGTGCTTCCGGAGAACGGGCACAGGATACGATGAACATGTGGATCAACGGCCGCGCACGGGGCCGCATCTAGAAATTGTAGCCCACATGCAAGCCAGGCTCGCCGAAGATGAACTTGGACCACATATCGTCCAACTGCTTGAAGCCATCCGGTAGGCGGGTGTGGTAAGCCCGGTGGGTGATGGCGATGGACGGTTGGAAGAAGAACCGGTCCTTGAAGAGCTTGATGTGGTAGCCGGCCCGGTAGGTGTTGAAGATCTGGTATCCTTCATCGATCTTCTTGTCCTGGGCATCCACGAAATGCTGCAGGGTGGGCATCACGTTAAGCTCGGCGTAGAGGCCCAGCCAGAAGAAGCGTTGGTAAGACAGTGAGATCCCATACTCACGCACATACCCCGGGAATCGCTCCTCCGGCTTTTCGTAGGCATCGTTCAAGAACGGGTGTATACCATTGGGCCAGGCATACCTCCAGGTCTTGGGTTCCACGGTGATCACATCCCGACCCGTAAGGCGATAGCCGATGTTGATCTGGAAGAAATCCGGTGGATTGTCCGTGGGTGCCAGGTTGCCCACCAGCACGAACAGGCTGGTACCCACGAACCACCGCCTGTAGGTGCTATCCGCTTCGGTGTATCGGGCTTGGAGGGGGTGCATGCTGGATAGCACCAGCGCAAGGCTAAGTAGCCGGATGTTCTTCTTCATGACGAAGTAGGGACGTGTTCAATGTCTCGGCAAAAGAAGACCGGCATGGTGCCACGCCTCGTTCACTTAAGTGAAGGAATACGCTCAGCTCCGCTCCTTCTCGATGAGCCGTGCCCGCAGGCGGCTCAGCGATTGTGGGGTTATGCCCAGGTAGCTCGCGAGCTGGTGTTGCGGCACCCGCTGCACAAGGTCCGGACGTGTGCGCAGCAGGTTCAGGTACCGTTCTTCCGGTGATGAGGTCTTGAACGCGTCGAAGTCCGTGCGCTCTTTCGCCAGGAGCTCTTCGGAGAGCACCTTGCACAGCGTCTCGAACCGCGGGAACCGGCTGTTGATATCCACCTCCAGGTCTGCGTCGGATATGGAGAGAATGGTGTCTTCCACACAACTGATGGTGTACTCCGAGGGTGTGCGGCTCACCACGCATACGGGTGTCAAGGCCTCCATTTCGGTGTAGAAGGCGGTGGTGTGCTCCTCACCATCCACCACGTAAAAAGTGCGGATGCAGCCTTCCAGCACGAAGTAGCTATCGCGCGACCGCTCACCGGCGTTGAGCAGGATGGTCCCCTTCTTCACCGTGCGGAAGATGTCCAACCCGCCGATCACGCTCTTCTCCTCTTCCGTAAGCACCATGTACCGGCCAATGAAGTCGAATAGTTTCTGCTGCATGGGGTGTACCTGGGTGGTCTTTGGTCGCATGGGCAACACCGGTGCGGCACTGCGCACAGGGGCAACCCGGGTGGCGGCGAAGATACCCCGCGCCGCCGCACGCTGCGGTTGGCACCCTATGCACGCCGGGCGTAACCAAAGGCTACGCCCCATGAGCACTGTACATGGTAGACTTAGGCTGCTCAGCAACCGTGTGCTCCCGGAGCTACAGGCTGCGCACAACGGTGGTGCACCCGAACCTCAACACAGTACCCCTGTATATATTGACCCCATGACCAAGGAAGGGAATGTGTGCGCTGGTTGTGGATCGCCGTTGACCTTTCTAAGCAAGCCGAACTTCGGCGCCGGGCAGCTGAAGGATGGTGGACGGGTATGCCGACGCTGTTTCGCACGCATCGTGGAAGTGGTGCCATCATTCGGTATGCGATCCAAAAAAGACCACACCAAGGCTTCGATCCAGGCGATACTGGAACCAGCACCGCACACCACCCAGACCACCATGGGTATTGACAGCCCGACCGGTAACCAACACAAGGAGCCCACGGACGACCCGGTCCCCTTCCTGCTGAACGCACTGCGGACGGGCCAGGGGAAGAAAGAAGCCCTGGATGCCGCACACCGTGCCCATGAACGGTGGTGGGCCATTGATGTTTCCGACCGCGAACACTCCATGGAGGAACTGAATGAGCTACTTGAACTGCGCGCGTTCGTCCTCGGTGCGGTGGCCACCGTCTGTGTATGGAACAGCGAGTTCGGGATCGCCGACCACTTGCAGCCTACGTTCATCCACCATGCTGCGCTCTGGAGCGGCGAAAGACGGGATACCATCGAGTTGTACATCATCCACCTGATCTTCCAAAAGCAATGGCCCCGGTTGGATGCCATCTTCGAAGATGAACCCCTGAAGGCGGCATTTCTGGACTACCATGATCTGTACCGCTCTGTGCTGGACCCACACTACGCGTTCCAAAGCAAGCAAGACCCCTTCTTGAACACCGTGAACAAAGTGAACCAGTACTGTAGGCAGATAGGCGTGCAACGCCTCATCTGATCGCGCCGAGACCGCGCCGGTGGATCATGAATAAGACGCTGGAGTGCTGGCCGAACGTCCATGGGCTATTCACACGCAAGACCCGATAAGGTTCACTAACGTAAGTGCATGGAGCGTAGACACTGCGCTGGGTCCAGCGCACAATGCACCCATCTATGCCATCCACATGGCACATGCTCTTACGCGAAGCACCTTGGCCCCAGCACTGAACACCACCCGCCATTCACCACCATCGCCTACATGCCCACCAGCCAGCCCGTACGCTACCAGGTACACGTGCGGAGAGATCCGCTTCACCGCTAACCTCACCTCCAGCCCACTGCGTTTCCCGGGCAGGTTGCCGAACTCCGCGAAGAAAGCATCCAGTGTTCTCCCCTTGTCCAACTCCCGGTTGATGATCTTGAGCGAGATGGGACGCCATTCCGTGTGCACTGCGCGGAAGAAGGCGGTAAGGCGCGCATCGGATAGGTACTTGCGCGCAGCAGCGAGTTGGCGATGGGATGACGGCGACATGGTGCTCAATTGATGGTGACACTAGCGGAGTTTAAAGCTAGCGGCAACGGAACTACGTGCGCGGCCGGTTGACCAGTGAACCTTGGCACCAAGCAGTGGAAGCGCAGGGTCTCGAAGCGAAGTGCCTGCTACGGTTCATACAGTTGGTACGCTTCTTGGAAATACGGCCACACCACCACCATGAACCAACAGTTGCAGACCAAGCTGCACGCGCTCATACAGCGCGGCCAGTTGCCTTCATCGCAATGCGGTGTACGTTTCAAAGAATGGATAATGCCGCTCCTACAGACCGGTGTGGTGCGTGAAGTGCGGACCGGCGCCGGTGCATCGCTCAGTATCATAAACGCCAATGCGGTGCAGGGCTTCTACGACAAGGCCTTTCCGAACCCAGTTCTGGATGAAGCTCTTGGGAACCGTATCAACGGCGTGGGGCTATTCCGTAATTCAAAGGCGATAGCGAATGATACTCCCGAGATCATAATGGCACGTGTGGCGGAAGGCAGTCCCATCCTGCATGATGGCCCGCTCACCGAAAGCGTACAAGCCACACAACGTAATGGCGTCTTCGCGATCCGGCTCTCTTCACGCCAACGGCCCGTGCTACAAGGCAATTGGGTGTTGATCGAGAACCCAGCCGTCTTCCACCAACACCATCGTGTGTTCGGTAGCGCTACATCGGCTTTACTGGTCAATGGTCGCATGTCTCACCGTGTGCTTCAGTGGTTGGCAGAACAAGGCACGGATCATCTGAACTTGCTGCACTCCCCAGACTATGACCCCGTAGGCCTGGATGAGTTCGTCCGGCTCCACAACGTGCTAGGCGACCGCATCCGGCTCTACCTACCAGCCGACATTGAGCAGTTGTTCGCCCGGTACAGCTCCAAACAATTGATGCTGCTGGAGAAACAGCAAACCCTAGCGCGAAAACTGAGTGACCATCCACACCCCTATGTACAGCGGATCGTTGGCCTTATCAGCGCGAACAATGCCGGGTTGGAGCAGGAGGCATTGCTGATCTAGCGAGGGTTGAAAAGGTGGTCGGGGCAGCGCAACAGGCACTACTCCTACCCATCGCCATCCCCACCATAATGTTGGTGCGGCTTGTAGCCAGCATCGGGCCGTTGCAGGTAGTGGTCCAGGTAGTCGTCGAAGCTGTTGTTCACCGGCACCAACAGATCCACGGCTATGAAGCACTGTAACCAGGGTTCCGGCTCAGGCGCCGCATTAGCCACGTAAGCGGAGAGCAGCATGCCATGGTCGATCAAGTTGGCCAACGCTTTGTTCTCGAACATGGATAGGTAGCCCAGCTTGTGCGCCTGCCAGTACACGGCCACGGCATCGGGGTCGTGTTCCTTGCCATACTCTCGCACCATGTCAAGGTCGTCATGGTCCTTCATCTGCGCGACCGCCTGGCCACCACTATGGTATTGGAAGCCGCGCACGAAACCATCGTACACGAAAAGCTGGTGGCCGTGTTTGGTCAACGCCAGGCGGCCCTAGACCTCGCTGGCAAGCAGCTCCAGCGGTGGCACGGTGAGCAAAGCCGGACCGCCGAGGAGGGTGTGGAGTAAGGTGAGGCGGTGCATGGGGGGGCTATTTGATCCAACATGATGTTATAGGCTGTCCAACAAGCATATCGGCAGAAAGAATACATTCGGAAAACCAAGACCAGAAAATAAGCGACCCCACATGTTGCCATGCGGGGCCGAGTGAATGTTCACACAACGGGATAAACCCTTATTGTGATCTGCTTCAGTTCTTGGCACAAATATAGACAACCGAACCACATGAAGAAGATCTTAGGACTGGACCTTGGTACCACCTCCATAGGCTGGGCAGTGATCAATGAAGCGGAGAGTGAGAAGGAGAGTTCAGGTATAGTGCGATCCGGTGTTAGGGTGGTTCCCTTGTCCGTGGATGAGCAAACCGACTTCGAGAAAGGCAGGCCACTATCGACCAATGCGGATAGAACGTTGAAGCGCGGCATGCGCCGAAACTTGGACCGGTACCAAGACCGCCGCGCGCACCTATTCTACCTGCTAAGAGAACACGGTCTGATCAAAGAGGGAACTGTACTAACGGAAACAGGTAAGGGAACCACACACACCCTATGGGCGCTGCGTGCCGACGCGGCTACCAAGCCGATACTGCTGGAAGACTTCGCCCGCGTTCTATTGGCCATCAACAAGAAGCGCGGCTACAAGAGCAACAGGAAGGCCAAGGATGAAGATGAGGGCCAAGCGATCGACGGCATGGCCATCGCCAAGGAGCTATATGACAACGATCTTACCTGCGGACAGTACGGGCTGCAACGGCTGAATGCGGGAAAGCGCCATATTCCGGAATTCTACCGATCTGACCTGAAGGCGGAACTGAACAGGATCTGGAACAAGCAGCGGGAGTATCACGGTGAACTGTTGAGCCATGTTCTTCTCGAAAAGATCGCGGGTAAGAACCAAACGACCACGTGGGCCATTCTTAAGGAGCCATGGGGACTGGTCGGTGAGAAGCGAACTTCCAAGGGATTAGACAAGAGAGTAGAAGACTACCAATGGCGTGTGGATGCCTTGAGCCGGAAGCTGACACTGGAACAGTTAGCAGTAGTGATCCAACAAGTGAATGGGGCCATCTCCACTTCCAGCGGTCTGTTGGGTGCTATCAGTGACCGAAGCAAACAGTTGATGATACAGGACTTGACCGTGGGACAGTTCCTGTACAATCAGATCAAAGAGAACAAGCACACCCCATTGAAGGGTCAGGTCTTCTACCGGCAGGATTACCTGGACGAGTTCGAGCGTATATGGGAAGTGCAGAAGGACAAGCATCCGCAGCTGACCGCGGAACTCAAACACGACATCCGCGACACGGTGATCTTCTACCAACGCCGCTTGAAGTCACAAAAGGGGCAGCTTGCGGTGTGTGAGTTCGAAGGGAAGGAACAACCTGTGATCGATGAGAATGGCAAGCCAGCTTTGACCAAGGAAGGCAAGCCGAAGATGCGAAAGGTGGGACCTCGCGTCTGTCCGAAGGCCTCCCCCCTTTTCCAAGAATTCCGGATCTGGCAAGTGCTCAACAACATTGAGTTGATCTATGAAGGAAAAGATGGCACAGGCGATGAACGCTCGGAAAACGGCATAGTACGGAAGGGCCGATCTTGGTGCCTTGGCTCGGAGTACAAAGCCCGGCTCTACGCGGAACTCAGTTGGACCAAGGAGCTATCCGCATCCGATGCGTTGAAGGTCCTAAAACTACAGCCTAAGGAGTGGAAGGTGAACTTCAAGAAGTTGGAAGGTAACCGGACCAATGAGAAGTACTTGGAGATGTTCGGAGCGATGCTCCGCGTGACCGGCCATGATGAAGTGGACTTGAACAAACTGACTGCCGAAGAGCGCGCCAAGACGATCGAAGAGATCCTGGGAGCCTTGGGTGTGGATACCGACATCCTGCACTTCGACGCCACACTTTCCGGCAAGGAATTCGAGCAACAGCCCGCGTATGCGTTGTGGCATCTACTGTACTCGTACGAAAGCGACAATTCGTCCCGCACAGGCAACGAACGGCTCATCAAACAACTGGTAGAGAAGTTCGGCTTCAACCGGGAATGTGCGGAGATCCTGTGTAAGATCCACTTCGAGGATGACCATGGCAGCTTGAGCACACGTGCGATCAAGAGGATACTTCCCCATCTGAAGGACGGCCAGATCTATGACGTAGCCTGTGAACTTGCTGGGTACAATCACTCCCATTCGGTGACCGCCGAAGAGAACGAAGCGCGCGAGTTGATCGATGCGTTGGGGATCCTACCCAAGAACAGCCTGCGCAATCCCGTGGTGGAGAAGATCCTGAACCAGATGGTGCATGTGGTGAACAAGGTGATCAAGGTCTACGGAAGGCCGGATGAGATCCGGGTGGAGATGGCCAGAGAGCTGAAGAAGAGCGCGAAAGAGCGCGAGGAGATGACCAAAAGCATCGATGATGCCACCAAAGCACACGGCGTCATCCGCAAAGAGATCGCGCAGTATTACCCCTTCAATACCGGCGTGCGCATCACGCGTAACGACATCATCAAGTACAAGCTGTATCAGGAACTGAAGGAGAACGGCTTCAAGACCCTCTACAGTCAGACGCCGGTGGTGCCCGAAGAGCTATTCGGCAAGAAGTTCGATGTGGAGCACATCATTCCCCAAGCGCGTCTGTTCGACGACGGCTTCAGCAACAAGACGATAGAGTTGCGTTCGGTGAATGAGGAGAAGGGCAGAATGAACAACGCGACCGCCATGGATTACATGGAGGTCAAGTACGGCCCCGAAAGCGAACAGGTGGCGCAGTACAAAGCACGTGTGGAACGCTTCTTCAAAAAGGCCAGTCCGGCGAAGTTCAAGAAGCTGCTGATGAAAGAAGCCGACATACCGGATGGCTTCATCGATCGTGACCTGCGCAATACGCAATACATCACGCGCATGGCTCTTGGCCTGCTCCGTCAAGTGGCCCGCACCATTACGCCCACCACCGGTAGCGTAACGGATCGACTCCGACAGGACTGGCAACTGATCAATGTGCTACAGGAATTGAACTGGACCAAGTATGACAAGGCAGGCCTCACCTACACCGAGAAGAACAAAGACGGTGATGTGGTGAACAAGATCAAGGACTGGACCAAGCGGAACGACCATAGGCACCACGCTATGGATGCGATCGCTGTAGCGTTCACTCGGCCCAGCCACATCCAATTCCTGAACCACCTGAACGCACGGCGCGATGAGGACCACAAAAAACACGCGGTCATCCAAGCCATTGAGCGCAAGGAAACCTACATAGATACCAAGGGTCGGCGACTGTTCAAGCCACCAATGCCGATCGATGAACTGCGGAAGGAAGTGAAGCAGCAGTTGGAGAGCACCTTGGTCAGTTTCAAGGCCAAGAACAAGGTGACGACCCGCAATGTGAACAAGAGCAAGACGAAGGACGGCTACCACCGTAAAGTGGAACTGACCCCGCGCGGACAACTACACAAAGAGACCGTGTACGGCAAGAAGCAGTTCTACACGACCAAGTTGGTGTCCGTAGGCCCAAGCTTTGACCAAGCAACCATAGCTCAAGTAGCCAGAATGGACTACCGGCAAGCCCTACTGCTACGCTTGCATGCCTTGGGCGGCGGTGAACCCAAAAAGGCGTTCGGTGGTAAGAACGCACTGAGCAAGAATCCGATCTGGGTGGACGAGCACCATATGGAGCAAGTCCCAGAGAAGGTGAAGCTGGTGCAAATGACCTCGCGCTTCACGATCAGGAAGGCCATTTCACCAGACATGTTCAAAGACTCCAAGAAGAACGATGACTTCTTGAATAGGGTTGAGGACGTACACGATAGGGCCGTGGTGAATGCACTGAAAGCGCACTATGAGCGCACGCGGCTGGAAGTTGAAGCGTTCAATCAGACTGTGAGTTCAGTGAAAGAGAGGAAGAAAGTGCTGGAAACAGCCTTCTCCAACCTGGATGATAATCCCATCTGGCTGAACCGTGAAAAGGGCATCAAGGTGAACCGGGTGACCATCACTGGGGTAAGCAACGCAGAAGCACTGCACACCAAGCACGATCACAACGGCAAGGCCATACTGGACAAAGATGGTCGTGAAATACCAAGCAGTTGGGTGCAAACCGGCAGCAACCATCATGTGGCCATCTACCGGGACCAAGAAGGAAATTTGCAGGAGAGGGTGGTTTCGTTCTATGAGGCCGTTACACGCCGGCTACAGGGCCAATCAGTTATTGACCGCAGCCTTAATGCGAACCAAGGTTGGGTGTTCCTGTACACTATGAAGCAGAACGAAATGTTCGTGTTCCCAGACAAGGAAAATGACTTCGACCCAAGCACTACTGACCTCAAGGACCCATCGAATGCTTGGAGGATCGCACGTAAGCTGTACCGCGTGCAGTCTCTTGCACGCAGTGAGTACGGGAACAATGTGATCAGGGACTACCAATTCCGGCATCATCTGGAATCACAACTGGTCAATGCGAAGGAGCTACAGAATTCCACCTACTACAAGATCAAAAGTCTCAAGGACTTGGAGGGTATTCAAAAGGTCCGGTTAGATCATCTTGGCCGCGTGGTTCACGTGGGTGAATACTGAGCCATGATCAAGCGCACCATCGCCATTACCACGCCCTGCCATCTCTCGCTGAAGCTTGGGCAAATGCTGGTGCGCAGCAAATTATTGGAGGGCGATACGGGTAAGAGCGTACCGATCGAGGACATGGGTATGCTGCTGATGGAGCATGAACAGGTTACCGTGACACAGGGCTTGCTCGCCAAGCTGTTAGAACACAACGTGGCGGTGGTGAACTGTAACGCACAGCATCATCCTGTTGGCATGCTGCTCAACTTCCAAGGGCACAGCACCCAAACGGAGACCTTCATCGCCCAGGCCGAAGCATCCA
>DLGQ01000047.1:306-1152 GCA_002482775.1 Flavobacteriales bacterium UBA7690 | reverse complement strand
AAGCCGTTGAAAAAGCAACTATGGCAGCAGGTGGTCAAGGCCAAGATCAGCAACCAAGCCGCCATTCTCGATAAAATGGGGCAGGACGGTGGTCGGCTGCTCAAGCTTGCCCAAGAAGTTCGTAGCGGGGATGTGGACAATCGCGAAGGTGTAGCTGCCGTGTACTACTGGCCGCGTCTGTTCAAAGGGATCCCACAGTTTTTGCGCGACCCTGAAGGGCACTACCCCAACAACGTCCTGAACTATGGTTACGCCATCCTGCGTGCCACCGTGGCCCGTGCGTTGGCCGGGAGTGGCCTCCACCCTACTCTCGGCCTCTTCCATCGTAACCGGTACAATGCCTATTGTCTGGCCGATGATATGATGGAAGCCTACCGCCCAGTGGTTGATCAAGTGGTGGCCGGCATAGTCTTGGACCGCCCATTTGCCCAGACCGAACTGGACCAAGGGGTGAAGATCGAACTATTGCGTACCCACACCCTGGACGTCGATATGGGTGGCATCAAGCGCCCCTTGATGGTTGCCGTAAGCGAGACCACCGCATCGCTCGCCAGAGCCTTTCTAGGTTCGGACAGCCAATTGGCCTTGCCCAAGCCCGTATGAGCCATGACCGCTATAGCGCCTACCGGGTCATGTGGCTGTTCGTGATGTTCGACCTCCCGACGGAGACCAAGAAGGACCGCAAGAACGCCGCGCAGTTCCGCAAGAGCTTAGTGGAGAATGGCTTCACCATGATGCAGTTCTCCATCTACTTGCGGCATTGTGCGAGCAAAGAGAACGGCGAAGTCCACCGCAAGCGGGTGCTAGCGCTTTTACCACAGCACGGCATGGTCAACATCCTGGCGG
>DLGQ01000047.1:0-194 GCA_002482775.1 Flavobacteriales bacterium UBA7690 | reverse complement strand
GGTCGGGGCCAATTGGCCCCGACCGTACATCCTTCGGAATTTTTTCCGGCCCAAAGTCGCCGATTCCCTTGTCCCTATTGCCTTTCAGAGCATCGTGTTGGATCAACTAGGCCAAAGGAAAGAACTGAAAGCAGATCACAACGGGATTTAATGTGGAACGCTGGAAACTTAGGTTGGATCAACTAGGCCAAAGG
>DLGQ01000066.1 GCA_002482775.1 Flavobacteriales bacterium UBA7690 | reverse complement strand
GCCGACGCAAACGTTGCAGTTGTCGAGGTATGCCGTTCCACCGTAGACGCCGTTGCAGTCCTGCACGCAAGGTGTGACGCCGGTATTGCCGCCGACGCAGACGTTGCAGTTATCCAGGTATGCCGTTCCACCGTAGACGCCGTTGCAGTCATATCCACGACATTCACAATCGGCAGCGTAGGTGTCGCTTGTTGTCGAAGTTTCGCCGTCATCGCACGGGCTTCCTGGATAGGTGTTGCCGTTCGCTTCTTCTTCGCAGTCGGTCCAGCTACAGTTGCAGTTCGCGTCAAGGCTGCCATAGAATGGAACGCCAAGCGGATCATAGGAAACCAGACAGGGGGTACCGATCACGGCAGGACCGTTCAAGACGCCGTTGCAGTCATAGTAGTCAGAGCACTCGCAGGCACTGCTCCAGTAGGAGTTCGGTGTGACGGCCACACCATCATCACAAGGCTGGCCGGGATACGCGTTACCGTTCGCAACCTGTTCGCAATCGGTCCAGGAACAGTTGCAATTGGCATCGCGCGTTCCGTAGAAGGGCACACCGAATTGGTCGGTGGACACCAAGCAAGGTGACCCGATCACAAGTGGACCGTTCAGCGTGCCGGCGCAGTCGTAGTAGTCCGAGCATTCGCAGGCGCTGTTCCAGTAGGAGTTCGGTGTGGCGGCCACACCATCATCACAAGTCTGGCCGGGATACGCGTTACCATTTGCAACCTCTTCGCAATCGGTCCAAGCGCATTGGCAGTTCACATCATAGGCGCCATAGTAGGGCGTTCCATCGATGCTGTAGCCTACGAGACACGGAGTGCCAGGACCTGTTGTGCCACCGAGAATGCCGAGGCAATCATATCCGATGCATTGGCAATCGATCTGGTACTGGTCGTTGATGGTCAATGGTTCATCATCATCGCAGAGGGTACCAGGCAATGCGGGGCCACCCGGAACGCCCATGCAATCCTCCGCTCCATCGGCTTGCGTGGCGCAGATAGTGAAGTCACCGGGTGTTGTGCTGTAGACCTTTAGTCGGTAATAGGTGTGTGTTTGTACCAGGAAGTCGTGCGATGTGCCGTTGGCGCAATACACGCTGTTGCCACCGCAGGCATCGAAGACTTGCAGACCAAGTCCGGCCGCACCTGTAGCGGTAAGGTCCAAGTGCATGGCCGTGCCATCGTTCGAGTAGATGTAGTACCACACATCGCCCAAGGGACCGGCATTGCAGCTCACGGTACCGCTCGCGCCTGCGTCCGTGGTCGTTCCTTCCACCGCGTTGTCCGGGCATTCACCTTGAAGATTCAACGTCAGAGGTAGTGCATACGCACATTCGTTGTTCTCTGCGGCGGGTGAAGTACAGATCGTGAAACTGCCAGGGCCAGAGCTGTAGACCCTGAGATAGGTCCAGGTGTTGAAGCCTGTGATCACGTGGTGCGTCCCCGTGCCGCAATAGATGCTGTTTCCGCCACAGGCATCGAAGGCTTCGATACCCAGACCGGTAGCTCCGGTGGAGCTGAGGTTCACCACCACACCATTGTTCGTCGCGTAATACAATGCGTACCAGACATCCGCGGCTCCACTTCCACACGTACCACCGTTGAAGGTGGCTCCCACCGTGCTTCCGGCGATGGCCTCGTCCGGACAGCTGTTCGTGGTGAAGTAGTTCAAGGGAACCGCACTGCCGCATTCGTCGTTGTCCGGAGGCCGGTTCACGCAGACATTAAAACTACCAGGTGTTGTGCTGTACACCCGCATGTACATGTTCGTGTTCGGCGTTACCGGAACTAGATGGTCCGCTCCTGTGCCACAATAGACACTGTTCCCTTCACAGGCATCGAACACTTCAATTCCTAACCCGCTAGCACCATCTCCCTCGAGGTGTACATAGTTGAACACGTGCGGGTAGGAGTAGAAGCTATACCACACGTCAGCATTACCTGAAGAACAGGATCCTCCTGCGGCCGTTGCGCCCAGCGTTGTGCCGGGGTAATTATTGTCGGGGCATTCGCCAGAAGCGAACGTATTTAGCCCGAAGGCATTCGTGCAATCATCATTCGTGGGCGGCTGGCTTACGCAGATGCTGAACTCGCCGGGTGTTGAAGCGAAGACCCGCACGTGATGGTATTGCCCGGGAATGGTGGGCACCGTGTGCTGCGTGCCGTTGGAACAATAGAAGCTGGTGATCTCCGGACAGCTTGTCGCATTGTGGTACACCTCGATGCCGATCCCGCTAGCACTTATGGCGCTCAGATCGATGTGGGTGTTGGCTGTGTTCGCCGTGAAATAGTACCATACATCATTCAGGCCCGAACCGCATGTTCCGCCACTTGAAGACGCTCCAAGGGTCGTGCCCGTCGAGGCATTCGAAGGACAATCGCCGTAGGCATAGGTGCCCAGGTAGCTCTGGCCTTCGCACGCATCATTCCCCGGTTGTGGTATGGCGCTCGGGCAAATGGAGAAGTCGCCTGACGTGCTACTGTACACGCGTACACGGTAGAGCTGTCCATTGACCGTAGGTACGGTGTGGGAAAGGCCCGCAGCACAATAGATGCTCGTTCCGGAGCAGTCACTGTTCGCGTCGTCGTATACTTCTATGCTCAAGCCACTGGCCGTTCCTTCGGTGAGCTGGATGGTGGTGTGCAGGCTGTTGGAGGCGTAGAAGTAGTACCACACATCGTTCAACGTGTTGTTGCAACCGCCGCCGCTGCTGGAGGCGCCCACGGTCGTTCCGTTCGCGGCATTGGCCGGGCAATCGGCAGCATTCTGCACCCCGAGATATTGGCTGCTGACACATTCATCATTCGCGGGTTGCGGTATGGCGCTCAGGCAAATGGTGAAGTCGCCGGGCGTGGTGCTGTATACGCGGACCCGATAGAGTTGTCCACTGCTGGTTGGCACTCCATGCGACAGGCCCGTAGCGCAGTAGAAACTGCTGCCAGTGCAGTCACTATTCGGGTCTGAATACACTTCAATACCAAGGCCACTTGCACTTCCCGCGTTGAGTTGGATAGTGGTGTGCAGGCTGGCAGATCCATAGAAGTAGTACCACACATCGTTCAACGTATTGTTGCAACTCCCGCCGCTGTTGGAGGCGCCGAGTGTCGTTCCGTTGGTCGCATTCGACGGGCAGTCGCCATCGCTGTGTACGGTTATGTACTGGCTGGTTCCACACTCATCATTGCCGGGCTGCACGATGTTGCTAACACATACCGAGAACTCCCCATCGGTACTGCTGAACACACGCATGTAATAGTAGTGGCCCGGTATGGTGGGCACGGCATGATCCGTTCCGCTGCCACAATAGGTACTAGCTCCACCGCAGGCATCTTCGAACACTTCGATGCCGAGCCCGGTGGCGGTCACTGCATCCAGATCGACCAGTGCGTTGAGCGAACTTCCGGAGTAGAAGTAGTACCACACATCGTTGTTGGTCGCACCGCAGCTTCCACCACTTGGGGTCGCGCCGGAAGTTGTCCCGATCACTGCGTTGGAAGCGCAATCCTCGGCGTTGCCATTCCCGAGGCTTACTGCTGCATTGCATTCATCGTTACCCACCGGCTGGCTGGCGCAAATGGTGAAGTCTCCTGGCGTGGTGCTGTATACCCGCACCCAGTAGTATTCGTTGGGTATGGTGGGAACGACATGTGCGGTTCCCCCACCGCAATAGACACTCGTGCCCGTGCAAGTGACTTCAAGTACCTCGATACCCAACCCACTGGCTGTCCCCGGAACAAGGTCTACGAAACTGGATGTTCCTCCTGCCGCGTTGAAGTAGAACCACGCATCCATGGTAAGTGCACTACAACTTCCGCCGCTCGGCGTGGTGCCTGCCGTGGTACCGGTTGTTGGGGAACAGGCATCGAACGCATGTGCGTAGCTCAGGTACGTGGAGTTGTCGCATTCGTCGTTCGCCTGGGTGGCGTTGATGCAAAGCATGAATTCGTCCGGTGTTGTGCTGAAGACCCGTACCCAATAGTATTGACCTGGTGTGGTGGGCACCGTGTGCGCTTGACCTGTGCTGCAGTAAACACTCGCGCCTGTGCAGGTGTTCTCCAACACCTCGATGCCAAAACCGCTTGCGACGTTCGCATCAATGTTCACGAAACTGGACGAACCGGTGGTGGAGGTGAAATAGAACCAGGCATCCGTGGATGTGGAGCCACAGCTTCCTCCGCTCGGTGTGGTGCCCTCCGTAGTGCCGGCCGTCGAACTGCAGGTGCTGTAGGGTTGCGCTCCACCGAGGTAGGTCGCTTGGTCGCATTCATCATTGGTCTGGCTCGCGCTGACGCAGATGTTAAAACCTCCAGGCGTGGTGCTGAAGACGCGGACCCAGTAGTAGAGGCCCGACGTGGTGGGAATGGTGTGCGCATTGCCTGTTCCACAATAGACACTCGTTCCTGTGCAGATATCCTCCAGCACTTCGATGCCCAACCCGCTGGCACCGTCGGCTTCAAGGTTCACGAAACTGGCCGATCCGGTGCTGGAGGTGAAGTAGAACCAGGCATCCACATTCGACGCTTCGCAACTTCCACCGCTTGGGGTTACACCATCTGTGGTGCCCGCTGTTGGAGTGCAGGTGCCGTAGGCCTGCGCTCCACCGAGGTAGGTCGATTGATCACATTCATCATTGGTCTGACTGGCGTTGATGCAAATGTTGAATCCACCGGGACTGGTGCTGAATACGCGTACCCAGTAGTTGTGACTCGCTATGGTAGGGACCGTATGCGTATTACCCGTCCCACAGTACAAACTCATTCCTGTGCACGCATCCTCCAACACTTCGATGCCCAGTCCGCTGGCCCCGTCTGCCATTAGGTTCACGAAGCTGGCGGAACCAGTGGTCGAGGAGAAATAGTACCACACGTCATCGTTCGACGCTCCACAGGAACCGCCACTGGGCAGGGCACCTCCGGTGGTGCCTGCGGTCGGCGTGCATGTTCCGAACGCTTGCGCTCCACCGAGGTAAGCGGCGTTGTCGCACACATCGTTGGCTTGCGCGCTGCTCACGCAGATTGTGAATCCGCCGGGCGTTGTGCTGAACACACGGACCCAATAGGTCAGCGATGCCACGGTAGGTACCGTATGCGTGACACCACTGCCGCAGTAGACACTGCCGCCACCGCACTGATCGCTGAACACCTCCAAGCCCAAGCCAGCTGCACCAGTGGACGTCAGGTCGATGAAGCTGGCCACCCCGCCAGGTGCTGAGAAATAGTACCACACGTCATCGTTCGTAGCTCCGCAACTACCTCCGCTGGGTGTGGACCCGATGCTGGTGCCACTGGTGGGTGTGCAGGTTCCGTATGGTTGGGCGCCCCCGAGATAGACACCTTGATCGCAGAGGTCGTTCTCGATGGGTGTGCTCACGCACATGGAGATCGTCCCCGCTGTGGCGCTGTACAAGCGCATCATATAGGATTGTCCAGAAGGCGTGGGAATGACATGGAAAGCACCCGAACCACAATACACCGAAGTGCCATCACCACAATCGTTCATCGGTGTGGCGAATACTTCAACACCCGCACCAGTGGCCGTGATGCCTGTCAGGCTCACGATCGTATGCTCAGTACTCGTGATCAGGTCATACCAGATGTCCGGAGCTGTGCCCGTGCACGAGGCTGGGCTTGGTGTGGCACTCACCGTACTAACGGTCGCCGCCGATGCTGGGCAACTCGAGTACGACGTCGGGTATAAGGCGATCGGGCTCGAGCAATCATCGTTGATCGGCGGTGGCGGAACGTGTGGCGTGATCGACAGGTCGTCGATGGTGAGAGCTTGTGCGTTGTTGTGACCGTTCAAGCCGGTGTAAGTCCACATCAGGTAATACGAACCTCCTGGTTCTATGCTGAGGTCGCTGATCGTAAAGGTTCGAGACGTGCTCAGTGGTGGATTGGAGATCACAGTATTGTTTGCATTCGAGGGATAGCTGTGGTCGCCATTTCCATCGGCCGTGGTCGGAGCCGATGTGGCGCCATGGTAAAAGCTCCAATCGATCTGTCTGGTACCGGATCGGTATTTCTCATAATTCCATGCGAGGTCGAGAGAACCAACGACCTGGCCGGTGTTGTTCTGTAAGCGTAGGATGATGGAGCGCGGTGATGAATATCCCGTAACCCCGTTGCCGCTTGTCAAGAATCCCAGTGAACGATCCGTTGAGGTACCCGTCACTCCCTGGGCAGCATTGTAGGCTCCTCCTGCAGAGGTTCCGTTGAAAGCACCTGTTCCGCTGGTGCCCGCCGCCTGCGTCGTGGCGGTCGTGCCCGTAGCCCAATCCGTCCCGATCTTGAATCCAGTAGGGAGCGTTGCCGTGGCCGATGTTCCCATGCCGTTGAAGTTCTGTATGGCGGCCACATCGATGGTCGGCAGAAGCATCTGCGCCCGTAGTGGCGTTGCCGATGACAGAACCACCAAGGCAAGAAAGAGCTGCCATTTCACGATGCGCAGGAGCTGTTCACACGGGATCGGATTGGAGAGATGCATGGTCATTGGTGGTTGGGGTCGGAACTCAATAATTCAGGAATGGCAAATGAATTTGGGCTGTTGATCAACCGCAATACCTATTTGTAGGTAGCGCACCCACGCTTTTTTCACATTCCAGGAGTTCTCCTCAACTGGATCGTTAGATCACATGACGAGCATGTCGATGCCCTTGCGTGTGCGTGCGATTCAGGCCGTACTGTTACGTACCCACGCGTGCTCCACAGCCAGCCGAATCAGCGCTGCACTGTTCAACGCTCCTGTGCGTTGCAACAGGTTCTTCCGATGCGTATTCACCGTGTGCACCCGGATGTCCAATTCAGCAGCGATCACCTTGCTGCTCTTTCCCAATGCGAGCAGAGCGAGGATGTCCAACTCGCGCGGGGAAGGTCTGTACAGCACATTCGGATGATCGGTTAGCAGGTCGCTCATGTCCATGTTCTCGGTCCCTGGCCCACACCCCTGCCATCCGATACGATCGCTCTGTTTGATGTTGCTGATGTCCTTGCAGATGCTCAGCGTGCTGATCGCACGGCCGTTGGGATGAACTCCGAGAACGGTGACCTGCCTTAGCATCTTGATGTAGCTGCCGTTGGCCTTGCGGATGCGGTAATCCAAGGACATTACCGAAGAGAAGGGGAGCACGGAGATGGGTGCTACGAATAGCTGGCGCAGGGCTCTTTCCACGATAGCCGTCACCGCTGGAGCATCGTCCGGATGGATATAGGTGAAGATCGAACGGAGGTCCACTTCGTGGTCGGGGTAGCCCAGTACGCGCTCGAATCCCTGCGCTGCGAAAAGTTCGGAACGATCATAATCGACCGCATACATGAACTGGTCCGGAAGAAGCAGAATGCCGGGAAGTGCGCTAGCCTCATGCAGCGCAGATGGGTCCACGTCAGGCGCAGCACGGCGCAGTGAATCGAAATAGCGCATGAGACGCTCCACGGAGTTCCCATCCTGCTGCTCCATGCTCAATGCCAGTTATGGTTGTGCGCTTGTCTGATGATTTGAGCGGTGTTCTTCAAGCCCGTGCGTTGCAACAGGTCCTTGCGATGCGTATTCACCGTGTGTACGCGGATGTCCAATTCAGCAGCGATCAGCTTGCTGCTTTTGCCCAATGCGATCAATGCCAGGATCTCCAGCTCGCGCGGGGAGGGCCGGTAAAGTACGTTGGGGTGGCTGCCCACCAGATCGCTCATGTCCATGTGTTCGATGCCCGGACCGAAGCCCTGCCAGCCGATAACGTTGCTCTGCTTGATGTTGCTGATGTCCTTGCAGATGCTCAGCGTGCTGATCATGCGCCCCGTCAGCGGCTCGATCTCCAGGGCGGTGACCTGCCGGAGTATTTTGATATAGGTGCCGTTGGCGTTGCGGATATGATAGTCCACCGACATCACCGAGGCGAAAGGCACGATCCGGGATTCCTGGATGGCCTGTTTCACCGCAGGTTCCACGATCGCTGTAACCGCTGCAGCATCGTCAGGGTGGATGTAGTCGAAGACCGATGCGAAGTCCATCTCGTGATCCGGATAGCCAAGGACCCGCGCGAAACCGTGCGCCATGAAGAGCGTGTTGCGCTGGTAATTCAGGGCGTACATGAACTGGTCGGGCATCAAGGGGACGAGGTCGACCTCGGACGGAAGAGCAGGTGTCGCCTGGCCTTGCTGCACAGGATCATGCGGGGAGGCGAAGTAGTGTAACAGCCCCTCAACACCGGGTGGGGATGGTCTCTTGCCATTCATATCCAGTCCTCGTCGTGCGCCCGTTTCACCAGTTCGGCCGTGTTCTTCAAGCCGGTACGCTTCAGTAGGTTCCTCCGGTGCGTGTTCACCGTGAATACACTGATACCCATCGCTGCGGCCACTTCCTTGCTCGCTTTCCCTTCGCACAAGCGCTCCAGGATCTCTTTTTCCCGTGGGCTGGGATGATATTGTAAACGCGACAAGTAGTCCTGCAATCCGTTCAGGTCCACCGAGGCCATCTCGGGGCCACGGATCTGCCAACCGATGCTCGTGCTGGTCTTGATCGAGCTGATGTCCTTGCACAAACTGAATGTGCTGATCACCTTGCCGCTTGACTGGTCTATCTCGAATACCGCTGTTTGCCGAAGTACTTTGATGTACTTCCCGTTCTTCTTCAGCATCCGGTAGTCCACCGTCAGGGTTAGGCTGAAGAGGTCGTGTGGATTCCGCAGATCCGCCATGGCCCTGATGGCAGCCTCGTTGATACGCGCGATGATCGGCGCGTCTTCCGGATGATAGGTGTTATAGAGCAGCTCCAGATCAACTTCCTCATCCTGATAGCCCAGTACTTCATCGAATCCGCGGTGGTACACGATACGGCCCAACCCGTAGTTGAACACGTAGATGAAGTGATCCGGGAAGCGCGGCATCATGCCGATCAGCTGGTCCAGTTTCCGCTCCAGATCAGTGTTCTGCTCTGCGCGGTCATCACGCAGGTCACGTATGGTCTCCCGTAGCGAACGCACACTGCGGTCCAGGTCGCCTGCCTTCTTCATAGGCTGCGCTCGAATTCAGCGAGCAGGCTGTTGAAAGTGGATGGTTCCTGTAGTTGTGCACAATGACCTGCATCCCGGATGTAGCGCACTTTCCCTCCAGCGAAAAGAGCGGGAGCCAGCGCTTCCAGGTAGGAGCATGGGATGAACGGGTCGTCAGTTCCATGGACCATGGATACGGGTATCCGGCTGGCGTGGATCATGGCGTGTTCATCCTTGATATCCCCAGCGGCGAGTTGGTTACCGATACCCTGGCGCACACGTGGGTCCGTGTTCAGGATGGTATCACGTAGGCTCAGGGTATAAAGTGAACCTTGCCAGGTCCATGCGTTGGCAAGGGCAAGCGCCTCCTCTCGGCTCAGGTCCGCCTTGAAGGCGTTCGCTAACGCCGGATGCGGAAGGAAAGCATGGGCGAAGTCCGCCGCGCTGGAAAGCGGCGGTGTGCCAGAAAGTACCAGCCCGCTCACGTGGGGCGCTAGGGCCAGCACACGAAGAGCGATATGACCGCCCAAAGAATGGCCGACCAACAGGGGAGCGTCCAAGCCATCCAGTTCGGCCGCAACATCCATGGCCAGGTCTTCCAGTGTGTAGTTCCGCTCGGGTGGGTACCAGGGACTGTTCCCATGGCCGGGCAGGTCCAACGCTACCAGTTGGAGATGGGCCAACGCGGGGTCCGTGATCTGTCCGTTCCAAGTGCGGCGATCCAGTGAATTCCCGTGGATGAGAACGACGGCACGTCCTGCGCCCGTGGTGGTGTGGTGGGAGAGCATGTACCGTGGATCGAGAGTAAACCAAAGGTCGAATGCCGTTTGAAACTACGCACTTCCACTGGTACCCGATTTCTCCGGGTTGTAACCAACGTTTTTTTCACAGGTTGGGTCCGGCCCTTTTTCCGTATGGCCGCTCCTTCGACCGGAGCCATGCAGGGGAAATGGAGAAGCCCCGACCATTCCCGCTTTACAGCGGGAGGCCGGGGCTTTCTCGTTTTGTTGAATCTTCCGCAGCGGTTCACCGAAGGGAACACTGCGCTGATCACCTTTTTACATCATCCCGCCCATGTCGCCCATGCCACCGCCGTGGCTATGGCCGTGTGCGGCTTCTTTCTCCTTCTCCTCGCTGATCACACACTCGGTGGTGAGCAGCATGGCGGCGATGGATGCGGCGTTCTCCAGCGCGACGCGGGTCACCTTGGTCGGGTCGATCACACCAGCGGCGAGCAGGTTCTCGTACACTTCGGTGCGGGCGTTGAAGCCGAAGTCGGCTTTGCCTTCACGCACTTTCTGCACTACGATGCTGCCTTCCAGGCCGGCGTTGGCCACGATCTGACGTAGCGGCTCTTCGATGGCGCGGCGAACGATGGCGATACCCGTGGTCTCGTCGGCGTTGCTGCCTTCCATCTTCTCCAACGCCTTTTGGGCGCGGATGTAAGCGATGCCACCGCCGGGCACGATGCCTTCTTCAACGGCGGCGCGGGTCGCGTGCAGGGCGTCGTCCACGCGATCTTTCTTCTCTTTCATCTCCACTTCGGTGGCGGCACCGATGTAGAGCACGGCAACACCGCCAGCGAGTTTCGCCAGACGCTCTTGCAGCTTCTCCTTGTCGTAGTCGCTGGTGGTGGTCTCGATCTGTGCTTTGATCTGGTTCACACGGCCCACGATGTCCTCTTTCTTGCCAGCACCGTTCACGATGGTGGTGTTGTCCTTGTCGATGCTGATCTTCTCAGCACGGCCCAACATCGTCAGATCGGCGTTCTCCAGTTTGAAGCCACGCTCTTCGCTGATCACCGTTCCACCCGTGAGGATGGCGATGTCCTCGAGCATCGCTTTGCGGCGATCGCCGAAACCAGGGGCTTTCACAGCAGCCACTTTCAGGGCGCCGCGGATCTTGTTCACCACCAGGGTGGCCAGGGCTTCGCCATCAACGTCTTCGCTGATGATCAACAGGGGCTTGCCTGTCTGTGCTGCTTTTTCCAGTACGGGAAGAAGCTCCTTCATCGTGCTGATCTTCTTGTCGTAGATCAGGATGTAGGCGCCTTCCAGGTCGGCTTCCATCTTCTCCGCGTTGGTCACGAAGTAGGGGCTCAGGTAGCCGCGGTCGAATTGCATGCCTTCCACCACTTCTACCGTGGTGTCGGTGCCTTTCGCTTCTTCCACGGTGATCACACCTTCTTTCTTCACCTTGGCCATGGCCTCAGCTATCAGGGTGCCGATGGTCTCGTCGTTGTTCGCACTGATCGAAGCCACTTGCTTGATCTTGGCGTTGTCGTCGCCCACGGCTTTGCTCATCTTCTTGAGCTCGTCCACTACGGCGATCACCGCTTTGTCGATGCCGCGCTTCAGGTCCATCGG
>DLGQ01000027.1:19212-34768 GCA_002482775.1 Flavobacteriales bacterium UBA7690 | reverse complement strand
TTGGGAGAGGGGCCGGGGGTGAGGCTGTAGTTGGCCGCCTTAACGGGCTGTCCGCTATAGTCCCGCACGGCCATGCCAGCGGTGGCGGCACTGCGGGGTCCCCTCGTTCCTCGGGGCCTCCTCGTTGCACGCCTCCACAAGGCCCGGCCGTGCGGGAGCTGCCGCTCCCATCCCTGGCGGAGGTCCCCGTCCATGGCCAATACATCGGTTCTATCCGCTGTCATCACCAAGGAGGCATTGCTCCCTCTCGTCATCGCGAGCGGAGCGCGGCGAGGGAGAGGGGCCGGGGGTGAGGTGCATTTCCCATATTCGTTTGTTGACAAAATAACCGTCATGTTGCGGTCAGTAAAATAGTCATTAGATTTGTCCGTCGGATAACTGATCAACGGAATGATGGGAACCCTGGCAGTCGATAGCGCCTTCAACAAGCCCGCCTACACCGACCTACTGCCTATGCAGCGTTTCGTGGTGCACGAGCCAGTGGGCCGCTACGGCATCACCGAACTGTTGGATCGGCAGTTGGCGCGCAAGGTCATCGTGGTCCGTGGGCAGCACGTGCTGCTGGATCGTGACCTGGCCGCGCTCCACGGTGTGCCGTTGAAGCGGATCACGGCCGTGGTGCGGGCAGGTGCGGCACATTTCGAGCACGGCAGCATCCTTCTCCTTACACCCGAAGAACGGGCCGCCGCGTGGTCGCGTCCGGGAACTGTGGATTCAGGTGCAGGGGCTCCGGTGCATGCCTTCACCGAACTGGGCATCCTTACAATAGGGCTGCTTCTCCGTACCCAGCGGGCCATGGCCTTCAACCTGCGCATCATCCGCCTGTTCCTGCGCCTGCGCGATGTGCTCACCACCAACCAGGACATCCTTATCCGTCTGGCGCAACTGGAGAAACGTGCCGGTGGCGAAGGCGAGGATATCCAGCGCATTCTTCAACAACTCAAAGAGCTGTTCAGCCTGCCATCGGACTCCAACGACCCTGCTGGTGCAGAACCCCACGAAGCATGAATACCGCCATGGATACCCTGCTTATGGAGCCACCCGCCACCTACACGGCCGTTGCCCAACCCGATGCCGCCATCACCGGTCGCATACACATCATCCGTGAGCAGAAAGTGATGCTCGACCGTGACCTTGCCGAGCTCTACGGCGTGCAGGTCAAGGCGCTCAAACAGGCCGTGCGTCGGAATATGGAGCGTTTCCCAGAGGACTTCATGTTCGAACTGACGTTGGAGGAGGACCGGGCTTTAAGGTCACAAACTGTGACCTTAAAGCAGGGCGAGCACGCCAAGTACCGGCCCTTCGCCTTCACCGAGCACGGCATCCTCATGCTGGCCAATGTGCTTCGCAGCGAACAGGCCATCGCCGTAAGCATTCACATTATCCGCGTCTTCAATCGCATGCGGGAGGTGTTCCATTCCCCGCAGCATGTACTGGGCGAACTGAAGGAGTTGGAGGGTCGCATTTCCGTACACGACAATGAGATCCAGGCCATCTTCGATCACCTCACGGAATTGGTCTCGCCCACGGAACAGGCGCGCAAACCCATCGGCTTCAAACCCCACGAAGCTTGACCATCGCCCCACAGCATAAGTCAGTCCTGCAACCGACATAAGACACTCTTCACATGGCAAACCCCGTCTTCGGCTCCAACATCAAACTCCTGCGCACCCGCCGTGGCCGCTCGCAGGAAGAGACCGCCATCGCCCTCGAGGTGAAACGCTCCAGCTACAGCGGCTATGAGAACGGTACGGCAGAACCCTCCTTTGAGCTGCTCGTGCGCATGAGCGAGTACTTCAAGGTGAGCATCGATAAGCTGCTGCGCGACGACCTCACCGCACTCAGCGAAAGCCAGCTGGGCCTGCTGGAACGCGGTGGCGACATCGACCTCAGCGGTCGACGTTTGCGCGTGCTGGCCACCACGGTGGATCGCGACGATCGCGAGAACGTGGAGCTGGTGCCCGAGAAGGCCAAGGCCGGCTACGCGCTGGGCTACGCCGATCCGGAGTACATCAGCATCCTGCCCACCTTCCAGATGCCCTTCCTGGCGCGCGACCGCAAGTACCGAACCTTCCAGATCAGTGGCGACAGCATGCCACCGGTTAACGATGGCTCGTGGGTCACCGGTGAATACGTGCAGAACTGGCAGACCATCCGCGACGGCCAGCCCTATATCGTGGTCACCAAGGACGATGGCATCGTGTTCAAGGTGGTGTACAGCCAGGTGAAGGAGAAGGGCACCCTGCTCTTGTGCAGCACCAACCCGATCTATTCACCGTACGAAGTGCAGGTGGCCAACGTGCTGGAGATCTGGAAATTCGTCCACTTCATCAGCGCCGAACTGCCCGAGCCAAACCTGAGCCGCGACGAGCTCGCCCGCAGCGTGGTGGACCTGCGCAAGGAGGTGAGCCAACTGCGGCTCGCCATGGAACAGCAGGGTAGGCTGTCGTTCTAACGCTCTCGGTGCGGTTCCTTATGCGAGGCGATGAACAACGTGTTGAAGAACGCGAAGAGCACCACACCCCACTGCCGGGTGAGCAGGTCTTCCGTGAAGCAGCAGAGCAGCAGAAAGAGTAGGAACGCCAGGTGGATCATGTCCGAGCGTTGCCATGCGTGGCGGAAGCTCCAGCCAAAGAGCAGTGCGAAAGCAGCGAACCCGGCCACGCCGAACGCCAACCACCAGTGCAGCGGTTGATCGTGCGGTCCATAACCTTGGTCGATCATCAAGGGCAGATCCAAGCTTTCGTAACATGCATCCAAGGCGAATTGGGTGTGCTGTTGTCCCACGCCCAGTAGCCAGTTCTCTTCAAGCAACTGGAACGTACACTGCGTGATCGGTGTGCGGATGTTCACCGAGGTCAGTTCGTTCGCACGCGGCATGATCATGGAGCCGGCCCCAAGCTCTTGCACCCGTTCGCGCAAACCGGGTAGAAGGACCAATGTGGCAACGAAGCACACGCCCATGAGAACAGTGCTTCCGATGGCCATGGATCGACGCAAGTGCGCAAAGAGCAAGACGACCATCGCCGCCATGAATGCAGCTACCGGCATCCGTGATCCGATCAAGGCGCCAGCGGTTGTGCAGCCCGCAATGATCACGACACGTAGAGCGATAAAGCGGTGTTCCTCCATACTGCGACGAACGGCCAGCGCACGATGCACTTGGAAGAGCGCCGCAGCAAAGAACCAATACGCCGCATAGGGCGGATGCACACCGGAGAACTCACCGAAGCGCGCGCGATAGACTACGGCAAAGCTGTCGGCACGATCAGTGGTCAACAGTAGGATGTTGCAATTCACGACCACCGCAAGGAGGAGCGATGCGATCGAGAACACATCCATCGACCGGTCGCGGATGCGTTTGTCCGAAGGTGCTCCCAGCAACAGGAACGCGATGGGGAAGATGGCAAGAGCCGCACTGCGCTCCACCAGCACCCACGCATCGTGATCACCGGTGGATCGCAGTAGATCCACGAGCATCAACAAGAACGGTGCGCAGAGGACCAGACAAGTGCGCCGGTCCACAACGGTCAACTTTGGCGTGAGCAACAAGCGCACCACCAGCAGTGCGAACCACAGGGCGATCGTTAGGGCCAAGGGCCGCATGCCCAACACCGGCATGGCCGCGAGCGCGATGGTCGCGAACCGGATCGAGCGATCGAGCAACGTGTTCGTTTCAGCGGCCATGCTGTTGGATCGCCTGTTCCACAAGTGCTGCGAACCGTTCGCGGAAACGTTCACTGGTATAAGCCATCATGCCGGATCGAAGTTCGGCCGGAGAGGACGAAGGAGGGAATGCCTCAAAACGTGCCACTGCAGCAGCGATGGTCTCAGGTCGGTCGTCTGGGAACAGGATCCCGCTCACACCGTCCTCCACGGTTTCAAGATAGCCTCCTTTGCCCAAGGCGATGGAGGGTGTGCCGCACGCATGCGCCTCGAGCGGGGTCAAACCGAGGTCTTCGTCGGCAGCGGCGATCAAGGCTTTCGCACGTTGCATCGAACCGACCAGCTCGCGTTGGTCCACATGACCAAGGAAGCGCACGTTCTTGGGCGCCGTGCGTTCCAGCCGATCGCGCTCCGGCCCATCGCCGGTGATCACGAGTTGCTTGTCCGGCATCATCCGGAACGCTTCGATCACACGGTCCACGCGTTTGTAAGGGACGAGGCGCGATGCAGAGAGGTAATGTCCGCGCGGTGCTTCCGTCAGTTGGAACAGTTCCGTATCCACGGGTGGTAGTAGCACTTCCGCATGTCGACCGTAGAACTCCTTCACGCGTGCGGCAACGTTGGCGCTGTTCGCAATGAAAAGATCGACCCCTGCATTCGTGCGGAGGTCCCAAGTGCGCAACCAGCGTAGAACAGTGCGCACCACCCAAGCGCTGGGGCCACGTAATCCGTGATCGTTCAAATAGCCCTTCTCCTTCGTCCAGGCATAGCGCATGGGGGTGTGGATGTAGCACACGTGTATTTGCCCCGGGTGTGTGCGCACTCCTTTGGCCACGGCATAGGATGCGGAGATGATCAGGTCGTAGTTGCGTAGGTCGAGTCGTGCGATGGCAGCGGGGAACAGCGGCAAGTAGTAGCGGTAAAGGCGCTTCGCGAATGGCAGGTGTTGGATGAAGGTCGTTCTTGCGCGCTTCCCGTGCAAGATGGTTTTCCGATCATCGGCACTGAGGAAGTCGATCAACGCGAAGACGTCCGCATCATAAGCGCGTAGGATCTCGCGTGTCACTTTCTCGGCTCCGCCGTTCACCACCAACCAATCGTGTACGAAGGCGATACGCATCAGCTGTTCAACAAGGGATCTAGTGCTTGGTGCAATGCAATGCCCATCCGCTCTTGGGAGAATTGTGCCGCCCGGAGCTTTCCGCGCATGGCGAAATGTGCTCTGCGGTTCGCAACGCGCAGACCGTCTATGTATGCTGACAGATTTTCGGTGTTCATGCCTCCCAAGTAGAACAGCGAGCCACCGAAATTCCTTTTGAAGACATCAAGGTCGGAGGCGATCACCGGGCACCCCCATTGCAACGCCTCTAGGATCGGCAGGCCGAATCCCTCCATGCGAGAGAGGTTGATCAATGCAATGGCATGACTGTATAGGCGATGGAGCTCTTCGTCATCCACATCATAGCGGAAGATGATACCGGTCGCTTTACGCAGTGGAAGCCAATGGAACGGACCTTGTTTGCGTCCGACTATCACCAGTTTATAGTCCGGGTCTTTCATGGCTGAATACCAACCAACGAGTTGGTGGAGCCCTTTGCGTGGGTCTCTGCCCCCAACGGCCAATATGTAAGGTCCATCGATGGAGGAATTCAACTTTCTCGTTCGTTCGATAGCAAAAGGCGGCACGACAGTGACTTTCGATCCGGGGATCCCGAAGGTGCCAATGATGTCGTTCGCGGAGGTTTCGGAAACCGTGATGACCCGTTCCGCTTTCCTTACCAATTTGGGCAACAGGAACCAATACCACACCGCGAACCGTTTTTCGAACCATTCCGGATGGTGGATCACCGCAAGGTCATGGATCACCACAGCATGGCGCTTCATCCCAAGAGGTCCTGTGTTGGCAGGTGAGATCAGTACATCATTCGGTCCAACGGAAGCGGGCAATGACAGTTGCTCCCATGCATGTCCATGGAACATACCGGTGCGTACCACATCAAGCCCGTGTACCTTTAATGCTCCTCGCCAAGACGTTGGCACAAGAATGCGGCTATCGGGCCATTCGCGCGCCACCACCTGCACCAGCATGTCGCTGTATCGCTCCACGCCAGTGACAGGTCGTGTCAGGTATCGGCCGTTGATCAGGAGAGGCACCGCCGCAAGTTAACCGGAGCGCCGCCGCTAACTTGCCGCCAGTTCACAATGTCCGGTCCCGCTCTTCCGATCGCAAGCACTCGGCTCACCCGAGCGAATTGGCCCGTGGTGCGCGCCGTGGCCTGGCGCAATGTGCGGCTGAGGTACAAGAGCTCGCTGTTGGGTTTCGTGTGGACGTTGCTGAACCCATTGCTGTTCTTGCTGATCTTCCTACTGATCTTCAGCGAGGCTTTCCCGCAGGTACCCAACTATCCGGTCTTCGCGCTTAGCGGATTGATCTTCTGGTCGTTCTTTTCAACCACGAGCGCCCACATCATGGGAGCGTTGGTGGAGAATTCCGCCGTCCTTCGCTCACTGGCGGTGCCACCGATGGTATTCCCACTTGGTCAATTGTTGGCAGGTCTATTCAACCTGGGCATGTCCTTCCTTCCGTTCGCGGTCATCTTGCACTTTTTCGGCCGTGTGCCACACCTTACGGACCTATTGGTGATCCCGATCGTCCTTTGTTATGCGGCTTTCATCATGGGTCTATCGGTCGCGCTTGCTGCGTTGAACGTTTACTTCCGCGACATCGGCATACTTTGGAACGCGCTGCTACCGGCCTTCTTCTACATCACACCGATCGCCTATCCCGCCGACTTGATCCCCGACCGGTTACGTTGGATCGTGGAGTTGAACCCGCTCTACCATTTCATCGCTGCGTTCCGCACGGTGCTGGTGGATGGATCGGCACCGCAGGTGGGGACATGGTGGATCCTGGTCGGTCTGGCCGTGGTGGCCACCGTGTTCGGCTCTTCACTGTATAAGGTCCTACGTCCCGGATTCATCGCGAACTATTGATGATGGGCACAGGACCGATGATCGAACTGAACGCGGTAGCAGTGGACTACTTGGTCCAACGGCACGGCTTCCGCTCGATCAAAGCGTACCTCACTTCGTTCGGATCCGAACGCCTGCTCGAGCGCAAACGGATACTTCATGACGTGCATCTGTCCATCAGCAGGGGAGAGTGCTTTGGCATTATCGGGCGCAACGGATCGGGCAAGAGCACGCTGCTGCGTTTGTTGGCGGGGATCATGGAGCCCACCGAAGGCAGTGCGCGGATACACGGTCGTGTGGCTCCCATGCTTGCCCTTGGTGTTGGCTTGGAACCAGAGCTCAGCGGATGGGAGAACGTTCGATTATGCCGACTGTTGATGGGACATGGTACCGGTGACGAAAGCGGCGTGAACGACTACGTGCGGACATTCTCAGGTCTCACGGAAAAAGAGCTGTCCATGCAGGTGAAGCGCTTTTCAACAGGCATGATGGCACGCCTTGGCTTCGCGATCGCCACCGCCACGGATCCGGAGATCCTCCTGATCGATGAGGTGCTTGCCGTTGGAGATGTCGCCTTTCAACAACAGTGCTACCAGCGCATCGGCGAATTGAAACACGGCGGCTGTACCATCGTTTTCGTCACGCATTTCTTGAGCGAGATCCAACGCATTTGCGATCGCGCGGCATGCATGGAGAACGGCACGATCGTGAAGGTCGGGAGCACGCATGAGGTCGGTGTCCACTATCACGGTCTATTGGGTATTCCGGTATGAGCGATACACCGAACGTTTTGCTTGGAAAGGTGGACGTGGTCATTCCGTGTTTCAATGATGGCGCGTTCCTGTTCGAAGCAATTGAAAGTTTGGGCCCGGACCGAGTTGCCGGACAAGGGGTCATCATCGTGAACGATGGCTCCACTGATCAAAGGACGCTGGATGTCCTTGAAGCCCTGCGCGCACGTGGGTTCCGGGTGATCGATACGGCGAACAGCGGTCTATCCGCCGCGCGGAATACCGGCTGGCGTGCCTCTACCGCAACGTATGTGCTTTTCCTAGATGCCGACAACCGCCTCGTTCCAGGATTCCTTGAGCGCGCCGCGAAGGTTCTTGATAGGGATGGGATCGTCGCGGTGGTCTTCGGCGATCGCGAGGAGTTCGGCCTTCGTCAAGGTGTGGTGGAACAGGCGCCGCCCACGTTGTTGGAAGAGTTGGTGGGCAACCGCATCGATGCCTGCGCTGTTGTGCGTAGAACGGTTCTCCAGGACATTGGCGGCTACGACGAGGCCATGCGCGATGGTTACGAGGATTGGGAGCTCTGGCTGCGGTTGATGATCGCGGGCCACATCTTCCACCACGTTCCCGGTGTGGCTTTCCAGTACAGGGTGCGTGAGGGTTCGTTGGTCAGCCGCGCGGTGGACGAGCGTATCCGGGAGCGTATCGTGCGGCACATCGTCAGCAAGCACCGGCCGACCTACGAAACGTACTGGCCTGAAGTGATAGCTGAACTGCATCGCATCCAGGCCAATGATCTGGTGCGCATCGAAGAAGGTCAACGCGCATTGGCCGATGCTACGCGAAGACTACAGATTGCTGAAGGGCTGCTTGAAGAAGCAAAGGTCGACCTGCACCAACGAGAGGCTGAACACACGGCGCTTTTACGTGCTCTGGAGGCCGAGCGGAACGAGCAGCAGGCCATGCTGGCCGAAGTGCATCAACGGTGGAGCGATGTTGCTGGGGAGCTTGACCGAAGCCGTGTGGAAGTGGATCGCATGCGCACGCAGGTGCTCGCGCTGGACAAGGAGAAGGAATTGCTTTCCGCGGAGGCGCACCGGCTGGTTGGTGAGACGGACAAGTTGATGCACGCGCTCAATGTGCATCGCGACCATGCCCGTGGTCTACAGGCCTTGATCGGTCAGTACGAAGAGCGGATCAAAGCGATCGAGAGCAGCAAGCTGTGGCGGTTGCGCAAAGGCTACAACAAGATGCGTGCGTTGTTGCGCACCTCCAGTGGGAGTTCGCGTACCGGTTTCCGATGGTTGAAACGGATCGGATTCCTTGTTTCGCAGAAGGGTCGACGGATCGTGCGCAGGTTCCTTGCGAAGATCTTCCGTGCGCTTTACATCATGACCGAGGACCAGCCGGTGCGGATCCTGGTGGGCAACGAGGAACTACTAGCGGCCATGGTCCACCATGACGATCCGTACCACCAGTGGATGATGCGGAGGTTCCCGCGTCCCTCGGACCTGGTGGACCAACGGGAACGAACATCGCTGTTCACCCAACGTCCGTTGATCAGTGTGGTGATGCCGGTCTATGCGACGCCGATCCACCTGCTGGAGGCGGCGATACGATCCGTGGTCGATCAGTCCTATCCGAATTGGGAGCTCTGTATCGCCGATGACCGATCACCGGGGAGAGAGGTACGCGACCTGTTGGAGCGTTGGATGAAGGCCGATGAACGGATCAAGGTGTTCTTCCGCACGGAGAACGGTCACATCAGCAAGGCCAGCAACAGCGCATTGCAATTGGCTTCCGGGGAGTTCATCGCGTTCATGGATCATGATGATCTGCTTTCACCCGATGCGCTCTACCATATCGTTACACGTATCAACCTGAAGCCCGATACCGGGATCCTGTACACAGACGAGGACAAGATCGACGAGCAAGGCAAACACTCCGAACCGCACTTCAAACCCCAGTGGTGTTCGGATCATCTGTTGTCGCGGAACTACTTCGGTCATTTGGTGGTGATGCGAACGGACATCGTGAAGGCGATCGGTGGTTTCCGCGAAGGGTTCGAAGGCAGCCAGGACTATGACCTTATCCTGCGCGCCGTTGAGCGCACCGCGAGGATCGAACACATCCCACGCGTGCTGTACCATTGGCGTATCCATGCGGCCAGCGCTGCGCTCAGCGAGGATGTGAAGCCTTACGCATACATCGCAGCGAAGTCCGCGCTCACCGAAGCCTTGCAGCGAAGGGACGAACCCGCCGAAGTGGAGTTCCTCAGCGGCTATCGCGGCTACCGGATCAACTTCAAGGCACCGCTGAAAGGCAAGGTCAGCATCGTGATACCCACGAAGGACAAGACCGATGTGCTGGCCACGTGCCTGCATTCCATCTTCAACAAGACCGATCATCCGGAATACGAAGTGATCGTGATCAGCAACAACAGTAAGGAGCCGGCCTTCTTCGCCTTCATGAAGGAGATGGAAAGGTTGCAATCCGATCGTTTCCGTTGGTATGAGAACAATGCACCGTTCAACTTCAGCGCACTGATGAACTTCGGCACCGCCAAAGCCACCGGTGATCACATCCTGTTCCTGAACAACGATACCGAGGTGATCCATGGCGAATGGCTCCGCATCATGCACAGCTGGTCACAGCGGCCATCCATTGGAGCAGTAGGGGTGAAGCTGCTTTACCACAACGACACCATCCAGCACGCGGGCGTCATCATCGGCTTGGGGGGCGTGGCAGGTCACACCTTCGTGGGTTACCATAAGGATGGGCCCGGTTATTTCAACTACATCAACACGGTGAACAACAACAGCGCTGTTACCGCGGCGTGCATGATGGTGGAGCGCAGCAAGTTGGAACGCATCGGAGGTTGGGAGGAACTCTTCACCGTGGAGTACAACGATGTGGACCTGTGCCTCCGTTTACGCGAAGCAGGCTTCAACAATGTGTACGTTCCTGACGTCTCGCTCTACCATTTCGAATCGCTCACGCGCGGCCATCCGCACATGACGAAGGAGAGCTACGAAAGGCACTTGCGCGAAGTGGGCCTGTTCAAGGAACGGTGGGCGGCCTACGTTGAAGATGACCCGTGTTACAACCCGAACCTGAGCCGAGGTGTGCATGACTGGCAGATCGCCCTTTGAACCTAAAGGTCGTCGCGCACCTTGTCGTGGATGAGGTCGGTGATGAACACTTCCAGCAGTTCCTGCACCACGATGTCCGGCTTCTCCTTGGTCACGATATCCGGGATGAACACCGGCGACCAGACGTAGACACTCCGGCTGAAGTGCTCGCTCATGTAGGGGATCAGGTACACCGCGAACGAATCACGGAACATCAACAAGCGCGGTGCTTCGGGGTCCGGCCCTTGTTTGAAGACCGGCTTGAACTTGAAGAAGCCCGAGGCCGGTAGTTCTTCTTCCGGTAGGTCGTGTGCACGGAAGCCTTCCTTCGGTACCATCATGTAGGTGACGCGAGTGAGCTTGTCGTTGATGGCCAACTGCAAGGCAAGGTCACCCTGGTCGTTGGTGTCGGGTTCTACGATGTAGTCGTCGGCTTGGCAAGGAAGCCCCACTTCAGGATGATCCATCGCGATACGTTCCATCAACGTGGAATAGCCAACATACGCTCCCCATGGATTCCAGTGGATGTCGGTGGTGTAATACGGGTCGCGCACGGTGCGGGCATCGCGCAAGGGGGCGCGCATGTCTATGAACTGCACGCCGGTGCGGGCTTTCAAGTGGGCGATCAACTGGTCAAGTCCACCGGTGTGTCCTGCAAGGGGTGCGAGCCGCTCCGGGAGTTTGTCCGGATAGATGGAACTCGCCATGGGTGCCACGGTGAGGTAGTAGCTGATGCCTTGGTCGGCCAACCACTTTCGCCGATGTTCCAAGCGTTCGCAGATCTTGTCCAGTTCCGCAGCGTCGAAGATCGGCAGGCCACGATACTGATCCACGACACCTTCGCGCAAGAGGAAGAGATGACCATCCTTGCCGTAGACCACGTTGTCCGGTAGCGGCGAGGTTCGGAGCACGTAGTTGTAGAAGAGCGAGTTCCAGCGGAAGAGCAACTTGCGGAAACCGAAATGGTCGCCGAAGTACTTGGTGTATTGGGCCGGGAAGCGCTCCGCACTGTGCATCCGCGCAAGCGGCTTGGGGGCCAGTGGCCGTTTCTCCGTGTCCGGCAGTCCGGGTTCAATAGGCAGTTGGTCTGACAACAAGGGAAGCCAGATCAGCACGACGAAGATCCCGCACATGGCCGCAGCCATGGGGTTGGAAGGGCTGGAGAGCGCATCCAAGCGTGTGGTGCGTAGGGCCCCCAGAAGGACGAAGAGCGCGGTGACCAGTCCGAAGCAGAAAGGGAGCGGGCCGTTGCCTGAGCGTTTCTGCAAGGACGCGATACGTTCGCGCAGATCGGTATCGCAGTACAAGAACGGGTCATTCCCGCTGAAGATCAGGCGAAGCCCGGCCGGAGTCACTTCTTTGATGCGTACCTGTTCGTTCGCGCTGAACAGTTCATCAAGTTCCTGTGGAAGGAAGACGAGCTCTTCATCGTTGCAGCGGAACGTCATCCTGCGGATCAGGAGACTGTCTTGCTGGTTGCCTGGATCGAAACGCAAGTGTCCATACGCTGTATCCGCCGGCATACGGAAGACAACACGCTGCGGTCGGGGTGATCCACTGAGTTCGGCGTTGACATACATCTCCTTCGTGAACGCGCCTGTTGCGGCCGCGTGGAAGATCTGGAAGTGATCGGCCCGCGTAGCAACAAGGTCGAATTCCACATGTACCGCGCGATCCTTGAAGTGGATGCCGTTGGCCAAGCCGAGTGCGAACATCCCGCAAACCAGTGCGATCAAGATCGCCATGCCCACACGCTTCCGGGGAATGTGTTGCGGAGATCTTACGCGCGCGTCTTGATGTGAGCGCGCGGCGCGCTTACGAAGTATCCACCGCAACACGAAGAACGTGCAGATCGCGACCACTGCCGCCAGTAAGAACGGGCGGACCACCGGACGCACCGGATCCATGGCCTCTGCCGTCAGGTCCGCGATATCGCGTGTAGTGCTGAAGTACGGATCGTTGCCGGTGGCGATGATCCGGACCGCATCGTGGAGGGTGTCCACCTCGAACGGTTTCAGGTCGTGCGTGGGCGCGAAGAGCTCGATGATCCGTTGCGGCCCGAGGCGAACCGTGCGGTATGGACCACGCAGGATAATGGCGTGCAGCGCTTGCGTGGTAGCACTAGTAGCCGGATCGATCCGCAAACCTTGAATTCGCTTCAGCTCCTTCGGCAGGTCGAAGTGGACGATCTGCGTTCGGGAACTCGCTGTCACCCCAATGCTCACCTTCCGATCCGGCGAGAACGTGTAGGTCACATCATCGTAGAATATGGTGTAGTCGTCCTCGTAGGCAGTGGTCACTTCCAGGTCGATGCTCAATCCCAGTGGTGCAACGGGCACGCGAAGCGCATACCACAGGCCCAAGAAGACCAGGAACGCACCGATCAGTGGCAACCAGAGTTTGCGTGCGGGGTTGTTCATCCTAGAACCTGAAGTAGATGAACGGGCTGTACGTTGAACTGGCCACCGCCATGAACACACCAACGAGAAGCAGGACCAGCCCCACCAGTTCCATGGCACCGCGCATTCCGGAAGGGAAGATCGGCTCCGTAGCGCGTACCCCGATCCATCGTCCGATAAGTGCATGGACGTTCACCGCTCCAAGAATGCCGATGGACAAGGCGAGCACGGTGCTGTTGGTGAGGTAGAGCATAGGTGGGTATAGGACGATATCGCCAGGGCTTGCACCCACCATGGCCAGGAGGTAGTGGTATCCGGAATGAAGATCCGTAACGCGGAACAGCACCCAGGCCATGATCACCACGAGGAGCGTGTAAACATGGCCGATGATGCGTGGCGACCGCTCCAGCAAGCGCCCTAGACCAGCGCGCTCCAAGATCATGAAGAAGCCATGTACAAGGCCCCACACCACGAAGTTCCAACTAGCGCCATGCCACAAGCCAGTAAGGAAGAACACGGTGAGCAGGTTGAAGTAGGTGCGAGCGCCGCCGTGTTGGTTGCCGCCTAGCGGGATGTAGAGGTAGTCGCGGAACCAGTTGCTGAGGCTGATATGCCAGCGCCGCCAGAATTCGCGCACCGATCGGGCGATGTACGGCCGATCGAAATTCTCCAGGAACTGGAAACCGAACATGCGGCCCAACCCGATCGCCATATCGCTGTAGCCGCTGAAGTCGAAGTAGATCTGCACCGCGTAGGCAAGGGCACCAAGCCAGGCGGTGGCGAACGGCAGTTCTTCCGACGGGACCAGGAACACGGCATCCGCGATCCGTGCGCATTGGTCCGCGATCAACACTTTCTTCGCCAGGCCCACGATGAAACGTCGGACCCCGCTGGCGAAGAGGTCCATGTTCATCACCCGTTCGGTGAACTGCTTGGCCACATCGTGGAATCGTACGATTGGCCCGGCAACGAGCTGCGGGAAGAGGGTGATGTAGAGCGCGGTGATCGTTGGGCTCTGCGCCGTTTTGGCTTTGCCGCGGTAGATGTCCACCAGGTAGCTGATGCTGTGGAAGATGTAGAAGGATACACCAATGGGCAGGTGTACGGGCTCCAAACGGATCGGCGCGATGTTCAGCGGGAGCAGTAGTGTGCTCAGGCTGTCGGCGATGAAATTGGTGTACTTGAACGCGACCAGCACCGCGAGGTCCAGCGTGATGCCGATGGTGAGCCAGGTCCTCGGCGATCGGCTCCGATCCATCACCATGGCCACGGTGTGGTTCACCAGTATGGTGGCCAGCATCAACAGCACATAGGTGCCTTCACCCCACGCATAGAACAGCAAGCTGGCGAAGAGCAGCACGATGTTCTGGCCCCGCCGACCGAAGAGCCAAACCGCCAACAGGGTCAGTGGCAGGAAGAGGAAGAGGAAAACGGGCGAGCTGAAGACCATCGCAGCGAAGGGCGGCTAATGTACCGTGTAGCCACAAAGCACATGGGCCTCGCACACATCGTGGTTCGTTCCTGGCCGGTCAACGATCCACGGTGCATTTCATGTTAAGCCAATGTGAAGAATAGGTGAATCGTGTGCTACATTTGGGCATCCAAGCCATGGTACGCCACCTGCATATCGCCCTGTTCGCCATTGTCGCCTGCCTTGCGTCGCCTGATCTGGCCGCACAGGAGTTGATCGCGCAGGAGCATTGGCCCGATGGCACCTTACGCGCGACGCGTTACTCCGATGGAGGTCGCGTCCACTTCATCACCTACCACGAGAACGGTCAGGTGAAGGAGATCGGTTGTTTCCTGAAAGGGCGTCGCGATGGCGTTTGGAAGCAATACAACGATACTGGCGCGTTGTTGGCCCAAGCCGGTTTCCGCAATGGGGAGCGGCAAGGCGTGTGGCAGTTCCGCGACCATGCCGATGCGCCACTGGGCCAGCTCACCTATTCGTCCGGCCGATTGGTTCGAGGCGAAGCCTATGCCAACGACGGCGCACTTGCGGTGCAGCGGGATTACTAAACTGAATTGCTCGGGAAACCCCGATCTTTTCGACTTTCCGTGATCACCGTTCCAGCAGTTCCTTCAGATCAGGTTTCCGCACCACGCTGGCTGCAAGGGTGAGCAAACCTACTATCTGTACCAGACCACCGAGCAGCAACTGGATGTTCGCCGTAGGCCAGTGCATCAATTTGAAGAGCCCACCGAAGGTGAGCATGGCGGTGCCAACGAGCAACAAGGAAATGGCGGTGCGGGTCTTCATGGCGTTCTATGGTTTGAAGAGTGAATGCATTGCAGCCCAGAACGTAACAATGAAGCTATCTCCAAATGTCATATGATACCCATGGTCGATCAAGCCATTCTTGAAGGCTGTCCTTTTGAAGGGCGGTGAAATTCGGGCTTTGATCGATACTTGCGATGATCTGCCCCAGTAGGACCGGCTCTGGCGGATCAACTATCGTAACGTCGTTGTTGATTACGACGACGCGACAGTTCGTCGCTATCAAATGTGATGATCGGATGTTGAATTCAAATGCCGTGAGAGGCAAGGAATGCTCGAACGCTGAATGAAGATCCACTTGTGTACCTCTCCATTTGGAGGATGGGAATATCCGATCCAACTGCTCGTAGAAAGAATGAAGTTCATTCGACCTCAGAA
>DLGQ01000027.1:0-19199 GCA_002482775.1 Flavobacteriales bacterium UBA7690 | reverse complement strand
ATCTTCGGGTCGACTGGGCATGGTGGTAGTATTCCTCGAGTTGTGACAAGAGAACAAAGTCATCATCGAGCCAAGAAGGATCATTGACCAGGGAGGTCTCATGCCGTCCTGAACAGATCATCGCTCTTTTCAAAAGCTTTGAACTCGATCGCGTGCCCATCGGGATCCTCGATGAACATGCTCACCTGCTCACCAACTTGGCCTTTCATCACGGTCTGTGGTTCAATGAAGAAGGAGTAGCCCACCTTCATCAGCTTGTCGCGCAATTTGGTCCAATCGTCCATGCTTAGTACGATACCCCAATGGTCGCTGGGAACGTTGCTCTTCGGGTTGTAGATCCGCGCGGTCTTGTACGTCACCGGCACTTCTTGTATCGTCAGCTGGTGCCCGAAGAAGTCGAAGTCCACCCAGGTCTCGGCACTGCGCCCCTCTTGGCACCCGAGGAATTTGCCGTAGAACGCTTTGATCCGTTTCAGGTCCGTGGTGGCGAAAGCGAGGTGGAAGGTGCCGTTCATTCTCGTTGGTGGTTAGGGAGAGTGGAAGCCGTGGCCCTAAACTAAGAACGCCCCCGGAGATCCGGAGGCGCCCAAAAGGTCAGGTATTCATGCCCACATGTTCAAATGCCCACATGTTCTCATGAGCACATGCCCACATGCATTCTAGTCTTCGTCCTCATCCCCGGCATCATCGCTGGGTGCGTCGTCATCGGCATCGTCACCATCGTCGTCCGCGTCATCGGCATCATCCACGTCTTCGGTGTCGTCGCCTTCTGCACCTTCCAAGTCGGGAGCGTCCTCACCGTCCTCACCGGGCGTGGCGGCGGCGTCATCCTGATCCAGGAATTGTTCGATCTCTTCCCGGCTTTCGGGGTTGATCTTGATCAGGTACATGGCGTCCGGCGTGCTCAGTTCGATCACGCGCAGGATATCCCCTTTAGCGGTAGGAATGGTCTTGATGTGCGTGGCATCGATGCCATCGGGGTATTGCACTTGGAGCGTTTCCTTGAGCTCGTCGGTCAAGGTGTTGAAGGAGCGGATCAGGCGTTGCATGGGGAGGTCACATATCGAGTACGTACGCGAAGATGAGGGGCGCTACAATAGTAGCATCACTTTCGATGATGAACTTCGGGGTATCGATGTCGAGTTTTCCCCAAGTGATCTTTTCATTGGGTACGGCACCGCTGTAGCTGCCGTAGCTGGTGGTGCTGTCGCTGATCTGGCAGAAGTAGCTCCAGAAGGGTATGCTGTCGCGCTGGAGGTCCTGGTGCAGCATGGGCACTACGCAGATGGGGAAGTCTCCAGCGATGCCTCCTCCGATCTGGAAGAAACCGATGCCGTCGTTGCCAGCGTTGTTGGTGTACCAGTCCGCCAGGAACATCATGTATTCGATGCCGCTCTTCATCATGCCGGGTTTGCAATCGCCGGTGATGCAGTGGCCCGCGAAGATGTTACCCAGCGTGCTATCCTCCCAACCGGGGCAGATGATAGGCAGGTTGCGTTCGGCAGCGGCCACCATCCAGCTATCCTTCGGATCGATCTGGTAGTACTGCTGCAGCACACCGGAGCGGATCATCTCGTAGAAGTACTCGTGCGGGAAACGGCGGTTACCGCTCTTGTCGTCGGCGGTCCACAGGTCCACCACGTGTTTCTCCAAGCGGCGGAAAGCTTCATGCTCCGGGATGCAGGTATCGGTAACGCGGTTCATGCCCCGGTCCAGCAGGTCGCGCTCTTGGGCAGGGGTGAGGTCGCGGTAGTTCGGCACGCGCTCGTAATGGTCGTGGGCCACCAGGTTCATCACATCCTCTTCCAGGTTCGCACCGGTGCAACTGATGATGTCCACCTTGCCTTGGCGGATCATCTCGGCGAAGATCTTGCCCAGCTCGGCGGTGCTCATGGCGCCCGCGAGGGTCACCATCATCTTGCGTCCCTTGGCCAAGTGGGTCTTGTAGCCTTGTGCGGCATCCACGAGGGCAGCTGCATTGAAGTGCAGGTAGTGCTTCTCGATGAAGTCCGATATCGGTCGTTTGCTCATTGGTCTGCTAACAGGGGCGAAATATAGAGGGAGGGTGTGAATTGCAAGGAGGAGGGGCAGTAGCGAATGGCAAGTAATGCTCCTGCTCTTGTCCTTGTTCCTATTTCCGAACAGGTTCTTCCATGGGAAGGTATCCGAGCAATTGCAGCATTCGTTCTGCGCTCTGTTGTTCGGCGAAGACCTTATCGGTGAGTGTTCCATCCGGCAGGCGATCGATGAGAACGTGTTTCGGTTTCGGGATCAAGCAGTGTTGTATGCCGCCGAAGCCACCGAGCGTATCCTGGTAAGCGCCCGTGTTGAAGTAGCCGATGTACTGCTTGCGGTCCTCGCGGAACTTGGGCAGGTAGATGGCATTGATGTGCTGCTCGCTGTTGTAGTAGTCGTCGCTGTCGCAGGTCATGCCACCGAGGAAGACGCGCTCGTACTCGTCGTTCCAATTGTTCACCGGCAACATGATGAAGCGTTTGCTGATGGCCCAGGTATCGGGCAAGGTTGTCATGAAACTGCCGTCGATCATGTTCCAGCGCTCCTTCTCGTTCTGCTTCTTCTGGTACACGATGCTGAAGAAAGTGGCGCCACTGTCGCTCACGGTGAAGCTGCCGAACTCCGAGAAGATGTTAGGTTCGTGTACCTTGTTCTCTTCGCAGATGTCCTTGATGCGGCCCACGATCTCGCTGATCATGTAGTCTGTATCGAAGCTGAAGTTGAGGCTGTTCTTGATGGGCATGCCACCACCGATGTCCAGCGTGTCCAGCGTGCGGCACAGTTTCCACAGATCGCAATACACGTTCACGCACTTGCCCAGTTCGTTCCAGTAGTAGGCCGTGTCCGTGATGCCGGTGTTGATGAAGAAGTGCATCAGCTTGAGGCGGAATTTCTTCTGCTTGCTGATGTTGCGCATGTAGAAGGGGATGATGTCCTTGTAGCCGATGCCCAGGCGGCTGGTGTAGAACTCGAACTTCGGTGCTTCTTCCGCCGCGATGCGGATACCGATGTCGCAGTGGCCCTCGATCACTTCGTCCAAGTGATAGATCTCGGCCATATTGTCGATGATGGGCACCACGTTGAAGCCACGGTTCGCCAACTTGCCGATGCCCTTGATGTATCGCTCATCCTTGAAACCATTGCACAGGATGGTGGCATCCTTCGTGATCCGTCCGCGTTCGATGAGCAGTTCGATCATCTCCAGATCGTAGGCGCTGCTGGTCTCCAGGTTCACCCCCTTGTCCAGCACCTTGTCGATCACGTAATGGAAGTGATTGCTCTTGGTGCAGTAGAAATACTCGTAGCTGCCGGTGTAGCCGTGCGTCTCGAAGGCCTTCGCGAAACTGCTTCGCGCCATCTCGATCTTCTCGCCGATCTTGGGCAGGTAGCTTATGCGCAGCGGGGTGCCGTGTTTCTCCAGTAGTTCCACCAAAGGCAGGTCGTTCCAAAGGAGCTGATCATCATCCAGCTTGAATTCGTCCTTGGGGAAGTCGAACGTCTGCTCGATCAGGTCTACGTAGCGGGTCTTCATCGGTTGGAAAGCAGAAGGGAGTTGGCAATACGTAGTGGGCAGTTGGCAGTGGAATACGCCGAGTCGGTCGGCATTCTGCCAACTGGCCACCGCGAACTGGTGACTTGTTCAAAAGAAAAGAGCGGAAGCCCGGATGCGTGGGTGGCTTTTGAAAGCCGGATCACGGAGAGGGCGCGCGCGTTCATCAACGGAAGTGGTGGGCGAGGCAGCGCGGACAACGGTCCAGAACGATCACGTGTGACCAGGAAAGTTCGCTACCTCCCGCTCTGTGCCTGTGCGCACTGGTCGAAGTGTGGATGGATCTGAAGTCGCTCACCGCGTGCAAAGTAAAAGGACAGGATCACGCAAGGGCCGAATGGGGCGAAAATTACCGAATGACCTTTCGGGCATTGACCGCTCAGGTCACAACCACCGTTTCCGGCGGAACCAGAACAGCATGATCACGGCGATCACGGCCATGGTGCCCATCACCAACGGATAGCCGTAGTGCCACTCCAGCTCGGGCATGTATTTGAAGTTCATGCCGAAGACACCAACGATGAAGGTGAGCGGGATGAAGATGGTGCTGATGATGGTGAGCAGCTTCATCACCTGCGTCATGCGCGCGTTCTGTCCGGCATGGTAGGTGTTCTCCAAGCTGGTGAGGATCTCGCGGTCGGTGTTGATCGTCTCGGCGATGTACACCGTGTGGTCCTGCAGGTCGTTGATGTAGCGGCGTGTGGCCTTGTCGATCAGCGGGCTTTGCAAGGTGTTCAATCGCCCGGCCAATTCGCGTGTTGGTGTCACGTACCGGTTCACCCCGATGAGCAGACTGCGCAATTCCTGGATGGTCAAAAGATCTTCGTTGCCGGGTTTCAGCATCACCTTTCGTTCCAGCGCTTCGATGCGTTCGCCGAGGTCTTCCACGATGAGGAAGTAGTTGTCCACGATCACATCCAGCAGGGCATAGAGCAAGTAGTCGGCACCTGCACGGCGCACACGCCCGGTGTCTTTCCGTAAGCGTTCACGGATCGGGTCCAACACATCGCCGGGTCGTTCTTGGAACGAGATCACCAGGCCTTTGCGCAACACGAAACAGATCTGCTCGCTGTGGATGCCGCCCGTCTCCTCGTCCAAGCCAAGCATTTTCGCCACCACGAAGAGCGTGTCCTGGTACTCTTCCACCTTGGGGCGGTGGTCGGTGTTCAGCACATCTTCCATCAGCAAGGGATGCAACCCGAAACGCTCGCCGATGGAGAGCAACATCTTGTCGTTGTTCAATCCATCGATGTCGATCCAAGCGTTCTCGCAAGCTGCTTCCTGTTCATTGTATTCGCTGATCGCATGCATCTGCCGCTCCACCACACGCTCGGTGTTGTATTCGAACAGGCGGATCGTCGTGTTCGCCCCGGCGCTGTCATCCACGCCCACGAAGGATCCAGGCGGTAGGCCAGCTTTGTCGGAACGGTTGCGGACTTTCTTCATGGTCTAGCCGGTTGTTGTTCAGTCAGCTATGGTCTGTGCGTGCTCTACCAAGTTGGTTCGGTACGGGTTCTGTTGCACGAAGTGGCGCATGGGCACGGCAACAGGGATCTGCTCTTTCACGAAGTGCTGAAGTATCCGCTCGTAGAGGTCGTAGCGCATAAGTCGTGCGTTCACGGGGTCGGGAGCCCAAACGTAGGCGCGCAAGGTCACCATGCCATCGCGGATATCCACGAGGCGCACGGGTACTTCCGGCTCACCGGCAGCTTTCTCTTCGGTGGTGCGTTTGTCGAATTGCGCCGGGTGTGCTTTGCACTCCTGCTGCATGATCTTCCGCGCTTTGGCGATGTCGGCATCAACTGCTACGGGGATCTCCACGTACTGGCAGGTGGCTTCCTCCTTGATGCTGCTGTTCACGATACGCTCTTCACCGATGATGGAGTTGGGGATCACCACCCGTCGGTTCTCGAAGGTGAGGATGGTGGTGTGCCGCAGGTTGATGTCCTCCACCGTTCCGAACAAGCCTTGCTGTCCCACTTGGATCACATCGCCCACCCGGAACGGTTTGAAGGACACGATGAAGATGCCGCTGATGATATCGCTGAACGCCTTCTGCGCCGCGAAACCGAGGATGGCCACCAACAGACCAGCACCCGCGAACAACGTGAAGGCGAAGGAGCGTAGCGAAGGGATGGTGTAGACGACAGCGAAGAAGGCACAGACCACGACCACGGTGCGCACGGCATTGCGCAAGAACCTGTACTGGGTGAATTCGTCACGGCCTTTGGCTTTGCGTTTCGCGTAGCCCCTGCGCAGGATCAGGTAGATGATGCGTTCCACCAGCCAAGCTGCACCGATCACGGCAATGATCTTCAGCAGGATCAGCAGGTCCATGCCGATCACACGCAGGAACGAGATGAATGCACTGGGTTCTTCGAGGGGAGTTGCGGGCATGGTGAGAACACTTCGCGCCGAAGCACGAACACCCCAAAGATCCGGACCAGCCTCGCCGGGGATCCGCCTGTTAAGTGGGAGTTGTGAAGGTGCCGCTGTCAGTGGCCGCTGACCGGCCGTAGGTCGCTGCGGAGAACGCTACCATCGGCGATCACTTCGAAATCAGCGCCGGAGCGGAACAGCTTCATTTCCTTTCCGCGCAACGTGACCTGTCCATCGCGCACATGCAACAGCGAACCCTCGCGCAGTCCCACCACCTTCATCTGCGGGTTCAGGGCCAGGTATTCCGCAATGCGTTGATCGCGACTTTCGCCGCCATGGCCGGGAATGGTGGCTTCGGTATAGTGCGGATTGATCTGGAACGAGACCAGGTGCATGGCTTTCAGCGAAGGCGGTTCCACGATGGGCATATCGTTCGTGGTCATGATCGTGGGGCAGGCCACGTTGCTACCAGCGCTCCAGCCGAGGAAGGGCATACCTTCCTTCACCCGGTTGGCGATGGCTTTGATCAATCCCGTGCGGTACAGCGAACGAAGCAAGAGGAACGAATTTCCTCCACCGATCGCCACCACATCGCAAGAGTCAAGTGCCTTCATTGGGTCGCTTTCTCGGTGCAGGCTCACGGTCTCGCAGCCCATCTCTCCGAAGATGGGTGACACGCGTTCTACGTAGGTGTCCAAGAAGTCTTCTGTTGCTGCGAAGGGCACGAAAGCGATGCGTTTCTTCCTTTCGAGGAAGGGCGTAACGAACGGTCTTGTCCATTGGAAGAACGGCTCGCCAGGTAGGGTGGAGTTGGAAAGTAGGAGGAGTTCCATGGTCATTCTATCACGTCTCCCTGAACGGTCAGTTCGAACGGTGTTGTTGATCCTTCGATCTCCAATTGGATCAAGCGTTCCAACGGACCTGGGCGTGTGCGTCCGGAGTAGTGCAGGCCGATGATTCCTGTGCCACCGGGCGGAATGGCGTCAGGCACCTGTTGTACCTGCACACAATCACACGAAGAGCGCCCACGGATGATCGTCAATGGTGTGTTGCCGGTGTTGGTCACGGGGATCTCGAAGTCTTGGGGCACACCTTGGCGCACGGTTCCCATGGAGTAGTGCATGGTGCTACCCAGTGGAATGGCGGTTTCCTCGATGTGGAAGCGTTCTACTTCGATGCGACGCTCGCGTGCAGCATCGGCACTGTAGACCGAGCGTTTCAGGTCTTTCAGGTCATCACTCACACCCGTGGCCGAACGTTCTTCGCCGAATGGCAGCACACGCAAACGCAGCACACCTCCGTTGGTCGCCGAGCTGTCCATGAAGGCCTGGAATTTGCCATTGTCCACGCTGCGCAAGTGGTTGCGTAGACTCTCGATACGGCGCAGGCTCAGGTTCTGGTTGTAGTCGTTCTTCGCGAGCGGACTGGCATGGCCGCGTACATCCAGTGTGATGCGTTCTCCACTTTCCAGTGCAGGTTTCAATGCTTCCACCAACGCATCCAGTTTCGTGCGTCCTTTCTCGGCTTCTTCGCGGAAGAAAGCATCGATCGCAGCTGCATCGCCGTTCTCGTTCCGGTATGTCGGGAACAGCATCTTTTAAGCATCGAAGGTGGTCCCGTATGTCTGCCGTGTGCTGGTGAGGCGTGTGCGTGGTTCGGGTTCGTCGTTGTGGAAGTAGAGTTTCAATGGGAATTCCGCACGCATGCGCAACAACGAGGTGGAAGGTGTATGGTTCGGGATGTGCGAACTATCCCGGGAAGCCACGGGGATCGTATCGGTCATCACGGGCGGTACTGTGGCTTGGATCCGGTAGATGTCATTGCAACAGGTCTCGCCTTTTGCAGCGAAAGAACCTTTGCGGTTGCTGGTGAGCCAGCCTTTCCCCGTGGTGGCTTCGAACACGGCGTAGAGGTCGTTCGCAGGAGAGTTCAACGCGGTCATGTTCTGCGGACCGCCGAATTGTCCTTTCAGCAAGCGGCTGGTGAAGATGTCGAAACCGCCCAGCCCGGCATGGAAATCACTGCTGAACCAAAGTGTGTTGGTGCTGGCATCGAAGGATGGTGAACTCTCGTTCCCTGCGGAATTCACAAGGTGACCTACGCTGCGGATATCGTTCACCACCGCTCCGTTCAACGTGCCGTACCAGATGTCCGTTCCGCCTTCGCCGCCTTCGCTCACGAAGAAGAGGACCGGGTTGCCGTCGACCTGTGCGAACCACGGCTGCGTGGCATCGGGGTACGCATCAAGACCGGTCAATATCTGCGCTGGGCTGTTCGGTGTGCGTGTGGCGATGTGCTTCGTGCCATCCGGAGCGATCATCGTGAAGTACATGCGATCACCGTTCGCCGTCCACATCAGGTTGGCTTGCGAAGTGCCCATGGCATCGGGTGGTCCAGCTTCGCGCATCGGTTCTTTCCACCCTTGTGGCGCAGGGCTGCTGCTGAAAACACCGACATGGTATCCAGCGGTGTCCTGCACTTCGCCATCATCATTCAATTCTCCCCGAAGGCTGCTGAACCAAAGCGTGTTGTCGGGTCCCGTGCGCGCCCCGAACTCACTGTCGTTGGTGTTCACCGGTCCGGGCAGGTGCGTGATCTCGTACTCGTTCGACTTTTCTACCCCAGCGAGTTGGCAACCGGCTATCGCATTGCGCGCGCGGCGAGCGGCGATGGAAGTCTTGTCCTTCTCTTTCTGGATCACCTTGTTCCACGTGTCCTGCGCATCATCATACCGGCCATCGCACAACTGCATTTCGCCCAACCATTTCAACGCTTCGGGATTTGTGCGCCCGGCATCTTTCTGGTACACCCGTTCGTAGAGGTCGATCGCTTGCGGATACTGGTTGCTCAACCGCAGTGCTTCAGCCTGTTTCCATTGAAGGCTCATACGCCCCGGTTCCAACGCGAGCGCACCGTTGTAGAAACGCGATGCGCCGTAGTATTCCGCTTTCGCGAAGGACGCATCACCCCATGCGATCCATTGCTCCACGGATTGGGCACGTACGTTCGAGCCGAAGATCAGCGAAGCGAACAACAGCAGTTGAACGATGGGTGCGCGCATGGCTCAGATCTGTGCAGGACAAGCTTTGAAACGCACGGGGATCGCAGGTCGTTCGCGGAGAATGCGGATCGCAGTGAGTTCAATGGCGCCCCGGTTGCGGCTGGCTGGTACAAGGTCGCTGGTGTTGATGTCGTAGCTCACGCCGAAGGTCCAATCATCGTATTCGAGGCCCGCGTAGAGGTAGCCCGCATCAGCAGCGCGGTAGTGGATCCCGAGGAGTGCGGCTCGCTTCAAGCCGTACAGGTCAAGGAGGATGTAGCGCACGTTGGTGCCTAGGTCCAGCTCTTGGAATTCGCCCTGCGACATGTACTGCACCATCGGGAGCAGGTCCAGTTTTCCAGCGATGGGGAATTGCACCATCACGTGGCTGCTCGTGCGCATGTCCAGTGCGGTCACCGGTCCTCCGAGGAAATCGATCTCCGGCTTGGTAAGGTTGAAGAGCCCGATACCCACTTGCACTTTCGTTCGATCATCGGCCTGGTAGCGGTAGGTGGCACCCACATGCACATCGGGATGCGAAGAGGCACTGCGCGCGAATTGCTCACCGGTGGCAAGGCTGGGGTCGTAGTAGTAGCCGTTGTACTGGTTGTCAAAAGAGAGTGCCGAAGGATCCAACGAGAGCGATGTGAATCCGAACTGCACACCACCGGTCAACGCATGTTCGTTGGAAACACCGAAGCGTTCGGTCCAACTAGCGCCGAGGCTCAGGTGGAACTGGTTCAGCTTGCTGTCACCGGCTTTATCGTTGAAGACCCATGCGCCCACGCTCAACCCTTGGATGTTACCAACATGCGCGGCTTCACCACCCAACGCGAACGTCCTGTACGGAATAGTGACCGCTCGCCACTGTTGCCGGAAGATCCCGTTGAAGCGGTAATCGCCATCGAACGCACCGATCGTACCCGGACCGGAGGCTAGCGGTGTATTGAAGAACTGCGAGAAGTGGATGTCCTGGGCGGCGATCCGTTGCGAGGTCATCAGCAGAAGGAAGCTCAACACTCCGATCAAGGCAAGGCACTGAGTGGCTAGTATCGAGTGGCCGGNNGGAGCCGAGGAGACGGCAGAATGGCCGCGAGCCACTAAAGACTTGCCACTTATCTTCATCGTACAACGCTCACATTACCCTTCGTGAAGTAACGCTGCCCATCCACACAATCCACGGTGAGGTGGTAGACGAACACCGCGGGATCCACCGGTTCGCCCTTGTAGATCCCATCCCAGCCGCGGTTGATATCGGTGGTCTCGAACACTTTCTCGCCCCAGCGATCGAAGACCATGAATTCCATATTGCTGATGTTGCGACCGCGCACGAAGAGCACATCGTTCTGCCCATCGCCGTTCGGGGTGAAGGTGTTCGGTACGAAGATGTCGGGTCCTTCGCAGACAAGTTCGCGCACCTCAACGAGCACACTGGCGTTCTTGCTGCAGATGCCATCGGAGACCCGCACGGTGAACCATGTGGTCGCATTGATGGTGGCGATCGGCGTTCCACTTTCCGGGTCGTCCAGCGGTGGTGTTGGTGTCCACGAGTAGGATAGTCCGGCAGGGAATGCCTGTAGCTGCACAGTGCCTGCCGTTATGAGGACCGGTGGTGTTGCGGTGGCCAGTATGCTAGATGCAGTGAGGGGCGAAACCACTTGTTGTGTGGATCCGCTCCAGGTGCAACCGGAAGGTGATGTAACATCCACGAAATACATGGTACTTACCGGTGCCTGCGTCCAGATCTGGCTGGTGCCTTGTCCTTCGCGGATGAATTCTTCCGGAGACCAAACGATCGTGGATCCGGGTTCAACACCGTTCAGGTTGATCGCTCCGGTATCCCCCGTGCAAATGGCCTCCACCGGATCCAGTGCGATCCTGCCAAGCGAGACATCCACGAACACGCTGTCCAAGGCGATGCAGGCATTATCCGTCTGCCGCACGTAGAACCACGCATCATCCGGCACCGCTACGGTCGCCGTGCTATCCTGCGGCGTGGTGTTCAACACATCCGTGAAGGCATGTGTGGTGGACCATTGGAAGTTGGTGATCGCGCCGAAACCCGTTGCTACGAGCTGCGCGGTGGCGTTGGGTCCACAAGCCGTTTGGTCCGCGCCGGCATCAATGGCTGCGGAATTCACGGCGACATCCTGTTGTGCTGTCGTGTTACATACGCCGTTGCTGATGGTGAGCGTGTATGTGGTGCTCGCGGTCGGCGTAGCGATCGGATTGGGCACTTGTGTGTTGCTCAGCCCTTGTGGTGGTGCCCATTGGTAGGTGATGCTCGGTGCTGCAATGGGCAGAAGACCGATCTGCGCGCTGGCACCGAGGCATACGCTCGTGTCCGGAAGTGCGTACGATCCGATCCCGAGCACGACCACCTGCCGGTAGGTGGTATCGCTCTGGTTGCAGGTCACCGGGTTGCTGGCCACGAGGCGTACGGTGTACACGCCGGGAGCTGCGTAGGCGTGGCTGGGAGAGGTGGCTGTGCTGGTTGCGTTGTCGCCGAAGGACCACTGGTATGATGTTGCGCCGTAGCTGATGTTGGTGAACTGAACAGGGTCGGGGAGGCAATTCACGGTGCTGTTGAAATCGGCCACCACGATGGGGAAGTCCATATCGAATTTGAACACGGCGTTGTTGCAGAGGCCGCTGTTGTTGGTTGCGCTAACAGCACCGGGGTTCGGCAGGATGGGGAAGTCTGAATTGCCTTGGCAGCCCGCGCAAACACTTTGGTAGATGCGCCCCCGTCGGTCGAAGCGACTGGTGCCACCGTCCACGTGTTCGTTGCTGGTGTTGCCGCCGAAGAAGGTGGCGTAGAACAGGTCGGTGAAGTCCAGGTCGAACACGGCGAGGTAGAAGTCGCCGCCGGTGGTGGTGCCTTGATACGCATCCGAAGTCACGTCCAAACCCGTGGTGCTGAGTGCTCCGCCCGTATTCCCCCCCCAACCGCTCACGTAAACCTTGTTGCAGTAGTCCACGAGGAAAGCCGTTGGCGAAATGTCGGGCTGGCCATCGCCTTCTCCAAAGCGTGTGCTGGTCAAGATGGTGGTCAACGCGGGATCCACTTTGGTGATGAACTGTCCCGCATTCGGCACGTTGTATGGCGCGTTCAGGATCAGATCGCCGGCGGGCGCTTGGGTTTGCCCGAAGACATAGATGTCGCCGGCTTGATCGAGATCAGCGAAATAGCATTGGTCGTAGGCGGCACTACCGAAGTAGGTGCATGCGGCGATGGTGGTGCCATCATCACTGATTTCCGCCACGAAACCATCCGCAAGGCCTCCTTGGAACGTAGTGTGCAGTGCGTTGGCGGTCACCGGTAGGTCGGTGCTGCGTGTGCCTCCTGCGATGTAGATGCCACCACTATCATCGATCTCGATGTTGTAGATCGCGTCGGCCTGTGATCCGCCGAAGTACGTGCTCCAGATCAAGGTGGTGAGCGAGGCATCCATCTTCAACAACACACCGTCCTGTACACCGCCACCGTAGGTTGCTTGTGCGGCCAATGCGCTCATGGGAAGGTCCGTGCTCGCTGTGCTGCTGGCGATGTAGACGTTGTCGTTCAGGTCGATCAACACCTCCCCGCGGATCTCGTCGGCATAGTTGAATTTGAGGCCTGGCGCGGTGTTCAATCCATCATTACCACTTCCGCCGAAGTAGGTCGAAGCCAGCAGCTCATCACCATCTGCACTCAAGCGTGCCACCACGATGTCCGTGCCGTTCGGGAAGTTGGAGCCAAGTCCGTTGGTGAGGTCCAGTGCCGGTCCACCATTGAAGCTGATGTCGAAAGCGTTGGTGCTCGTGGGGAAGTCGGGCGAACTGGTGGTGCCGTAGACGAAGAGCTCATCGTTGGCGTTCACCACCAGACTATGCGGTAGCTCATCACTGCTTCCGCCCAGGAAGGTGCTCCAGACAAGGAATGTTCCCGTGGTGTCGTACTTGGTCAGCGCCATGTCGATGCCGGAACCCGATCCATCGCCACCGGCATGTGTGGTCTGGTACGCACCGGTGGTTAAGGGATATCCTTGGCCGAACGCCGAACTACCACTGTAGAGGAATCCATCACGATCGAACGATGCGGTGTATCCGAAGTTGTTGGCGAAGGAACCGGAGTAGGTGCTGAACACCAGCGTAGGGTCGACGGTCAGTGGTAGTGTAGGATCATATGCGCCCACCGCGAAACCTATCCGTTCACCGACTTTGCGATAATGGCATTCAACAATGCGCCGTTGGCCGTCCACTTCCTGGTAGGCGAGGGGGATGCTCTCCGAGATCTCTCCTAGTGAAGTGCGGATGACGATGCGGTCGGGATCGAACGAGATGGCGTCGGCCCCTTCGTAGGAGAAGAGGATCGCCGATGGATCAGCTCCTTGGCCAAGGATCAAGTCGTACTTCACCCCGTTGGCTCCGGCGCGCGTGCGTAGGTCGATACCCGGGTAGAGATCCTTTTGCAGGACCGCTGAAAAGGCGTGACAATTTCGGCCCCATTGGGCGGGATCGTTACCCAGTATGAAGTTGAACGCCCCGGGTCGCACCCCGATGGACTCCACAATGGGGGCATCATTCGCGCCGGCAAAGCGCAGGCGTAGGGCATGGTGCCGGATGTTCTTTTCGGGGAACCCTTGGTAGGGGTGAACGTGGGCGTGGATCAAGGCATCCACAGCGGCACCGTCGTAGCGATCCACGAGGATGGCGCCTTTCTCCAACCACACCGTAGCACCGGCCAACTCGGCCCGGTGGGTCACCGCCGCAGGCCATTGGCCACGGTTCTGGATGAACGAGGCACCGGTCTGGGCAAAGGAGGAAAAGGAGGAAAGAACAACGGCGAGGAGCACACCGGTCCAATGCAACGATCGCATGGAGACGAATGTACCGCAACGCCGGTAAGTTCAGCTACCTCAGCACGAACTGTTCAAGGAAGCTCAGCGCGGATGATCGGTCACCGTGTTTTCTCGAACGCTTGCTGCTCCCCCTTCACCGTCATGCGGAATTCCACGCGACGGTTCTGGCTGCGGCCGTCCTCGGTCTTGTTGCTGGCGATGGGTTGGTTCTTGCCATGGCCCACCGGGATCAAGCGTTCCGGGGTGATACCGTTCTGTAGGAGATAGGCCTGTACGCTCTGTGCGCGTTGCTGCGAAAGGTCGATGTTGTAATCGCGACTGCCGATGTCGTCGGTATGTGCTTCGATCACGAGTTGAACTTCGGGATGCTGGCGCAACAAGCCGAGGATCTGCTCCAGCACGGGTTCCGAACCTTCTCCCATTTCCGCGCTCTTGAAAGCGAAGTGGATGGCGTTGGTGCGCAACTTGGCGTGGTTAAGCTCCTCTACCGAGGCGAAGTCGAGTTTGCTCAGGTCCATCAGCTTCTCGATCTGCAGCATATGCACTTCGGCATCCATGAACTGCAGTTCCTTCACTTTCTTGAACACCTCGTAGAGCTCTTCCATGTTCTTCGTTTCACCCACGGAATAGGTGTACACGCCACGTTCCGGATCGAAGCGTTCCACCACGCGGTAGTGCTTCTTGATCTCGGTGAACTTAGGGTCATCCAGGCTTACGCGTTCCTTGGAGGCGAAGAGTTCCACGGCAAAGGCCGCATCGGCCATTTCATCCGTGCTCATACCCAGCTGGTCGAAGGGCAGTTCCTGGAATTCGAAACTGTGTGTCTTGCCCAACGCATCTTGGTAGACGGCTACCACCGTCACGTCCTCGTGGTCGCGGAAACGGTCGATCACGATCACGTTCCGGGTATTGCATTTATTGCTGATCACGCCGTTGGCATCGGGTAGCGAGAGGATATCGAGTTTCACCTCGTACACCCCCGGTGCTTTGAACGCATGCAGCACCTTTTCACCGGTGAAGCGTGTGCCATCGCCCATTTCCCAGTGGAACTCGCCCGCAGCGAATTCCGGCAAGTGGCTGCTCCTGGCGTCCAATGCCATGGATCGGCCTGTGCGCACGGTATCGGGCGAAGAGATCCATGCTTGGCGCACATCTTCCACCACCAGGTCGTGCTCGCGCAGGGAGTGGAAAACGGATCCGGTCTTGCGGTCCACGAGCAGGGAACGCACCGTGAAGGTTCCAGGGTCCTTGTAACAATGATCCGCCTTCAAGTTGGAGATGCGTGTGCCATCGCCCAGGTCCCAAACATGATCAAGGGGTAGCGAACTCGTAGCGGCGTGTGGTTTCGCTTTGAACGAGTAGCAGTAGTTGTTCAATTGTTGGGGACTGCAGTCGCGGAACTTGGGTACCGTGTTCTTGAACGCGAAGATGCGGTCGGTCCCTGTGCGGTCCGTGCTGAAGTATCCACTGCGTCCATCGGCAGCGAAGGTGATCCCGAGATCCCTGCCAGGAGAGTTGAACGGCTCGGGCAATGCTTCGGGTGTGGTCCATCCCGATGCATCCTGGCGCGTGCTGTAGGTGTCGAGTTTTCCGGCTCCACCGGTGCGGTCGCTGGAGAAGTACAACGTTCCATCCGGACCGAAGGAAGGGAATGCCTCATTGCCCGCTCCATTGATCGTGGCGCCCAGGTTGACGGGTGCGCTCCAAGCATCGGCGGTCAGTTCACTGCGGTACAGGTCCACACCACCGAAGCCCCCTTCCATGTCGCTGGCGAAGATCAAGGTGCGGCCATCGGCGGAAAGTGCCGGGTGCATGGTGGAGTACTTCGGCGAGTTGTGCTGGAAAGGCTGGGGGATGGACCACGTACCGTTCTCTAAGCGTGAATGGAAAAGACCCAATTGGGAATTGGAGGCGCGCAGGTTGGAGAGTTTCTTCGGCAACACCTGGTTGCGTGTGAAGTAGATGGTGCGTCCATCCTTGCTGAAGGAAGCGGGACCCTCGTTCACCGGGGTTGTGAGGTTCTGGCTCAGGAGTACGGGCAACCCGGGTCGTCCCTGATCCAGTGGGACCCAGTAGAGATCGGCCAGCGGTTTGCCGGTCTCGGCATCTTTGAAGGCGATGGTGGAACTGGTCTCGCGGATGGAGCAGATCACCATGCCGGAGTCGAGCAGCACCGGAGCATAGTCTTCGGTCACCGCGCCCAGTTCAACAGGGGTGACTTCAACGATGTTCTGCCCCACAGTGAGCTGGGGCAGCGAGAGCAGGAGGGTTATGATCGTAGAGCGGATCATTAGAAATAGCGGGGGTCTTTCACCCGGATGCGGTAACCGAATTCATACTGTACCATGATGCCGTGCGACCCTTGGTGGTAGGATGCCAGGCGTGAGAGGCCGAGATCGTAAGCATACCCGAGCCGCCACTGTGCGGTGGGCAGCACTTCCAACGAAGCCACGAAGGCGTCGCCCGTGCGGTACGAAGCGCCGATCCAGATCCTGTCCTTCAGGATCAGGTTGGTGCTCAGGTCGGCCTGCACGCCACTGGATGTGCGGTAACGGATCAACGTGGATGGTTTCAGTTTGAGCTCCGGTGTGAGTTCGAATACATAGCCACCGGTCGCCATGGGCTGCAGGTCGGCCTTGCTTTCCGTAAGGGTCCACCCTTCGTTTCCCGATGTGTACCGGTGCAGGATGAGGAAGGGCATGGAGACACCGGCGAACCATTTCTTGTGGTGGTAGAACGCACCCGTGCTGAAGTTCGGGCGGAAGGCACTACGCGTATCCGTAGCGAAGGATAGATCGTTGGTCTGTTGCAACGCCACGGAACTCCATTGGCTGCGGAGCATGGTGAATCCTGCGCCCAGGCCGAAAGCGAGCTTTCCCTTGCGGAATCGTATGCGGTAGGCATAGTTGCTGAACAGTCCTGTTTCCTGGCTTACGCCGATGCGGTCGTTGTATACGAGCAAACCCAGCCCGAGTTTCCTTCGGCCGATCGGGGCGTGTACGCTGAGCATCTGTGTTACCGGCGCGCCTTCGAAGCCTACCCATTGGTGGCGGTAGGTGAGGTTGGCCGCCAACGCATCGCGGCTACCCGCATAGGCAGGGTTGATCACCAACCCGTTGAACAGGTATTGGCTGGTAAGCGGAGTGTGTTGTCCGTAGAGACACGACCCGATGAGCAAACCCGTGAGGGCCAGGATATGGCGTGTGCTCCTCATCGTTTGATCACGACGAAACCGTTGTACGCTCGGTCTCCTGTTAGGTTCAGCACATAGAAGTAGGTGTCGTTGGGCAGTGGCTGGCCTGTTCGCGAGGAACCATCCCATTCATTGGCATACGAATCATTCTCGTACACCTTCTGTCCCCACCGGTTGAAGACGGAGAAGTTGCTTCCTGGGTATGCCATCATGCCGGTCACCTCGAAGCGGTCGTTGTCCCCATCACCGTTCGGCGAGAAGCCTTGTGGGATGAAGAGATCCTCCACAACGATGTTCACGGTATCCGTTGCACCTGTGCATTGCCCGAGCGAGACCGTAGCGATGAACGTGTTCGTTCCCAGCGCAAGGCCATGTACCGGTGTGCTGTATGCAAGGGGTGCTTCGATCCGGCCGGATCCCGAAACGAGCTGCCATTGGATATTGGCACCAGGCGTGTGCTGTGCTGTAAGGTCGGCATTGGCCACTACCTCCAACAATTGATCGGCTCCGGCCCAGACTTCCAGAGCATCAGCGGGGTCGTGCATGACCAGTTGCATGGTGTCCGATGAAGTGCAACCCGCCGCTGTCACGGTCCAGATGAGTGCGTACGTTCCTGCGGAGGTTCCGCTCACGACAGCGTTCGGCGATGTTGGAACTGCCGCGCTCAAAGCTGCCGGGATGTTCCACACCCCACTACCCGAGGTGAGCACCGCTGCTAAACTTTTCTCGTATCCGCACACGGCCAGGTCGGGCCCGGCATTGGCAACGGGCGTGACATTCACCATGATGCTGCCGGCGGAAGTATGGATACAATCGCCCCACGCGATGGAGCGTGTGATGAGCACTTCACCTTGTTGTGTCGCGGGGTTGAATAACGATCCGCTCACGCCGGATCCGCTCCAGTTCCCTCCAGTGTCGCCATTGATCAGTGCGTTCAGGTCCAGCAGAGCATCGCTGGAGCAAAGTGCTGTGGGTGGTGTCCAACTCGCATCAGGCGTTGCATGGATGGTCACCGTAGCATTCGCCGTTGATGGACATGATCCTGCGATGGTGTGCGTGATGCCGTACGTGCCCGGTGTGCTTTCACGTGGATCGATGGCACCCGTCGTTGGATCTATCGATAGGCCTGAAGTGGAACTGAACGTCCCGCCAGGAGTTGCGGTCGTAGGGAGAACAGTAGCGTGGTCATCACAATACCCCGATGCAGGGTACTGGAATGCTGCGTTGTTCGTTGGGTTCAAGGTGATGGACACCACATCGGTAGCGGTGCAGCCGGGAACACTTATGGTCCACATCAGTTCATACGTTCCAGGTGCCGAGATCCCGATGGTCGTGTTCGGCGATGCGGCGTTGGCGAAGCTGATCGCACTTGGTCCGCTCCAGGACCCAGTGCCCACCGCTGCAAGGGTGGTGATCCCATCGCAGAGCACTTGGTCTGGTCCCGCTTCACTGGAACAGGTGACAACGGTGCCGATACACTGGCAGTCATTGGTCCATGTTTCGTTCACCGTGTTCGGCAAGTTGTCGTTGCAAGCACTGCCGGGTACGTTCGGGCCGTTCGGAATACCTGCGCAATCCAGACAACCCGCGTTGGGTGTGATGCCGGTTGTTCCACCCGCGCAAGTTCCGCAAGCATCAACAGAAGCAGTTCCGTTCACCACGCCTGCGCAATCCGTGCAAGCCGCGTTGGGTGTAGTGCCAGTTGTTCCACCCGCGCAAGTTCCGCAAGCATCAACAGAAGCAGTTCCGTTCACTACGCCCGCGCAGTCGGTGCAAGCCGCGTTTGGTGTAATGCCGGTCGTTCCGCCCGCGCAAGTTCCGCAAGCGTCAAGTGAAGCCGTTCCGTTCACCACGCCTGCGCAATCGCTGCAAGCTGCGTTGGGTGCGATGCCGGTCGTTCCGCCCGCGCAGGTTCCGCACGCATCAACAGAGGCTGTTCCGTTGATCACGCCTGCGCAATCTGTGCAGGCCGCGTTTGGTGTAATGCCGGTCGTTCCGCCCGCGCATGTTCCGCAGGCATCAACAGAAGCTGTGCCGTTGACCACGCCTGCGCAATCCGTGCAAGCCGCGTTGGGTGTAGTGCCAGTTGTTCCACCCGCGCAAGTTCCGCAAGCATCAACAGAAGCAGTTCCGTTCACTACGCCCGCGCAATCTGTGCAAGCCGCGTTGGGTGTGATG